>CANKMW010000089.1 GCA_947483555.1 Myxococcales bacterium
GAGACCAACTTCGACAACACCCAGATCCAGGGCAACTACTGCAACTTCGCCGGCGGCGGTGACTGCGAGCTGCGCGGCACCGGGCCCACGCCGCTGGCCAACTCGCTGGCCGCGGTCGAGGACTACCTCACGCCCATCAAGGGCTGCGACCTCGCCTCGACCGGCGGCTGCCGGCGCTACGGCGTGATCCTGGTGACCGACGGCGCCGAGAGCTGCCAGGGCAACCCGGTGGCGGCGGCGACCTCCCTGCGCATGACGGGCATCGACACCTACGTGGTCGGGTTCTCGGTCCTGCCGTCCGAGGAGACGCAACTCAACGCCATCGCGGCCGCCGGCGGCACCAACGCCGCCTTCCTGGTCGGCAGCGACGAGCAGCTGGCCAACGCGCTGGCGACGATCGTCTCGGGCTCGATCATCTTCGAGACCTGCAACAACCTCGACGACGACTGCGACACGCGCGTCGACGAGGACTTCCCCGAAAAGGGCAACGCCTGCGACGACGGCCGGTTGGGTACGTGTCGCGGCACCGGCACGCTGGTGTGCAACGCCGGCGGCACCGGGGTCACGTGCAACATCACCATGCCTGGCGCCATGCCGCAGCCCGAGGTCTGCAACGGCCTCGACGACAACTGCAACGGCGCGATCGACGAGGGCATCTCGTGCACGCCCGGCTGCGTGCCCACCGACCCGTTCGACGAGTGCAACGGCATCGACGACGACTGCGACGGCGCGTTCGAGGAAGACGACCCGCAGGTCGGCATGCCGTGCGGCACGTCGAACATGTCGCCGTGCCAGTTCGGCATGAACGTGTGCGTGGGCGGAGCGATCGTGTGCGTTGGCGCGGTCGATCCCAACCCCGAGCAGTGCAACGGCGTCGACGACA
Organism: Myxococcales bacterium; assembly: GCA_947483555.1. GTDB lineage: Bacteria > Myxococcota_A > Polyangia > Haliangiales > Haliangiaceae > UBA2376. The sequence continues at coordinate 884 of CANKMW010000089.1, forward strand.
ACTGCGACGGCATCCCCGACGACAACGCGGCATGCCCGGTGATGACGTCGTGCCTCGACGGCGGCTGCCGGCTGATGTGCGCGTCCGACGAGTTCCCGTGCCAGGCTGGCTTCCGCTGCCAGATGACGCCGCAGGGCAACTTCTGCGTCCCGAGCGCGTGCGCGACCTGTCTGCCCGACGAGATCTGCCAGAACGACATGTGCGTCGACCCCTGCGCCGGCGTCACCTGCGATCCGCTGGAGACCTGCCGCTTCGGGGCCTGCGTCGATTGCGACGTGCTCGGCTGTCCGGCGGGCCAGATCTGTCTCGACTCGGCGTGCGTGCCCGATCCGTGCGCGGGCGTCGACTGCCACCCCGGCTGCACCGAGCCGCTGGGCTGCAGCTGCGACGCCGGAACCTGCATCCCCAACTGCGACGACACGCAGTGTCCGTCGGGGCAGCGGTGCACCCAGGGCACGTGCGTGCCCGACGCGTGCGCCGACGTGCCCTGTCCGTCGGGCGAGGTGTGCGTCAACGGTACCTGCAGCGACGATCCGTGCGTGGCGATCAACTGCGACGCGGGCGAGGTGTGCTCCGACGGCGCCTGCATCGAGGACCCGTGCAAGCTGGTCGAGTGCAGCGATGAGTTCACGTGCGTGGTGCGCGACGGCGACGCGATCTGCGCGCCCGATCGGCCGGCGGGACGGCCCGATCGGGTGCAGCCGGGCGGCGGTGGTGGCTGCTCGGCCGCCGGCCCCGGCGGCGGTGGCGGCAGCGGCGGCGCCGGCGTGAGCTTCGTCCTGGTCACGCTCGCGCTCGGCGCGCGGGGGCTGCGCCGGCGGCGGCAGGTGCAGCCCATCGTGCTGGTGGTCGGGTTGACGGTCGCGCTGGCCGGCTGCGGCCTGCGGCCGTTCGATCTGAACAACGGCGATGACGACGACGACAGCGACGGCGGCGGCGGCGATGGCGACGGCGGCATCGGTGATGGCGACGCCCGCATCGACGCGCCGCAGTGCACGCCGATCGGCATCGACGACCAGTGCAACGAGCTCGACGACGACTGCGACGGCATCGTCGACAACGCCTTCGACAAGCAGAACGACTCCAGCAACTGCGGCACGTGCAATCACCGCTGCATCGGCACCGGGGCGGTCCAGCGCTGCGCGGCCGGCCAGTGCGAGTTCGTGATGTGCCAACCCGGCTTCGCCGATCTCGACGCCGACCCTCTGACCTGCGAGTACATGTGTCCGCTGTTCCCGGCCCGGGCCGAGGACTGCAACGGCTTCGACGACGACTGCGACGGCATCGTCGACGAGACCCTGCCGACGCCCCCCAGCGGCCAGTGCCGCGTCACCGCCGGCACGCCGTGCGCGGGCACGACCATGATCTGCGAGACCCGCGGCCCCCAGACCCGGTGGTGGTGCGACTACGACGCCGCCGTCGAGTTCGATCCCAGCGTACCCAACGGCATCGTGCTGGCCGAGCAGCGCTGCGACGGCGAGGACGGTGACTGCGACGGCATCGAGGACGACACCTTCACCGACCTCGGTCAGGAATGCGACAACGGCGGGCTCGGCGTGTGCCGCGACGTCGGCGAGCGCATCTGCGATCCGGGCGACCCGTCGCAGACCACGTGCGACCTGACCGTCCTGCCCGACGCCGGCACCACGACTACCGAGGCCTGCGATGGCCTCGACAACAACTGCGACGGCGTGGTCGACAACAACAGCGGGCCCAACGCCGTCGTCGACGCGATGACCCATGTGCTGGTCGGCCCGCTCGACTACTACATCGACACCTACGAGGCGTCGCATCCCGACGCCACGGCGATCGCGACCGGCGTGTCGGCGGCGAGGTCGTGCTCGAACCCGGGCGTGCTGCCGTGGCGCAACGTGTCCTTCAACGTGGCCCAGGCCGCGTGCATGTCGGCGGGCAAGGCGCTGTGCACGGCGCCCCAGTGGCAGACCGCGTGCGAGGGCGTGGCCAACACGGTCTATCCATACGGCAACAGCTTCAGCGCCGCGGCCTGCAACACCGAGCCGCACGACAGCATCCCCGGCGGCAGCGACGACGACGCCATGGTCGCGACCGGCTCGCTGGCGGCGTGCGTGGCGGCGCCCGGGGCGCTCGATCTGTCGGGCAACCTGAAGGAGTGGACCAACGAGATCACCGGGCAGACGACGGGTGGAACCAGCATCGCCGTCCTGCGTGGCGGCGCGTACGACACACCGGCGGCGGGCGCGACGTGCGATTTCCGGACCTCGCGAGCGGCGGTCAACGTGCTCGAGCCGAGCTACGGGTTCCGCTGCTGCCGCCCAGGGCCTTGATCGCGTCGCGGTCCGGCCGCGAGGTGAGGGGTCAGCCGCCACCGGGACCGACACGGACGCGTCGCCCGGCGCGGGGAACGTGCCGCAACCCGCCTTCGATGCGAAGCCGAAAGACCTGTTCACGCGGCTGGGCGGCCAGCCGGCCATCGAGGCGGTGGTGGGTGAATTCGTCGCGCGGCTTGCGGCCGACCAGCGCGTGAAGTTCCGGTTCGTCAACTCGAACATCCCCGCCCGGACGAAGGACCTGGTCGACTTCGTGTGCGTCGTCACCGGCGGCCCCTGCCAGTACGGCGGCCGCGAGATGAAGATCCTGCACGCCTCGATGCACGTCACCAGGGAGGAGTGGGCCGCGACGGTGGAGGCGCTGGTCGGTGCGCTCGTGAAGTTCGACGTGCCCGAGGCCGAGCAAGCGGAGCTCCTGGGCGCGATCGACCCGCTCGAGGGACAGATCGTCGACCCGCCGGCGGAGCGGCCGTCCGGCAAGGAGCTGGCCAAGATCGAGGAGGCGGCCGTGGACCTCACGCGTTACGGCGAGCAGGCGGAGATCTACCACAACGTCTTCTCGCGCTCGGCGGCGCGCCCGTTCGACCTCGGCATCTTCAAGAACGCCCAGCGCGCGGTGACGTTCGACCGCGAGGGGATCGTGAAGGTCGGCTGCAACCTCCACGCGAACATGGCCACCTCGATCATCGTCGTCGCCGCGCCGCACTACGCGGTCACCGACGCGAAGGGGGCGTTCCGCTTCCGCAGCCTGGCGCCGGGCGCCTACACGCTGCGCGCCTGGACCGAACGCACCGCCGAGCCGGTGACCCGGACGATCGAGATCAAGGAGGGCACCAACGAGATCTCGATCGACGCCGACGGCGAGGCGCCGACCGGCACCGGGCAGGACAAGTTCGGAGCGCCGCGTGGGACGCCCCCCTGAGGGGCGCCGGCGCGATCCACGTGATGCGGCTGCGCTGACGGTCACGGGTCGCGGCGGCGCAACTCGAGGGCGGCGCGAACGTCGGCGAGCGCGGCCGAAGCCTCGGGGTAGTCGCGACAGAGCTTCAAGGCGCTCTCGAACGCTTCGACCGCTTCCTCGAGGCGGCCGGCGGCGCGGAGGACGTAGCCGAGATTGAGGTAGCCCTCGTCGGGATCTCCCGATTGCAGCGTCGCGTGGCGATGGATCGCTTCCGCCTCTTCGAGCTTGCCCTGGGTGGCCAGACACGCGCCGAGGCGGATCCAGGATGAGGTCTCGCCGGGCCGGAGGTTCGCGAGCTCTCGATAGGCGGCCTCGCCGGCGGCAAGGTCGCCGCGCTTGTCACAGAGTTCGGCCCACTCGCTGAGCCAGACGCTCCGCCACCCCGCCTCGGACGACTGATGCTCGATGGCGCGAAGCTCCTGTTCAGCCGCCACGAACAATCGGCGACCGGCGAGACTTCGTCCGTGCAGCAGCCGGATGTACCGGTCGCCCGGCTTCAGGGAACGGTACTGGTCGATGAGGACCATCGCCTGCGCGACGTCGGGGCCCATGACGGCATCGAGCGCTCGTTGCCACAGGTCGCGCAAGCGCTGGCGCGCCCCGTCATCCGCGTGCTCGACCAGGGGCGCCAGGGCGTTGGCATACGCGGTCTCCAGCTCGCCGACCTCGGTGACCGACGTGCCGACGGTGGCGGACACGGTCCAGGTTCCCTCACGTCGCTGGAGTTCCGCGTACCACGCGCGCTGCTCATCGTCCCGCTCGACCTCGTAGACCATCAGTGACGCGCGGTCCTGCGTGGCCGTGTTGCCGCTGTACCAGACGAAGATCCCGGAAGGCGTCCGTTCGTCCAGGTAGAGCGGCATGCCCCGTGACGGTCGGATGGGGCGGTCGTGGAGTCTTCGCGGCTTGATCTGCTGGAGGACGTGGCCCTGGCGGCGATAGGTTGCCTCGGAGAGGACCCGGTTCGGCGCGAACGGTGGGATGGCGAGACGATCATCGGGATGGAGGTCCCGGCCGTTCGCGCTGCCCGCGAAGCAGCGCCAGCGGGCGCCGAACCAGCCGTCGATCTTCACGATGTGCGCGTGCTTCGGACGCACATAGCGAATGGCCCCAGCGATGACGTGCTGCAGTCGGAAGACCAGCGCCAGGTCCTCGTCCTGTCGTTCGAGCCGGACGAGGGTCATGACCTCTCCGAGCATCTCACGATATCGTCAGATCGCTTGCGTCGCCGTCCGCACCAGCTCGCATTGCTCGAGCAGGAGCAACATGCGCGCCTGGCGCCGCTGCGACATCGGATCGAGGGTCTCGGTGACCAGCTGGCCAACCGTGCGGTCGCCATCGACGCGCGAGTAGAGGGTCGGCAGCCCGGTGATCTCGAACCGCTCCAGCTCGACCGCCGGCCGCGGCCGGACCCGGACCACGGTCGAGGCGGCGCGTTCCATCATCCACTGTCCGACGGCGTCGTCGGGCATCGCCATCGCACCGGCGCCGAGCACCTCGAACGTGTTGAGATCGAGCGGGAACGCGGTCCGCGTGTTCTCGGTGCCCTCGTACCAGGCGAACGTGCCCTTGGTCCACGTGCACACGTCGATCAACTTCTGTCGCACCTGGTAGGTGAGGTGGCGAAAGACCTCGAGCGGCTTGAGCAACCCGAGGCCGACCAGCGTGTCGCCGAGCTTGCCTCCGTAGTGCGGCATCATCGCCAGCGCCATCGCCAGCTCGCCGGCCGACAGCGCGCCCCGGCTGACCAGGTAGTGACCGAGCAACTCGCTCGCCACGTTGGAGGTCACGTACTCGGCGACGCCGCCGCGAACATAGATCTCCTTCTTGATGCCGCCGACGGCCGCGGTCAGGAGCCCGTTGGCGCGCCCGGTGGTCAGGCGGTACAGCAGCGTGATCGGGGCGGTGACGGCGAAGTCGCCGGTCATCGTCGCCTCGACGCCGATCTCGTTGAGCGCTGGCGGCTCGGCGGTGCCGGCGGCGAGCGCGATCTCGGCCGGCGACGGCAGCGCGATCGGCCGCGACCGCCGGCTCCGATCTTCGACCTGCGACTCGTCGAAGTCGATCGCCGACGGATCGGCGTCGGACGGTGAGATCGACGAGATCGCGTCCTCGATCGACGCGTAGCGCACCGAGACGTCGAGCTCCACGGCCGCCGGCGGTGGCGTTTGCAGCCGCTGCACCGCGTTCTCGATGTCGAGCGCCAGATCGCCAAAGTCGGTGTCGAGGAAACCGGCGGCCGCCACCGTGGCCTGCGTCCCCACCGACACCTTGCCGCTCGACTCCTCGACGCCGGCCGGCGCGGCCACCACCGCGCGCGGTGCGGTGCGGCGCGCGATCGGACCGAGCTCCAGCTCGCTGTCGAGGTCGAGGTCACCGAGGTCGCTTAGCCGCGGCTCCTCGGCCGGCGCCGGTGGCGTCTCGATCGAGATGATCGGCATGCTCTCGCCGATCCGCAGCTCGCCAGCCGGAATGCCGTCGAGCCCGGCGCTGACCGCCTGCTCGGCGGACACCGCCGCCGCCGCCTGCTCCTCGGCGTTCTGGGCCATCGCCTGGCGACGACGTTGCCAGGCGGCGTCGTACAGCGAGTCGACCAGCTCGCCGATATGCCGCGGCGTCACCCGCAGTCGTTCCTCGAACATCCACTCGGCGAGCGCGTCGCGCATCTCGGCGGCGTCGGCGTGACGATCGCCCGGGTCCTTGGCCAGCGCCCGGCGCAGGATGGCGTCGAGCGGCGCGGGGATGTGGCCGCCGTACTGGTCGAGCCGCGACAGCCGGGCGTCGCGCACCATCAGCAGCACGTCGATCTCGGCCGACGCCGCGAACAGGCGACGACCGCACAGCATCTCGGCCAGCACCACGCCGACCGAGAACAGATCCGAGCGAGCGTCGACCGGTTGCTCGATCACCTGCTCGGGAGACATGTAGCCGTACTTGCCCTTGAGCGTGCCGGTCTTGGTACGGTGGTGGCGGCCGGGGCCGACGGCACGCGCGATGCCGAAGTCGACCAGCTTGACGTCGCCGCGCCGCGACAGCAGCACGTTGGATGGCGAGATGTCACGGTGGACGATACCGAGTGGATTGCCGTCCTCGCCGTGCAGGCCGTGCGCGAAGTCGAGGGCGTCGAGGACCTCGTGAGCGATCCACACCGCGAGCTCGTTGGGGATCCGGCGCCGCTGCCAGGCCATCTCGCGGAGCAGCGCGAGCACGTCGACGCCGTCGACGAGCTCCATCGCGATGAACAGCTCGGTCCCGACCCGGCCGAGCTCGTACGTCTGGGCGATCTTGGGGTGGGTCAGCCGCGCGGTGAGCTTGGCTTCGTCGATGAACATCGCCGTGTAGACCGGCTCGCGGGCCAGCGCGGGCAACAGGCGCTTGATCACGACGTTGCGCTGGAAGCCATGTTCGCCCGGCGCGGTGGCCAGAAACAGCTCGGCCATCCCGCCGATCGCGAGGCGCTCGACCAGCGTGTACCGCCCGAAGGGGATGGAGGTAGAGCCCACCTTCGCCGGCCATTGTACCCCGTCGGGGGCGCGCTCAGGAGCTACGGCGGATCACATTGAGCCCGGCGCGCTGGAAGGCGTGCGTCAGCGCGGCATCGAAGCGATCGAAGCCGCGCACCGTCACCCCGTGGGACTGGGCCTGGTCACCCCAGCGGGCGAGGATCTCGGACCCGGCACCCACGATCACGAGCTCGACCGGGGCCATGCGGCGCTGGCCGAACAGCCGCTCCATCGAGGCCCGCATCGGGGCCGCCGCGGCGTCGGCCAGCCCCGAAACGTCGATCAACAGGGACGCCGCGCCGACCCGCACCACCAGCAGCAGCGCGCGGGCCAGGATGCTGTCCAGGACGTCCTCGGGCGGCGCCCCGACCAGCAGCACGCCGGGGATCTCGGGCGTGATCATCAGCACCGGCGTCCCGGCCTCGAGCTGCTCGGCGGCGCGCTCGGCCGCCGCCCGGCGTCCCGACGAGGCGAAGGCGTCGAGGGCGACCACGGTCAACCACTCGAACAGCGTCTCGATGGGACGGATCAGCTCGATGTCGGTGTGCTCGAGGACGGCGTCGCGGAGCGCCAGCAGCACCGCCGCCACCTCGAAGCCGGTGGCACCGGTCGCCGCCAGCGTGGAGCCGGCGAACGCGGTTGCCTTCTCGAGGTCCCGCAACGCCGGCGCACCGGGCCGGAGCTGCTCGGGGCCGTCCGAAACCGCGACCGCGAGCGACTCGATCAGGCCGCCGGCCAGGGCGGCATGCTCGGTGGCGCGCGAGGCGGCTGGACCGCGCAGCCCCGATCGATCGAAGCGGTGCGACCAGCTCGCGACGATGGAATCGCGCGTGCTGACCAGCGCGGCAGCGAGGCGGGTGCTCACCCCACGAACCTACATCCCCAGCAGCTCCCCTGCCACGCAGTTGTGCGCGCTGCTATCATGCCAAGATGCTCAAGCGGGTGCCGGTCAGAACACGGTCGGTCGCGATGACCGATGTCGGGCGCAAGCGGGCCCAGAACGAGGATGCGTACTTCCGCGACGACGACATGGGCTTCTACGTCATCGCCGATGGCGTCGGCGGCCACAACAAGGGCGAGGTGGCCAGCCGCGAGTGCGTCGATCAGTTGCACATGTGGGTGCGGGGCGCAGCCCGCGATCTCGACCGCCTGACCACCCGCTGTCTGGAGGGCGATAGCGAGGCCAACTGGGAGATCCGCCGCCTGCTCGAGAGCGGCGTGCAGTCGGCCTGCTACATGGTCTTCGGCATGGCCGAGCTGTCACCCGACAAGCGCGGCATGTCGACGACCTGCTCGGCGCTGCTGGTGGGCGGCGGCTACGCGTTCGCGGCCCATGTCGGCGACAGCCGCGTCTACCGCATCCGCCGCCGCTCGGTGCTGCAGATCACCGAGGACCACACGCTCATCAACTACAAGCTCAAGCACGGGCTCATCACCGCCGAGGAGGCCGAGCGCTCGAACGCCAAGAACGTCATCACGCGCGCGGTCGGCCACAAGGACTACGTCCAGGTCGACACCGCCGACGTCGACGTCGCGGTCAACGATCGCTTCCTCATGTGCACCGATGGGCTCCACGGCTACATCAAGGGCGACGACGAGATCCTCGAGCTGTGCGCAGATGACCCCATCGACGCCGGCGCCGCCGCCTCGATCGACCTGGCCAACCAGCGCGGCGGCCGCGACAACATCACCGCCGTGGTGGTCGAGGTGGTCGCGGCCTGAAACCGGCGAAGTCGGGGCGGAATTCCCGGCCCCGGTCGCGGGTTGAAAGATGAAACCGACGCGCGGCTCGTGCGTCCTAGAGATGCCGATGGCCGCCCTCCCTCCGACCCGCTCCCGAAACTGGCTCCTGGCGTTTGGCGTGGCGGCGGCGCTCTGCGTCAGCCTGGTCGCCTGGCGCCACGGCGGTGGTGACGACCGACCGACCCGGTCTGGTCGTGACGGAGCCGGCGCGCAACCGAGCGGCCCGGCGGCACCGCTGCGCTTCCACGACGGTCGCTGGCAGCGCGGCAACCGTCGACTGGGCCCCATCGCGGCCGCGCCCCCCGCCGACGGCCTGGTCCGCGTCACCGGTGCCGTGGTCGACGCCGCGAGCGGCAAGCCGGTGCCCGACGTCGAGGTGGTGTTCTCCGACGGACAGAGCGAGGCGACCACGCAGAGCGATCTCGCCGGCCGCTACAGCATCGACGTCCGGGCCGGCCATTACCGCCCCTTCGTGCGCGCTGCCGGCATGATCTCGGTCGGCGAGTCGCCGCGCGAGCGCCTGCCCGGCCGACCGCGCACTGATCAGATCGCCGCCTCGCGGCTCGAGATCGCACCCGACCTCGCCGTGTACACCAACCTCAGCGGTGCCGATCTCGAGGTCGTGCGCGCCGGCGTCATCGCCGGCCGCGTCTTCGACCGCGCCGGACACCCGATCGCCGGGGCGCTGGTCCGCGCGACACCGTCGGACGGTCACGAGCTGCGCCCGGTGCTGGGCACCGACGTCGCCGAGACCGATCTCGACGGCACCTTCCAGCTCGAGCTGGGCGAGGCCCACTACGTCGTCGAGGCGTTCCACGATCGCTACGGCGCCACCGAGTCGAACCCGACGATCGCGCTGGTCGCCGGCGACACCGCCACCGCCGACCTGACGATGATCGCCGGCTGCGTGGTCAGCGGTCGTGTGATCCGCGCCGACGGCGGCGATGCCGGTGATGGTGCCCTCGAGCGGGCGTGGTCGAGCGACGCCGACAGCGGCTTCTATCCCAACGGGGCGTTCGAGGACGACGGCGGGTTCCGCTGGACCTCGATCGAGGAGGGCGACGTCACGCTGCGCGCCTGGCCGTGGAAGGCACCGCCGTCGCTGGCCCGCACGTTCGCGTGCCGCGACGGTGCCCGCTACGACGACGTGGTGTTCACGATCCCGAACCTGGGCGCCGATCTGGTCGGCTCGATCGAGACCGCGGGCGGTGCACCGGCGGCCCGCGCCTTCGTCGACATCGTCGGCATGTCGGACGGCACGATGAACCAGCAGGAACGCGCCGATGACCTCGGGCGCTGGGAGGTGTTTGCCTTGCCGCCCGGTACGTACCAGGTGACGGCCTACGTGGCCGGCGAGGGCGCGGTGTCCGCGATCGTCACCTCGCCGGGCAGCGGTGGCACGCTGCGGCTGTCCGGCACCGGCAGCCTGGTCGGCCGCGCCGCCGGCATCAGTGACGGCACGTTCACGCTGACGGTCAACTCGTGCGCGACCGCTCACACCACCGTGTCGCCGCGCAGTCGGCACCTGGTGACCGTGCGCGGTGGCAGCTACCGCGCCGATGGCCTGCCGGCGTGCGCGATGCGCGGCGAGGTGTCGAACCGGACCCGCAAGCGTGGCTTCGAGGCGACCATCGAGGCCGGCGGCGTCGCCACCCTCGATCTCGACCTGGCGCCGCCGCGGGCCAAGACGGTGAGCGGCGTGGTCCGTGACGACGCCGGTCGGCCGATCGAGGGCGCCAGCGTCACCGTGCTGTCGGGCGATCTCGGTGACAGCAGCGCCTCGACCACCACCGACGTCGATGGCCGGTTCGCGGTCGACGCCCACGGCGGCGACGTCATCATGTTCGGACACCACCAGGGCACCAGCGAGCTGCCCGTCGGTGACGATGATCCCGACCACCGCCAGGTCGACATCACGCTCACCCCCGGCGACTGGTGAACCGACCGGCTAGTGAATGCCGCGGCCCTGCACCACGGCCTCGGGGTTGGTGATGCCGAGCGAACGCACGGCCTCGACCCACATCTCGTCGGCGTCGAGATCGAAGATGATCGCGGGATCGATATCGGCGTGCAGCCAGGACCCGCGCGCCATCTCGCCGGCGAGTTGACCGGCCGCCCAGCCCGAGTAGCCGAGCAGGACGCGGATGCGGCCCGGCGGCTGGCTGGCCAGCGTGCGCAGCCGCTCGGGTGAGGTCGACAACGCGACGCCGGGCGCGACCTCGGTGGTGCCGGGCCCGCCCATGCCGGCGATCGGCTCGTGCAGCACCCACCCGGTGGTGGGGCTGACCGGTCCGCCCGACCACACCACGTCGTCCGCGGCGCCCCGCCACGCCATCTCGAGGCTGGTGAGCAACTCGGCGGCCTTGATCGGGCTGGGCTGGTTGATGACCAGCCCGAACGAACCCTGATCGTTGTGCTCGATCATCAACACCACCGCGCGGGTGAAGTTGGGATCGAGGAGCTGGGGCATGGCGATCAGCAGCCCCGGCGCGAGGTTGGTTTCGTTCACGTGCCCGGCAAGTGTTTCAGATGGCCGTGCGCACGCCAAGCCGAATACGCGCGTCAGCCGGTGGGGCTCAGGTCTTCTTGATGGTGAGCAGACCTTGCAACTCGACGGCGGACTTCGAGGACTCGTCGGCCTCGGCCTTGCCGACCTTGAAGTCGAGCCGCGAGAACGGCTGCACGAACTTCACCTGCACCGAGTCGGCGGTCGCCGCCGTGACCTCGAACGCCAGCGGCCAGGTCATCTCGACGCCGTGGATGCTGATGGTCGCGTCCGCGGTGTAGCGCTGGTCGCCGGTCTTCTTGACGTTCGCCACCTTGACGGTCGACTTCGGGAAGGCGACCACGTCGAGATAGTCGGGTGACTTGAGGTGCTTGTCGCGCTTGCTGACGCCCGACGACAGGCTCGACGGATCGACCTCGATCTCGGCGGTCCCTCCTTCGAGGTTGGCGGGATCGAACGCCGCCTTGGTCACCGTCCACGTCGCGAACACCACCTCGACCTTGCCCTTGCCGACCTCGTTGTGATCGGCGACGACCTTGAGGTAGTCGGCGGTCGGCGCCGGATCGGTCGCCACCGAGCCCGAGCCCGAGCCCGAGCCCGAGCCCGAGCCCGAGCCCGAGCCCGACGCCGAGCCCGACGCCGTGGCCGAGCCCGACGCCGTGGCCGAGCCCGACGCCGTGGCCGAGCCCGAGCCCGCAGCCGGCTCGCCCTTCTTCTTGCAGCCGGCGGCGGCCAGACCGAACACTGCCATCGTGATGACCAACACCTTGGTGAGCTTCTTCATGGATCTCCGCTGGGTCCGGGAGGTTCGGGTCACGCTCGGTGGACGAGGACGAGCGCGACGTGGATGGGGATGCGATCCGAATCGAAGGAGTCACGGTCGGCGCGCAGCGCGGTGCCGCTGACCGTGATGGCGAGATCGGCGTCGATCAGCACGGCGGCGGCTGCGACCGGGAGGCCGAGCCTCACCCGCGCTGGCGCGTCGAGCGCACGCAGGTTGCCGGTGATCTCGACGGTGAGCGTCTCGCCGAGCAAGTCGAGCGAGCCGACGGTGCGGAAGGCGACCTGCGCCGGGCCGTCCTGGCGCGCCGCGATCAGCGGGCCGAGCCGCAGCGTGATGCGCGGGAACGTGGCGACCCGCAAGTACTCGTCGCGCGCATGCTGGCTGCGCAGCGTGATGCCGGTGTCGACGACGCTGGCCTGGACGCTGATCTCGGCCTGGCTCGGTCGCGTCAGGTCGCGCGGATCGGCGGTCCAGGCGCCGCTGATGCCGCGGCTGAAGCGGGCCTCGAACCGTTCCTCGCCGGCCTCGAGCGTGGCGGTCACCGCGGTGCCGGCATGGGCCACCACCTCGTAGCGTCCGGACGGTAGATCGAGACCGCCCTCGATCCCCGCGCTCGGCGCCGCGGCGCTCGCACCCGCGGGCAGCGCCTCACGCCCACCGGCGGGGCCGAACCCGCTCGCGAACGCCCATGCTGGGGCCGCCAGCGGCAGCACCGCGACGATCCACAGCGCGGATCGCAGCCCGCCGCTGCGCCCCCGCCGTCGCTCCCACCGCGTCACGACGTACGCGGCGATCGCGACACCGATGACCACCGCCGCCAGCGCGGCGATGAGCTCGAGCCCGATCCAGACCGGCCCCGCAGATGCGACCCGCCAGCCCAGATCCTGATCGGGCACGTAGAACCGCTTGTGGGTCGCGGTGTAGACGTTGCCCGATCCCTGCATCACCCAGCGACCGCCGGCCGCGACCAGCGCGGCCAGCGCGGGGACGGCGGTCCAGCGTGGAGAGGGCACCTGGAGTTCCTAGCCTGCGCGGGCGGCGCGCACAATCGGCGCCGGTCGGACAGACTGTTCGACGCGTGGCGCTTGTCTGCGCCGCTGGTCAAACCTGACAGGCCCCTGTCAATGGCAGCCGGTAAGGTGGCGGTCACCAACCAGGAGCGAGCCATGTCCAAGCTTCCCCGTCCCGATGGTCACCACGTCATCACCCCCAGCTTCGTCGTGCCCGGCGCCAACGCGGTCCTGACCTTCCTCGAGCGCGCGTTCGGCGGCACCGTGGTCGAGCGCTACGACGGCCCGGGAGGCACCGTGGCCCACGCCGAGATCCGCCTCGGCGACTCGGTGGTCATGTGCGGCGACACCGGCCTCGGGATGGACCCGATGCCGGCCGCGTTCTCGTACTACGTCGACGACGCGGCCGCGGTCGACGCGACCTACCAGCGAGCGCTCGACGCCGGCGCGACGTCGGTGACCGGGCCCAAGGACCAGTTCTACGGCTACCGCAGCGCGTGCGTGAAGGACGTCGGCGGCAACCGCTGGACGATCTGCGCGGTCATCGAGCTGGTCTCGCCCGAGGAGGCCAAGCGGCGCATGGCCGAGCTGATGAAGGGCTGATCGGAGTCGCGCCTTGGCGGAGCGCTCAGCTCCGCTGTCGCTGCGGCTCGCCAACCGGCGGCGGGGGTGCATCGGGTCGCGGCACCACGGCGTACATGGGATCTTCGAAGCCGAGCTGCTTGGCGACCTTGCGGAACACGGCGGCGCCGAGCGTGAAGCCGAAGCCGGTGATGATCGCGCGGGCGAGGAGATGCATCCCCGGATCGTAGCGCACGGCCGGGCGGAGGCTGGGCCGAGCGTAGGCACTATACTGCATGGCCATCCACGGCTGGCCGCAGCCGCGATGGTCGGTTCTCCGTCGAGAACCATGGTGCGGGTGAGGGCGCGACAGACGAAGTTGGTAGGCAGCGCCCGGGACCCCGGTGATATGTTGCAGCCGCTGCGGGACGAGGGGAATCGACCTGCAGCGCACATACCTGTCGGAGGGACCATGCGACGTATTCTGGCCCACGTGCGCTTCGGCGCCCCGCTGCTCCTTGTGCCTGCCCTGGTTCTCGCCGCCTGCGGACCGAGTCTGTCGGGCGATGATGACGACGACGATGTCGTCCAGGTCGACGCCGGCCAGCACACCGGCGGCGACGGCGGCGATCCGCCGGCCACCGAGCAGTGCCGCAAGATGGATCTCATCTTCGTCGTCGACGACTCGGGGTCGATGTCCGAGGAGCAGACCAACCTCGCCAGCAACTTCCCGATGTTCGCGACGCTGCTCAACAGCTACACCATCTCGACCGGCGAGCAGCTCGACTACCGCGCCGCGGTGACCACCACCGGCGTCACCGCCAGCGGCACGCAGGTGCTACCGCCGCCGTTCTCGACCAGCCTGCCGTTCAACCAGACCGGGATGGACGGCAGGTTCCGGACCGTCTCCGGCATGCCGCGGACGTGGCTCGAGCGTACCGACCCCAACATGGCGACCACGTTCGCGCAGGCGGCCAGCGTCGGCACCGGCGGGCCGGGCCTGGAGATGCCGCTGCGCGCCATGGAGCTGGCGATCCAGCCGACCACCAACGCCGGCTTCATCCGCCCCGACGCCTTGCTCGGCATCATCATCCTCACCGACGAGGACGACTGCAGCTTCCGACAGGCCAGCGGGATCACGATCAACAGCCTCGAGGGCTGTGTCGGCACCGCCGGCATCCCGGCGGTGTCGGAGTTCCTGACCCCGCTCGATCAGATCAAGGGCGACCGCGGTCGCTGGGCGGCCGCCATCATCGCCGGGCAGACCGCGTGCACGTCGAGCTTCGGCGACGCCGTCGAGGGCGTGCGCCTCAAGCAGTTCCAGCAGGCGGGCGGCACCAACGTCGTGTTCGGTGACATCTGTGCCGGCAACCTGCAGGGCGCGCTGACCCAGGCGCTCGACTCGTTCCAGGCCGCCTGCGACAACTTCCCGCCGATCGACTGAACCGGGGACCGGCCCACGATGCCCCCAGGGCCCGGCTCCGTCCCGCCGCGAAGCGGCGGAGGTTGGGGCACCGCGAGCCGGGGCGCGCGAATCGCGTAGAGTCGCGGCATGCAGCTCTCCGACTTCGCCGGCCGTCACGTGGTGGTCACCGGCGCCACTGGCGCGCTCGGCGCGGCCGTGGTCGCTCACCTGGTCGAGCGCGGCGCGGTCGTGCACGCGCCGATGGTCGAGGCGACCGCGCCGCCGCACCTGAATGGGCCGCACATCCGCACCACCGGGTCGATCGATCTCGGTGACGAGGCCGCGGTCGCCGGCTGGTTCGCCGCGCTGCCGCAGCTGTGGGCGTCGATCCACCTCGTCGGCGGCTTCATGATGGCCCCGATCGCCGACACCCGGCTCGCCGATCTCGACCGCATGCTGACCCTCAACACGAAGACCTGCTTCCTGGCCTGCCGCGAAGCGGTGATCGCGATGCGCCGCTCCGGTGGCGGCGGCCGGATCGTCAACGTCATCGCGCGACCCGCGCTGGCGCCGACCGGCGGCCTGATCGCGTACGCCGCCTCGAAGGCCGCGGTCGCCTCGATCACCCAGTGCCTGGCCGCCGAGCTGGTCGGGGAGCGCATCTGGGTCAACGCGGTGGCACCGTCCATCATCGACTCGCCGGCCAACCGCGCGTCGATGCCGGATGCCGACTTCGATCGCTGGCCCAAGGCCGACGAGCTGGCGCGTGCGATCGGGGAGCTGGCCAGCCCCGGCAACCACCTGACCTCGGGCGCGCTGGTGCCGGTGTACGGCCGCGCCTGACCCGCGCAAGCGACCGCGACGCCACCACATTACACGTCGTCGATCCGACCTGGTCCGGGCGCCGTAACTTCAGGGACCTCGCTGCGTAGATCGAGGTACCTTGCGAAGAGGCCCCACGTTGCGCGATCCCCGCTCCCCCGACCTCGAACGCTTCCCCGAGCTGCACTCGCGCTGGGACCGACGCACCTTCATCAAGGGCGCCGCCGCTGGCACCGCGCTGGTCGCGTTCGGCGGGGCGCTGTACCGGCTGGCCGGCGATGACCTCACCCGCGCCGCGCGCGCCGAGACGCGCACCGACGGCCGGCCGCGCTTGCCGCCGGGTCAGCGGGTGATCCGCGCCTTGCGCAACATGGGCGGCGACGAGGGGCCCGGCGACGTGCGCAGCTTCCGCTTGCGAGTCCACGGCGCGGTCAAGACGCCGTTCGAGCTCGACTACGCGGCGCTGCTCAAGCTGCCACAGACCGAGCAAGCGTCCGACGTCCACTGCGTCACCGGCTGGTCGCGGCTGGGCGCGCAGTTCAAGGGCGTGCAGGTGGCGCTGCTGGCCGAGAAGGCGGGCGTGAAGGGCGACGTCCGGCACGTGATCTTCGAGGCCGCCCACGGCTACACCACCAACGTCCCGTTCGCCGAGGCCACGGCGCCGAACGTGCTGGCCACCTACCGCATGGACGGCAAGCCGTTCGCGATCGAGAACGGCGCCCCGGTGCGCGCGCTGGTCCCCGACCTGTACTTCTGGAAGAGCGCCAAGTGGCTGACCGGGGTCCGCTTCGTCGTCAGGGATGAACCCGGCTACTGGGAGGTGCGCGGCTATCACAACCACGCCAGCCCGTGGACCGAAGAGCGGTACGGGTGACCAACGCCGCTGCCAGCGATCCCGAGGGGTCGCTGTGGATCGCCGTCAAGCGGCGCTGGCGCGGCTGGCTGCGCGCCATCCACCGCGACCTCGGCTATCTGGCCGTCGGGCTCACGCTCATCTACGCGCTCAGCGGTCTGGCCATCAACCACATCGCCGACTGGGATCCCAACTTCGTGAGCTACACGCGCGAGCGCACGATCGCGCCGATCCCCGCCGAGGTCCCTGACCCCGACGCGATCGCGCAGGCGCGGGCGGCGTTGCAGGTCGGCGCACCGCGCTCGACGTACCGCGCCGGCGACGAGATCCACCTCGAGTACGACGACAAGAAGCTGGTCGTGTACGGCGACAGCGGCAAGGTGATCGAACAGGGCCGCGAGTCACGCTTCTTCCTGCGGGTCGCCAACTGGTTGCACTACAACCGGGGCAAGAAGGCCTGGACCTACGTCGCCGACACCTACGCCCTGCTGCTGCTCTACCTGGCGGTGTCGGGCATCTTCATGATCAAGGGCAAGAAGGGCCTGCGCTGGCGAGGCGCGCTGCTGCTGTCGCTCGGCGCCGGGGTGCCGCTGGGCTACGTGGTGTGGTCGGGCGGACCATCGGCGGCCAACCGCGCGGCGGTCGAGCGCGCGCAGGCGCGACCGCCGCCGGCGCCGACGCCCGATCCGTGACGACCGCCGACCGCAGCGCGGCGGCGCGGCGCCGGTGGTGCATGCCATGAGCGTGGCGGCGACGCCGGCGGTGGCGCGCGCGGTCGCCGCGCTGCCGCCCGGACCGGCGCTGATCTACGACCTCGGCGTGGTGCGGACCCGCATGGTGCGGGCGCACGCCGCCGCCCACGCCGCCGGCGTCGAGTTGCTCTACGCGGTGAAGGCGTTCCCGCTGCCGGACGCGGTCGCGCTCGCCGTCGAGCACCTCGACGGCCTCGACGTCGCCGGCCCCGAGGAGCAGGCCGCCGCCCTGGCGCTGCCGTCGACGACGGTGTCGGTGACCTGGCCCGGCGAGGTCGACCGCGCCGCGCTGGCGGCGCTCGCCGCCCGCCATCGGGTGACGGTGGTCTGCGAGACCCGGGACCAGGTCGCCGCCGCGACCACCGTCGCCGGGGTCGCGGTCGCGGTGCGCCTGGCCGAGGGTGCCGACAGTCGCTTCGGGGTCGGCGCCGACGAGCTTCGGGCGCTGGCGGCGGCCGGCGATGGGCGCGTGCGCGCGCTGCACGTCCACGGCGGCCCGCTGGCGACCTCGACGGCCACGCTGGCCCAGCGCGCGCGCCGGGCGTACGCGGCGGCGGCCGACGCCGGCATCGCGCTCGAGCAGCTCGACCTCGGCGGCTCGTTGCAAGGCTTCGCGCTCGAGCACGCCACCTCGGGCGGCGCCACCCTCGCCGACGCGCTGCGGGCGGCGCGGGCCGAGGTGCCGGCCGCCGTGCGGCTGCTGTTCGAACCCGGCCGGCTGTGGACCGAGGGCGCCGGCTTCGCCTCCGGCCGGGTGCTGGCGGCGCGCGAGGTCGGCGGCCGGCCGGCGCGCGTGCTCGAGCTGTCGCGGCTGTGCCACCTGCGCTGGTCGACGCCGCGCCTGGTCGCGCCACCGCCGCGGCCCGGCGAGTCGCGCGCCACCGTGGTGCTGCTCGGCGCCACTTGCTGCGAGGACGACGTCATCGGTGACGCCCGCGTTCCGCCCGAGCACGTCGGCGCGCTCGCGGTCGGCGCCCGCGTGATCGTCGCCGGCGTCAGCGGCTACGCGGTGGGCTGGAACCGCGCCTTCGCCGGCGTGCCGGCGGCCCGGGTCGTCACGGTGGCGTAGCGACGGTGGAACGCGGCACCAGCCAGCCGAACAGGGCGACCGCCGCCGCGCCGCCGATCACCTGGGCCGCGACGAAGGCCGGCACGTCGGCGGGGCGGATCCCCGCGAAGGTATCGCTGGCGGCGCGGGCCAGCGTCACCGCCGGATTGGCGAACGACGTCGAGGCGGTGAACCAGTACGCCGCCACGATGTACGCCGCCACCGCGAACGGCGCGATGCTGGGCCGGGTGCGGCTGGTCGCGATCACGACGCCGATCAGCCCGAACGTTGCCACCGCCTCGCTCAAGAGCAGCGCCCGGCCGCTGCGCACCGTGGTCGACCAGGTCACCGGGTCGAGGTCGAACATGGCGTTGGCGAGCACCGCGCCGGCGACGCCACCGACACCTTGAGCCAGTACGTACGTGATGGCGTCGCGCGCCGAGATCTCGCGCATGGCGGCGAGGCCCCCGGTGACGATCGGATTGAAGTGCGCGCCGGAGATCGGGCCGAAGGTCAGGATGAGCGCGACCAGGGCCGCACCGGTCGCCAGCGTGTTGGCGAGCAGGGCCACCGCGCCATCGCCGCCCGCCAGCCGCTGCGCCATGATGCCGGACCCGATCACGGCCGTGACCAGGAGCGCCGTCCCCACGCCCTCGGCCACGAGGCGACGCGACAGCGTCACGGGCAGGCTCCCGGACCGCACGCCCGTCGCAGCCGCGCCAGATCGCCGCGGAGCACCCGCCGGGTCGTGAACGACGCGGTCAGCACCGCCAGCACGCGCAGCGCCGCGCCGTGCTCGGGCGCGGCGAGCCGGTACAAGACCCAGCTGCCATCGCGGCGGCTGTCGACGACCCCGCCGGCGCGCAGGACGCCGAGTTGACGCGACGCATTGGGCTGCGCCAGATCGAGCGCGCGTTCGATGTGACACACGCACAGCTCGCCATGCGCCAGCAGCGCCACGATGCGTAGCCGGGTCTCGTCACCCAGGGCCCGGAACAGCCGCGACAGCGACCGGACATCGAGCTCGGCGGCGCTGGACAACATGACATACACATATCACGATGTCCGAATGTCAGGAGTCCAGCCGCCGGGCCTGTTGTTTCTGTGTGTCGCCAACTCGGCGCGTTCACAGATGGCCGAGGGCCTGGCGCGGCGCCTGTTCGGTCAGCGGATCACGGTGCAGAGCGCCGGCAGCCGACCGCGCCGCGTCAACCGGTACGCGATCGAGGCCATGGGCGAGGTCGGGATCGAGCTGACCGGGCAGCGCAGCAAGTCGGTCGACGACATCGATCCGGCCAGCGTCGGCACCGTGATCACGCTGTGCGCCGAGGAGGTCTGTCCGCTGTGGCTCGGCACCGCGCCGCGCCTGCACTGGCCGATCCCCGATCCGGCCAGCGACGATCCAGCGATCGGGCCGGACCAGCTGCGGACGCGCTTCCGCGACGCCCGCGACACCATCCTCGCCCGGCTGGTCGGGCTGGCGGCGGCGTCCGTCCCGGCGGGTGTCGAGCTGCGCACCGCCGGCGCCGACGACCGACCCGCGATCGTCGCGCTGCTCACCGCCTGCGAGCTGCCGCTCGCCGGGATGGATGACCAGTTCCCCCACGGGTACGTGGTCGCGGTCCGCGACCGGCAGCTGGTCGGCGTCGCCGGTCTCGAGCGGTATGGCGACGCGGCGCTCGTGCGTTCGGTCGCGATCGCCGCCGCGGAGCGCGGTCGCGGCCTCGGCGTGGCGCTGTCCGCGAACCGCGTGAACGCCGCCCGCGACGCTGGCGCCGGCGCCGTCTACCTGCTGACCACCACCGCCGCCGCCTTCTATCGTCGCTTCGGCTTCCGCGACCTCAGCCGGACCGCGCTGCCACCCGCGATCGCCGCTGCCCCGGAGGTGAGCACCTCATGTTGCGCGTCGGCGACCTGCCTCGCGCTCGCACTGACCCGGGCTACGGCGTGAGCGCGAAGCAGTAGATGCCACCCCAGCCGCCCTGGCCCCCGACGGTGTTGCCTTCCTGGCCGGGCGGCGTGGTCGTCAGGCGAACGCCGGGCGCGCAGCCGGGAACCCGGTGGGCCATGATCCAGTGCTGGCCGCTCATCGCCGGCCAGGCGTGGCCGCAACGGACGCGCATCTCGCTGCCGGGTCCGACCGCGCTGGTCCAGTCGGCGCAGGTCGAGACGGGATCGGTGCTCTCGAGCATCCCTTGCTGGTTCGAGCCCGTGAGGGTGTCGTGGGTGTCACCGAACGTGGTCAGCGGCCGGCCGAACTCGTCGGGCAGGTCGTTGACCGCCTGGGCATCGCCCAGCGGGCGCGTCGACAGCAGGCCGGCGCGGTCCATCGCGATGAGGCGCTGGTTGCGATCGTACCAGGGCCCGTCGCCGACGCGATCGATGGCGTGGACCGGCGCGCCGGTGGCGTCACGCGTGACGCTGAGGAACGCCCGCCACGTCTTGGCGCCGTACCCGACGTCCGCCGCCGCGCGCTGGCAGATGGCATCGGCACCGGCGAGGCCGCCCAGGTTGCCGCCGAAACCGTCGTTGCTGCCCGACTGGGTGCGAACCGTGTCGAGGCTGGTCACGAAGAAGCTGAACGGCGGCAGGTCGGCGGCATCGACGGTCACGGCGGCGTCGGGAGCGTCAGCACTGTCCGCGGTGCAGCCGGGGGCCAGCGCGGCGATCAGGAGTCCGATCCGGACCGAAGCATTCATCATCGGATGGTGCGCCACGAATCTGAAGCGGGTCTGAACCACGACGGGGCGGCGGATCAGCTCGTGATCGCGAACGCGACGATGCTCGCGACCGCAGCGATGGCGATGATCGCGACCAGGATCAAGATCCAGGGTCGGCCACCGCTGGACATCGACGACGTCGTTCGCGGGGCGACGCTGGCAGGCACCCTGCCTGCGACGGCGACGTTCGCGGGCGGAGCGGCGTTCGCGGGCGGAGCGGCGTTCGCGGGCGGGGCAACCTCGATCAGCGGCGGCGGTTCCTCGACTCGCGGCGGCGGCGCCTCGACCGGCGGCGGCGGTTCCTCGACCGGCGGGGCGATGGCCACGGGTGGGACGACGACCGACGGCGCCACGACCGCCGGCGGCGCCACGACGACCGGCGGCGGGGACACCACCGCCGGCGGCGCCACGACGACCGGCGGCGCCACGACGACCGGCGGCGGGGACACCACGGCCGGCGGCGCCACGACGGCCTGCGGCGCCACGACCGCTGGCCGCGCCACGGCCGCCGGCGGCGCCAGAACCGCCCGGGTCGCGACGATCTTGGGCTTCGCGGCTACCGGCGGTGTCGCGACCACCGGCGGCGTCATCACGACGGGAGCTATCACGACGGGCGGCGCCACGACCGTCGGCGCGACTACCGCCGGGCGTTGTTCGGTCGGCGCGTCGTCGAGGTCGACGTCCGGATCCTCGCCCGTTGCCGGCATCACCGTCACCGCACCCATCCCGAACAACGTCTTGCGTGCCACCGGCGACGCTTTCATCGGGGTGGCCGGGCGCGAAGGTCGCGGCGCGGGGACGACCGGATGAGCTGGCGCGGCAGCGACTGCACCGGGGTCCTCGACCTCCGGGATGTCCCAGCCCTGGGTCACCGCCCCGGGCCCGGGCCTAACCGCTGCGACCGGCGCTGGTGCTTCGGGCTCCAACGGAACATCGGGGATGTCCCAGCCCATCGTCACCTACCCCGGCTTGGCCGCGACCGGCGCCGGCTTCGCCATCGCGACCGCCGGCGGCACCGCGACCGGCGCCGGCGGATCCTCGGCCGGCGCCTCGACGGCATCCCAGCCCATCGTCACCGACCCCGGCTTGGCCACCACCGGCGCTGGCTTCTCGATCGCCACCGCCGGCTGCGCCTCGACCGGCGCCGGCGGATCCTCGGCCGGCGCCTCGACGGCATCCCAGCCCATCGTGACGCTGACCGCGACGAGTCCGGCGCCATCGCGTGGACAGGTCGTGCTGCTCGGCGGATAGGTAGCGTGACAGGTGGGGCAACGCTTCATCGCCGGGACCCGATCATACGCCAACCGCGCGGCCAGCGTCCCCGGTACCCGCCACAGCGTTCACCCGCGGGCGCCACGGACCTCGACGACGCTGCGACCGCCGCCGATGGCGCGCACCGACACCGAGGCCGCGACGCGATCCTCGAGCTCGGCGACGTGCGACACGATGCCGACCTGGCGGCCGCCAGCGCGCAGGGTGTCGAGCACGCCAAGCGCGGCGTCGAGGGTGGCCGGATCGAGCGAGCCGAAGCCTTCGTCGATGAACAGGGTCCGCACCTCGACGTCGGCGGCGGCCATCGACGACAGCCCCAGCGCCAGCGCCAGCGAGACCAGGAAGCTCTCGCCGCCCGACAGGCTGTTGACCGCGCGCGCATCGCCGCCCATCTCGCGATCGATCACGTGCAGCTCAAGGTCCTGGCCCGGGACGCGCTCGAGCTGGTAGCGCGGCGCGAGCTGATCGAGATGGCGGTTGGCGGCGGCGAGCAGCGCGTCGAGCGACAGGCTCTGGGCGAAGTTGCGCAGCTCCTTGCCATCGGCCGAGCCGATCACGGCGGCGAGCTGCTCGTACGGCAACGCGGTGGCATCGTGGGCGGCGGCCGCGGCGATGCACTCGGCGTGGCGTGCACGCGCGGCGTCGTCGGCCTGGCGTTGCAGCTCGAGCGCGCGCAGCCGCGTGGTCGCGGCGGCCGCGTGGTCGGCAGCGGCAGCGACGCGGTCGCGCCAGGCGGGGTCGGGTTCGTCGAGGAGGTGGTCGGCGTGGTCGGCGTCCTTCGACTCGGCCATGAACCGGTCACCCTGAGCGAGCCGCGAAGCGGCGAGTCGAAGGGCGCGGCCTCGCTCAGGACGAACGGAGCGGGGCACCGAGTCCGAAGCCGAGTCCGAAGCCGAGTCCGAAACCGAAGCCGAAGCCGAGTCCGAAACCGAGTCCGAAACCGAGTCCGAAACCGAGTCCGAAACCGAGTCCGAAACCGAAACCGAAGCCGAAACCGAAACCGAAGCCGAAGCCGAAGCCGAGTCCGAAACCGAAGCCGAAGCCGAAACCGAAGCCGAGGCCGAAACCGAAACCGAGGCCGCGAGCACCGCGAGCACGGCGGGCCGGCGGGCGGCATGCTCGCGGTCGAGGCGGCGGCGTTCGGCGGCGACCGCGGCAGCGCAGGTGACCTCGTCGTCGAGCGCCGCGAGTTCGGCGCGCGCCACGGCGAGCCAGGCGGCGTCACGGGCCAGGAGCGGCGCCGCGTCCGCCTCCGACAGCCCGGCCAGCGCGAGCGCCGCAGCCACGGCGGCGGCGGCGGCGGCGTGGGCCTCGATCGCAGCGGCACGCGCGCCGCGTTCGGTCTCGAGCCGGGCCTGGGCCGACGACAGCGCGCGGCCGGCGGCCACGAACACCACGGCGGCCGCGCGATCTTCGACACTGGCCGCGGCGCGCACCGCGGCCAGCTCGCGCTCGACGACCTCGGCGGCGCGGCCGCCGAGCAGGGCGGCGCGCTCGTCGGCCAGGCCGGCGTGCTCGTCGCGCGACGCCTGCGCCGCCAGGTCGCGCTCCGTCGCGGCGGCGGCGAGCTGCTCGGCGGTCGCCACGGCCGCGGCCAGCTCCGGCCGCAGCCGCTCGAGCGTGCGGCGCGCGCCGTCCACCGCCGCCACGCGTTCGGCGCACGCCGCGA
The DNA here is from genome assembly GCA_947483555.1 of Myxococcales bacterium. Lineage (GTDB taxonomy): Bacteria > Myxococcota_A > Polyangia > Haliangiales > Haliangiaceae > UBA2376. The sequence goes on from CANKMW010000089.1 coordinate 24,802, forward strand.
CCGCGGCCAACAGCGGACCACGGAGCCGGCCCGGATCGCGATCGAGCCCGTGCAGCTCGTCGGCGGACAGCACGTCCGCCAGCTCGCCGCGCGCGTCGCCGACGACCCGGCCATGGTCGTCGCGGCGGCGCTCGGCGGCGCTCACCGCGGCGGCCAGCACGGTCGCCGCCTCGCGCCGGGCGTCGCGCCGGGTCCGGGCCTGCTCGAGATCGTGCGCCGCCGCCAGCTGCGCCGACTGCCGCGACTTGGCGCCGTCGTCGAGGAGCCGGGCCGCATCGCGAGCCGCCTCGGCCCGCGTCCGCACCGCGCCGGCATCGCGGACCGCCGCCTCGATCCAGCGGGCGGCGTCGTCGGTGACCGGGTCGTCGGCGAACAGGAGCTCGCCGGCCGCCGCGACCCCGTCGCGCCACGCGGCGCGCAGCGCGACCACGGCCGCCTCGGCGTCGACCGCCCCCTGCGCTCGCTCGCGGGCCCGCCCAGCTGCCACCTGCCCGGCCACCTCGGCCACGCCGAGCGCGCCACGCAACCCCTCGACCACGGCACGCAGCTCGCCGGCCCGCGCCGCCTGTTCGCGAACCAGTTCATCCACGACGCCACCACCCCAGCGGTGCTCGGTCGCGCCGCACACCGGACACTCGTCGCCGTCGTGCAACTCGGCACGCGTCGCCTCGTGATCGGCGGCACGTCGCAGGCGCGCCAGCGTTTCGTCGGCCTCACCGAGCGCGGCTCGGTCGGATTCGAGGCGCCCCCGGATCTGGACGCCGCGGGCCACGGCGTCGTCGCGCTCGGCGCGCTCGGCGGCCGCCGCTTCCGCATGGCGGGCCTGGTCGTCGGCGGCGCGCCGGGCCGCCGTGGCCAGCACCGCCAGCGGTCCCACCGCCGCGGCCCGGGCGTCGGCCGCGGCCAGCACGCGCTCGGCCGGCGCCAGCGGCACCTCGCGGGCCCGCTGCTCGGCCGCCGCCGCGGCCGCCTTGGCCTGTTCATGCGCACCGTGCGCGACCGCGACCTCGCCCTCGGCGCCGGCCCGCGCTTCGTCGGCGGCCAGCACCTGCGGCGCCATCCGATCCAGCTCGGCGCGGGCCACCTCGATCGCCGCCCGCCCCGCGACCACGCGATCCACGAGGCCGCGCCAGCGCGCCGGTTCACGCGCCATGATCACGTGCATCGGCCGGATGCCCAGCCAGCGCTCGCCATCGATCACGACCGCGGTGGCCGCGGCGACGTCCTCGCCGACCGTCGACGCCCGCGCCGCGGCCGCCCGCGCCCGCGCCCCGAGCGCCGCAGCCTCGGCGGCCGACGCCTGCGTCCGTCGTGCCGCCTCGATCACCTGGGCGTCGAGCACCCGGGCCCGCACCAGCGCCGGCGCCGCCGCCGCCGTCATCTCCACCACCGCCGCTTCCTGGCCCCGGGCCTGCTCGACGCGCCCGCCGGCGTCGCGCTCGGACCGCGTCGCGAGCGCCACCGCCTGCTCCTCGCGCGCCACCGCCTGCTCGCCGAGCACCATCCGGGTCGCCGCGTCGGCGCGGGTCCGCCACGGTTCGCGCGCCGGCGCCGCCCGCTCCACCGCCGCGACCTCGCGCGCTCGCGCTTCCGCCGCCACCCGCCGGCTGCGCGCCGCCCGCTCGTCGTGGTCGCCGCCCGCCACGTCGTCGCGCAGCACCGCCGCCCGCTCGCGCCACCCCCCGGCGGTCGCCAGCGCCAGGGCGATCGCCGCGCCGCGCTCGACCGCGACCCGCGCCGCCGCCTCGTCGACGTCGACCATCGCCCGCGCCGCGTCGTCGAGCACGCTCACCGCCGTGGTCGCGTCGGCCAGCCGCCGCCGCTCCTCGCCCAGCGCCGCCGCGCGTCGGAACGCAGCGCGCGACACGTCGCCGTAGATCTGGGTCCCGGTCATGCGCTCGAGCAGCTCGGCGCGCTCGCTCGCCGACGCCTTGAGGAAGCGCGCGAACTGGAACTGCGCCAGCAGCGCCGAGCGGCAGAACTCGTCGTACGACAGCCCGAGCACGCGCCGGATCTCGGTGAGGGTCTCGGTGCGCGTGCCGCCGAGCACGACGCCGTCGTCGAGCCGCACCAGCTTCATGCGCTGGTCCTGCCAGCGACCGTCGAGCTTCTGGCGGGCCCGCTGCACCTCCCAGCGGGCCCGGTAGCGCCGGCGGTCGCGGCCCTCGAAGTCGACCTCGGCCCAGCCCAGCGTCTCGCCGTTGCGGACCAGCGACCGGACGTCGCTGGTGCCGAGCCGCAGCTTGTCGTCGTCACCGTGGCCGACCTTGAAGCCGCTGTGGCCCTCGAGGCGCGGCGTCTTGTCGAACAGGGCCGCGCACATGGCGTCGAGCAGCGTGGTCTTGCCGGCGCCGGTCTCGCCGACGATCGCGAACAGCCCGGCGCCGGCGAGCGGATCGGCGTCGAAGTCGATCTCGAACCGACCGGCGAGGCTGGCCAGGTTGTGGCCGCGGATGGCGAGGATCTTCATGGCGGCCCCGCCGCGACCTCGGCGAGCAGCTGCTCGAACGCCACCAGCACGGCGGCCGGCACGTCGGCGGCATGGTCGCGGCGCCATCGCCGCCGCAGCACCTCGCGCGGATCCAGCTCGGCCAGCGACTCGGGCAGCGGCGCGTCGCCGAGCGCCAGGCGATCGCCGGTCAACTGGGGCGAGATCTTGACCAGGCGGGCGTGCTTGCCGCGCATCGCCTGTTCGATCTGCGTCCGCAGGTGCGGCTCGGGCCGCTCGAGCAGCACCCGCACCTCGACGTACGGCGCCAGCTCGCGGTCGTCGCCGGGCGCGACCTCCGGCAGCGCCGCCAGCGCGGCGAGCACGTCGGTCAGCGGCGCCGCCGCGCGCGGCACCCGCCGTAGCTCGACCGCGCGCGGCACCGGCAGGGTCCGGATCGCGCCGGCGCGTTCGCCCTCCAGGTCGACGACGACGACCTGGTGACGGTAGTCGGCCTCGCCCATCGCCAGCGGGATCGGCGAGCCGGCGTAGCGGACGTGGTCGGCGCCCACGCGCTGCGCCTTGTGCAGGTGCCCGAGCGCCACGTACGCCAGGTCGTCGCCGAAGCCGCCGGCGTCGATCGCTTCGACGCCGCCGATCAGCACCCGCCGCTCCGACATCCACGACGGCTCGCCACCGCTGACGTGCAGATGCCCCATCGCGATGATCGCCTGCCCCGGCTGCCGCCGCGCCCGGGCCTGGCCGAGCGCCTCCGCGTACACCGCCCGCACCGCTTCGCCGCTGTCCTCGGCCAGATCGCCCGGCCGCAGGAACGGAACCGCGACCGCCCACGCCGCCACGCTGCCGTCGGCGCGCGGCAGCGGCACCACCACCCGCGCCGCATCGATGCCGCCGCCCGCCAGCCGCGGCAGGGCGCCGACCACGTGGGCGCGAACGCCCGCCATCAGCGGCGCCGCCGCCGCCAGCCGCGCCGGCGAGTCATGGTTGCCGGCGATCACGACCGTCGACATCAGCGGCCGCCGCCGGTGCGCCTCGGCCAGGAAGCCGTACCAGGCCCCCTGCGCGCTCGCCGGCGGATTGCCACCGTCGAAGACGTCGCCGGTCACCAGCAGCGCGTCGATCTCCTCGGCCAGCAGCACGTCGAGCAGCCAGGCCAGGAACGCTCGGTGTTCGCGCTCACGCGACAGGTCCAGGAGCAGGTGCCCCAGGTGCCAGTCCGATGTGTGCAGCACCCGCATCCGACCATCGATAGCACTTGCCCCTGATCCGGTTTTCTAGCGCCCCGGCTGGCTCACCCTCGAAAAACCGCGGCCCCGAGGCGTCGTGACGCCAATGATCTCGTGGGCTTGGCCGTGGCCCATCCCTTGCTGACCTTCCCTCCCATGCGCCTGTCCTACCTCGCCCTCGCCCTCGCGGCTGCCGCGCTGCCCGCCTGCACCCTCCACTGGGGCGGCGACGACGACATCATCTGCCCGGCCCGCGAGGGGGAGCCGTTCGTCCCCGATCCAGGCCTGGTCAACCCGTCGACCCTCGCCTGCGAGAGCTTTGGCGGCGGCGGCTGCGGTTGCGGACCGTGCACCGGCGCCGAGGCCGACGCGCTCGCCTTGCCGAGCTGGGGCTCGTGCGGCTCGAGCTGCATCGGGCTCGGCGAGGCGCAGTGCGCGGCGACCACGGCCTGCCGCACCACCTACGACCACGGCTGCCTGTTCACCGACGGTCCGTGCCCGGCGCTCACGCCGTTCCTCGGCTGCTACCCGGTCGACGAGACCGGCCCGATCCAGGGCGCGTGCGCCGGACTGGACGCCTGGGACTGCTCGCGCCACGATGACTGCCTGGCCTCGTACTCGCCGGGCCCCGGGTGCCGCGACGGCGTCGACAGCGACGGCGACGGCGTCGTCGACGACAGCGACGAGTGCACGCTCGAGTTCCAGCAGTGCGCGCCCGAGCTCGCCTTCGAGTGCGACCCCGGCACCGATTGCGGCTGAACCGCGGCGACGACCGGCTACGATGTGCGGGTGCGCGCCGCCTTGCTGCTGATCGCCGTGGCGGCGCTGGCCACGATGGCATGTGACGAGGGGGCGGCGGCCGGGTGCCCCGACCCGCCGCTGCGACTCCGCAACCCGCGCACGATGCTCTGCGAGGCGTTGCATCCGCCGTCGATCACGTGCCCCGATCAGCCCGAGCCACCGACGTGGGCTGCCTGCGGCGCCTGCACCGCCATCCGCGACCAGGCCTCGTGCCTGGCCACGCCCGGCTGCCGGGCGGCGTATGACACCTGCCTCCTCTTCGACGACGAGTGCTACCTCGGCGGCGGGTTCGGCTGCTTCGGCGTCGATCGGGGCGGACCGGTCGCCGGCGCCTGCGAGACCCTCGACGCCGCCGACTGCTCGAGTCGCGACGATTGCGCCGCCTGGTACCAGCGGCGCCTCACGTGCACCGAGGAAGATCCCGAGGAGCGTCCGTACGTCCAGCCGCAGAACGGCACCTGCGCGGTGGAGTTCGCGAACTGTGCCGTGGAACCGGCGGCGCCGCTCGGCTGAGCCGGTGAACGCTCGCGTTGCTAGCGATACGGCGGCGGCGAGGTCCCGGCCGCGATCACCGAGCGCCGCCGCGCCCGCCGGGTCAGCTCGATGTCTTCGTTGGTGGGCGGCGCCGTCTCGACCACGTCGGCGACCGCGACCGGCTGGCCGTCGATCACCAGCCCGGCAAGCCCGACCCGCAGCGGGTGCCAGATCTGGGCGTCATCCCTGGTGATGGCGATGTCAATTCCTGGACACAGGTGACAGGCCAGCTCGAGCTGCTCGAGCACCGCGGCGGCGAACTGGGCAACGTCCGACGCGTGAGCGCGCACGCGGCGCTGCTCGAGGACGTTGTGGCGGGCACCTTCGATCGTGAGCAGCGCGACCAGCTCGACGGCGAGCACGCGCGCGTTGGGGTCGGCGACCGGACGGTCGCCGTCCTCGACAACCAGCGTGACGCGCCGTTCCAGGGTCACCAGGATCCGGGTCGGATGACCGTTGCGGGCGGTGACCCACGGGACTGACATGGGCTGGGTGGTGCGAGCGGCGACCGACATGCTGGGGGGTTGAGCAAACCGCGGACCAGATGTGAACCATCGCCGGACCGACCGATGAAACCAGTCGCGGTGCTCGCCTCATGAGACACGGCCGTGGACCGGTTCGTAGCGCAGCGACGTTCGATTGCCGCTGAAAGCCGGTCTCTACCGCGGGTTTTCCGACCCTTATCCACGCTAGGCGGTGAGTTGCAGCGCCTGCAGGAAGATTGCACCAACATCGAACACGAGCCGCGCTGTAACGCAGGCTGCGATTCGCCCGCCCGAGGTCACGTACAGCGCGCCGAGGCCGCCGCTGACCACGCCGACCCCGACAGGAAATCCCCCGGAGGGTGACACGGCCGCCTCGATCACCGCCGCTAGCAGGATCCCTGCGACGAGTGCGACAGGGCGCGGCTCACCCTGGGTACGGACCAACCCCGCCACCCGGTCGAGCAGCCAGCGGCGAAACACCAGCTCGGAGGCGACCCCCAGGGCGACGGTGATCAAGGCCAGCGTCGCGGCGAGCTGGAACGAGCCGCGGACCACCGGCTCGGTGCTCCACTCGATGTCGTGGCCGGTGGCGTCGATCAGGGTCGGCGACAAGAACCACGCACCGGCGAGCGCGGCGCCACCCACCAGGCCCCCGCCGAGCGCCGACCACGCCGCCGGACGGTCGCGGTCGCGGGCCACGAACCAGCGCTCGCCACGCAGCGCCAGCGCGACCGACGCGGCCACCAGCAGCACGATCAAGCCGCCCTTGCCACCGAGCACCACGGCCGCGACGACCGCACCGAGCTCGGCGACCATCGCGACGGTGCGGCGGACGTTCACGCATCGATCGTAGCCCGGTTCGTGATCGTGGATCCGTTGGCCCCGAGCGAGCCCACGACGTGGGCGAGTCGAAGGACGTGTTAGGTTTCGCCTCGTGCCCGCTGCGCCTCCCCGGCTCGAGGTGCGCGGCCTGCGCGTCGCGCTGCCCGACGGCCGCGTGCTCATCGACGACGTCTCGCTCTCGGTTGCTCCCGGCGAGGTCGTCGTCCTGCTCGGCGGCAGCGGCGCCGGCAAGTCGACGTTCGCGCGCGTGCTGTTCGAGCCCGACGAGCTGGAGCGCGGTGGCTGGGACGTGAGCTCGCAACGGCTGGCCCTCGACCGCGACGATCTCGGCCTGGTACCGCAGCGCGGGGCGCTGTTCGATCACCTCGACGTCGCCGGCAACCTCGAGCTGGCGCTGTCGCACGCCCGCGCACCCGATCCGGTCCCGGCCGGCGGCGCGGCCGCGCCGCCCGACGCCGACGCCGCGACCTGGCTGGCCCGGGTCGGCCTCGACGAGGACGTCGCGCGCCGCGGCACCACGGTCGGCTCGCTGTCGGGAGGCCAGGCCCAGCGGGTCGCCGTCGCCCGCGTGCTCGCCAGCCGGCGACGCCTGCTGTTCCTCGACGAGCCGTCGGTCGGGCTCGACCCTCATCGCGTGCGCGCGCTGGCCCGTCTGATCCGCGACCAGGTCGCGGCGCTCGGCATCTCGGCGATCGTCGTCACCCACGACGTCGCGCTCGCCGCCGGGGTCGCCGATCGGCTGTTCCTGCTCTCCCTCGAGCACCGCCGCCTCGAGCAGCTGTTCGCCGCCGACTGGCCCGGCCCGCTCGAGGCCGACGGCGTCGACGTGGCGGTGCGCGGTCACTGGCTGCTGGCGCTCGAAGCCGCGCTCTGCGATCACCTCGAGGAGCACGGTGAGACCCCGCCGCCCCGCGGGCCGGCGACCACCCGCCCATGGTGGCGGCGGGCCGCCGCGCGCGTCGAGCCGGTGACGCGACCGTTCGCGGTCGCGGCGTGGGCGCTCCGCCATCTGCCCCGCCAGGTGGTGCGCCGGCCGCGCGACGCCGCCACCGTGGCCCGCCGGGTCGCGGCGCAGACCCTGCTGCGACCGCTGCTCTTCTACGCCATCGTCAGCGTCCTGATCGGCTACACGGTCCTGTACGTGGTCAGCCAGATCGGCGGCGCCGGCGTGCGCCCCGACGCGCTCCTGCGCCAGATCGGCGGCGCCCACATCATCGCGCTGGCCCCGGCGCTGTCGGCGATCCTGTTCGTGGCGGCGTCGGGCAGCGCCACCAACGCCTGGCTGGGCTCGATGGGCCTGGGGCGGCAGACGGTAGCGCTCGAAGCGCTCGGCGTCGACCAGCGCGCCTACCTGTGGGCGCCGGCGTGGACCACCGTCGCGCTGGCGTACCTCGTGGTCGCGAGCGTGTTCGCGCTCGGCATGATCGGTGGCGGCATGCTGGTGTGCCGCTCGCTCGGCATGAGCGATCCCTGGCCGCTGCTCACGGCCGAGCTGGTCGATCCGCGCCCCGAGCGCGCCAAGTACACGGCGCGCGCGATCTTCCTGGTCTGGATGTACGCGTGGGGCATCGCCAGCGACGTGGTGGCCAAGGGCTCGGCACCCAAGCCCGACGCCGACGCGGTGACGCGCGGCATGACCGCCAGCGTGGTGTCATGCACGCTGTGGGTGGTGGCGCTCGAGCTGCTGACCGTGGTGTGGGTGCTGCGTTGACGTTCATTCGTCGTCGCTGAACGAGCACAGCGCGTGGACCGCACAGCCCCGGCGTTCCAGGACCGCGCGCCCGGGTAGCCCGGCGAGCTCGATCACGAACGCGCACCCGACGATGTGGGCGCCGAGTCGTTCGATGAGGGCGGCGGCGGCGGCGGCGGTCCCACCGGTGGCGAGCAGATCGTCGACGAGCAACACCTGCTCGCCGCGGCCGAGCCCGTCGACGTGCATCTCGATGCGGTTGGTTCCGTACTCCAGCTCGTAGTCGTGGCCGATGGACTCGCCGGGGAGCTTGCCTGGCTTCCGGATGGGCACGAACCCGACGCCGAGGGCATGGGCCACCACCGCACCGAAGATGAAGCCGCGCGCCTCGATGCCCGCCACCGCCCCGACCTGGCCGCGGTATCGCTCGGCCAGCGCGAGCGTGACGTGGTGGAGTCCGTCGGGGTTGCCGATCAGCGGCGTGATGTCACGGAACCGGATGCCCGGCTTCGGGAAGTCGGGGATGGTCCGGATCAACGTCTTGACGTTCATGGGGTCCTCTCGGTTGTCGAGCACGCGGCCGGAGAGTCGGCGACCACGGTCTGGCGCTTGCGCCAGCCATCGAGCACCGAGGCCCGATGGACACATCCGATCGTGCAGTACGGCGCGCACGCCTTGGGCGCGTCGAACTCGCGCCGGATGTCGTCGACGGTGTAGTCGGCCAGCGGGATCGCGGGGTTGCCGCGTTGCTGCGAGCAGTAGTGAACCTTCCCCTCCTCGCAGATGTAGAGGTAGCGGGCTCCGGCGCGGCACTGCCAGTCGTTGGGCTTGCCGTCGATGAGGTTGCTCTGGAACGACCGGATCCGCGTGTACATGCCGGCGCTGGTCCTCACGATCTCGTCGTAGACGGCGCGTTCTCGCCCACCGAGCGCCTGCAGGTGGCCGGAGCCGTCGTGGATGATCCCGACCGACGTCGAGAAGCCCAGCTGCTTCGCGCGCCGCGCGATCTCCAGCGCGTCCTCGGGACGCTCGCAACCCGACCCCAGCACCGAGTTGACGTTGACCTGAAAGCGCGCGTGTGCGGCCAGGTTCTGGAGCTTGTGGTCGAGCACCTTGAGGCTCTTCTGCGAGATGTCGTCCGGCTTGACGTTGTCGATGCTGATCTGGAGGAACTGCAGACCGGCGCGGTTGAGGCGCTCGATCCGATCCGGCTGCAGGAAGTAGCCGTTCGTGATCAGGCCCGCGATCATGCCGCGGTGGCGAATCCCGGCGACGATGGCGTCGACGTCCGGGTGCAGCATCGGCTCGCCTCCGCTGAGCGTCACCACCTCGGTGCGTAGCTCGGCGAGCTTGTCGAGCCAGCGCTGCACGTCGTGCAGCGGCACCGGCTTCGACACCTTGTCGTACTCGTTGCAGTAGCCGCAGGCGAGGTTGCAGCGCCGCATCGGGACGATCTGGGCCAGGATCGGATGATGCCGGTCGAGGACCGCGCGAGCCACGATGCCTGGTGCCGGCAGCAACTGCCTGAGCGTCTTGACGATCGACATTCTTTCACCCATTCCCGGCCTACACTCGCGACTGATTGCATCGAAGGGGCCAACGCTGCCATCGCGCCGAACCGCGAGTGATCGTTCACACACCGCCCTCTCGCTGACGTGAAGCTCGCGTGAAGTGGGTGGCGCGACGGCGGTGGAGCCTCGTCATCTACGGCGAAAGCCTGCCGCGACGCTGACGTGCCCCGCGACCGCGAGGTCTGCGGACGCCGGTCGAAACGCCGAGGTGAATGTGGAGGTTCGCGAACGCGCCAACCTAGACCAGCGGGACGTGCTGACAAGTACTCCAAGGGGTACGGTCGAACACGCTCCGCCATCTGCCCCGGGCGCCCGTCGCAGTCGTCCACTGGGCCGGCGGGTGGTAACCTCGAGACATGGCCGTGTCTCGTCCCTACGCCGTCGAAGTCGAGCTTCCCGCGGAGGCGTTTCGCCATCGGCCCTGGTCGGCCGCGGAGGTTTCGGCCGACCTGCGGCTCCTGTGGCTCGTGGATCAGGTGCGCCAGCGTCGCCTGGGCTATGCGAAAGCCGCCGAACTCGGCGGTATGGCACAGGCCGCGTTCGTACAGGTTCTGGGCGTTCATCACATCTCGCCTTTCGACCTGGACGATGGCGAGCTGGTGCGCGAAATCGAGGCGGGCGAGGCGCTCGGTCGCGCGTGATCGTCGTCGCCGACGCGGGCCCCCTCATTCACCTCGGGGCAATCGGTCAGCTGGAGCTGATTCGCCGCCTCTCGGCCGAGGTCCTCGTGCCTCGGACAGTCTTCGACGAGGTCGTGGTGGTCGGTGCCGGCCTGCCCGGCGCAGCGGAGCTACAGGCGGCCACGTGGATCAGCGTCGTGACCCGTGGCTAGCGACACGGTGAGGGTGGCGACGCGGCGGGCGGGGTGGATCATGGCAGGCTCCTGGACGGCGAGTGGTGACGGCACACGAGAGCCTGGGGGTGAGGACGTGGGCGCTGCGGCGGTGATCAGGTGGCCGATTCAGCACCCGAAAGGGTACAAGAGGTCGTGAGGACCCGGGCAAGCGGGGCGCTCGCGACGCTCGCCGGGCTGGCGATCGCCGGCGCGCACGCGGGCCTGGTGCCGGCGCTGGTCGACGCCACGTCGCGGCCCACGCTCGAGGTGCGGTGGCCGGGGCCGCTGGTCGCCGAGTCGGCGACGGTCGGCGAGGCCAGCGTGGCCACGGCGACCAGTCACGACGGCGGCGCGCCCGGGCTGGTGTGGAGCCGATGGAGCGTGACCTACCGCGGCGGCATCGCGCGCTCGGTGGGCGCGGCGCAGCTGGTGGGGCCGTTCCAGGATCCGGCGGCACCGTCGTGCAGCGGTCGACTCGTGGTCGGCCAGCGCCTGCTCGACGACGGCGCCGGTGGCGCCGGCACGGTGGCCGCGATCATCGCGGCCGAGCTGCGCCGCGAGCTGGCCGGGACGTCGCACGTCGGTGCCGGCGGCTTCCGCGCGATCGAGGACGTCCGCGCGCAATGGGCCTCGTTCGCCGCCCACCCGCGCGAGGTGTCGCTGTTCCCACCGCCGACGTTCCGGGCCCCGGTGCCCGACGGCTTCTTCCGTGCCACCGCGGTGGTGGTCTTCGACCGCGTCAGCGTCCCGGTGATCATCGGCGCCGTGCCGCGCGTCGACGGCGGCTCGCTCGGCTTCACGATCGGCGTCCGCGCCCGCCTCGACTTCGACAACCGCGCGCTCGACTGGCTCAACCGCCAGATCGGCGGCGATCGGATGGTGTCGCGCGCGGTGTCCGGCAGCCTCGACGCCGCGCTGCTGGCCGCGCTCGGTGCGCCGCCGCCGCTCGAGTTGCCGGGTGGCCGCCGGCTGGTCGTCGAGATCTGCCCCGAGCGATCGGTCGAGGTCCGCGACGGCGCGTGGGCAGCGGTACCGCTGCGGTGGAAGCTGGGCGGCCCGGTCGCGGTGCCGTCCGGCGGACCGCCGGTGCGGCCGCCGCGGCGCGGGCCGGTGGCGTTCGCCGAGCCGGTGGCGGATGCGGCGGTGACGCTCGATCTCGATCTCGACGCCCTCAACGGGTTGCTCTACGAGCTGTGGCGCACCGGCTGGCTCGACGAGCAGCTCGACCTGGTCGCCGCTCACGACCGCTTCAACCAGGACGAGACGGTGGCGACCTACCTGACGCTGCGGCTGTCGCCGTTGCGCCTGCCGCTGCCCCCGACGCTGCGGTCGACGACCGACGGCGGGCTGGCCCTCGACGCCGCGGTCCGGGTCGACATCGCCGACGGCGAGCTGGTGACGCCGGCCCACGCCTGGGCGTCGCTGGCGCTCGGCGTGCGCGATGGCGCCGCCGGCATCGCCGCCGAGGTCGGCGTGACCGCGCTCGAGCTGTCGTGCGAGCCCGCACCCGGCGTGATGCGGCCCTGTTACGGCGACGTGGTGGCCGCGATCCGCGACGCCGCGCCCGACGCGCACGCCCAGCTCGCCGGGACGCTGACCTCGGCGTTGACCGGCGTGTTCGCGGCGCGGCGCCTGGAGGCCGACGGCTCGCCGGCGGCGGTGGAGCTCTCGGGCGCGCGGGCGCGGCTGGTCGCGAGCGGAGCCGAGCGCTCGCTGCGCGTCGAGATGGACGCCCGGGTCGCAGCGCCGAAGCCGTCGCCGTAGCCGTACCCGTACCCGTACCCGTATCCGTGACCGTTGCCGTCGCCGTGACCGTCGCCGTCGCCGTCGCCGTCGGCACGGCCGTCGCCGCGGCGCAAGGTCGCCACGCCGCCTGGACTGATGCGGTTGCGGCACGCTACCGTCGCCCCGATGGGGGCGATCGGTCCGGACTGGGCGCCGAGGTACTTCTCCGACGTGCCGCCGCCGTGGGCCCTCGATCAGGTCGCGGCTGCGTTCCTCCGCGAGTGCCGCGTGCACAGCGCGCCGCTGCAACAGCTCGCGACCGTGCGTGCGGCGCTCCGCCGCGGAGCGATCGCGCGCGCCGCGCTCGAGCTGCGTGGCCATCTCGACGGGCTGACCGCCGGCGCCGACGACGTCGCGCTCCTGTGTCGCGCCGTCGACGACGCGTGCGCCGGGGTGTCGCTCGACGTCGACGGTGCCGACCAGCGGCACGCGGCCGCGCTGCGCTGTCGGATCGCCGCCGAGTTGCTCGACACGGTGGTCGGCGCGCGCCTCGTGACCTGCCTCGCCAACCGCCTGGACGCCAGCACCGCGGTCGCGCCCGGGCAGCCGTATCCGCGCGTCCGGCCGCGGCTCACCGACCTGTTCTCCGGTCGCCTGACGACGCGACCCGATCGCCAGGACGAGTTCCCGATCGATCACCTGCCCTCGCTGGCGATCGCCGACGACAGCGACGTGCAGTTGCGGTTCGATTTCTCGCTGAGCCCGCTGCTACCGATCCCGACCCGCGGCACCCTGCTCGCCGGCGTCTTCCCGATCTCCGGGGTCGTCGATGACGGCGGCGACGACGAGGCGATGCAGGTCCGGCGGCCGGTGGGCGACGAGCTCCGCTTCGTCGTCGAGCCCGTCAACCCCGGCCACAACGAGCGCGCCCTCCTCCGGCTGCTGGCCGCGGCCGACGCGCAAGGCTGCACGATCGCGATCGTGCCGGAGCTGTGCGTCGGCGGCGGTGCCGTGGTCGCCGCCCGCCGCTGGCTCGCCGACCACGCCGCGTCACTCGAGCTGGTCGCGTGCGGCAGCGCGCACCACGATGAGGGCGGACGTCGCTACAACCGATCGACCGTCTTGATCCGCGAGCGCGACGGACGCCGCGTCAAGGCGTTCCACCACGACAAGTTCAACCCGTTCGGCTACGGCCAGGCCGGCAACGACGCCGAGCCGATCTACGAGGCGATCGATTGCCCGGTCGCGAACGTGACCAGCTGGGTCCGCCTCGGCGCGGCCACACCCGGCGAGCCGTCGCGGGCGTTGTGGTCGTACGCGGCGCTGATCTGCAAGGACCTGTTCCGCGAACGAGTCGATGCGGCGCTGCAGCGGGCACGGGTCGGGTTGCTGCTGGTGCCCGCCATGTCGGAGCGGCTGGTGACGTTCGAGCAGATCGCCATGGGCACCGCGCGCACGCAGACGATCACCGTGATCGCCAACCAGGACCCCACCGAGATCGGCCTCGTGGTCGTGCAACCGGTCGAGGGTGCTGGGCTGCGCACGTGGAGCCGGCCCCGCAGCGGGATCGAGGTCATCGTCCTGTGTGACTGATTGTAATTGTTATTGTGTTTTCATATTGCATACTCATTGCACAGCGCCTACAGTGCGCAATGTAGCTGCAAGGACAGTATCGTGAAGACTCTCGAGCTCCTTCGATCGCTCGGCGACCGTGCCGGTCACCTCGACCACCTGCGCCTCGTCGCCGGCACGCTGGCCACCGACGTCGCCCGCGGCATGACCGGCGTCGAGGTCGAAGCCGTCGCCCACGAGCTGGCGTGGATCGAGCCGACCGCCGACGCGCGGAGCTACCTCCAGGCGTTGCGCGACTGGACGCTGGCGTGGGAGCGCGAGCGCGAGGTGGTGCGTCGCGATCAAGCGATGGCCGCCGCGATCCAGAAGCCGGGGTGGCGAGAGGTCCTCGAGCACCTGCGGGCGGAGCCGAAGACCGCCACCCAGCTGGCCGAGCTGATCACCTCGTGCACGATGCCGACCATCCACCGCTGGTTGAACAAGCTCGAGGAGCTCGGGCTGGTCGCTAGCGAGGAGGTCGGCAACACCCGACCGTGCTGGGTGACGCCGCGCGGGCTGTTCGCGCTCGCGGACGTCGCCCGACCGGCTGACGGCGGCGCCGCCGCGGTCCTGCTCGCGCGCGACGGGCTGCTGCGCGCGGCGGCCCGGCCGATCCAGCACCTCGGGCTGCGCCCGGTCGATCGCACGCTGTTCTGGGCGCTGCTCTACTGGGCGGTCGACCTGCTGGAGCGTCGCACCTGGACCGTCGACGAGCTGACCGCAGCGTCCGATCTCCGGACCTTCTTGACCGACCTGTCGCAGCCGTGGGCCGACGACAGCCTGGCGCGTGACGTGACCGCGAACCGTTCACGCGAGTTGCTCGCCGTGCTGTGGAGCTACCGCACGCTGACGCCGCTCGTCGACCGCGACCTCTCGTTCGAGCGACGGTTTGCCGGCGCCCGTCCGGCCGCCGACCACCCCGGTCGGCTGGCGTGGGCGATCGCGGCGATCCGGGTCGCGCACAGCGCGGCGGAGCGCAGCGCCGCCCCGGATCTGGTCGCCGAGCTCGGCGCCGGCGCTCGCGAGGTGCTGGTCGAGCTCGACGTCCCACTGGCTCGGTTCTGGCGCAACCACCTCGGTGCGGCACCGACCGCCGACGAGTTGCCGGCGGCGCTGGCCGACGCCCCGATCGGGGTCGCCGACGAGCACGTCTCGATCGTCCGCAACCTCGAGTGTTGTCGTGCCCACCTGGGGATCGTCGCGACCAGCAACCACCGCTGGACGGCGGTCGAGCGCGGCCTCGAGGCCGTCGGCGCCGCCGCCGAGAAAGCGTTCGCCTACGTGCCCTGGGATGATGTCCGGGAGGGCGCGCGCTGGGTGGAGGACAACCGCGAGCGCGCGGCGACGTTCCTGCGCGCCGCGGTCACCAGCGATGGCGCGCTGGGCGCGGCGGCAAGCCGCTGGCTCGCCGAGGTCCAGCCGGCACGGCACGAGGTCCCGACCCTCGCCAGTGACCCCAACCTGGCGTGGTACGCGCAAGTGTGCCAGGCGCTGCTGCGCCTGGCGCAGCCAGCGACCGAGGCGGCGGGCGGCGGGCGGGCGGAGGCGACGCCCGATCAGCTCGCCCTGCGGCAGGTCGAACAGCTCGAGAATTCCAGAGGAACCGTGTGGCAGCACGCCACGGTCAGATGCGCCGCCTGATGGTCCTGATCGTGACGACAATGAGGAACCCATGACACCCATCCGACCCGAACCACCCGGTCCCGACGGGTCCGTGCCCGCGGGCCGGCCGCTGCGGCCGATCGTCCAGCCGCGCGCTGCCAAGGCCGAGCTGCAGCCGCTCGAGCGTCTCGGGCGTGACGATCGCGAGCGCTGACCTCGTCGCGGTCGCGCAACGGATCGGCGTGCAGCGCATCGCCGACCTGAGCGCGCTCGACGATCTCGGCGTCCACGTCGTCGCGGCGGTGCGGACGCCGCTCGATCCGGCGTCGGTGAGCGTCTGCTCCGGGCGCGGGGCGACCGTCGAGGCGGCGCGGATCGGCGCGCTCGCGGAGGCGATCGAGCGCTGGTGCGCCGAGCCGCGCGGCCGGATCGCGACCGTGCACGCCATCGAGCCGCCCGGCCGCTTCGTCGGCGGCGCGGCGCTGTGCCCGGCGCGAGCGCCGCGGGCCGACGACACGGTCGCGTGGCTGCGCGGCGATGATCTGATCGACGGCGGCCCGACCTGGCTGCCGGCCCAGGCGGTCTTCTACCCGTGCCGGGACCAGCCGCTGTGGTTCGCGCCTGCCACCCATGGCCTCGCCGCGGCGACGACGATCGCCGACGCCCGGCTGGCCGCCTTGCTCGAGTGTGTCGAGCGCGACGCCTACAGCCGCGCGGTCGCGCTCGCGTCGGTGGGCCGCGGCGACGCGTGCCCGCCGGTCGCGGCGGAGCGCGTGCTCGGATCGGTCGCGCTCCACTGGCTGGCGTGCGCGCAGCGCGCCGGGCTCGTGGTGCGCATGCGCGACGTCACCGGCGACACCGGGATCCCGACCCTGCTGTGTACCGTCGCCGAGCCGACCGCCGACACGTTGTGGGCCCCACCGGCTGACGCGCATGCGCGTCAGCGCGGAGCCGGGCCCCGAAGCCATCTGTGGGCCCCACCGGCTGACGCGCATGCGCGTCAGCGCGGAGCCGGGCCCCGAAGCCATCTGTGGGCCCCACCGGCTGACGCGCATGCGCGTCAGCGCGGAGCCGGGCCCCGAAGCCATCTGTGGGCCCC
>CANKMW010000090.1 GCA_947483555.1 Myxococcales bacterium
CGGTTTCGGTTTCGGTTTCGGTTTCGGTTTCGGTTTCGGTTTCGGTTTCGGTTTCGGTTTCGGTTTCGGTTTCGGTTTCGGCTACGGCTTCGGCCCCGGCCTCAAGGCGTGCAACGCTTCAGGCCATCGATCCACGCGTCGATCACCGCGGCGCCAGAACGATCGACGCGCGAGGTGCCGATCGCCGGCATGCGCACGGCGGTCGAGGCCTTCATGCGGAGGGTGAGGGTCGAGTGCGCGGCGTCGCCGGGGGCCAGGATGTGCGTTCCGCCCGGTATGGCGGTCGTGGGGCGGACGTTGCACACGTTCATGGACGCCAGCGGGGTGTCGAAGCGGAGATCGAGGCTCGCCCCGGGTCCGGGATGGCACTGGGCGCAGTTTGCATGCAGGTAGGCGCGCGCGCGGCCGGCCAGGTCGGCGGTGGCATCGGTGGGATCGACGAACGGCGCCAGGGTGGGCGGCGATGACTCGAGGATGCCGAGGCCGGCGAGGGTGGCGAGCTGGTTGGCGCGGCGGCCGGTCGGGTAGAGGATCGAGCGATCGAGCTGGCGCGTCTCGAGGCCGAGCACGCGGCCGCGCGCCGGGGTGTGGCAGCGCAGGCAGTCCTCGCGGCTGGGTATGCTCCACGGCGCGTCGCCGTCGCCAAGGTCGACGGACTGCGCGGCGCTGGCCAGGATCGCGTCGGTCTGGGTCGCATTCCAGACGTACGTGTAGCCAGCCCAGTCGCCGTCGTCGTGGCGGACGAGCAGACGGGTCTCGATCCGCCGCGTGCCCGAGCTGAATTCCTTGATCAGCACGCTGCCGACCGGGAGCTCGAGGTCGCCGTCGGCCGCCACGGTGATGCGGGTGCCGTCGGGCAGCACCATCCAGCGCCGCTTGGTGAGCCCGTCCGACCACAGCTCGGCGTTGACCTGGTACGGGATCGCCGCCGCCACCGGCTGCGATGGCGTCCCCGGCTGCACGCACCCGGTCGCCGAGAGCGTCGCGGCGGGTCCGACGGCGGCGGTCGGCACCGGCTTCTCGGCCACCGCCGCCGCGCTCCTCGCGATCAGCTTGAAGACGCCCTGGCCGGCGGCGGGGTTGAGCGAGATCACGTAGAGCTCGCCGTGCTCGTCCTCGGTGAACGAGGCCGGGGCGAATCGCGCACACGGGGTCGCGAGCGCGACGCGGAGCGTGCGGGTCCGATGGTAGGGATTGGCGAGCGCGTAGATCGTGCCGTCGCCGTTGTCGGCGCTGACGTAGGTGCCGGTCAGGGACGGCACGGCGGTTCCGCGATAGACGTGTCCGCCGATGATCGCGGTGCCGGCGCAGGTACGGCTGGTGTGGGGCGGGAGCTCGGCGACCGCGGCGGTGATGCCGGCGCCCGCCGTGGTGCCCTCCTGGGTGTCCCAGCCGTGGTCGCCATCGCGCCCGACCAGGTTGATCTCCTCGCTGCGGGCGCCGGTGTCGCCGACCCACAGCCGTCCGCCGGTGCGGTCGAAGCTGAACCGGAACGGGTTGCGGAACCCGCGCGCGTAGACCTCGGGGCACGCGTGGGCGGCGTCGGGCAGACCGTTGCCGTCCTCGAAGCACGCCGGGTTGGCCTTGCCAGCGCCGTCGAGGCGATAGGGGTTGTCGCTCGGGATGCCGTACTGCTTGCCGGGCAGCGGCTTCGCGGCGTGGACGTCGATGCGCAGGATCTTGCCGCGCAGGTTGGCGGGCTTGCGGGTGCGGGCGAAGATCTCGTCCTCGCCAACCGACAGGTAGAGGAATCCGTCGGGGCCGAACACGACGTCGCCCGCGTAGTGATGGCTACCGGCGCCCGCCGACAGCAGCTTGACCTCACCGGAGGTCACGTGGATGCCGCGGCCGTTCTTGCGAACGTCGGCGCGGAACAGCGCCACCGAGCCCCAGCCACCGCGGACGTAGTAGACGTGGTTGCGCTTCGGGTTGCGGGCCAGCTCGGGATCGAAGGCGAGCCCGAGGAAGCCGTCCTCGCCCTCCGAGAGGTCGCGTGCCCCCGGCACGTGCGGATCGATCAGGTTGGTCGTCGGCGGCCGCGCCGCGTTGACGTCGTCGATCTGGAACACCCGGCCGCTGCGCAGGCCGACGAACCACAGCCACCGCTGGTCAGGCATCTGGACCCGGCGGGCGACGATCGGAGCATCGTTGCTGAACGGCTTGCCGCTGCCGGTCGACAGCTTCGGGAACAGCGGCTGCAGCGCGAGTCCGCCCTTGCCCTTCACCGCCGGCGGCGCCGCCGGTGCGGTGTCGGGCCGCGGCGGCGCCTTGCAGGTCGGGTTCGCGATCCGGCTGTCGAGGCCCGGCACGCCCGCCACGCCGGTGGGCGCGACGACCGGCGCGCGGCGGCCAGCTGGACCGACGACATACGCGATCTCGAGCGACGGCGCGTGCGTGGCGTGCCGCGACGAGAACAGCCGGGTCACCTTGCCCGGCGTCTCGTTGACCAGGACGATGCCGTGGTTGGTTCGCGGATCGTCGATCCACGACTGGACCACGCCGACATCGAGCGCGACGGTCTGGACGTCGGCCCCGCTGCCCTTCCATGCGGTGAGCGCGAACGACGTGCCGGCGAGCACGTCGGTGCCCTCGCCGCGCGCGCCAGCTGCGGCCCAGCCGTGGTCGTCGTCGCGGTTCGTCCACCCGAAGCGCTTCGACGCCGGCTGCCACGCCGCGGCGAGGTAGCGACCGCGGACCGTGAACCCGCTGTCCCAGCTGGCGAACACCAGCCGCAGGGTCGCGCCGGTGACCCGCGCCCCGGCCGGCACCCCGAGCTCGGTGAACCGGAGCAGCGGCTGGCTGTGGTAGCCGTCGGCGCCGGTGAGGTGCCAGCAGCCGAGCTCGGTGCTGGCGCGATCGGCCTCGCCGTCGCCGCCGCCGCGCGACAGGATGCTGACGTCGGTGACCGCGGCGGCGCGGACGACCTTGGTCGCGCCCGGCGCGGCGGCCGGCGTCTCGGCGGTGGCGCGCGTGTCGGCGCGACACCCGGCGGCCGTGACCGCCAGCAGCAACAGCCGGTGCCGGTCGATCATCACGGGCGCTCCGGAGCCTGGCGCTCGTGGCCGGCCTGACCGCGCGCGATGTCGGCGACCACGCCGCGCAGGAACGGTGCGCCGCGCAGGAACAGCGCGCTGACCAGCACCAGGTGCCACAGGAACTGGAAGGCCAGGATGTGCGGCCCGCTCGCCCACGGCGAGAACAACGCCAGCCACGCCGCCTGCACCGGGCCCATGCCCGCCACGTTGATCGGTAGCGCGCCGATCACGAGCAGCACCGGCAAGTAGCTCGCCCACGCCGACAGCGGCACCGGCAACCCGAACACGCGCGCCGCGGCCCAGGTCGCGACGATCAGCACCGAGATGGTCCCGCAGCGGACCAGGATGCTGGCGACCCGGTGCCAGCGCGGCACCTTGCGCCAGACCTCGAACAGCGGACGCTTCATCGACCGCGGTCGCGGCACCAGCATCAGCGTCGCCGCGACCACCGCCAGTGCCGGCGCGAGGAGCCGCAGGCGGTCGCGGGTGTCGGTCGGTAGCCCGTCGCCCCCGATGGCGAGCGAACCCACGGCGATCGACGACACCGCCGTCAGATCGCCGGCGGTGAGCATCATCACGAAGCCCAGCGCGGTCTGCCAGCGGCAGCCGACCACGCGCTGGATCCACAACGCGAAGCCGCCGTAGTTGAGCGCCAGCCCGAGCGCGTTGAGCACCGACACGCCGGCCTTGCCGCGCAGCAACGCCAGGTAGCGCAGCGACGGCGACAGCGGCCGCAGCAGCAAGAAGTCGCCGGTGGTGGCGGTGAACCACAGCGCCAGCGTCGCGCCCGCGGCGATCGGCACCATGCCCCACACGTCGCCCTTCTCCATCTCGTGGACGATGCGGCCGATCGGGTACTTGACCAGGATCGCCGTCACCACCGCGGCGGTGATCAACCACGGCGCCAGGCGGCGAACCCAGCGCCACAGCAGGCGGTCACCGGATCGCGTCGCAGGAGGCTCGTCGTCGCTCAACGAGCTCCGATCGTACCCCAGCGAGCGGTCCCGCAGCGGCTCAGCGCTGGGCGGTCTTCTCCACCGCAGGCGCGACCGCGGTCTGGCCGCACTCGTTGCCGCGGGCGCCCGCGAGCAGGTCGCGGATCTCGGCCGGACGCGGCGTGCGCAGCTCGCGGGTCGAATCGGCGGCCTGGGCCACGAACGAGCCCAGCAGCTTGGGCTCCATCGCACCGTAGAGCTCCGGCGTCGCGAACAGGTCGACCGAGATCAACCGGCCTTCGAGCGCCACCGCGACGCCGACCAGGCGGTCGCGCTCGGGCAGCGCCTGCAGCGCGGCGAGCACCCGCTGCCGCCACGCCTGCTGCGGGCCCGTGCTCTGCTGCGCCGCGGCGGTGCGGTACGTGCTGGTCTCGTTGCGGAGCTCGTGGGCGCGGTTGTAACGCCGCACTTCTTCCCACACCGACGACTGGGTGCCCTGGTAGATCTCGCGGCGCAGCTCGGAGTGCACCATGGCCTTGGCGCTCACGAAGCTGCGGCTCGGACCGTCATCGCGATCGGGCTCGACGCACCGCACCGGGACGTCCTCGCGCTCGCGGGGCGCGAACGCCAGGCTCTCGGCGAAGGTGCGGTCCTGGTGGCCGTCGAGGATCACCTCGCCGGCCATCACGCACAGCGTCTGATCGGAGCGGTTGGAGACCCGGAGCTGACCGTAGTCGGTCTCGGGCAACTCGCGCACGCTGACCAGCCCACGCCGCATGCCTTCGTCGAGCGTCAGGAAGCGCGGCGAGCGAGCCGGAGCATCGGCGACGATGGGGACCACGATCAGGGCGCCGTCGCGGACCGGCCGCAAGGCGGTGAGGCCCGGACCGACGGTTCGATCCTCCGCGGCCTGCGGCGCGGCCAGCGTCCGCGCCGGGGCCGGCGCCGCCTGCTGGGCGCGACGCACGTCGGCCGCCGAGGTCGGTGCCGGCTGCGAATCCCCACGGCGCGCGTCGCGCGACGAGTTGCAACCCGCAAGGACGGCGGCCGTGATGCTCAGGGCGAGCGCCAGTCGAGTAGAAAGTTGGCAGAGCCGGTTCATCGGAGGCCTCCTCGGATCAGGACAACGCGCGGACCACGCGGTTTCATCCGTCCGCTGAGGATGCGCCATTTTTCGGCCGCTTCCAGTCCATCTTGCACCCGCCCCCCCGCGGCTTCGACAGACCCTTCGACAGGCTCAGGACAGGCCTTACAGAGCCCCTACATCGGCGGGATCGTTCAGAATCGGTAGCCGACGCGAACGAACAGCGAGCTGTTGATCAGGCTCGACTGCGGCACGCCGAGCGCCGGGTTGCCGACGTCGGTGATCGTGAGCTTCTGGGTGCCGATGCTGCCCGACGCGGTCCCGAACCAGTCCTTCTTGAAGCGGTAGTAGCCGACCACGGTGGCCTGGACCGCGCCGGTGTTGGCGCTGCCGTAGCAGGTGTCGATGGTGCCCGGCGCGCACACCGCGCCGGCGTTGTCGTCGGCGGTGGAGACCACGGCGACGTCGCCCTGGACCTCCGCCTTGCCGTCCTTGAGCTCCTTGGTCGCGCCGACGCGGATGATCTGTGACGTCGAGCGCGCGTAGCTGGCGTTGCCGATGCCGACGCCGCGGATGAACGACAGGTCGAGTCGCGTTCCACCATAGAAGCGGCGATCGACGGCCTGGACCAGGAGCTCGACCGCCTGCGTCGCCGGCAGGGTCTTGTCGATCGCCGGATCGGCAAGCGCGCTGGCGTCGAGGATGACCTCGGGGCGGCGGCGCGCCGACAGGCCGGTGGTGACCTCGAAGCGATTGATCTTGCCGAACGCCCCCGACACCGTGGCCCGCACCGAATCGGCGGCGATGCGCTGCACCTCCGCGTTGTTGATGACGGCGCCGTCGATGGTGTCGCCGACGTTCTCGAGCTGGTTGGCGATCTGCTGGTTGAACGCCTCGGTGTCGACCCGGTTGAGGCTCAGGTTGGTGCGCAGCCGCATCGCCGGCTTCCACTGCGCGCCCAGGGTCAGGTTGGTGAGCGCGAAGCCGGCGGCGCCGGCCACGTCGACGACCACGTAGTGGTAGAGGTCGAGCTTGGGCGATCGGCGGGCGTAGCCGTTGGTGGTCACGAACACGCGCGGCGGTTCGAACGTCCCGGTGCGGGTGTCCTTGCCGGTCGGCACGATGGCGACGCCGCCGATCGCGCCGTACGCCCGCGACGTCCGATACGCGGCCCCGAAGCCGCCGGCGACCGGCACCACCCGCTTGGTCGCGGCGCCGGCCATGTCGACGCCGCGCGGATAGTCGGTGAGCACCGAACGCGACGCCCGCAGCGGGTAGGCGCCGATGAAGCCGAGGTAGGTCCAGCGCGCGGTCTTGGCGTAGTCGAGGCGCAGGCCGTCGATCTTGAGCGCGGCCAGATCGCCGATGACCTGGCGGCCGAGGAACAGGTCGGTGCGCTTGCCGCCCCGCACCAGGTACAGCTCGCGCACCTCGTACTCGTTGTCGCCGAACTGTCCCGACTGGATGCGGTTGGCGTCGCCGCGATCGGCGCCGGTCAGATCGTTGATGATGTCGCGATTGACCATCCGGGCCCGGTAGTCGGCGCGCAGGTCCCAGCGCCCGCCGCGCAGGTGGCGGCCGTCGATCTGCGCCCGCAGCTCGGTGAACAGGCGCGAGAACGGCGACGCGTTGGGCACCGTGGCGCCGCCCAGGACCAAGGCCGTGCTCTGGCCGCCACTCTCGCGGAAGTAGAAGCTGGTCGAGGTCAGGCTGCCCTGCCACAGCGTCTTCTCGTCGTCCTCGTCTTCCTTGTCGATGAAGAAGCGATCGGCGTCGGGTGACTGGGCCCCGGCCGTCCTCGCCCCCGCGCTCAGCGCCAGGCTGGCCATCACGATGACGAGCGCGCCCTTCATCGACAGATCGATTCCCGCCCGTAGACCGCGGTCGCGATCTGGGCCGGGGTCCAGGTGTTGGGGTTGTGGCAGCCGCTGCAGGTGAGCTGCGCCGGGTGGTTGACGCCGCCGATGTTGCCGGCCCGCAGCGCGTCGTCGCGGTGGCAGCCGAAGCACTCGGCCGTGATGGCGCCGTAGTTGCCGGCGCGATGGCAGTCGTTGCAGGCCAGGGTGCGGTGCAGGCTGGTCAGGTTGCAGCCGACGGTGGTGTGATCGAAGCGGGCCGGTGCGAACGCCCACTGGCTGTGGCACTCGCCACAGCGCGGCGACAGCGAGTTCTGGTGGATGTCGTCGTGGCGGTGGCAGTTGATGCACAGGTTGCCGGTGCCGGCCATCGGTCGGCTGTCCTTGTGGCAGCGCGCGCAGGCCAGGTTGTCGTGCATGCCGTTGAGCGAGAAATCGCCGACGTCGTGCAGCGGCTTGATGTCGGTGAAGCTGATGGTGCTGTGGCAGGTCTCGCACACGGTTCCGTACTGGCCGAGGTGGACCGCGGGCTCGGGGTGGCAACCGAAACAGTTCGACGGCCGCGGCTTGAAGGTCACCGACGGGTGGCAGTCGCTGCACCGGGTGGTCAGGTGTTTGCCGTCGAGCGCGAACTTCGACATCGTGTTGTGGTTGAAGATGTTGTCACCCGACGTCTTGTGGCACTTGTCGCAGGTCGAGCCGAGCCGGCCTTTGTGGACGTCGTCCTTGGCGTGACAGCCGGCCGCCGAGCAGGTGGTCGGCGTGCCGTCGTACTGCCGCTTGGGGTGGCAGTCGGCGCAATCGGCGATCTTGGCGTGCATGCCCTCGAGCGGCCACTTGGTGTCGTCGCCGTGATCGAAGCGCACCGCGTCCCACAGGCCGGGGCTGTGGCACGGCGTGCACTCGTCACCCAGGGTGCCCTTGTGCAGCGAGTCCTGATGACAGCGCACGCCGCACTCGAGCGGCGTGTCCTTGAACTGATCCTTGGGATGGCACTGCCCACACTTGACGAACTTGTGGGCCTTGACCAGCGGGAAGCGTGACCGCGGCCCGTGGTAGACCTCGACGCTCTTGTCGGTGAGCTCGAGCTTGCCGGCGCCCTTGTGGCAGCCCAGGCACTCCGAGTCCTTGAAGCGCTCCTTGGGATGGACGTTCTTGTGCTGGTGGCAGCCGCGGCAGCCGACGGTGCCGGGATCGAAGCGCTCGAAGTCGGCGGCGGTCTTGCCGCGGTGGCAGTTGCGGCACGCGACCTCGTCGTGGCGACCGGTGAGCTTGAACTTGGTCCGCCGATCGTGCGCGAACGCGGTGGCGCCCTTCTTCCACTCGGTGGTCGACAGGTGACAGGTCACGCACGCCGGCGGATCGCCGCCGAACGCGGCGAAGCGGTCGCCGTGCTTGTTGTCCTTGGCGTGGCAACCACCCGACTCGCAGGTCTTGTCGGGCTTCTTCTCACCCATGCCCTTGGTGTGGCAGTCGTAGCAGCCCATCTTGTTGTGGGCGCCACCGAGATCGAACGTGGTCCGGGCGTCGTGGTTGAACTTGAACTTGTCGAGCGCGCCGTACGACGGTGAGTGGCACCACTCGCACTCCTTCTTGCCGAACAGGTGGTCGTCGTGGGGGCTGTCGTGGCAGTTGCCGCAGAAGTCCGGCTTGCTGCCCTTGAGGTTGAACAGCGCCTTGGGATGGCACTTGGCGCACGACACGTCCTGGTGCGAGCCCAGGAGCGGCATCAAGGCGTCCTTCTTGTCGTCGTGGTCGAACTCGTAGTTCGACTTCGGCGGGTTCCACACGCTCTCGCCGTGGCAGCGCTCGCAGGCCAGCATCTCGCGCCGATCGAACCCGTGCGGCTGGTCGCGCTTGTGGCACGAGCCGCACAGCTTGTCCTCGCCGAGGTAGGTGCGCAGGCCCTGCTTGTTGCGGTCCTTGTGGCAATCGGCGCAATCGATCGCGCTGTGCTTGCCCTGCAGCTTCCAGCCGCTCAGGTCGTGGTCGAAGCCCTTCTCGCCACCGGAGATGGAGCGCCAGCCCATGAGATCGTAGCCCCGGCCCTTGTGCTCGAGGTGACACGACTCGCACTTCTTGCCCCGCACCTGCGCCGAGGCGTGGAAGCCCTTGCCAGCCGCGATCCGGCCGCGCAGGTCGGAGTGGTCGTGGCAGTTGAGGCAGCGATCGTTGACCGTCTCGCGCCCACCGTCGTGGCAGTCGTTGCAGCGATCGGGACCGTCGATCGACACGTGCGAGGTCGACAGCGGCCCCGGCGAGGTGTTGAAGAAGCTGCCCTGGGCACGCGCGGCGCCGACCGACGCGACCAGCGCGATGACCGCGACCATCGAGATCTGGACCGCGGTCAGCGGGCTGCGCCTCACCATCGAGATCATTCTACCAAGCATGGCTACCAGGCCCGGTCCCACGACACCCAGATGTGGGCCGCGCCGCAGATCGTCAGCAGGATCGTGAACGGGACGTGGACCTTCTTCCACGAATGCAGGAGCAGCGCCGCCTTGGGCGCGATCACCGCCGAGCGCTGGATCTTGATCATGCGCGCGGTGCGGCTCATGAGGTCGCGGCGCTGCTTGCCGGAGACGCCGAGCCGCCGCAGGCGGCCGCGCCGTCGCAACCAGCGCGCCGGTCGGCGCGCGTCCTCGACCAGGAGCCAGAGCAGGGTGACGACCACGCCGGTTCGCGCCGCGACCGTGTCGGCCTTGACCTTGTGCTCGTAGAGCTCACGATCGATCTCCGCCATCGCCACCGGGTTCTGGCCGCGGTGGTGCTGGAACGAGCGCTCGTGGTCGAGCTCCTCGAGCTCGCGCCCGCTCGACAGCTCCGGGACCTGGGTATAGAGGTAGCGGCCGATGAAGCCGCTGATGGCGACGATGACCATGCTCCACAGCGCGATGTCGACCCAGGTGCCGAGCCGCATCGCCGAGTGCAGGGCGATGAACATCGGGCCCACGGTACCGGCCATGAGGTGAAAGTCGAACCACATCGTGTTGGACGCCATCCAGCGGAAGACCCGCAGGCGGCGAAACATCGGGTAGATCGCGGCGATGATCATGAGCCCGGTGCCGACCAGGCCGCACTGGATCGCGAGCTCGTCACCGGCGCGAAAGCCGACCTTCTCGACCAGGAATTCGGTCGGCAGGCTGGCCAGGTCGGGCACGTTGCGCAGCTGCCGGTATTGCCACGACAGCGTCGGCGCGTAGGTGCGCAGCACGACCTCACCGAGCACCACCAGCCAGGTCAGGAGGCCGAGCGTCCACATCAGGAGCGGCACGAAGCGGCCGCGCCGCACCTTGGCGGTGCCGCCCGACCGCACGGCGATGCCCTCGGTGAAGGCGTAGGTCGGCAACACCTCGCGGCGGTCGCTGTCGACGTCGTGCTCGAAGCCGCCGCGCGCCGCCGCCACCACCGCCGGTGACCGCTCGCGGAACAGGTCGTACGCGTTGAGCTCGATCAGCGAGCCGGTCGGGCACGCCGAGATGCAGGCCTGATCGCCGTAGCTGGCGCAGTGGTCGCACTTGTTGGCGATCCGGCGCGCCCGCGCCACCCGGCCGCTGCCGGCGCCGAACGCCAGCGCCGCCTTCTTGTCGAGACGCTTCTTGAACGCCCACCGCACCAGCGGGCTGTCCTCATCGACGTCGACCATGTCGATGGCGCCGTACGGGCAGCTCTGCGCGCACGCGGTGCAGCCAGTGCAGGTGGCCTCGTTGATGACCACCTCCTTGCGCTGGTCGTCGTACTTGATCGAGTCGTACGCACACGGATCGATGCAGCGCTGATCGGTGCAGGTCCGGCAGGTGTAGATGAAGTCCAGCATGCCGAGCTGGTAGCCGCCCAGCGTCAGCCGCCGCACACCGTAGCGTTCCTCGCATGCGATCTCGCACAGCTTGCAATCGATGCAGCTGTCGAGCTGGCGAACACGCACGCTCTCGCCCGACACCGAGATGCCCTGGCGGACGAAGAAGTCGAGGACCTCCTGCTTGACGCCGGTGACACCCTGCAGGCGCTGGCGCGAGGCCTGGATGGCGCGTCGGAAGCGAGCCTCGAAGAACGGAAAGCGCACCGCGACGTCGGCGACGAAGCGCTGCGCCAGCAGCACCACCGAGGCCGGCGCGGTGGTGAAGAAGGCGACCGGGGCGCCGCGCGCCGCGGCCAGCGCGCCGGCATTGAAGACGTCGCCCTCGGCGAACAGGGCCACGTTCTTCCTGGCCAGGCGGGCCATCGGCAACGGCTTGATCAAGGACTCGGCCTCGCGCTCGTCGGCCGTCATCGACTCGAGCCGGTCCTGGAGCTGCTTGCGCTCGGCCAGCTCGTAGGGCTCGAACACGCCGGCCGCGATCTGACCGCTCACCAGATACACCACCGGGGCCGCCTGCCCGGCCGGGAGACTGGACGGATCGGCGACCAGATGATCGCGCTCGATCGCCCGCGGCATCAGGTCGCCGGCGGTGAGCGCACCGATCAGCAGATCATTGGGCAAGCCGTCGAAGAACGGCAACTGCCGGATCTCCGCGTAGCCGGCCCGCAGGTCGGGTGGTAGCATCGCGACGGGATCGACCGCCGGAATGTTCGGATCCACCGCGAAGCGTGACGGGGTGCTCATCGAAGCGGGCGGGGTTGGCGAGCCGGGGACGGGACGTGGATCTGAGCCCGAGCCTGAGAACGAGGGGGCGGGTGAGGACACCAGCCCCTTGCTTCAAGCAAGCGTCGGACCGGGAATGGGGTCACATGACGATCGCCAAATGCCTGGCGATCGTAGCAGGTTAGGCGGCGACGGTCACTCGGTGGGGCGGATCGGATCGCCGGGACCGCCCCGGACTCGGGTCTGCGGTCCCCATGGTGGCAGCGCCGTCGGGCTGCTGGCGATCGCGCTGGTCGTCGGACTGCCGGTCACTGCAGCCGCCGATCCGCCGCTGCGCGCGTCCTCCGATCTCGATGGCCTGCACGTGTGGCTCGGTCCCGTCGGCGCGGCGACGCGGATCGAGGGCGGCTGGGACTCGGCATGGGGCGGCAACCTCGCCGTCCTGCGCGTGCGTGAACGAGCCCCGCTCGCCATCGCGGGGGTCTGGTTCGGCGCCGCGCACTACGCCGTGCGCGACGGCGGCCGGGCGTGGATCGATGGCGTGGTCGGCACGCGCCGACTCGGGGCGCGGATGCTTGGCGCGGCCGCCGGTCCCGTCATCGAGCTCGGCGATCTGCACCATCCGCGCGTCGGCGCGCAGACGAGTATTTGGTGCTTCGCTGGGGTTGTGCCTTACGCGAGGGCCGGTGTATTGCAAACCTCCGGCGTGTTCGTCGAGGTGGGGATCAGTTTGAGCGTCCCGGCGTTCCGTTTCTGATTCGGGGCACACGATCCCACCCCGTTCTTTGGTACGTGATTCTCTGGTGTTGATAGAGTTCGAGGGCGGCTGTAATGGCGGTTGACAGACGGTGTCCTGAGGAGGTAATCCTTTCTCCTACCGTTTCAACCTGATCAGAACTTTCCATCGCATAGTTCAAG
This sequence comes from Myxococcales bacterium, assembly GCA_947483555.1. GTDB lineage: Bacteria > Myxococcota_A > Polyangia > Haliangiales > Haliangiaceae > UBA2376. The sequence goes on from CANKMW010000090.1 coordinate 12,411, forward strand.
CTTTTCTCAACGGGGCGTAGCGCAGTCTGGTAGCGCACTTGGTTCGGGACCAAGGAGTCGGAGGTTCAAATCCTCTCGCCCCGACGAACACGTCACTCGAGGCTCTACCTGTCGTGGAAGTCGTGGCCGGGACCAACCTCATCGCGAAGAAGCAGCCGCGCGACGTGGCGGCGCTGAACGTTCTTGTCGTCGATGATGACCAGGACGTATGCGAGTACCTCTTCGACTTCCTGTCGTCGGAGGGGTTCACGGTCAAGCTGCAGCAAGACGCCACCCAGGCGCTCGAGACGCTGCGCGAGAGCGAGTTCCACGTCGTGGTCCTCGACCTCATGATGCCGAAACTGTCGGGCATCGACCTGCTCGGTCAGATCCGCGCCGTCGACGACGACATCGCCATCATCATCCTGACCGGGTACCCCAGCCTGGAGACCGCGACCTCATCGATCGAGCACGACGTCTCGGCGTACATCCGCAAGCCGTTCTCGGTCGACGAGTTCCGCGACGCGATCGGGCGGATCGCCAAGAAGAAGGGCCTCATCCTCCGCCGCGAGGACGAGCTGCACGCCGCGATCGGGCGCTCGATTCGCGAGCTGCGCAAGGCACGCGGCCTGACGCTCAAGCAGATGTCGCGGCGCACCAACCTGAGCGTCTCGCTGCTGTCGCAGATCGAGCGCGCCGAATCGAGCGCCAGCGTGTCGTCGCTGTTCAAGGTGGCGACCGCGCTCGACGTGAAGCTGACCGAGCTGTTCGGGCAGTTCTAGCCCACGTGCGCGGGCGGCTGGCGGCCTGCCGTCAGACGGCCTTGACGATCGGCAGCACGCGGGGCTGCGGCGGCGTGATACCGGCGGCCACCATCGCCGGGATCAACACCTTGCCGAACGCCTCGAAGTCGCCCATGTCGGTCCAGACGTCGATCACCCGCCAGCCGCCGGGTGCCGGCGCGCCGAAGTGATGGCTCCGACCGCGGGGCGCGAGCAGATCTTGCTGCGCCAGGATCTCCCAGATCTTCTCGTACTGTTCGCGGGTTGTACCGGGCATCTCGAACTCGATCAGGAACATGGTGTCCTCCTTTGGACCTGGCCGGTCATCGGCCTCATCGAGGTGGCGTGACACCGCCGCGTCACGACGTGACTGCGAGCTCCCAGGCCAGCGCGAGGTTCGGATCCGGAACGTAGGCGCAACGGTGGCCGGTCCGGATCGCCCGCCGAAGGTGATCGGCGAGCGCGCCGTCGACCTCGGCGACCGCGTCGAGCGCGCGCCGGATGGCGACGGTGACGGCCGACCGGGCGCGCTCGGCGCTGCCGCCGCGGGTGCGGGTGCGGCCACCAAGCCCCCGGCTGGCGACCAGCTCGTCCTCGAGCGCCTCGATCTCGGCGCGCGCCGCATCGCCACCGGCGCCGGCGCCGCGGCGCTCGGCGTCGTCGAGCTCGGCGCGTAGCGCCTCCAGCCGCTGCGTGTACGCGGCGACCGCGCGCGCATCGGTGGCCTCGAGGGCGGTCTGTTCGACGGTGTGGTCGGCGCCGGCGAGCGCGAGGACGTCCAGCTCGACGCCGGGATCGGCGACCAGCCGCGCGACGTAGGCGAGGCCACGACGGTCCGCCATGGCGCGCGGGTGATCGAACCCGACCTGCCATCCGCCGGCGGCCGGCGCCAGCCAGGCGCGGCGCGCGGCGATCGTCGTCGGCAATTCGGGGCCGACGCGGACGAGGCGACCCTGGAGCGGCACCAGTCCGAGCTGGTCGGCGAGCTGGCGCGCCCGTCCGCGCAGCGCCTCGCGCTCGGCGACGGCGACGACCGCGATCAGCTCGGTGAGGCTGGCGGCCAGCATCGGGCGAGCGTCCCAGCGCTCGTGATCGGCGACCGCGGCGCGCAGCGCGAGCTCGGCGTCGGCGCGTCGACCGAGCGCGGCGGCGAGGCGGCCGAGGCGGTGGGCGACGCTACCGAGACTGCCGAACCCGCCCATCGCCACGTTGCGGGTTGCGTACGGCGTCAGCAGCTCGAACAACGCGGCCGCCGCGGTGTACCGCGCGCCGGTCGGGGCGGCGTCGGCGACCACCTCGGCCAGGCAGGCGAGCGCCGCCAGGCGCGCGAAGTCGTCCGGAATCGCGGCCGGCGCCACCAGCAGATCGGCGACCAGCGCCCACGCCTCGTCGCGATGCCCGATCGCCGACAGCGCTGCGGCCGCGACCGCGGGCAAGAACGGCGCGAACAGGCGACGGTGGGCGGCGAGCATCACCGGCACGCCGGCGAGGATCGTCGCCTGGTCGCCACGCCAGCTCGCGATCATCATCCGCGGCGCGACCCAGGCGAGCTCGGCCTGTGGATCGTCGGTCTGGCGCCCCAGCGCGTAGGCCCGCGCGGCGTGCGCATCGCCGTCAGCCCACTGCCCACGATGCCAGGCCAGCGCCGCCAGCCGCATGCGGGCGTTGATCATCGCGCCCGGAACCCGCAGCGCCTCGGCCTGACGCAGGTACTCGTCGAGGTCGGCGTCGGCAGACTCGAGGTGACCGAGCTCGGAGCGCGCGCCCAGCGACCACCGCATCGCATCGAGCCGGCTGCGCACCAGGCCGGCGCTGGTCGCGAGGGCCAGCATGCGGACGCCGCCCTCGGCTCGATCCGCGAGGCTGTCGGCACCGTACGCGGCGTGCAGCCGGGCATCGAGCGCGAGCAGGATCGATCGCGGTTCGCCGCTGTCCTCGGCCAGCGCCAGCGCCCGCTCGGCCGCGGTTCGCCGCAGCGGCGCGTCGGCGGCGCCGAGCGCAGCATGGCGGGCGCGCTGGGCCAGCAGCTCGATCTGCCAGCGCCGCGACGGCCCGCGCGCCAGGGCGTCGTCGATCCGTGCCACCTGCTCGGCGTCGCGGTGAATGAACTCGAGCGTGCCCGACAGTCCGACCACCGCGCGACTCTCCAGCTCGACATCACCGCAGCCGCGAGCGTGGTCGAGCGCGGCGGCGAGGAAGTGGGTGGCGCGGAGGCGGCGGCCGGCGTGCATCATCGCCTCGCCCGCGGCGAGCCGATCGTCGGCCGAGAGCTCACCGAGCTCGGCCCACGCCTCCCAGGCGTCGGCGAGCTCATCGGGTGACCGGCTGCGGGTCGCCGCATCGATGCTGGTCCGGGTCCACGTGCGGGCGTCGGTAGCGCGAGCGCCACCGGCGAGGCGCAGGTGCCGCCCGATCTCGGCCGACCGTGCGTCGCGCGCCACCAGCACGTCGGCGATCTGCGCGTGGTGCGCGCACCGCGTCGCGGGCGCCAGCGCGTCGTAGAGGGTATCGCGCAGCAAGGCATGGCTGAAGCGGACCTCACGATCCACGCGGACGAGGATCCGCTCGAACCCGGCGCGTTCCAGTACCGCCTGGACCGCGGTCGCCTCGACGCCGGCGGCGGCGGCCAGCAACGCGGCATCGAAGTCACGGCCGATCACCGCCGCGACGCCCAGCAGCCCGACCTCGTCGGCGCGCAGGTGGCCGAGGTGGGCCAGCACCGCGTCGCGGACGCCGCGGGTCGCGCCACCGCTCACCGCGATCTCCTGCATCAAGAACGGGTTGCCGCCCGTGCGGTCGACCAGCGCCGCGGCTTCGGCCGGGTCCAGCGGGCGCGCGAGGCGAGGCGCGACGATGGCCTGGGCGGCGCTGGCATCGACGCCGCGGAGCGCGATGACCTCGCCGAGGCGGTCGAGGCGGACCAGGAGGTCGGCACGATCGCCATCGAGCCCGACGTCGCGACGAGTGGCGATGACGCCGAGCGGCCGGGTGCGCGCGTCATCGACGACCACGCGCAGCGCCGCCAGCGAGGCCGGATCGGCGGCGTGCAGGTCGTCGAGCACGACGAGGAGCGGCGCCCGCGCCGCCGCATCGACCAGCGCCGCCGCGATCGCCTCGAGCTGCGCGAAGCGATCGACGTCAGGCGCCGTCTCGGGCAGCGTGCGCCCGACCGCGCGCAGGATCTGCGACCATGGCCACAGCGCGGGCGCGCCGCCGGTGTCCCAGGCGGCGCCGCGCGCGACCGTGAGCCCGCTGGCGGCGGCGGCGTGATCGGCGAGCGCGGTCTTGCCGATGCCAGGCAAGCCGCTGACCACCAGCAGCCCGCCCCGTCCGCCGCGCACGCGGTCGGCGAAGCTGGCGAGCGTGGAGAGCTCGAGGTCGCGACCGAAGAGCACGCGTACATGATGCCCCGATGGAAACCGAAACCGCAGCCGAAACCGCCGCCGAAGCCGCTGCCGAAACCGCTGCCGAAACCGCTGCCGAAACCGCCGCCGAAACCGCCGCCGAAACCGCCGCCGAAACCCCCGCCGAAGCCGCCGCCGAAGCCGCCGCCGAAGCCGCTGCCGAAACCGTTGCCGAAACCGTTGCCGAAACCGACGAAAATCCCTGGCATGTGCCGTCTCACCATGATATCCGCTTTTTCAAGATGGCGAACGGCTCGACGCCCGCGATGGCGAACGGTGCACGGCCAAGCGCGACCCGGGCGCCCACCGGGAAGGCAGCCGGCAAGCCGCGCACGCAGCCAGCCGCCCAGCTAGGCCTGCCAGGAGTCCGGCGCCGGCCGCCGACGAGCGGCAAGGGCTGGGGCGGCCGGCGCGCCAACGCCGGTCGCAGACCGAAGGACGGCATCGCCGCCGGCATGGTCCACCTGCCCCGCCCGCCGCAGTCGCCGCGCATCCCGCTGCACGTCACCATCCGCCTGGTCGCCGGCATCCCGCGCCTGCGCCAGCGCCGCGGGTACCAACTGGCGCAGCGCGCGATGGCGCTCGCCAACCGCTTCGAGGGCGCGCGCCTTTGCCACCTCTCGATCCAGCACAACCACCTCCACGTCATCATCGAGGCCGACGACCGCCGCGCGCTGACCCGCGCAATGCAGAGCTTCGCCATCAGCTTTGCGAAGAACGTCAACACACGGCTCGCGGGTACCGCCGAGGCACCGCGGCGCGGCGCGGTGCTCGCCGACCGCTACCATCTCGAGAAGCTCCGCACGCCGGCCCAGGTCCGCGCGGCGCTGGCGTACGTGCTCGGCAACTGGCGTCGCCACGGCGAAGATCGACGCATTCCCGGCCCGCCGCGCCGCACCGATCGCTACTCGTCAGGCCCGTTCTTCACCGGCTGGGACGTGCCGCTGCCGCCCATCATCCCGATCGCCAAGCTGCCCTTCCCCACCGATGGCGCGCTGCCGATCCGCTTCCCGAACAGCTGGCTGTTGCGCGAGGGCTGGAAGCGCAGCGGCCTGCTGTCGCCGTGGCAACGACCGGGGCCAGCCGACTGACGCTGCGGCCGGCGCCGCCCGATCTCGCGCGGCGTCGCGTCGCATGCCATCGTCGCAATGCCATCGTCGCATGCCATCGTCGCATGCCGCCGTCGTCATGGCCGCCGTCGTCATGGCCGCCGTCGTCTGACGCCGTCGCCCGGCGTCGGCTGACGCTGTCGTCTGCCCTCAGCTGAGATCGGCCACCGCAGCCGCAGGCTCGCGCGCCGCGACGGCGGCCGGCGCCGACTGTCGCGCCTCCCACTGCTCGACGAGATGGTAGGCGTCCTTCGCCCACGGGTGGAAGTCGCGGCGGAAGAAGGCGCGCAGGTCGCCGCCCATCAGCGCGAGCAGACCCTGGCGCCCGAGCAGGAAGCGCATGCCAGCACGCCACGCGGCGCGATCCATCAGCTTGCCTTCCTTCCGCATCATGTGGGCGAAGCGCCGGCCCATGCGGATGCCGAGGATGAACAGACACCACGCCATCACCATCCGGCGCAGATCGGGACCACCGCCGGCGCGCTGGTAGACCTCGAAGGCGGCGCCCTTGTGCTCGATCTCCTCGGCCGAGTGCCATGACCAGAACGCCTTCATCTCGGGATCCGCCGTCGCCAGCAGATCATGCTCGAGGATCGCCTGCCCCATCGCCGCGGTGACATGCTCGAACGCGACCGTGATCGCGAGCGGGATGCGAGGGTCGCGGAGCTTGCTGATGCGTCCGACGGTGGCCTTCTGCGAGCGATCCCAGCCGTCGATGTCGTAGCCGAGCGCGCGCAGCCGATCGTTGTAACGACGGTGCTCGCGACCGTGCACGCCTTCCTGGTACGCGAACGACGCCACCAGCGCGTCGAGCTGGGGATCGTTCAAGCTGGCGGCCGATCGCCGCAGCGAATCGATGAACAGCCGCTCGCCGATCGGGAGCAGCGACGAGAAGGCGTCGAAGAATCGGGTCCGCCACGGATCGTTGTCGAACCAGTACGTCGGCACGGTCTCGAACCGGAACGACCTCACCCGCAGGCGCAGCGCGGGCGCCGCCCGGGTCACGGGCAGCCCTCGAGACGACCGGTCCACGCCGCCATCCAGCGCTCGACCTCGGTGCGGTCGGTGGTCAGCGACGGGTGCGCCCGCAGGGTCAACGCCAGCTTCCCGTTCCAGGTCAGCGCGCCCGCGCACAGCGGGTCGGGCATCAGGGGCGGGCCGTAGGGAATGATCCCGAGGTCGGGCGCGGTGTCGCCACGCCACGAGCCCAGGTTCGAGAACACGCCGATCCGCGCCGGGTCGGCGTTGCCGTAATAGCGCCTCACCTTGGTGCGCAGGATCCGCTTGCCGAGCCGGGCCGCGGTGTTGAGCTGATCCCACTTGCCCCAGTGGAGATTCGCGGCGAGCGCCTCCTGCAGCGCCTGATGGACGGCGGGCGGCGCCGCGTCGCTGGGGACGTTGATCGGCACGATCGAGCTGCAGTTGGCGTCGTCAGGGACGACGCGGACCGGGCCACGCATGTTGACCGGGACGCCCCAGGTCACCGAGCCAGCGGGCTCGGCGACGAGCGGCGCCACCGCCGCGGTCAAGCCGTGCAGGAGGTACGCGCTCACCGAGGCACCGGCCGACCTGGCGGCGACGATGATCCGCGCGCTGGCGTCGGCCGACAGCAGCCGGCCGGCGCCGGCGCGCGCCGTCACCCGCGTGCCCGGCGTCCAGGCCCGGTCGGTGCGGCGCAAGACCGGCGGCGCCGCGCTCCGGTGGCGAGCGACGCGCACGACCGCTCGCAGGCGCTCGGCCAGGGGCGGCGGCAGGGTGTCCTGGCGCTGGGTCGGCATCTCGAAGCCGATCCCCTGCGCGCGCAGGAAGCGGGTCAGCCCACCGTAGCCATCCGAGTCCTTGTGGTGGATGTCGGCGGTGGCGAGCGGAGCGTCCTCTCCCACCCGCGCCAGCGTGAAGGTGAAGGTCGAGTCCTCGCCCAGCTCGTCGAGGATCTCGAACACCACGCCGAGGCGATGGGGCGTCGGGCGTGGCCCGGCGGCGGTCGCGGTCGCGGTCATGGCCGCGACATCCGCGGCATGAAGCGACCGGTCCGGGCCTGATAGGCGCCGTACTCGTCGCCGAGCTCGGACGCCAGCAGCTTCTGCTCCTCGTTGCGCACGGTCCAGTCGAGGCTGAGCAGCCCGAGCGGCACCGCGGCCAGGGTGAGCGCGTCGCGGCCGATGAGCGCCGCGCCGACCGACAGCATGATGAACGACACGTAGAACGGGTGACGGACCCAGCGGTACGGTCCGTAGGTGACGATCTGGCGCGGCTGGTTCTGGCCGCCATCCTGGTGCCACAGCGCCAGCGGCACGCGGTTGGTCGCCATGGTCGCCGCCATCACGGCGATGGCGCCGACCACGACCAGCATGCCGGCGACGTCGAGCGCAAGCGCGACGCTGCCGTCGACGCCGCGCAGCCGCGGCGTGATGCCAGCCCAGGCCAGCCACACGCCGTGAAACGAGAGACAGAACGGCGCCGCGGTCAGCCACCAGCGCAGGTTCATGGTGCCGTCGGAGCGAAAGAAGACCTTGGGCAGGATGAACATGGCGACAAAGCCGGACAGGGCGAGGATGTTGAGGGCGGGGTTCATGGCGAGCTCCTGTTCAGGTGGTGGGCGACGGGCGGCGGGCGGCGACGGCGCGCTTGGCGCGCACCGCGTCGGCGGTCGGGATCTTGACGTCGGTCACCAGCCCGAGCCGCTCGAGCGCAGCGATGACCCAGTAGCAGGGATCGATCTGCCACCCCGACAGCTGGTTCGACGCCGTGGTCGGGAAGGCGTGGTGGTTGTTGTGCCAGGAGCCGCCGAGCGTGGGCAGCGCCAGCCACGCGTTGTTGGTGCTGAGGTCGCCGGTGCGGAACGGGCGAGTGCCGATCAGGTGGCACAGCGAGTTGATGCACCAGGTGGCGTGCTGACCGATCACGAGGCGCAGCACGCCGCCGGTGATCAGGCCCTCGACGGCGCCGCGCCACGACCAGGTGACGAGCCCGCCGAGGGCCGCCGGGGCCAGCAACCCGAGGACGATCCAGGTCGTGTAGCGCCGGCTGGTACGGATCACGACCGGATCGCGCAGCAGGCCGGGCGTGTAGTGGCTCGGGCTCGGGTACGGATAGGACCACTTCCACAGCAGGTGAGCGTGGAGGAAGCCGCGGGCCCGTGCCGCCCAGCCACCACCCCAGCCGTGACCGTGCGGCGAGTGGGTGTCCTCGGCGGTGTCGGAGTGGTGATGGTGATGGCGGTGGTTCGAGGCCCACGACACCACCGGGCCCTGCGCGCCCATCGAACCGAGGATCACCAGCGCGGCGCGAACGCCGGGACCAGCCTCGAACGCGCCGTGCGAGAACAGGCGGTGGTAGCCGACCTCGATGCCGATCAGGTTGAGGACCCACATCGCGGCGAACAGGCTCACGCCGACCGCGGTGAGCCCGACGTGCCACAGCACCGGCAGCAGCGCGATCGCGGCCGCGGTCGGGATGACGTCGAAGAGGATGAAGTGACGGCGCTGCGCCGCGTGGATCGACTGGTCACGCAGCACCCGTCGCCGCCGCGACAGCGGCGCCGACCGGACCTCGACGCCGCGGCCGAGGGTGCCGGCGCCGACGTCGGTGCTCACGGCGCACCGCCGACGACCTGGGTCCCGGGCTGGATGCCCTGGACCTCGACCCACTGTGCGTCGGCGGTACCGAGGACGACGGTGCGCTCGTCGGCGAGCAGGCCGTAGTGCGGGACCTCGACGCTCGCCCGACCGTCGCGGATCTTGACCGCGCCGCGCGGCACCCGGGCCTCGACGACCCGGGCCGGCAGCAAGACGCGGGCCTCGACCCGCAGGCCGATCGGCAGCGGTTGCTCGGCGGCGCCGTCCCACCGCACCCAGCCGCTACGCACCTGGGTCTCGGCGCGCATCCGCGCCTCGCTGGCGCCGATCGTGCGGCGCTCGAGCCGCGGCGACAGCCGGTCGACCGCACCGCGCGCGATCTCGATCCGGCCGCCCAGCGACGTGATCGTCACCTCGAGCCCGGCGCTGACCCGCATGGCATCCACGTCCTCGATCTCGATCAGCACCTCGATGGCCTCCGGGTCGGCGAGCTCGAACAGCGCGCTGCCGGGGATCACCCCGTCGCCAGCGTCGACGTGGCGGGCGAGCACCACGCCGGCCACCGGCGCGACCACGACCGAGCGCTCGCGGCGGGCGGTGGCGGCGGCCAGGGCGGCGGAGGCGGCGGCCAGGCGGGCGCGCGCGGCGTCGACCTGCTCGGGACGGCCGCGCAGGGTGCCGCTGCGCTCGGCCTCGGCGCGCGCCACGCGGGCGCGAGCGACCACGGCGTTCTGGCGTGACTCGTCGGCGACCGCCGCGGCGACGGCGCCCTTGCGCTCGAGCTCGGTGTCCCGAGCGGCGCGGGTTTCTTCGAGCGCCATCGCGGCCCGGGCGCCGTCGAGGGCGGCCTCGGCGGCGCGGCGCTCCTCGCTGCGACCCCCGGCGCGGGCGAGGCGCAACTCGGCCAGCGCGATCGAACGCTCGGCGTCGGCGCGGGCGATCGCCGCGTCGATCTCGGCGGTGTCGAGGCGGGCCAGCAGCTGGCCGGCGACCACGTGGTCGCCCTCGCGGACCTCGACCTCGAGCACCCGGCCGTCGGCCAGCGCGCGGACCTCGGCGGTGCCCGCGGTGGCGACCACGGTGCCCTGCGCGATGATGGTCTCGTGGATCGGTCCCGGCGCGACCACGACGCTGGCGGCGCGGCCGCGCCGAACCGCGACCACGGTGCCGGCGGTGAGCGCCACGGCGGCGACGATCGCGGACCCAACCAGCTTCTTCCTCATGACGGCTCCTGACAGTCGACGGTGGTGTCGGCGACGATGCGGCCGTCCTCCATCGCGATGATCCGATCGGCAAATCGATGCAGGCGATGGTCGTGGGTGACGATCACCGCCGCGGTGGTCGGCGTGACGAAGCCGCGGACCAGGGTCATGATCTCGACCGCGGTCGCGCCGTCGAGCGCCGAGGTGATCTCGTCGCCGATCAGGAGATCCGGTCGGCTGGCGAGCGCGCGGGCGACCGCGACCCGTTGCCGCTGTCCGCCCGACAGCTCGCCGGGCCGGTGCCCGAGCCGATCGGCGAGCCCGACCCGGCCGAGGATGGTGCGGGCGCGCGGGATCGCGACCGCGCGCGGCAGACCGCGCAGGCACAGCACCTCGACGACGTTGGCGAGCGCGGTCAGGGCCGGGAACAGGTTGTCGGCCTGGAACACGAACCCGATATGGGCCCGGCGCAGGCGGGCCAGCTCGCCCTCCGACATCGCCGTGATCCGGGCGCCGCACACGTCGACGACGCCGGCGGTGGGACGGAGCAGGCCGGCGAGGATCGACACCAGCGTGGTCTTGCCCGACCCCGACGGGCCGGTCAGCAGCACCAGCTGGCCGGGCCGGATGCGCAGTGACACGTCGTGGAGCACCGGGGTCGCCAGCGCGCCGTGTCCGTACGTCATGCGCACACGGTCGGCATCGATCACCGGCGCCGACGGCTCGATCGCGGTGGCGAGCGCCGCGCTCACTTGAACACCCGCGCCGCATCGAGCTTGATGACCTTGCGCACGCTGGCGAGGCTGGCCAGCGCGCACATGGCCACGATGGCGCCGACGCCGGCGCCGATCACGGTGGCATCGAGGACCACGGTCAGGCCGAGCGCGAGCACCGCGAGCTTGAGGCCTGCGGCCCACAGCAGCCCGACCGCGCTGCCGACCGCGGCGAGGAACCCGGCTTGCCAGATCACGAACGCGGCCAGCTCGCCGCCGGAGGCGCCCATCGCCTTGAGCGTCGCCAGCTCGCGGCTCCGGCCTTCGGTCAGGCTGTACAGCGTCTGACCGACGACGACCAGGCCGACGATCAGGCCGAGCAGCGCGGCGAACGCGAGGGTCGCGCCGGCGCCCGATCCGATCACCCAGTAATGAGAGGTCATCTTCTCGAACTCGGCGCGCGGCCGCACGACCAGATCGGGGTGGCGGTTGATGCCGGCGATCACCGCCGGCGCGCACGCCGGATCGGCGAGGTCGACGGCCCAGAACGTGGCCTGGCCCTCGGCGAGGCCCAGGATGCGACGCGCCTCGCGGGGCTCGGCGAACAGGTAGGGCACGACGGTGAACGAGCGGATGCCGTGGGTCACCACGCCGACGTGGACGGTGCGGTCCTGGAGCTCGAGCGGCGCCCCCACCGCCTGCGCCGGCAGCTCGAGGCGTTCGAGATCGGCGGCGTCGACCGCGACCCGCATCGGCGCCCGCAGGTCCGAAGGCAGGCCGGCCTCGAGCGACCACGGCAGCGCGCGACCGTCGGCGGCCTCGGCCGCGATCAGCTGGACGTTGTCGATCCCGCCCGACGGCTTGCGGATGGAAGCCCACGAGAAGATGACCGGCCGCGCGCGCTCGACGCACGGCTGAGCTCGGACGACGTCGCCGACGCCGGGTGACAGCGTGTCGGCGAAGTCGACCAGCTGGGTGCCGCGCGCCATCACCCAGAGATCACCGCCGACGCGCGAGATGACGGACGTCGACGCCTGCTGGAACCCGAAGAACAGGCCGGCCTGGACCAGCACCAGGTTGGCGGCGAACGCGACCCCCGCCAGCGCGGCAAGCAGCTTGCCACGCTCGAAGAAGAGCGACGAGAGCGCAATACGGATCATGGTGTGGCGACGAATCTACATAGCCAGGATCCATCGCTTTGTCAACGCATCGCGTTATTTCGCATATTCATATGATTTTCTTATGTATTACTGGATCCCAGGAACGAATGTTACGGCCGTAACGGCGCATACGAAGACTACGATCGTCCATGAGATATGCAATCGAGGGCGATTCATCCGTGGCTACACGAGTCGCCAGTAGCCATGTGAAACTATCTGAATAACAATGCTTTTACTGATTTGCAGATCTTGAACTGGCTGTCAATCGGCGCGTTACACCAACATGAGATCTGGTTTGATAACGCGTCGCGGCATTTTCTTCTTGCACAGAACTATTCCATGTATATTGATACTGCTCCGGTTCGAATCGAGAACTTGCAGACGCCACCTCATCCCGTCGTGGTGAAGAACCCTACGCCCGATTGACACTCTACTTGCAGCGACTGCCAATATGACTGCTACAGATACTACCGATCTCCTGACCCTGCTCGACCGCCGCATGACGCGGTTCTCCCGTCGGGCAGCGCTGCGCTGCGAGCACGAGCCGGACGCGATCGAGCTCTCGTACGCGACCCTCCGCGCGCGCATCGCGAACCGGGCGGCGGCGCTCGAGTCGCTGGGCGTCAGCAATGGCGGACGGGTCGCGCTGCTGTGCGAGAACCGCCCGGCCTGGGTGATCGCGTTGCTCGGCGCGCTGCACGCCGGCGCCACCGTGGTCCCGCTCGACGTCAAGCTCGGCACCGGCGAGGTGGAGGTCCTGCTCGCCCACGCCCGGCCGCGATTGATCCTGACCTCGGACGCACACCGCGAGCGCGCGCTCGAGATCGCCGGCCGTCTCGACGGCGGCGTGCAGGTCATCGCGATCGACCGTGACGACGCCGACGCCGCGCCGGCCTCCGACGGCGCCAGCCCGACCCGGTCGCTGGCCCGCCACGCCGACGAACCGGCGCTCTACATCTACACCTCGGGCACCACCGGTCGGCCCAAGGGCGTGACCGTCACGTTCGGCAATCTGCTCCATCAGGTGCGCGCGGTCGACGAGGCCATCGGGCCGCAGGGTCGCGAACGCTTCCTCTCCATCCTGCCGCTGTGCCACCTCTACGAGCTGATCTGCGGCTTGCTGGTGCCACTCACGCGCGGCGCCACCATCAGCTACCCGCCGACCGAGAGCCTGTTGCCGACCGAGTTGACCCGGATCATGAAGCGGCGCCGCATCACGTCGCTGGTCGGCGTGCCCCTGCTCTACCGGGCGCTGGCCCGCGGCATCGAGGTCGAGCTGAAGCGCGCGTCGCGGCTGGCCCGCGGCTATGTCGCCGCCGCTGGCGCCGTCTCGGCGCGCATCCCCTTCCACCGCCTGCGCCGGTTGCTGCACCGCCCCCTGCTCGGGCGCATGGGCGGTCGCTTGTTCCAGCTCTACTCCGGCGGCGCTCCGCTCGACGACCAGGTGGCGCGCAGCTTTCAGCGCATGGGCCTGCCCATCCTCCAGGGCTACGGCCTGTCGGAGACCAGCCCGGTGATCGCCACCAACACGCCGTGCGCGCACCGCCTCGGCTCGGTGGGACGGCCGCTACCCGGCGTCGCAGTCCGGATCGCCCCCCGTACGCCCGGCGAATCGCTCGCCGCCGGCGGCGAAGGCGAGATCCTGACCCGCGGCCCCCACGTCATGCCCGGCTACCTCGATCGCCCGGACCTCACCGCCCAGGTGATCGACGCCGACGGCTGGCTCCACACCGGTGACCTCGGCCGGCTCGACGCCGACGGTTATCTCCACGTCACCGGACGCGCCAAGGACCTCATCGTGCTCGGCGGCGGCAAGAAGGTCTATCCCGACGAGGTCGAGGCGGTGCTGTCGACCAGCCTCGGCTTCGCCGAGGTCTGCGTGCTCGGCATCCCGGCGCGCCAGGGCCACGACGAGGTGTGCGCGGTCGTGGTGCCGGCCGCCGGCGACACCAGCATCGACGCCGAGGCGGAGATCGCTCGCATGCTCGCCGACGTGGCGGCGTTCAAGCGCCCGACCCGGGTGGTGGTTCGCCGCGAGCCGATCCCGCGCACCACGACGCGCAAGGCCAAGCGCGCCGCGCTGGTGGCCTGGATCCACGCCCTCGACGAGGCGGCATGAACGCCATGACCGACGTCTTCGTTCACGACTTCGCGCTGGCGCTCGGCCGCCACGAGCACACGCTCGAGGAGTCGGTGGCGGCCGGCCGCACCCACAGCGCGGCGCAGGCGCTGCGCGAGGCCGGCTTCCGCCGTCACCGCACCGCCGGTGACGACGAGAGCGCGTACGACCTGGCGCGCCGCGCCGTGGCGCCGATCGCCGCGGCCGCCGCCGATGCCGGCGCCATCATCTACGCCACCTGCCTGCCCCTCAACGGCAACCTGGGTGACGAGGCCCGCTTCCGCGCCACCCGCGACGTGAAGCACCTGATGGACTTCCCGGTCAGCCACCTGCAGGCCGACTTCGGTCTCGACCGCGCGGCGGCGATCGGCCTCGGCCAGCAGGCGTGCACCAGCATGCTGGGCAGCATGCGGATCGCACGGGCGCTGCTGCGCGACGAGCCCGAGCTCGGCCGCGTGCTGTGCGTCTCGTCCGATCGCTTCCCGCCCGGCGCCGAGTACGAGCAGGCCTACAACCTGATCTCCGACGGCGCCGCGGCCTGCGTGGTGTCGCTGGCGCCGCGCGGCTATCGCATCGTGGCCTGCCACCACATCACCAACGGCGCGCTGGCCCGCGCCTCCGATGACGAGACCGTGGGCACCTACTTCTCGTACACCGCGCGGCTGCTGCGCGAGACCCTGGCCAAGGCGGCGCTGACGCCGGGCCAGATCGACTGGGTGGTGCCTCAGAACACCCACGCCAAGGCGTGGACCATCCTGGCCCGGCTGCTCGGCCTGGCCGAGGACCGCGTCTTCTTCCGCACCATCGCCGACATCGGCCACGTCATCAGCGCTGACAACGTCGCCAACCTGATCGCCCTCGAGGCCGCGGTGGCGGTGCCATCGGGCGCCCGCCTGCTGTTGCCGATGGCTGGCTTCGGCCTCAACTGGCAGGCCGTCATCCTGGAGAAGGTGTGATGACCGTGACCACCCTGAGCGCCGTCGCCGCCCGCCTCACCGACGCCTCGGTGCGCGCCGCGGTCGCCACCGAGCCGCTGGCGTGGCCGGCCGCGCTCGCCGACGACGCGTGGTGCATGAGCCCGGAGCTGGTGTCGCTGTACGGCACGCCGGCCTGGGACGCGCTCGACGACGGCGGCCGCCGTCGGCTGGCGTTCTTCGAGTGCGTGAACTTCTTCACCCTCAACATCCACGGCGAGCGCGCGTTGATGGAGGGCATCGCGCGCCGGCTCTACGCCCGCGACCTCGCCGATCACGCCCACTACCTCCATCACTTCCTCGCCGAGGAGAACCAGCACATGACCTGGTTCGGCGGCTTCTGCCAGCGCTACGCCGGCAAGCTCTACCCCGACCGCAAGCTGGTGCTGCCGCGCGAGCACGCGCCCGGTGAGGAGGACGTCCTGTTCTTCGCCCGCGCCCTGATCTTCGAGCTGCTGGTCGACACCTTCAACCGCCGGATGGCGAACGACGATCGCCTGCATCCGCTGGTCCGCGAGATCAACCGCCGCCATCACGAGGACGAGTCGCGCCACCTCGCCTTCGGTCGCTTGCTGGTCGAGGATCTGTGGCGCCGCCACGCACCACGCTGGAACCCGGCCACGCGCGCCGCCATCCCCGCCTACCTCGCCGCCTACCTGACCGCGTCGTGGAAGGAGTACTACAACCCCGACGTCTACAAGGACGCCGGGATCGCCGACCCGATCCGCGTCGCGCGCGAAGCCTTCGCCGCCGCCGCGCCGCGGGCCCGGCGCGCCGATCTCGAGGCGCGCTGCGTGCGCGTGCTGCGCGAGCTCGATCTGTGGCCTACCGAAACGGAGTCATGACCATGACCCTCACCGCCAAGCAGCGCCTGCGGGCCTGGATCCTCGAGCATGGCCGCCGCATCGATGACGCCGAGCTCGGCGACGACACGCCGCTGCTCGAGCGCCGCATCCTGTCGTCGCTGCAGATCGCCGACCTGTTGCTGTTCCTCGAGGAGCTGCGCGGGAAGCCGGTCGAGCTCGAAGGTCTGACCGGCGCGGCGTTCCGCGATCTGGGCGCGATGGCGCGGGCGTTCCTGCCCACCGAACCGGTCGCGGAGGCCGCATGAGCGCCGTCGCCGCCACCACCACGGCCGCGGCCACGGACGCCGAGCGGGTCCATCCCGACCTGCGCTGGCGCGGTGACCAGAGCGTGCTCACCGGCTCGCTGCTGTCGCTGTATCGCCGGCTCGACGCGGTGTTCGCGCGCCTCGGCACGCTCGAGCACGCCCCCGAGGTTCAGTACCCGACCCTGATCGGCGCCGAGCAGCTCGGCCGCCTCGACTACTTCCGGTCGTTCCCCCACCTGTGCACGTTCGCGAGCAACCTGGATCGCGATGCCGAGAATCTGACCGCGTTCGCGCGCGGGCCCGGCCTCGGCCCCGATGGCGGGGTCGCGCTGACCCGGATGGCCCCGGTGACCCACGTGCTCACCCCCGCCGCCTGCTACCACGTCTACGTCGACCGCGCCGGCGAGGAGCTGGCCGCCTTCACGGCCGTGACCACGCGCGCCACCTGTTTCCGTCGCGAGGCCTACTACGCGCCGCTGGAACGGCAGTGGAGCTTTGGCATGCGCGAGGTGGTCGGCCTCGGGACCGCCGACGAGGTCAAGGCGTTCCTCGATCGCGGCCGTGACCGCGTCGAGTCGCTGATCGCGGCCTGGGGCCTCTCGATCGCGTGGACCCCGGCGACCGATCCATTCTTCGACGCCACCAAGAACCCCAAGTACCTGGCCCAGAAGCTCGATCCGGTGAAGACCGAGATGGTGCACGGCGGTCGACTGGCGATCGGCTCGATCAACTTTCATCGCAACTTCTTCGGCGACACCTTCGCCATCACCCGTGGCGGCGAGCCGGCGTTCTCGGGCTGCGTCGCCTTCGGGCTCGAGCGCTGGGTGCGCGCCATCCTCGACGTGCACGGCCTCGATCCCGGTGGCTGGCCGGCGCTCGAGCTGGCGGCGGCGGCGGTGTTTCGTGACTGAGGCCAGCGCACCCCAGGTGCTGGTCACCGGCGGCGGCGGCTACCTCGGCCAGCGACTGGCCCGTCGCCTGCTCGAGCGTAGCGACGCCAGCGTGGTGCTGTGGGTCCACGGCCGTCCCGACGCCCCACCGCCACCGCCGGCGGCGCTGGCTGGCTTCGGTGCCCGGCTGCGGATGGCGGCGGGCGAGCTGACCGACGACGGCGCCTTCGCCGGCGTCGACGCTCACCGCGTGACCCACATCGTCCACGGCGCCGCGGTCACCCGCTTCAACGTCGAGTCCGAGCTCGCCGACCGCGTCAACGTCGATGGCACACGCCGGGTGCTCGCGCTGGCCGCGCGCTGCGATCGCCTCGAGCACCTGACGCTGGTCAGCACCGTGTACGCCGCCGGCCTCATCAGCGGCGAGATCGCCGAGGCCGAGCTGACCCGCGCGCCGCGGTTCGCCAACCACTACGAGCGCTCGAAGTGGGAAGCCGAGCAGCTGCCGCGCGAGCTGGCGCCATCGCTGCCGGCGACCATCGCCCGGGTCGCCACCGTGATCGCCGACGACGCCGGCGGCGTCGTGACCCAGCGCAACGCGGTCCACAACACGCTCAAGCTGTTGTTCCACGGCCTGCTCTCGCTGCTGCCCGGCGACCCGACCACACCGGTGTACTTCGTCACCGGCGATCTGGTCGTCGACGCGCTGGCAGCGCTGGTGCTCGGCCCGGTGCGGCCTGCGGTGGTCCACGTCAGCCACGGCGCCGAGGCCTCGGGCACCCTGGGCGACCTGATCGACCTCGCCTACGAGGTCTTCGAGCGCGACCCCAGCTTCCGCGCTCGCCGCCTGCTCAAGCCGCTGCTGGTCGACGCCGGATCGTTCGAGCTCCTGGTGTCGGGCATCGATGGCTTCGGTGGCGATGCCGTGCGCCAGGCGCTCATCAGCGTCGCGCCGTTCGCGCGCCAGCTGTTCTCGTCCAAGCACGTGCGCACCGACCAGCTGCGCGCGCTGTTGCCCGATCACCAGGCCCCGGCGCCCGCCGAGCTGGTCCGCAACAGCGTCGCCAACCTGGTCGACACTCGCTGGGGACGGGCGACCGCGTGAACCCCGAGGGCTTCGCGGCGCTGGCCCGCCGTCAGCCCGCCGCGCTCGCCGCGCGGCTCGAGGCTGCGGTCGCGGCTGGCCTCGGCACGCCGGTGCGGGTCGCGGTCGCCGCCGCCCCCGACGACACCGCCGCCAGCGCCGGTCCCGAGCCCTGTCGAAGCGACGCCGAGCACCAGCTCGGCCGGGTCGCGCTGGCGCGGGCGCTGGTCGCCGCCGGCCGCGCCGCCGGCGGTCCGATCGCGTGGCCGTGCGACCACGCGTCGGTCAGCCACAGCGGCGGCGTCGCGGTCGCCGTCGCGGTCCCCACCACCGCCGGCGCCCGCGGCCTCGGCGTCGACGTCGAGGTCGATCGCCGACTGCGACCGGGATTGGCGCGCCTGTTCTGTGAACCCCGCGAGCTGGCCTGGCTCGACGGCCTGGCCGCCGCCGACCGTGATCCCGCACTGCTCCGGCTGTGGACCGCCAAGGAGGCGCTGTACAAGGCCGACCCGGCGCAGGGCGACGCCATCGTCGCCGACTACGTCGTCGAGCTGCCGGCGCTCACCCGCGGCGGTCGACCCGGCGCCATGGCCCGCCTGTTCTCGATCAGACTCGGCGATGCGACCGTGAGCGTCGCGTTGCGATCCCAGGACCAGGAGGACGACCATGTCGAAGCTACGAGGTGACGCCGAGCGCTGGTTGCTCAGTTTCTATCGCGAGTCGGAGATCAGCGGCGCGCTGTTCTTCGGCCGCCTGGCGAGCGTGATCCGCGATCCACGGCTGCAGTTCGACCTCACCCGCCATTTCGCCGACGAGAGTCAACACGCGCGCTGGTGGAGCGACTGCATGGACGAGCTCGGGGTTCGACCGACCCGGGTCCAGGCCTCGTACCAGGACGCCTATCTCGAAGCCGGTGGCGCGCCGGCCAACGTGATGGAGGTCCTGGCGGTGACGCTGGCGTTCGAGAAACGCGTCGCCGGCAGCTACGCCGCCCACCTCAAGGTCCACGACCTGGCGCCGCCCATCCGCACCACGCTGGCCCGCATCATGGAAGACGAGGGCTGGCACATCCACTGGGTCAGCCGCACCCTGCGCGACCTCGAGCCCGAGTACGGCCCCGACACCGTCGCCGCCGCCATCGAGCGCTACGCCGCCGCCGACCGCGAGGTCTACCAGCGGGCGCTCGCCGAGCACGACCACATCGTCGGCACCCTGCAGCACTTCAAGGCCGCATGACCAGCCCGAGCCCGAGCCCGAGCCCGAGCCCGAGCCCGAGCCCGAGCCCTCCTCCTCTCGACTCCCACCCACCAGGACCGTCACCATGCCCGCCATCGACTCCGCCACCGTCAAGCTCCGCATCGCCGATACCCTCCAGCTTTCGCTCGCCAAGCTCGCCGACGATCGCCTGCTCTCGGACGTCGTCACCGAGTCGTTCGCCATGGTCGAGGTCGTGATCGACCTCCAGGAAGAGTTTGGCGTTCGACTGGAGCAGGCCGACCTCAAGAAGCTGCGCACGGTCGCCGACCTCACCGGGCTGGTGGCGGCCCGGTCGCGGACGGCGGCCTAGAACACCGAACGGCTTGGAACGGTGGTGCGGGCACGGAGGCGTGGTGGGGCCGCCCGCCCGAGCGGCGGCCCACGTGGACGGCGCGACGTCCGCAGCTCCACAGGAGGGCAGCCCGAGTGGATCGATCCGCGAGCTGCGCGGTGGCAGTGCGTGGCGCGGTCATCCCAAGCGCGGACCCGGCGCGCAGGCCCACGTGGGTCGTCGCGATGGGCAGGCCCCACCGCGCCGGCCGCGCACGGCACGGCGGGCCGGGAGCATCACCAGATCCCCGCTCCGCGCCGTCTACGCCCTGCAAACTCCTGGCGGCTACCCGACGATCAGGGCCAGGACGACCGCGGCAGCGATCAGCGCCGCGACCAGCATGGTCTTGAGCAGCAGGTCGAATCGATCGTAGCGCGGCCGCCGCCGGGTCGGCGCCCACGGCGCCGGTGCGCGCGCCTCGGCGAACGACATCACCTCGGCGCGGGTCGGCACCGTGAAGCCGCGGCTCGGCGTCTTGACCGGCCGCGGCGGCGGCGGCAAGGGCTCGGGCGCGACCGCCGCAGGCACGGCGACCGCCGGCACCGCGACAGCCGGCACGGCCGGCGCCGCGATCGCCGGCGTGACCGGGAGCTGCGGCGAGGTGCCGCGCGCGAACCGCGTCCCGAGCTTGAACGGCAGCGTCGGTTCGCGACGCACCTTGGGCCAGCCCTCGATGTCGAGATCGAGCGGCGGCGCGGCGACCCGGAAGCGAGCGTCGACCCACTCGAGGACCTGGACGATGGCGTCGTCGTCGTAGAAGCCGTTGAGCTCGACGCGGCGCAGGTCGCCCGCGTGGTACTCGATCTGGGCGCGGTCGAACTTCGAGACCACGGTGATCGTGCAGGTCAGCGCGTGGTGCTCGCAGTGGCGCATGAGCGCGATCAGCGGCACGCCGGCGACGTCGCCTTCGATCATCGAGCTGCCGCCGAGCTCGCCGGTCAGATCGGGCAGGCGCTGGGTCAGCTCGTACCAGCCGTCGATGAGCGGGCGCATCTGTTCGAGCGCCCGGGCCCCGGTCTTGCCGCCGAACTCGGCGTGATCGACCGCGCCGGCGCGCAGCTCGATCATGCCGGTCAGGTCGGCGACCGAGACCCGGATCTCACCCGTCACCAGGTGGCGATGGCAGGCGGCCAGGATGCGGTCGAGAGGCACGTCGATGAACGAGCCTTCGAGTTGGTTGCGCGACACGTAGATCGGCGCCGTACTCTGTCGCCGCATGCGTGAGCGCTGAGCGAGGAACGTGCCAGCCCGCCGACCACGTCAGGTCGCGCAGTTCGGGCTGATCGTGGAGGTGGATCGCAGCGTCGGTGCGGCGACTGCAGGCGCCACTCTCCGGGAACTGGAGGGGGCGCACGAACCGGCGTTCGGTCCGGCCAATCCCCGCTCAGCTGAGCGTCGCCGAGCCCGTCGAGGTCGCGGTGAGGGACGGCGTCGCCGTCGGTTCGTGCGCGGTGAGGATCATGGCCTGGATCACGCGGCTGATCTCGTCGACGTTGCGCGCCGTCCACTCGGGGTGCGACGCCATCGGCACCTGCGGCGAGTGGCCGCCCGACGCCAGCAGGTGGACGTGGGCCGGATCGATGCCGAGATCGGTCGCGGCCGCGTCGAGCAACGCCCGATCGCGCGTCCACGGATCGTCGACGCCGCACAGCAGCGCGACCCGCCGCTGGCGGCCACACTTGAACCTGACCGCGCCCAGGGCGGCGGCCAGGCTGGCGCTGACCGCCGGGGTGATCGCCAGGTTGAGCGTGATCATCTCGTCCTGATCCTCGACGGTGAGCTGGGCCGCGGGGCCACGGCGGCAGAAGCGGCGCACCAGCGCACGGCGCAGCGGCCCGAACACGCCGACCACGCGGGTCAGCCACGCCGTCGCCGCCATCAGGCGGCGCAACCGCGGATCGTGGCTGACGAACATGGGGTTGATCAGCACCCGCGCCACCCGGGGATCGACGTCGCCGTCGTCGAGCGTGAGCAGCGCCATCGCCCCCATCGAGTGCCCGACCAGCACGGTCGGCAGGTCGACCAGGCCGAGCAGGCGGCACAGGCCGAGGATCACCTCGGCCATGCCGTGCAGCGAGACCTGCGCCGGGGTCGGGCGGCGGACGAACCCGGTCTCGCCGAAGCCGTGCAGATCGGGTACCAGCACCAGCGCGAGCGCGTTGTCGCGGCACAGGCCGGGGGCGACCAGGCGCCACACGCGGCGCGAGCTCGACGAACCGTGGCACAGCACGATCCTGCGCTGGCTGCTGCGACTGGCCATGCGCGTGTTCTTCCGGCAGATCGAGGTCACCGGCCTCGAGCACGTGCCCGGCAAGGGTCCGGTCATCTTCGCTGGCAACCACCCCAACTCGTTGATCGATCCGATCCTGATCATCACGACCTGCGGCCGGATCGTGCACTTCGCGGCCAAGGACACGCTGTTCTCGACCCGGATCATGCGGGCCCTGCTGCGCGGGCTCGGTGCGGTACCGCTGGCCCGTCGCGCCGACCACGGTGGCGGTCAGGTCGACAACGACGCCGCGTTCACGGCCATGTTCGACGCCCTCGGTGGCGGTCGCACGATCGGGATCTTTCCCGAGGGTCTGTCGCACGACGCCTCCCAGCTGGCCCGCTTCAAGACCGGCGCGGCGCGCGTCGCCCTCGGCGCCGCGGCGCGCGGCGCCCCGGTGGTGATCGTGCCGTGCGGGCTCACGTTCGTGAGCCCGAAGCAGTTCCGCAGCCGGGCCCTGGTGCAGTTCGGTCCCGCGATCACGGTCGGCGCCGATCGGGTCGCCGCCGCCAGCGCGGATCCAGTGGCCGCCGCCCGGTTGCTCACCGACGACCTCGAGCGCGCGCTGCGCGGCTTGACCATCAACGCCGCCGACTGGGAGACCGTGCGCGTGCTCGACGCCGTGCGCCGGCTGTACACGCCGCGCGACGTCGACCTCGACGAGCGCGTCGAGCTGGCCCGCCGCTTCAACACCCACTACCCCGCGTTCCGCGACGATCCGCGCGTCCGCCACGTCGTCGACCGCACGCGCGCGTACCAGGACCGGCTCGACGAGCTCGGGCTCGGTGATCGCGAGCTGGCCCGCGGCGTCGACGCGGCCGCCGCCGCGCGCCGCGTGGCCCGCTACCTCACGCTGGTCCTGGTCTGGCTGCCGCTCATGATTCCGGGCGCGCTCCTGCACCTGCCGGCAGTGGCGCTGGCGCGCTTCGCCGGCCAGAAGCTGACGCCGCGCAAGGACGTCATCGCCACCACCAAGGTGCTGGCCGGCATGGCCATCGTGTTGACGTTCTACGCCGCCGCGACCATCGGCATCGGCTGGCGCTGGGGCTGGCCGTGGGCGCTGGCCGCCGGGTGTGGGTTGCCGCTGTCGGGCTACGCCACGCTGCGCGTCCTCGATGGAATGCAGCTCCTGCGCCGCGGGCTGGGCGCGCTGATCCGGGCGCTCCGGCTGCGCCGCGAAGCGGCGGCGCTGCGCGACGAGCGCGACGCGCTGTCGGCGGAGATCGTGCGCGTGGTCGGCGAGATCCGGCCGGCCGGCCTCGAGCTGATGTTCCCGTCCACGGCTCGGGACGCCCCGGCGTGACCGCGCCGGCACCGACCACCACGCTGACGGTGGTGCTGTTGCACGGGCTGGCGCGGCGCGCCGGCTCGCTGGCCGGCATGGGGCGCGCGCTCGAAGCGGCCGGCTTCGCGACCTGGTCCTGCGACTACCCGTCGCGGCGCGCCACCGTCGCCGAGGCCGCCGCCGAGGTCGCCGACCGCATCGCCGCCGCGCTGCCCGGACAGCCGCTGGGCGCGGTCACCCACTCGCTGGGCGGCGTCCTGGCTCGCCACCTCGGCGACGCCCGGCTCGACTGGCGGCGCATCGTGATGCTGGCGCCGCCCAACCAGGGCAGCCAGGTCGCCGCGGCGCTGGCGCAGCAGCCGCTGTTCCGCTGGTTCTATGGACCCGCAGCTCAGGAGCTGGCGCTTCGATCCGGGGCCGGACTGGCCGGCGACCCGGCGAGCTGGCCGCCGCCACCGGCGCCGACCGCGGTCATCGCCGGCACCCGGCGCCGCGCGCTGGTCAACCCGACCAGCTGGGTCAGCGGCCGCGTGTTCGCCGACGGCGTCGCCCACGACGGCACGGTCGCCGTCGACGAGGCCCGCCTGCCCGGCGCGGCCTTTGCCACCGTCGACGCCAGCCACACCGTGATCATGGACGATCCGGCGGTCCGCGCGCTGGCGATCGGGTTCCTGCGCCACGGCACCCTGGCGGGGTGATCCGCCCACGCCGGCGGGTGGCGCACGATTTCACGCAACCGCGGCGAACGACGGCCGACATCCTGGTCAAGATGAACTCGATGATCCGCGGTCGCCCCTCTGGTTGCGTCCTCCTGCTCGCCGCGACCGCCGTGGTGATGGCGAGCTCGTGCGCTCGCTGGGCGCAGGAGCCCCGCTTCGGCAGCCGGCCGCGCGACGAACGGCCGTTCTCGTTCGCCCACAACATCCAGCTGCTCGAGGTCTCGAACGGCCTGCGGGTCGCCCTGATCCGCGACAACCGCACCAACCTGGCCACGGTCGACATGCGCTACGACGTCGGGGCCGCCGAGGATCCGATCGGTCGCGCCGGCCTGGCCCACCTGGTCGAGCACCTGCTGTTCGAGCTCCGCGGACGACCGGGTGGTCCGACGCTGGGCGAAGAACTCGGCGAGCTGGCGCTCGACCACAACGCGTTCACGTCGTGGGACATGACGCACTACACCGCCACGGTTCCCATCGCGGGGCTGGAGGCGGCGATCGCGCTGGAGAGCCGTCGCATGCGGGCCACCTGCGACGATCTCGACGACGCGACCTTCCTTCGCGAGCGGGACGTCGTCCTCGCCGAGGAGAAAGAGGGACGGTCGGCGCTCGCCGACGTCATGCGCGAGGTCCTCGCCGACGTCTACGGTCCCGGCCACCCCTATACCCGGGCGATCGCCTCGCCCGAGGTCGCGACCGCGACCCGCGACGAGGCCTGTGCCTTCGTCGCCCGGCACTACACGCCGGATCGCGCGTTCCTGGTCATCACCGGGCCGTTCGACGCCGCCGCGACCCGAGCCCAGATCGGACGCGCCTTCGGCCCCATCATCCGCGGGGCGTCCGCGCCGCGAGCGCCGGTCGGCAAGCCGCGGCTCGGCGGCGGGATGACCCGCCGTACCGCCCCGGTCGCGCGCCCCACCGCGCTGGTCTACCTGCCCTATCCGGCGACCGGCGCTGACGGTGCCGTGAAGTTCGCGCTGGCTCGCGCCGCGCTCGAGACGGCCCTGGAGGCGGCCGACGACAGCCAGTCCTGGATCACCCGCACCGCGGTGTCGGTGAGCGGCGGCGACCGCGCGCCGGTGCTGGTCGCCGAGGTCGAGGTCGCCGACGCGGCGCGCCTCGAGGACGCCGCCGACGAGGTCTTCGTGCGGGCCGGCACCCTGCTCGACGGCGTCACGCCCCGCGAGCTCAGCGCCCGGCTCGGCGCGATGGTGCTGTCCCACCTCCAGGGCTGGGATGACCTGCCCGGTCGCGGCCGGTGGATCGCGGACTTCATGCAGTTCACGACGCACGACCGCTTCATGTTGATGGAGCTGAGCTCGATCAACGACACCGACTGGCGGGTGGCGATCGATCAGCTCCGCACCACGCTGACCCAGGACCGCAGCCACATCGTCTTGCTCACCCCCGCCACCGCCGGTGGCGGGACGAAGCTCACCAACGTGGCGGCCGCAACCCACCAGCTGGTGCCATGGCGGGCGCCCGTCGACCCCGCCGCCGCCGATCGCCCCCTGACGGTGGACCGCGAGTCGCTGAGCGCGCGCGTCGAGCAGTACCAGCTCGCCAACGGGCTGAACGTGCAGCTGGCCCATGACCCGCGCAGCCCGATCGTCGACGCCCGCCTGGTGTTCCCGGTCGGCAGCGCCCACGAACCGCCCGACCGGCCGTACCTGGCGACCGCCGCCGCTCGCCTGCTGTCCGGAGACAGCGAAGGGTTCTACTCGCGGCGCGATCTCGACAAGCTCGAGTGGTCGACGTCGCACGGCACCCAGCTCGATGCCCGGGTCGCGGAGACCTCCACCACGTTCTCGGCCAGCGGCGTCGCGCAGTGGGGCGACTGGCATGTCTGGTATCTGTCGTGGTGGGTCGATCAGGGCCGATACAACCAGCCTCAGATCGATGCCATGCACCAGGCGGCGCGCGCGCGCAGCGCCGACCACGACGACGACGAGATCGATCCGGTGGCGCGCGCGTTCGGAGAGCGCCTGTTCGGAGCCCGGCATCCGTACGCGCTGCCGGCACCCGAGCGGGGCGCGGCCTATCTGCGGCTGGGCGCGGCCGATCTCGAGCGCTGGAAGCGCGGCCACTACCGCGCTCGCGGCGCCACGCTCATCGTCAGCGGCGCGTTCGACGCGGCGGCGATGAAGCGCGCGATCGAGGAGCTGTTCGGTCCGTGGTCGGCGGCGGCGCCGGCCGACCTGCCGCCGATCCCGCCGGTGCGCGCCAGCCGGGGACCGAGCTGGCTGGCCGGCGATGACGGCGACGCGGTGCAGACCCGGATCGCGATCGGCTTTGCGACCACCTCGGATCCCGACCGCGACGAGGCGGCACGCGCGGTGCTCGCCGAGATGATGGGCGACGCGATGCGCGACGTCCGCGAGGGCATGGGCGCCAGCTACGGCATCCACGCGTCGTATGCCTCGGGCGCGGCCGGCGGTGCGCTGCTGGTGTACGGCGACGTCGACGACGCCCGGGCCGGCGCGGCGCTGACCCGGATGCTCGCCGCGCTCGCCGCGGTGCGCGACGGTGGCGACGACCAGCGGGCCGCGTTCGTGCGCGCGCGGCGCAAGATCCTGGCCCGCTCGCTCGGCCGCACCGGCGGTGCCGCCGCCATCGCCGACGAGCTGACCGACCAGGCGGCCGCCGGGCAATCGCTGTCGCACGCCAACATCGTGGCGACGCAGATCTCGGCGCTGACGCCGGCGCAGGTGGCGCGGATCGCGGCCACCGACCTCGACCTGACGCGGATGGTGGTCCTGGTCCGGGGCCGCCGCGCTGCGGTCGACGCCACCTACGCGGCGATCGCGATCACGCCCGAGCGTCCGGTCGTGGACCAGCCGGCGGCGCCGACCGCCGCCGCTGGCGACGGCGGCGGCGCGACAGCGCGACCGCCGGCGCCCCGACCGGCACCGGCGGCGCCGGAGCCGGACCGCCGGCCGCATCGCACCGTGACCGGTCCCCGGCTGTCGGTCGGTGGCCCCGAAGGCCTGATCGGCTCGAAGCAGCGTGGCTTGTTCCTCGGCGACCGCAAGCTGACGCTCGACGAGTTCCTGCGCACCGCCGGCAGCGCCGACGTCCTCGGCCGCATGCGGACGCGGCGCTGGGTACGACGCGGCCTCATCCTCGGTGCGGTGGTCGCGGCGGCGACCGGGGTGGTGATGCAGTACACGGCCCGCGACTGCACTCCGCCGCCGGGACTCTCGGTCCACCCGGAGGCCGAAGCGTGCGAGGCCGGCCGGAACGCGATCCAGGGCCAGGGCTTTGCCATCTTCGCCGGCGGTGCGGTGGTCGGCGCCATCACGTCGCAGCTCGGGTCGGAACGTCCCGATGACGAGGAGCTGCGCCGGATCGCGGCACACTACAACCGGGTCGGCGCCGGCCACGGCGGTGACGACCACGGCGGCGACGATCAGGCCCGATCGCCGTCGATCAGCGTGGCCCCGATGGCGACCAGCGGCGGCGGCGGGCTGGTGCTCTCGACCGGCTTCTGAGCCCGGGCCGGGCGGTACCCGAGCGCGGGGCCTCGACCGGCAGCGCGCGGCGCGCGACCATCGGCCATGGCCACCACCGCGGCGCTGTTCGGCGCCCTGTTCGCCGTCCTGATCGTGCTCGAGCTGGTCGATGCGATCCTCACCTCGGTGCTCGATGGCGCCGCCGCCGAGGCCGGCACCCGGGCGCCGCGGTCGCCGGCGTTCATGATGCTCATCCTGATCGGCTGGCTCGGCTCGACGGTCGGCCTGATCTTCCACGAGGTCGCGCACGCCGCCGCCCAGGCTGCGTTCGGTGGCCGGCCATCGATCGTGCTGCTCAAGAACGGCGGCTTCGCCCGCTCGTCGCCGTGGCTGCCGTTCGCGCCGGTGCGCGTGATCCACGTGCTCGGTCAGAACCTCGGCCTGGGCGTCATCGGCCTGGCGCCGGCGCTGCTGACCGCCGCCGGCATCGGCGCCATCGTGCTGTGGGCGTCGCCGCTGTCGATCGAGACCCTGGCCGCCGCCGGCCGCGCCATCGCGGCCACCGCCGATCGCGCCGCCGCGCTCGACGTGGTCGAACACGTCTGGGGGCTGGTCGCCGATGGCTCGTGGTGGATGTGGCCGCTGATCGGCGTGGTCCTGCTCCTGGTCGCGCCGTGCATGACGCCGTCGAGCGTCGACTACGCCGCGGCGTCGCCGGCGCTGCTCGGCTACGGCCTCGCCGCGGTCGCGGTCAGCGGCGGTGGAGCGATCGGCGCCTTGGCCGCCGCCGGTGCCGCGCTCGCGCTCGCGCTCGCCCTGCAGCGACTGGGCGCGCTCCCGACCGCCATCGGCACCGCGCTCGGCGGCATCGTGCTGTCGGCGCCGGTGCTGTGGCTCGCCACCTGGCTGATCTCGCGCCGGATTGGCTACTCGCCGCCGCTGCTGATCCAGAGCGGGCTGGCCGTCACCGCGATGGCGCTGGCGTTCGCGGCCGCGGCGCAGGCCCTCTACGTCGCCATCGCGCTGGTGCTGGCACTCTTCGGTCGGCCCCGGATCCTGTGGCGCGCCCTGCGCGCCCTGCCCGGCCACCTGCTCGATCTGGTGCGCCCGTTCTCGACCTGCGCCGATTGCGGCGTCCACTACCGCGGTCACTGCGACGGCTGCGGCCGCACGCCCGCTGGTCCGCCGCCACCGAAGCCGACCGCACCGCCGCCGAAACCGCGTGGCCTGGTGGGCCTGCTCGAGAAGACGCGCGGCGAGCGCGCGGGTTAGCCGCAATGCCGATCAGTTAGCGTCAAGTGATCGAGACGAGCCACGTTTCCGCTCGTCCTGAGCGAAACGCGAGCGCACGCGAGCGTGAGTCGAAGGACGTACTCCGTCGAGGCTGCGCCCTTCGACTCGGCCGCTGCGCGGCCTCGCTCA
>CANKMW010000091.1 GCA_947483555.1 Myxococcales bacterium
GCGGCGTGGGATCTCGAGCGACGCGAACACCTCCGTCGCGAGCGGATCGAGGGACGGCGCGATGATGACATCCCACTGCGGAGAGAGAGATACTCCCGCGCGGACGAGAGGAAGCAACGCGACGACGGTGAGGGCGCTGCTCCGCCGCGGCGCGAGGCCCTCCCGCTCACTGCACGTGAACCGCTGCGCGATGTCGTCTAGGACGGGGGTCATCCTCGTCGGATCGACGACGGCCGAAACCGCGTGTGCGAGCTCCGCTGCCTCCGGTGGGAGGCGAAATGCAGGGGCCATTCCGCCGTACGCGCCCGAGAAGGTCTGCACCGCCAACTCCCATCGATCCAGAAGATCCTGCGTCGAGGGAGGCGACGCATCCATGTTTGCCCAACGCCGTCGAGGAAGGCCTGCGGCAGGCATCGCGCGCGTGGCGTTGGGCAGCAGATAGGTCGTCGCAAGTCCGCGAATCGTCGCCTGCTCTTCTGCGGTGAACGCCTCGAAAGGCTCCACCTCGGGCGTATCGGAGTGAACCCAGCGGGCCATGAGGCCGCCGAGGTCAGCGACGAGCGCCCCGGCTCGACGCGTGAACGGACCAGGCTCGGCGGCGGCCGCACGAGGAAGGAGCAGCGCCGACAGCTCGCGCGTCGCGCTCCGACGTCGGGCGAGCTCGGCGACCACGCGGGATTGTCCATCATGCGGGCGCGCCAGGGTGTACGTCGACGCCCAGGCGCATTCGAACCATGGGAACTCGGTCCGCTCGGGTGCCCAGCGTGGCGCGTCCCACGACAGCCACGCCTCGAGCCCATCGACTTCTTGCTGGAAGCCATGCGACGGATCCGCGCGAAGGGCTGCGAGCGCGGACGCGCCGATCAGCACCGGCTGGCTCGAGGCGCGGGCGCGTTCCCAGGCCTCTCGGGAGTCCGCGTTCTCGAAGGGAGCGAGCGCGAGGATGGCCGACGCGCGCACGACTGGGTCGGGGTCTTGCGTTGCCATCGAGCAAAGGCGTTCCACGGCACCAGAGGCCCGGAGTGTCGATGCAAGGACGGTCGCAGCAGCCCGAACAGAGCCGACGTCGCTGTCGAGCAGCGGCAACCAGGCAGCGTGCCTCTCGCGCGCGAGCGCGGCTCCTCCACCGGACAAAGGCTCTTCGGCTCGGCGGCCTTGCCGGCCGGCACCGCCGCCGCCGCCGCGTCACCGGCGGCCAGGAACAGCTCGGCGGCGCGTTTGTACGCCGCGAACCGAGCCTGGGTGTCGGTGCCGTGATCGGCGTCGGCCATGAGGATCGCCGCCAGCTCGCGGTGCTGCCCCGCCGCCTCGTACTGCTCGCGCAGCTTGACGCGAACGGACTCGGCGCCGGGCTGGACGCCGTGCACCATCTCGAGCACGCCGATCGCGTCGCCGGGCTTGCCGGCCCGCGCCGACGCATCGGCCACGTCGAGCGCGGCCTGCACCTGGGCCTCGCCTTCGACGATGTAGGCCAGGCGCGTGCACGCCGCGATCACGCCGTCCCAGTGCTCGATGCCGGCGTCCATGTCGCGGAGCTGGTAGAGCGGATCGGGATCGCTGGGCATGCGTTCGATCCAGCCGACCAGGAGGTCGCGGGCTCGCTCGAGCTCGCTGTGCTCGCCGAGGAGCTGGGCCAGGCGCAGGGTCGCCGTGCGCTCGCTGCTCATGTCGCCCGCCGACTCGGCGCGCGCGCGCATGCGCTCGAGGCCGTCGCCGAGGGCACCCGCCGCACGAGCGCGATCGAGCCCGTAAGCCTCGTCGAGGTCGATCACGGCCGCGTCCTCCTCACCGAGCTGCTGGCGCAGGCTGGCCCGCAAGAGCAGCAGATCGACGCGGGCCGGACCCTTGACCGGCGCCTCGCCGCCCTCGCCGTCGTCGAGCGCCTCGCTCAGCGACACCACCGCGCCGCGGTGATCGCCGGCCGCGGCCAGCGCCGCCGCCAGCTCGGCCGAGAGCGCCGGTGCCTCGGGCTGACGCTGGCGCGCCGCCCGCAATGCCTCGGCGGCCGCCAGCGGCTGGCCGAGGAAGCCGGTGTACACCGCCGACGCCTCGCGCAGCCGATCGACGGCAACCGCCGGATCGGTGGCGCGCGCCGCGTCGCTGATGATGAGCTCGGCCAGCTCCTTCCACTGCTGGGTGTCGCGGTAGAACTGCTCGAGGCGATCGTGGATCGCGGTGTCCTCGGGCGCGGCCTTGTGGGCCGCGGCCAGGGTGCGCTGCACGCCGGCCCAGTCCTCCGCCGCCTCGTACGCCGTGGCCAGGTGCCAGCACAGGGCCGGGGCCGCGTCCGGCGTCTCGACCGCGAGCAACTGCTCCATCAGGCGCGCCGACTCGCCGGGATCGTCCTCGGCGGTGAGCCCGCCGACCACGCGCCGCAGGAGATCGCGGTCGTCGGGGGCGACGCCCAGGGCGGTGCGGAACACGCGGGCCGAGTTACCGCCGGTCGACTCGACCAGCGGACCGAGCCGGGCCGCCACGTCGAGCGTGCTCTCGCGGTTGCCGCGCTTGACCGCGTCGTCGAAGCGCGCCCACAGGAACTCGGCGAGGCCGTCGTCGTCGCCCAGCGCGCGCAGCGTGGTCTCGAGCAGCGCCGAGGCCTCGAGGTCGTCGGGATCGTCGCGCAGCGCGTCGCGCAGCACGTCAGCCGCGTCGTGGGGCCGGTTGAGCGACTCGATCAGGTAGCCGGCGTGGGCGCGCCGAAGCGAGTTGCGCTCCTGCGGATCGGTGAGGCCCGGCAGCGTCGACGAGATCACGCTGGCCAGTCGATCACCGTCGCCCATGTCGCGGTAGAGCGCGACCAGCGGCTCCCACACCGTGCGCTCCGACGGCGAACGCTCGCGCAGGAGCTCGTACATCTCGGCGGCCAGCGGCTGGGTCGGCTTGTCGAGCGCCGCCCGCGCCGCCACGCGCCCGATCAGCGGATCGATCTCCGCCGGCTCGGCCACGCCGACGATCTCGTAGACCAGCTCGCGGGCCGCGGCCAGGTCGCCGGCGATCACGCGTCGATCGGCTAGCGACAGCACCGCCCACACCGCCCCGCCGACGCCGTCGGCCGAGTCGCGGGCGGCCTGGACCGCGCGACCGAGCAGGGCCTCGGCGCGTTTCTCCTGCCCCATCTCGACCGCGAGCTCGACCGCCTCGCGCACCTGCGCCGGCGTCGCGCCCGACTGCTGGGCCCGCTTCTCGAGGAAGTCGAGGAGCAGCTCGCTGTCGCCGCCGTTGCGCGCGACCCGCTCGTAGAGCGCCATCACCCGGGCGTCGCCGGGATCCGCCGACGAGGCGCCGCGCAAGACGCGCCCGGCCTGGGCCCAGCGCGGCTCGGCGGCGAACGCGCGCTCGATCAGATCCACGCCCTGGGCGCGGCGCGCCGGGGTGGCGATGAAGATCTCGGACAGCCGATAGAGCGCGTCGGTCTGCGCCGGCGACGCCTCGCCGCCCTCGCTGCCGGCCAGCTTCAGCATGTTGTCGAGCGCGCGAGCCTGCTGCTCGTCGTCGCCGAGTGCGCCGGCGACGCGGGCCTGGGCGTAGTAGGCCTCGGCCAGACGCTCGCCCAGCATCTCGACGCGGCGGTAGAGCTCGGCCGCGCCGGCCAGATCGTTGGCGTCGTTCTCGAGCGCCTCGCCGGCCTTGAGCAGGATGCCGGCGACCAGCGGCGGATCGTCCTTGCGGCGCAGTCGCTCGACCACGATCTCGACCGCCTCGACGAACTTCTTGGTGCCGCTGGCCTTCATGGCCAGGACCCGACCCTTGTCGTGCAGATCGAGCCGCGACGGCGCCAGGTTGATGGCCTTGATGATGGCGTCGAGCGCGTCGGCCGAGCGATCGAGCGAGCCGTCGAGCACGTCGGCCATGTCGCCGTACAGGCGGGCCTGGCTGGCCGCCTCGCTGGTGGCGTTGAGCCGCAGCTCGAGCACGCGCAGGAGCGTCTCGGCCTCGTTGTGGGCGATGAGGCTGCGGCGCAGGCGGCGGACCTCGACGTCGGACTGCACCGCGGCGTCGATGGCGCTCTCGAGCAGCTCCTTGGCCTGGGTGTTGTCACCATGCGACGCGGCCAGCCGCGACAGCTCGAACAACACCTCGCTCTGGCCGACCGCGTTCTCGTCCTCCCCGGGAGGCTGACGCCGCACGACCAGCAACAGGGCGCGGTAGGTGCGCTCGGCCTTCTCGACCTGGCCAGCGGCCCGGCACAGCTCGGCCAGCTCGCGCTGGATGCGCGCGTTGTTGACGTCCATCTTGGACGCCGCTTCCATCTCGGTCAGCGCCTCGTCGTTCTTGCCCTCGGCGTGCGCGACCTTGGCCAGCTCGACGTGGAGCTGGGCGCGCTCGGGCGAACGACGGCGGCCGAAACCCTCGATGAGCTCGGACAGGATCGTCCGGGCCTCGGGCAAGCGGCCGGCGACGCGCAGGCCGACGGCGAGCTGGGCCCGCATGTCCTTGTCGGTCGGATCGAGCGCCAGCGCCTTCTCGAGCGCGGGGATGGCCTTGGCCGGCGCGTCGAGCTTGTCGGTGTAGATGGCGGCGGCCTCGCGGGCCAGCGCCGGGCCGCGATCGTCGCCGAACAGCGACAGCGATCGGGTCAGGTGGCGAGCCAGCGGCTCCCACTGCTCGGCCTTGCGATACAGCTCGGCCAGCAGGAGCCGCAGCTCGAGCGCGGGCTCCTTCTCGTCGAGCGCGCTCTCGATCGAGGAGATGGCGCGATCGTCCTGCTTGGCCGCGATGTGGGCGCGGGCGAGCTGATCGACGACGACCAGGCGCTCGCCGCCGCTCACCGTCGACAGCAGGCTCTCGAACCAGGGCACCGCCGCCGCCGGCTGCCCGCGATCGAGCTGCAGGCGGGCCAGGGCGCGGAACGAGTCCTGGGTGGGCGCGAGGGTCACCACCCGCTTGTGGCCGGCGATGGCGCGCTCGACCTCGCGGGTGTCCTTCTCGGCCACCGCGGCGAAGCGCGCCCACAGGCGGGCGGCGCGCTGCGCGTCGGATGCGGCCTCGAGCTTGCCGGCCTGCTCCTCGAGCAGATCGGCCAGCGCCTTGTGTTGACCCTTGCCGGCCAGGAACGCATGCGCGGCGTCGACCGACGCGTCGTGGCCGGGTTGATCGGCCAGGTTGGCGGTCAGCGCCTCGTAGCGGCCTCCGGTCTCTTCGACGACGCCGACCAGGCGCGCGATGTCGAGGCGGAGATCGAGCCGGTTGGCCGGATCGGGCTCGAGCCCGAGCTGGATGTGGCGCAGCCCGAGCAGCTCGGCGTGGCGGCGCTCGGTCTCGAGCAGCCCGCCCAGCTTGCCGATGATCTCGAGATCGCCGGGGCTCTCGGCCAGGACGCCGCGGTACATGTCGATCGCGGCGGCGTTGTCGTGCAGATCGCCCGAAGCCATGGCGGCGGCGCGCAGGCGCAGATCGCGGCGGGTCTGGGCCTCGAACGGCAGGCGCGCCGACTCGACCAGCAGGTCGACGGCGACGCGCGGGCGGTTGGCGCTGCGGTGCAGCTCGACCAGGCCGTCGATGGACCAGCGCACCACGGCCTCGGCCGGGCGCGACGACTGCACCGACGCGGATCCGCGCCAGGCGCCGGTGGCGCGGCCCAGCACCTGGCCGAGGATGGTCACCGACGCGTCGCGATCGCCGAGCCGGCTCGCGGTGTCGGCGGCCTCGACCAGGACGTCGAGATCACGGGGATCGGCGTCGGACAGGCGGCGCAGCACGTCGAGCAGCGGCGCGGTCGGCCCGCTCGGACGCAGGAGCTCGGCCACCGAGCGCAGGGTGTCGGCGCGATCGCCGCCGGCGTGGAGCGACTTGTTGAAGGCGGTGACCGCGGCGTTGCGATCATTCCTGCGATCGCGGTGCCAGGTGCCGGTCAGCGACCACACCTGGGCCGCCACCGCCGGTGGCAGCCCGGCGCCAGGCGCGGCCTGCTCGAGCGCGGCGACCGCGGCGTCGACCGCGGCCTCACCGGCCTTGGCGTAGCGGCCGAAGAGCCCGTCGTCGAGGCGCTCCTTGGCGGCCGCGAAGCCGAGCACGGCCTCGGCGGCGTCGTTCCACTGGTTGCGCCGCGGGGCCAGCCACACGATGCCGGTGGCGGCGGTCTGGTTGCTGCGATCGCGGCGGAACACGGTCAGGTACTCGGCGAGGGCGCCGGCCTCGTCCTCGAGGCGCTTCTCGAGCAGGTCGGCGCGGACCAGGCGCAGACGCGAGGCCTCGCCCGGATCCTCGGCCAGGGCGCGGATCGCCGCGGCCAGCGCGGTGTCGGCCATGGCCAGGTTGCCGGTCTTGCCGGCGAGGTCGAGGATCTGGCCCTCCATCACCCCGTCGCGCGGCGCCAGCGGGAACGCCACGGCCAGGCTGTGCAGCGCGCCGGCGAGATCGCCGGTGCTGTTGAGCTGGATGTACGCGGCCTCGCGCAGGAGCGCGAGCCGGGTGCGATCGTCGGCGGCGTCGGCGAGCCGCGCCGGCAGCAGCTTGAGGAAGCCGGCCCAGTCCTGGTTCTCGCGGTAGCTCGCGGCCAGCGCGTCGGCGGCGGCCTTGCGGTGCTCGGGGACGTCGAGGAGCGTGAGCAGGCCGCTGCGGGCCTCGTCATTGATCGGATCGATCGCCAGCGCGGCGCGGAACGCGGCCAGGGCGCGGGCCGGCTCGCCCAGGTGGGTGGCCAGCGCCTCGCCGAGACGATTCAAGCGGTGGGTCGTGCGCTTGACGTCGCGATCGCTGGTGCGCTCGAGCAGATCGGTGAGCTCGCGCCAGCGTCCGACCTCGGCCAGCAGATCGGTCAGGGCGCCGACGGTCTCGGGATCGTCGCCGAACGCCTGCTGCACCCGCTGCCAGGCCGCGATCGCCTTCTCGGCGTCCTTGATCTGATCACGGTAGACGACGGCGATGCGGGTGAGGTCGGCGCGCTTCTGCGCCGCCGACACGTTCTTGCCGGCGCGCTGATCGAGCGCGCCCACCAGCTCGCCCCAGCGGCTGGAGCCCTCGAGCAACAGGATCGACGAGTCGAGCGCGCCCAGATCATCGGGATCGCGATCGATGCGCTGCCGCCACAGCGCCAGCGCCTTGTCGGTCTCGCCCAGGGTCTCGGCCAGGCGCGCGGCCTCGCCGATCACGCCGCGGCGGGCGTTGTCCGACGGCTCGAGCGCGGCCAGGCGCTCGAGGATCGAGAAGCGCTCACGCGGACGATCGACGCGCGAGTACAGCTCCGACAGGCGGCGGCAGACGTTGAGCTGTTCCTTGTCGCCGGCGCCGGGCAGCTCGAGGGCGCGCTGGTACAGCTCGATCGCGCCGCTGGCGTCGTCGAGCAGATCGAGGCGGGTGCGCGCGGCCTCGCTGAGCAGCTCGACCTTGCGGGCCGGCATGATGGCGTGCTCGGCGGCCGCGGCCACGCCGGCGGCGTAGCGAGCGTAGCCGTTGGAGCGCTGGGCCAGCTGGCGCAGCTTCTCCTGGGTCACCGAGGAGTCGGGCGTGAGCGCGAGCAGCGCGGCGTAGTGATCCATCGCGGCGCCGTCGTCGTCGAGCTCGGCCAGGCGGGCGCCGGCCTCCTCGCGCAGGGCCTGGCTGCCCGACGGATCGCGCTCGATCACGCGCTCGAGGACGCGGATGACCTCGCGCGGGCGCGCGGTGGCGTCGTAGTGGGCGCGCAGGATGTCGAGGGCGGCCTCGCGGACCTCGGCCGCGGTGTGCGCGGCCTCGATGATGCGCTCGAGCAACGCGCAGGCTTCCTTGTCGTCCTCTGCCTCGGCGAGCAGCGGACGCACCGCGGCCAGGGCCTTGGCCGAGTCGCGAAGGTTGTCGAGGTAGCAGGCGGCGATGCGGGCCCGGCTCTTCTCGCGCTCGGTCTTGCTCTGCCGCTCGATGCGGCCTTCCCACAGGGCGATCAGATCCGCCCAGCGCTCGTAGCGCTCGAGCAGACGCTCGAGCGACTGGCTGAGCTGGGCGTCGTCGGGAGTGAGCGGCAGGAGCCGCTGCAGGTAACTGATCGCCTTCTCGGGCTGGTTGGCGACGTCCTTGGCCAGCTGCGAGGCCTCGCGCAGGAGCTTGATGCGGCGGCCGGCGTCCTTGACCGCGGTGAGGGCGCGGTCGTAGAGGCGGAGCAGGTCGGCCCAGCGCTCGTTCTGGGTGTAGAGCACCGACAGGCGGCTCAGCGCCGACTCCGAATGCGGCGCCAGGTCGAGCACCTTGCCGAGGATCTGCTCGGCGACCTTGGGATCGTCGCCGAACCACTCGTCGCAGAACGCGCCGGCGCGCTCGCCGATCATCTCGACGACCTGCGGGTCGAGCCCCTTTTGCAAGACGTCGCGATAGAGCGCGACCACCTGGTCGGGCTTCTCGTGCTCGCGCGCGAGCTCCTCGATCGCATCCCACGCGGCGGTGGAATGCGGCGCGCTCTTGACGTTGGCAGACGCGGTCTCGAAGTCGCCCTTGGAAGAGTCGCTCTTGGCCATGATCCCTCGTGGGGTCGCGCCCGCCGCCGGCACCTTTCCCGTCGGTGCGGACAGCGCGCTCTAGCGGCCCCGAATGCGGTTGGAATCGTACCACCCGGTCCGCGCCGCCCGCGATGCGCCACGGGGCGAAATCGCCAGTGCTTCCGCCGGCGAGCCGGTGTAGTTGCGGGTGCGGTTACGGCTGGGGTATCGAGGTCTGTGGACGTGCTGTTCGAGGACGCCGAGGTCGTGGCCGTCGACAAGCCGGCCGGCCTGGCCGTGATCCCTGAAAGGACCGGCGACCCCGCTGTGTCAGTCCGGCACATGCTCGAGGCCGCGCGCGGCGAACCGCTGTGGGTGGTCCACCGCATCGACAAGGACACCTCGGGGGTGGTGGTGCTGGCGCGGTCGGCGTCGGCGCACCGCTGGCTCAACGACGCCTTCGCGGCGCGGCGCGTGCACAAGCGGTATATCGCGCTCGCGGCTGGCGATCTGCCGGGCGAGCGGGTGGTCGACGTGGCCCTGGTCGAGGCCCGCCGCGGCAAGTCGCGGCCGGCAGGAGTCGGCGAGCCCGGGAAGCCGTCGGTGACCGGATTCCGCGAGATCCAGCGCTGGCACCGGGGCGCGGGCGAGACCGTCACCCTGCTCGAGGCGCGCCCCGAGACCGGCCGCCATCATCAGATCCGGGTCCATCTGCGCAGCCTGGAGGCGCCGATCCTGTTCGATCCGCTCTACGGCAAGCGGACGCTGCGCGGCATGCTGGACGGCGCGCCATGCGCACGACTTGCGCTCCACGCCGCGCGGCTGGAGGTCGAGCGGCCGGACGGACGGACGCTGGTGGTCGAGGCGCCGCTGGCGGCGGATCTGATGGCGCTGCGGGGATGGCTGGATGCGGAGTGGGCGGCCCCGCGCTGATCAGCCGTCGAACCGCAAGGTCAGCACCCACGCCTCCCACCGTCGCTGGAACGCCGCCATGTCGGACTCGCCGAGGGTCGTGACCAGCGTGTCGTAGCCGGTCGGATCGCTGGCCCGCGCCGCCCGCATCGCCCGATAGAACCCGCGCAGCGTGCCCTGCTGCTGCAGGTAATAGAGGAGGTAGCGCGCCTGGGCGTAGTTGGTGCCGCGATCGCGGGTGTAGAAGGCGTGCTCGCTCGTCGCGGTGAGTGCCCGGAACGTCGGCACCTCGCCGGCGCGGATCGCCTCCTGCAGCCCGGCCAGGCGCCAGTTGGTCTCGCCGACGATGTGGCCATCGAGCTCGGAGCTCTGCTCGAACAGCGAGCCCAGCCCCTCGTTGAGCCACGCCGGCGCGCCCGGAAAGTCGGCCTCGACGTACGGGTGCACGATCTCGTGGACCAGGGTGCCGCCGCCGGTGGCGATGTTCATGAACAGGCCGCCGTGCTCGCTCGAGTAGAAGCCGTAGGGCGTGCCCGGCGTCTCGCCGGTGAGCGCGCGCACGCCGCGCTGGTAACTGCTCGCGTCGCCGAACAGATAGATGTCGAGGATGCGGGCCGGCCGCGCGTCGAAGAAGTCGGCCTCGAAGTGCTCGACCGCCCAGCGCACGGTGCCGGCGCGTCGCTTGACCACGTCCACGCCGCCGTCACCCACCACCACGAACGGCGCCTCGACGTGGATGGCGAGCTCGCCGAGCCCGAGCCCGGCGAGGCGCTCGCGCAGCGCGGCGATGTGAGCGTCGAGCTCGGCGGTCGAGGTGCCCGCGGCCTTCGGCGTCTCGGTCGGCGCGTCCGGCGACGGCGGTCGGGGCTTCGGGTCGTCGCTCATGTCGGCCACCTCGCCGGGCGTGACCCGCTCGGGGCCGGCGCGTCCCGAGCAGGCCGCGGCCAGCGCGGCGACGAGCACGGACGCGACTCCGGGGCGGTTCATCACCTCGAGCGTGACACGGCGCGGGTCAGGAGGTTGCGATCACACTCGGCGCAGTCCGCGCGAGGCCGTCAGTCCCACGACCCGTGCGGCTGGACGACGGGCCCCGACCCTGGCGGAGGCGGCGGCGGATCCCAGCCAGGCGGCGGCAGGGGCGGTATCGGCCCAGGGGGCGGCGGCTCGTCGCTCGGACCGCAGGGTGGATCGTCGATCGAATCCGCGGGTGGACACCAACCGGTGAGATCGGTGCAGCCCGGCGGCGGCAGACACCCGGGCAGCGGCGGACACGTCAGCGGGCAGTTCAGGGGAGCCGCACACGTCGCCGGGGTCGGCACCATGCCGCCCGTGGCCGTGCCATGCGCGGCCTGGTACTGCCTCACCGTCGGGAAGATCGGCGACGGACACCAGCTGCGCGACGTGCGACCATCGTCGATGAAGGCGAGCGCGGCGCGCAGCCCCGTGGCCGGGCTGACATCGAACGCGTTGCACGCTCCCCCGGTGGTCGAGAGCGTCGGCGCCGCCTTGCCGACGATCGGCCCGACGCCGATCCCGAACGTGGAGGCGTAGCGACAGGTGTTGACGAAGCTCTGGCTGGCCACGAGGTCGACGTACATGCCGGCCACGACGCCGCTGCTGGCGACATCGGGGTGCTGGAGGTACTGCTCCTTGTCGTCGACGACCTCGCAGTCGTTGAGACGATCGGTCGCGACCTGCTGCGACGCGGTGTAGTCGTGGTTGAAGTTGTAGAGCGAGATCGGGGTTCCGTTGGTCCCGGTCGTCACCTTGGTCACCATCGCGGCCATGTAGTCGTGAGCCATCGGGGTGCCGTCCCAGCGCACGTCGTTCGGGTTCATGTTCCAGGCGTGGGGCACGATGAAGCCGCTGGCGCTTGCCGCCGGGATGCGCTGGAAGATGCTCCAGGTCCCGACCGGCGACCACGCGACGTGGCGATTGAACCGGAGGCCAGCGACGTGAAACGTGCGCGGCGCCACCAGGCGCCCGAAGGTGGTGGCCGACGACGACAGCGCGAGCTGGGTCGGGTTGCCCTCACCGACCGCGGGCGCGGCCGCGTCGGCGCGCCCGCAGTGCCAGGTCGGCTGGCCCGTGGTGGGATCGAGGAACACGGCGCACGCGCCGGTGACCTGATCGGCGAAGGCGTGGATCTCCGTCGTCACGCCGACCGGCACCAGCAGCGCCATGGTCGCGAAGTAGTTGTCGCAGGCGAACGCCTTGCCCAGCAGCACCGAGTGGGTCCGGCCCAGCAGGCTGACCGTGATGCCCGGATCGACCAGGCGGTCGGTGAGCACGGAGTACATCGGCACGCGCACCAGGTCGCTCGACCGCGTCGAGATCTGGCCCGCGCTCGCGCCGCGAACCATCCAGCTCTCGCAGTTGGCGGAGACGTCGGCCAGGGTCCGCTGCCACGGTGGCACGGCCGCGCTGCGCATCGAACCGCCGCCGTTGTCGACGTGGCCGGTCACCGACAGCACGTTGCCCGCGAGCACGATCGGGTGCGGCAGGGTCTCGACGCAGATGCGGCTCGTCGACGTCGTCACCATGCGCGCGACCACCTTGCGGAAGTCGGCCGCCTCGGTGGTGTCGAGCACGACCACGGCCGGAGCGCTCAGGCCGCCCAGCAAGCCGTTCATGCTCGCGTTCATCGACGCGTTCATGCTCGCGTTCATGCTCGCGTTCATGCTCGCGTTCATGCTCGCGTTCATGCTCGCGTTCATCGACGCGTGTTGCGCTTCCTCTCCGAGGTCGACCGACTCGGTGCAGGCAACGGCGGCGATCGCCGCGCTCGCGTAGGCGCACTTGAGGAGCAGACGTGCCATGGAGCCCTCCCAGGTTTCTTGGTGAAGTCCCCCCTCACCCCTGTGGTACCATCCACTGTATTCGAGGTAAGGCGAGTTACACCATCGAAAAGCGTAGCAATCTCAACATGCTACAAGGACTGACATCGACGGATGTCTGACGAAACGCCCAGGACAGTCAACCTCGGAGCACCAGGTCCTGACGACCCGGTCGACGAGCTTCCACCGGGCTCGGTCGTCGGTGCTTTCAAGATCACGGCCAGTCTCGCGGCGGGTGGCGGCGGTCGGGTCTACGCCGCCGAGCATCGCGTGCTCAGCCGCCGCGCCGCGGTGAAGGTGCTGCACCGTCACCTCGCCGTGCAGCCGGAGATGGTGGAGCGATTCGTGCGCGAGGCCAAGGCGGTGAACCGCATCGCTCACCCCAACATCGTCGACATCTACGAGCTGGGCGTGCTCGAGGATGGTCGTCCGTACTACGTGATGGAGCTGATCGACGGTTCGGATCTGGCCACCGAGATCCGGCGGCGCGGACGGATGTCGCCGCACGACGCGCTCGCGGTGCTGACGCCGCTCTGCGACGCGCTGCACGCCGCGCATCAAGCCGGCGTCGTCCATCGCGATCTCAAGGCCAGCAACGTGCTGATCGGGACCCGTGAAGGACGGCAGGTGATCAAGCTCCATGATTTCGGGATCGCCAAGCTGATCGACCCGACCGGCGAGTCGGCGCTGACCGCGTTCGGCCGCCGCCTGGGCACGCCCTACGCGATGGCCCCCGAGCAGATCCGCGGCGAGGCGGTCGATCATCGAGCCGACATCTATGCAATGGGTGTGCTCGTGTTCCAGTTGCTGACCGGGACCTATCCGTTCGCCGCCGAAGATCCGGCGGATCTCGAGGCGATGCACCTGACCCAGCCCCCGCCGCGTCCCAGCACGCGGGCCCCGGTGGCGCCCGCGCTCGAGGGCGTGGTCCTGCGCTGCCTGGCCAAACGTGCCGCCGACCGCTATCCCGACGTGCCGGCGGTGCTGGCTGCGTACCGGGCCGCGCTCAGCGACGAGGTCGGAGCCGGACCTACGCTTGGCGTGGCCATCCACGTGGAGGCGCCCCTCGACGACGCCACCTCGCCCGAAGCCGCTGATCTGGTTGGAGATGCCCTCGATCGCATCGAGAGCCTGCTGGCCGCGGCCGGCTACACGCTGCCGCTGCAGCTCGCGGGCGCGTTGCTGGCCGTCCGTGCGATCGCCGACGCTTCGCCGTCGCCCGACGTGGCCGCCGCGCTCGGCGACGTCGACGCCGTGTTGCGCATCGCCGGCGACGACGCGCCGCGCTGGACCGTGGTCGTCAACGTCGATCGCTTTCAGCTTCGCGCCGGCAAGCCGTTCTCGGGGCCGCTGCTCCAGATCTCGTCCTGGGTGACAGGTGTCTCGCCGGGGGTGACGGTCACCCCGGCTGCCCGCGGCCGGCTCGCGCCCACCGGCTGACGCCGCTCACGGCGACGGTCACGATCACGAGCACTGATCCGATCGACGGCGCCGCGGTGTCACGCTGGAGGTGACGCCGCCTTCTGGCCCGCCTGTTGCTGAGCAACGGAGCGGAGGTGCCAGATGATCGTGAACCGACTCGCCCATCTCGTCAGCTTGATCGTCCTCTTCGCCGTGAGCGGCTGCGTCGACGACGCCACCAACACGCGCCCCGAGCTGCGGGTGGCGCCGGAGGTGACGCTCGAATCGGGGTACATGAAGCCGCTCGGGCAGACCACCCACATCTACGTCGGCGACGAGGCGTGGGGCCATGTGTGGTGGCCCGCGGGCCTGGTCGAGGCCGGCGCTGATCGCTACGACCTCAGCGAGCAGCAGATCGTCGCCGCGCGCGCGGCCTCGGACGAGGAAATCGATGGCATGGGCCTGGTCGCCTACACCGCGATCACCCGCCATCGCCAGCAGTCCGCGCTGTTCAGCCACTACAACCCGGCCGACGCGCTCGACAAGACCTGCACGTGGGCGCCCGACGAATGGTCCTGGTGCAAGCGCTGGGCGACCCGCACCGTGTACACCGGCTGCTTCGGCTCGCACCAGGAGACCTACTGCGCCGAGTGGGGTGGCGACTGCAACATCTTCAGCGGCAAGGGCTGTCCGCAGCGGAACTGCGACTGCTGCAACCAGCACGACAACTCCTACTTCACGGGAGG
The DNA here is from genome assembly GCA_947483555.1 of Myxococcales bacterium. Taxonomy (GTDB): domain Bacteria; phylum Myxococcota_A; class Polyangia; order Haliangiales; family Haliangiaceae; genus UBA2376. The sequence goes on from CANKMW010000091.1 coordinate 14,284, forward strand.
GACCTGCGCCCAGAAGGCCGCCGCCGACAAGGCCCTGGGAGAATGTGTCACCCGCTGTCTCGGCGGACGAGACGTCATCGGCGGCGCCTACGGGTGGGCGACCCGGAAGTTCGGCGGTGGCAACTACCACGACCCGGCCGGCAACGGCTGCTGACCCGACCGACCATCACAGGACACCGCCGACCCTCAGGCCGGCGATGATGGTGCCCAGCGTCGCCTCGCCCAGGATCGCGCCGGTGCCGACGATGGGCAGGGTGTCGGCGACGCGCGGGCGGTTGCGGCCGAGCGCTGCGGCCAGCACGCCGCCGGCGACGATCGGCAGCCCGAACGACATCGGCAGCAGGAAGCCGATGCCGATCGCGGTCGGCGACGGGACGAAGCGGCGGAGGCCGGGGCCAGCGGCGATGGCCAGCGCCGCGCCGCACGCGGCGGCGATCAGCGCCGCCACGCCGGCACCGTCGGGCACACCGGCGCCGCCGCCCAGGAGCGCGTTGGTGGTGGCGGCCCAGGTCTGGGCGAAGGGCGCGGGCAGATCGGCGCCGCCGACGGTGTAGGCCTCGCGCAGCAGCACGAACGTCGGCATCGCGACCAGCGCACCGACCACGGTGCCGACCGCGAGGGCGACCACCTGACGGCGCCAGGAAGCACCGAGGAGGTGCCCGGTCTTGAACGCCCACAACCCGGTGGCGCTGTGCACCACGACGCCCGCGGCGACGGCGCCGGGAACCAGGATCCCGTTCGCCGTGGACGCGACCGGCGCCACGGCGATCTGGGCGACCGCACCGAGCGGCCCGGCCGGTGAGACGTCCGACTCACCGGCGACGCGCGCGCCGATCAGACCGAGGAGCGGCGCGATGCCGACGCCGATCAGCACGGCGAGCAGCGGCGCGTCGAGGGCCAGGGTCGCGACCATCACGGTCGCGGTCAAGGCCGCCACCGCGGTGACGACCTGACGCGGCGCGGGCCGAGCGAGGGTCCGGCCGATCAGCGCGCGGCGCTCGAGCACCAGGCTGACGATCGACCCCGACAGGATCAGCGCCAGGCCGGGCCAGACCAGCCAGCCGGCGAGGGCGTCGTAGCTCGGGGACAGGCCGCGGGAATCGACGAGCCACGGTCCGAGGACGAGCCAGGCCGCGACGCTGCCGACGCCGATCGCGATGGCGGTCGGCGCACCGACGAGGAAGCCGACGCCGAGCATCATCGGGCTGGGCGCCGCGCCGTATCCGAGCATGGCCGGGTCGGTGTACGCGCCGGGCGCGGGCAACGGCAGGAGCCCGGGCACGATCGCCGGCCGCGCGTCGCGGAACCAGACCACGACCGCCGCCACCGCGGCGGTCACGGTGAGGGGCAGGATCCGGCCCGAGCCGCGATCACGCTGGAGCGCACCGATCAGCTCGGCCGTCACCTGGCCGGTGGGGAACGGCAACGCGCGCTGCTCGATCAGCGCCGCTCGCAACGCGACCGCCACGCCGATCCCGAGCGCGGCCGTGCCCAGCCCGAGGATGGTGAGCGCGAGCGGCGACGGTGTGTCGCCGGCAAGGTACAGGGCCGTGGCGGCGCCGCTGATGCCGATGGTGTTGGCCATGCCCGCCGCCGCCGTGGCCGTGGTCTGGATCGTGTTGAGCTCGTGCGCGGTGGCCGCGGCCGCACCGGCGCGGACCAGCACCGCGCAGATCGCGAAGCCGAGCAGGACGGCCGTGACGTTGCCGCCGTCGGTGATGCCGGTCTTGAGCCCGACGTAGGTGTTGACCACGGCGAGGAGCGCGCCGAGCAGCGCGCCGACGAGGAGCGTTCGAGCCCCCAGCTCGGAGCGCACAGCCACGGCACGATCATACCCGGCGACGGCGGCGGACGAGCGCGAGCAGCGCGGCCATCGGCCACATGGTCCCGCCGCCGCCGGCGTCGCAGCCACGGGTGGGTGCGACACACACCGAGGATCCGGCCTCGGCCGCAGGCGCGCACTCGCCGTCCTGGGGACAGGCGAGCCCGTCGTCGAAGCAGCGGCGCGTGCAGCGCGGCGCGGGGTCATCGGCGCTGGCCAGGCACTGGTGCGCGCCACCGCATGCGATGTCCGCGCTGCACGCGCCACCGAACGCGCCCGGGCTCGGCAGCGGCCACCGGCACGCGCCACCGTCGCAGGCCATGCCCGGGCCGCACGCGGCGTCGGTGGGACAGGTCGGCGCGCAGTAGCCGCGCTCCGGCGCATCGGGCGGCGACCAGCAGGTCCCGCTGGCGCAGCTCGCATCGTCGATGCACCACGCGCCGGCGGCGACCGTCCCCAGCGTCGCGGCGGCCACGACCGGCGCGATCGTGGCCTCGTGCGCATCCACGCGATACGCCCGGGCCCCGCTCGCGCAGCCGGCGTCGCCGCCGGTGATGATGCCGATCACCTGCAGGCCCATGGCGGTCTCGATCATCACCGCGCCCCCCGAGTCACCGAAACACGGCAGCGCCGGCGCCGGGGCGAGCACGAGCTGGTCGCCGTCGAACGCGGTGACCCTCGCCGTGCCGAGCCGCCGCAGGTGCGCATCACCGCCCTCGGGATCGGCGTGACCGAAGCCCACGACGGTCACGGCGCCCGGCAGCCGCGCGACGGCGAGCGCGATCGGCGTCACCCACGCCGGCGCGGGCGCGGCCAGCACCAGGACCGCCACGTCGTCGGCGTGGGTGGCCGGGTCGAAGCGCGGGTGACGCGCGGCGAACAACACGTCGATCCAGCGAGCGTCGCGCAGATCGGCGGCCCGTCCGATCCCGACCTCGAGGCCATCGGCCACGCAGTGGGCCGCGGTCAGCACCACCCGCGGCGCGACCAGCGTCCCGGTGCATCCGATGTGACCGCCGCTGGCGATGGCCACCACGGCCGGCATCGCCTCGGCCGGCAGGCCGCCGACCACCGCGGCTGCGGCCACGAGGCCGAGCACGTCAGCTGCCCCACACGCAGCTGGTGCAGGCGCCGTCCTCGGGGCAGCTCTCTACCTCGGTCTCCCACGCCGCCTCGTCGGTGCATAGCGGATCCAGCTCGGGCGGCGGTGGCTCGCCGAGCGGCGGCTCGGGCAGCGGCTCGGTGCCCGGCGCCGGGCAGGTCTCGCCGGTACAGTTCTGCTCGGTCCCGCCATCGGCGCCACCCGGCAGCTGCGGGCGAACCGGGGCCCTCGGTTCATCGTCGGTGACCGCCCCGGCGACGGTGCACGGAATCCCGGTCGGGTGCTGGTACTTGGCCGGCGTGGCGTCGGGTTTGCCGCCGGTCGCGCCGCGGGCGTCGGCCATCGAGCAGCCGTTCCACACCGCCTTGGCGTCGCACCATCGCCGGCAGACCGAGCTGCCCAGGCCGGTGCCGCAGCGGTCGTAGCAGGCGTCGTGCGTGCCACAGCACGGGCGCGTGTAGCAGTTGTAGATGCGGAACCAGATCAGGCCGCCGCCGGCACCGCCGCAGTAGCGGTTGTTGGGGGCGCACTCGTACGTCACTCGGCACGAGTTGCAGTCGACGCCGCATGCGCCCCGACACCCGGCGCCGGCGGCGTTCAGGTGGCAGTACTCCTCCTCCTCGGTGCCGCTCCGGGTCCACAGCTCGAGCTGATAGATCCCGTACGCGGCCTGGTTCCAGTCGACCAGCGGCATCCCCGCGCTGTCGGCGGGCAGCTCGACCTCGGTGGGGGCGTCGCCGAGCCACACGAAGCGCACCGCCGCCGTCGTGCGATCGAGCGTCACCCGGGCCACGACCTCCCCGTCGTCGATTGACGTGATCGTGGTCTCGACGTTGGTGGCCAGGTCCTCGCTGTGCACCAGCACGTCGCCGTGCTCGGTGGTCAGGGCCCGAAGCCCCGGGTCACCGTCATCACACGCGGCCAGGGCGACGGCGGCCAGGATTCCGATCGATGTGAGTGCTTGCGACATGTCGACCTCCAGATTGATCGGACGCTCTTGCTGCACACCATATGCCGCGTCCGGAACCCGGACATACGGCCCCGATCCGCCACCCGGCAGGCGACTCTGTCTCGCGCGACGAGACGGAGCGCTCCGCGGTGGCGCTGGCATCGCCGCTGCAACGCATGCGCGCGCGCGCGCGTTCGATCTACACGAGCCGCACGAGCCCGACCGGCGAGCGAGCGAGGTGATGCGCCGCGCTGGCCTCGCGGTTGCTATCAGGAATGGCACAAGGCGGTCATGGCGATCGCCCCAATCAGGAGAATCACCGTGAATCACCGTCTCACTCTCGTCATCGCTCTCGCCGCCGCCGTCCTTCTCATCGCGCCACGCGCTGGCTTCAGTCAGGGCGGGCCGACGCCCGGTCAGTTCCGCGGCAACTGGAACCTGCCGGGCTCGGCCGAGAACAAAGAAGAGCGCCGCGAGGACACCAACGACAACGACACCAACGAGTCCGCGGAGGAGTCCGCCGAGGCCCGGGCCGAGGACGAGGACGAGATGGAGGAGTCGGGGGAGGAGCACTGGGAGGACGTCGACGATGACGTCATCCAGACCATCGACGCGATCCTCCCCGACTCCGTCACCATCAAGTGATCCCAGGCAGGAGGAAACCATGAAGCGCACCAGCTTGCTCCTCGTGGTCGCCGTCGTTCTCTTCGGCGGCTACCACCTGCACGACCGGCTCGGTGGCGACCCCGCTGGTCGCGGTCGGCGTCCGGACTCGGGCGCGGCCCCTCGCGCGGCAACGCCGGTGCCTCACCGCAGCGGCGGGTCTCCAACGACCGCCGCGGCCTCCGCCGTCATCTGCGGGACCGTGACCGACATGTCGACGGGCGCGCCGCTCGGCGCGGTCACCGTCTCGGCCCGGGCCCTCGACGACACCGGCCCACCGACCTCGACCACGACCGACACCAGCGGGCGGTTCTCACTGTCCGGTGTGTCCACCGCGCGCCACCTGATCGTGTACCGCATCGACGCGCACGTTCCGTTCTTCCAGGAGCAGCTCGCCGCGATCGATGGCTGCTGGGCCGATGCGGTGCTCGATCCAGGCTTCCAGGTCAACGTCCTGGTCACCGCAGCAACGCCGGACGGACCCCGCCCCCTCGCCGGAGCGCACGTCACCTTGGTCAAGGGGGTCTCGCCCAGCGTTCCCGATCCCCACATCCCACCACCCGAGATGCGGGCGCTGGTGGCCATGACCGACGGGGAGGGCCGGGCCCAGTTGCTGGGCGCCGCGCGCGGCATGTACGAGCTCCGGGTCACTGCGTCCGGCTACGCCAGCAGCGTCGACCGGGTCATGGTGCTGCCCCGCGGGACACTGGCGGCGACCCTCGACCGTGCGGCGGCGGTGTCCGGGCTGGTTCGCGACGGCGAAGGTCGCGCGCTCGCCGACGCCTATGTCGTCATCGCCGCCGCCGACGAGCGCCTCCAGAACCTCGCCGGGCGCTACCGCGAACCGGTCGTCCGCACCGACCGCGGCGGCGCATTTCGTTTCGACGACGTGCCAGCGGGTCCGCACCTCCTGTTGGCGATCGCGCCCGGCGGCCTCGCCCACCAGCAAGCGCTCGATGTCGACGCTGGCGCCAGCGCGCGCGTGGTGCTCGAGGTGCCGGCCGCGGCAACGCTGCGTGGCCGCGTGGTCGACGTCGACGGGCATCCCCTGGCCGGAGCCCAGATCTCGATCTCGGCCCGTAGCTACCGGGCCTTCGGCGTCGTCGGTCGGCCCGAGCTGAGCGCCTTGCTGCGGCGAGGCGCCGTGACCGGAGCCGATGGCAGCTTTGTGCTCGACGACATCGCCACCGGCATTCCCATCCAGGTGCGCGCCCGCCACGCCGGCCTGGCGCAGTGGGAACGCACCATCACCCCCGGAGCCGTACCGGCTTCTGGCATCAACATCGTGCTCGGGGCGCCGATGACGCCGCCGGAGAGGAGCTGATCATGTCGACCCCATTCGATCGCTGGTTCGTCCCGATTCTGGTCGTGGCCATCGCGGCAAACCAGATGTATCTCGCCCACACGCGCGACCTTTCGCCGTGGAAAGGCGGGGGCTTCGGGATGTTCGGTTCCAGCGACCACCCGTCTCACCGCTTCCTCGCCGTCGAGGCCACCGCTGCCGACGGCCAGACCGTGGAGATCCGGCCCGGTGTCGACGCCAACACGATGCGCCGCCTCCGAGTGATGCCCGACCGCGCGTTGCTGGATCAGGTCGCCGCGCAGGTGCTGTGGACCGAGTACGTCCCCAGCAAGGTCGGCAGGAGCCGAGCGCTCGAGCGCTTCCGTGCCCAGAACCCGCGGGCCCGCCTGGCCGAGCCCAGGCTCGGCGCAGGCGTCGTCTACCGCCCGCTCACCTGGCGCGACGCCGCGCCGGTACCAGGGCAGGCACTCCAGCTCGAGCGCGTGAAGGTGCAGATGTGGCGGCTCCGTTTCGATCCCAAGCGCGCTCGCGTCTACAGCGAGCCCATCGGAGCACCGGTCGTGCTCCAGAAGGAGGACGGTCATGTCGGCTGAGATGGAGATGCCCATGCCGGGGTCGGCCCAGCCGGCGGCGGAACTTCGTGGCCTGCTCGGGCACGCACGCCACACCGCCCATGAAGTGGTGACCATGCCGCGCGACCTGATCGTGCTGCGCCTCACCCTCTTGCTCTTGATGCTCCACGGCTCGCAGCAAGGCTGGAAGCTCGACGTCCCGCTGCGGGTCCTGTGCGGGGCGATGCTGGTGCATTCACCGCTCTTGACCAGCCGCGCTCTGTGGCTGGTGGTCACGTGCACGGTCGTCGTGATGAACGCGATGCACTGGTTCCACATCGACAACCACAAGTACCTGATGACCTACTGGTGCGTGGGATGCACGCTCGCCGTCGCGTCCGGTTCCCGCGATGCGGTGCTGCGCCAGAACGCGCGGATGCTGGTCGGGATCTGCTTCGCCTTGGCGGTGATCTGGAAGCTCGCGGCTGGCCAGTTCGTCGATGGTTCGTTCCTGCACTGGACCTTTCTCGAGGATGGCCGAGTCGAGTCGACCTCGATGCTGGTGGGCAACCTATCCGCTGACCAGCTGGCCGAGAACCGCAGCCTGATCTCGCTGCTCAAGAGCTCACCCGGAGATGGTGTCGGTGTCACGCTCAGCACGAGCGATGGTCTGCGCTGGGTCACCCTGGCGATGTCGTGGTGGACGCTGCTCATTGAGACGGCCGTGGCGGTCACGTTCCTGGCTCCCCGCCACAGCCGGATCGCGAAGCTGCGCGACTGGACCTTGATCATCTTCGTGGCCACGACCTACGGGTTGCTGCCGGTGATCGGCTTCGCGTTCACGCTGTGCATCCTCGGATTCATGCAGTGCGAGCCCGAGCGCCGACGCACCGGTCTCGCCTACCTCGGTCTGCTGGTGGCGATCCAGCTCACCCGCATCCCGTGGGACAACATCGTCGGCTCGATGATGTCGTGAGCGCCATGTCGGACGAGCTACTCATCGTCTACGACGGCAGCTGCCGGCTGTGCCGGCGCACCATCGAAGCGCTCCGGCGCCGAGCCCACGGTCTCGAGCTCCGCTTCCTCGCCCACGACACGCCCGGGCTGGCCACGGCGCACCCCGAGCTCGACCTCGGGGACCTCGACAGCGGCATGCGAGTGCGCGACGCGGCTGGACAGGTGTGGATCGGGGCCGACGCGCTGTGCGAGATCGGCTGTCGGCTGCCGCGCTGGCGGGGGGTGGCGTGGTTCCTGCGCCGGCCGCTCGTGCGCGTCGTGGTGAGGGCAATCTACCGCGCAGTGGCGCGGCGCCGCCACCGGCTGCTGGCCGCGTGTCGACGCGGCGCATGCCGCCTTCCCGATCAGCGCAGCCGGTACTGGGTGAGCAGCCGGTAGATGTGGGCGCGGGAGATCCCGGCCTCGCGCGCGGCGGCGGTGACGTTGCCGCCGTTGCGCGCGAGGAGCTCGGTGAGGTAGCGCCGTTCGCACCACGCGTTCCACTGCTCGCGGGCGGCGGCGTGGAGCAGCCGCGAATCGACCGGGACCTCGGAGGCGGGCGTGGATTCGGCGCCGAGCGGCACCTGGTCCTGCATGGCCAGGCAGCGCTCGAGGTAGTTGCGCAGCTCGCGGATGTTGCCCGGCCACGAGTGGCGCTCGAGATCGCGGAGGAACTCGTCGGAGCGGAGGCCGACCCGCTCGGCTTCTGCGATCTGGCCACGGACCTCGAAGTGACCATCGACGAGGGCCCGCAGGTCCTCCGGATGATCGCGCAGCGGTGGCATGGTCAGCTCGAGCACCGCGAGCCGGTAGTACAGGTCGGCGCGGAAGCGGCCACGGTTGGCCTCCTCGCGCAGGTTGCGGTTGGTGGCGGCGATCAGGCGGACATCGGCCGGGACGTACTTGTTGCTGCCCAGCCGCTTGGTCTGCTTCGACTCGAGCACGCGCAGGAGCTTGGGCTGCAGGTCGAGGGCGAGCTCGCCGATCTCGTCGAGGAACAGGGTGCCGCCGTGGGCCTCCTCGAGCGCGCCGGCCCGGGCCTTGTCGGCGCCGGTGAACGCGCCCTTGTCGTGGCCGAACAGCTCGCTCTCGAGCAGCGCCGCCGGCAGGGCACCACAGTCGACGACCACGAAGGGCCCGTCCTTGCGAGCGCTCTCGGAGTGGATCGACTCGGCGGTGACGCTCTTGCCGGTGCCGGTCTCGCCGGTGATCAGCACCGTGGCGTCGCTGGCCGCGGCGCGCTCGAGCACCGCGAAGATCGCGCGGATCGCCGCCGACGCGCCGACCAGCGTACCGAAGCGGTCGCGGGTCGACACCGGCACCACGATGCGGTCGGGACCGAGGTCGAGCCGCAGCCGCGACTGGCCGATGGCCAGCACGGCGCTCGCCCGCAGCGGCGCCTCGATCACGGGCACGCCGTCGACGGTGGTGCCGTTGCTGCTGCCCAGGTCGCGCACGATGACGCCGCGCCGCGGATCGACGCGCAGCTCGAGGTGGAAGCGCGACACGGCGCGGTCGGTGAGCAAGAGGTCGCACGATCCGTGGGTGCCGACGATGACCTTGTCCGACGACGACGTGTGGTCGAGGCCCTGATCGGGGCCGGCGGTCACGGCCACGCGAAAGCGCTGGACCAGGAGCGGTGCGCCAGCGCCTCCGGCCACCGCGGTCGCGTGCTCGTGGTTGGTGGAGATCGCGGGATCCGAGGTTCCGTCGCGATCACCTTCGGACGGCATCTCTCGCGAGTATAGCGGTGGAGCTGGCACGGCGGTTGTATGCTGCCAGGGCATGGTCGTTCCCGGGTACCGACTCGAGGAGGAGCTCGGTCGGGGCGGCTTCGCGGTGGTCCACCGCGCCATCGCCGACGATGGCAGGGTGGTGGCGATCAAGCTCGCCCTCGATCTCCCGGGCGCCGCGGCGCGCCTCGACCGCGAGGCCGAGGCGCTGCGCGCGCTGGGCGTGCGCCACGCGCCGGCGCTCGTCGAGCGCGGCAGCGTCGAAGGCAACGGGCCCTTCCTGGTCATGGAGTACGTCGCCGATCCGACGCTCGCGCGCGTGCTCGCCGACGCCAGCGCGCCACTCGCGCCCGAGCCAGCGCTGGCCCTGTTCTCCCGCATCGTCCGCGTCGTCGCCGCCGCGCATGCCGCCGGGGTCGTGCACCGCGATCTGACCCCGAGCAACATCCTGTGCGGAGCCCGCGTGCGCCTCATCGACCTCGGGCTGGCCGCACCGGCCGGCGGCACCGCCGGTCAGACCCACGTCGAGGAGGTGATCGGCACCGCCGCGTTCATGGCGCCGGAACAGTGGCGGCCGGGTGCGACCCACGACGAGCGCACCGACATCTACGCCCTGGGCTGTCTGCTCCAGCTCATGGTCACCGGCGCACCGCCGTTTGGCGGCAGCCGCGGTGAGCTCCAGGAGGCCCACCTCGGGCAGCGCCCGGAGTTGCCGTCGCGGCGGGTGCCCACCGCTGCGCCGTTCGACGAGCTGGTCATCCGCTGTCTGGCCAAGGCGCCGGGCGATCGCTGGCCGTCGGCGCCGGCCTTGCTGGACGCCGCGTCTCGCGTGGCGCTGACCGTGGTCGAGCCCGCGGCCGCGCCCGCGCGCCGCTCGGCGGCGGTGCCCACGGCGATGGCGTTCGTGCTGTTCGCCACCGAGCGCGAGCCGACGACGATCGATCAGTCGCTGGCCGCCCGCGGCGCCCGCGTGGTGTACGGCCAGGCCGGGCGTTGCGCCGTCGCGGTCGATCGCAGCGAGCTGGCGCTCGGCGTACGCGAAGCCCATGCGCTCGCCCAGGAGCTGGTGGGCGACGTGACCGAATCGGCGCTGGTCGACGTGCTCGATGCGACGGTGCGGGCTCGCGCCAGCGGCCCGCCTCGCATCACCGCGCCGGCCCTGAGCTCGGCGGACAGGTACCCGGCGCCGGGGGATCCGCCGGGCGTCCAGATCGGGGCCCGCGCCGCCGCGCACCTCGACGCGCCCCGGCGCGTGATCCCCGGGCGCGAGGATCGCTGGTCGCTCGACGAAGCGGCACCTGCGCCGGCGGTGGTGGTGGCCACGCTGTTCGGTCGCGAGCGCGAGCTGGCCGAGCTCGAGGCCACCGTCGACGACGTGGTCGCCGGCCACGGCCCCATCGTGACCACGGTGATCGGTGATCCCGGGCAGGGCAAGTCGCGCTTCGCGCAGGAGCTGGTCAGCCGACTGCGGGCGCGCGGGCTGACGGTGATCGCCACGCGCGCCGGCGAGCCGCTCGGCGGGGACCTCGACGCACACCTGCGCGAGCTGGTCCGCGTCGCGCTGCGGATCGATCCCGACCTGACCGCGGCCGACGCAGAGGGCCGGGTGCGGTCCGAGCTCGAGCCAGTGGCGTGGGCGGCGGTGGCGGTGGTCATGGGGTGGAGACGTCCCGATGACGACGAGCTGGTCGGGCTGGCCATCGCGCCCGGCGCCTTGCGCACGATCGCCGCGCGCACCGCCGGCCTGGCCCTGCGCGACCGCGCGCGTCGCGAGCCGCTGGCCGTCGTCGTCGACGACGCCCATTTCGCCGACGTGGCCAGCCTCGACGCCCTCGAGCTGGCCGCGCTGGCCGAGGCCGGCGCGCCGCTGTGGGTGTGCGCGCTGGCCCGCCCCGAGCTGCGCGCGAGCCGCCCGGCGTGGGGACAGCGGGCCCGCCGCCACCGCGCCTGGCAGCTGGGCGCGCTCGACGACGACGCGGCCGACGCCCTGGCCCGCGCCGCGCTGGCGCCGGTCACCGACGTGTCGGCGTCGGCGCTGGCCCACCTGCGCGCCCGCGCCGGTGGTACGCCGCTGCTCCTCCTCGAGTTGATCGCCGCGCTTCGCCGCGCCGGCGCCATCCGCCGCCACGGCAAGGGCAGCGCCTGGTACCTGGCCAGCGACGAGCTCGATCGGCTGACGTCGATCGCGTCGGTCAGCGAGCTGGCCGGGCGCGAGCTGGCCGCCCTGGCGCCGGCGATGGTCGCCCACGCCGAGCTGGTCGCGGTGCTCGGCGACACCGTCGACGTCGCCGAGGTTCGCGCCGTCATCGCGATGCTCGATGCCCGCGGCAGCGCCGGTGATCTCCCGCTCGATGCCCGGGTCGGGCTCGAGCGGCTCGCCGCCGCCGGCTGCCTCGTCGACCTCGGCGGCGGTCGCTTCGGCTTTCGCCATGCGCTGGTCCGCGACGCGATCCAGCGCGCCATCCCCACCGCGCGTCGCGAGCGGCTCCACGCGGCCGCTGCCGATCAGCTCGGCGTCGCCGCCGATGCGGTCACCGACGCCCAGCGCCTGCCGCGCCTGGCCTCGCACCTCGCCGGCGCGGGTCGCCGCGCCGAGGCCGCGCTGGCCTTCGCGGGCCTCGCCCTCGACGCCCGCCTGCGCCACGCCTACGTCGACGCCGAGCGTTCGTACAGCGCCGCGCTGGCCGAGCTCGACGGCGACGGCCGGCTGCGGTGCGAGCTCTTGCAGCAGCGAGGCGTGGTCCGCACTCGCCTCGGCCGCTATGGCGACGCTCGGGTCGATCTCGACGCGGCGCTCGCCGCCGCCGAGCCGTCGTCGTCCGACGCTGTCGCGATCCTGCTCGACCTGGCCATGACCCTCGACTGGTGCGACGAGTGGCGAGGGTCGGAGCAGGCCACCGAGCGCGCGGCCGCGGCCGCCGGCGCGCAGCCGCCGCCCGCCATCGAGGCGCGGCTCGCGCTCGCCCGCGGCCGCTCGCATCACCGCTTCTCGCGCGACGCCGACGCCGTCCCGCTCCTGACCCGCGCCGCCGAGCTCGCGGCCGGCCTCGGCCCCTCGGGATACGAGACCCAGGTCGTCGCCCTGGTGCTCCTGGGCTACATCCTGCCCGGTCTCGATCGCCTCGAGGAAGCCCGCGCCGTGCTCGATCGCGTGATCGCGACGTGCACGCAGGCCGGGGATCGCTGGCACCTGGCGGCCGCTCACAACAACCGCGTGATGTTGTGGACGGCGCTCGGCGAGCGCGAACGTCTGATCGCGGATCTCGAGCAGGTGCGGGCGATCGGACGCGAGCTCGGCTACGACCGCATGGAGTGGTTCGCCCACTTCAACCTGGCCGAGGCCCTGTTCTGGATGGGCGACGTGGGGCCCGCGCTGACCAACGCCCGCGCCGCGATCGAGATCGACGACCGCAGCCTCGGCGAGCAGGCCCGCCCGCGCTCGCGCCTGTTGCTCGCCCGCATCCTGGCCTGGCACGGTGAGCTGGTCGCTGCCCGCGCCGCGTGGCTGCAGCTGCGAGCTCACCAGGACGCCGCGCGCCTCGAAGGCCGCGCCGACGCGTTGCTGGTGCCCGGCGAGCAGGTCCAGCTCGACGCGGTCGCGCGGGCGGCGACCGGGGCGACCGCGACCGACTGGGAGGACGTGCTCGAGCGTGCGCGCGCCAACCTGACCGGCCAGGAGCTCATCGAGATCTTCGAGTGCCGGGCGCGGGCCGCGTTGCGCGAGGGCCTGATCGACGAAGAGCGTGCGGCCATCACCGCGGCGCTCGAGATCGCGCGCGGGGTCCCCAACCTGAGCGGCCGGCGGCTGCGGGAGCGCCTCGACGCGGTGCGCTGATCGTGGTCGTGATCGTGACCGTGCTCGTGATCGTGGTTGCAGCCCGGGCCGTGCTCGTGGTCCGCCTCGTGCGCCGCGATCTCCTTCTTGACCTGCTCCATGTCGAGCGCGCGCGCCTTCTCGACCAGCTGGTCGAGCGCCGCCGCCGGCAGGGCCCCGCTCTCGCGGAACAGGAGGACACCGTCGCGGAACAGCATCAACGTCGGGATGGCCTGGATGCCGGCGGCCGCGGCCAGCTCTTCCTGGGCCTCGGTGTCGATCTTGCCGAAGACCACGTCGCCGAACTTGTCCGACGCCGCCTCGAAGACAGGCGCGAACTGGCGGCACGGGCCACACCACTGGGCCCAGAAATCGAGCAGGACGATGCCGTCCTTCTCGATGGTGTTCTGGAAGTTGTCCAGGTTGATCTCGACGGTAGACATGCTGACCTCTCGCTGTTCCCCGGACCATACGACGAGACGCGGCCCGGCGCACCCCGCCAGACGGTCAGGCCGTCGCCTACTGCAGCCAGCGTCGCTCGAGCGGCCGTACGTTGTACCGGGCGCGGACCTCGGCCAGCGGCAGCTCCCACTCGTCCTCCCAGATCACCTTGATCAGCGGCGCCGCGTCACGGCCGACCTCGTAGGCCTCGCGCAGCGAATGGCGCAGCGCGCCCCATCGCCGCTCGAGCACGATGTGCTTGATCGAGCCAAGGGTCACCACCATCGCCGACACCGGCAGGCGCATCTGGCCCCAGGTGAAGGCGTGGATGACCACCTCCTCGTGGCCGGTGACGCCGATGTCGAGCAACGCGTGCCAGACGTCGTGGGTCTGGCGGAAGCGGCGCATCAGGTACGCCATCTCCTCGTCCTCGACGTGGCGGGTGAGCGCGGCCTGGTAGTCGGCGCTGAGTCCGTTACCGTCGAGGTGGCGGACGTAGGCGCTGCCGAGCGTGGGAGCGGGCAGCCGGCGGAGCGCCTCGTAGTCGACCATCCGGCTCGACAGCTCGGGACGCTCGTCGAGGATGCGGCGACCGTCGGGATCGTGCTTCAGCTCGGCGAGCAGCTTCCGGTACGCGGGGCGCCCGGTGATCTCCTCGACCCGGTGGATCTCGCTGGTCAGGTCGGAGTCACCGAGCACGCGCACGACGGCGCGCCCGACCAGGTAGCTATCGCGTGCCAGGCCCATGACCGCAGGTTGGCCCGACCGCTCGCGACGGTCAACCGCGGCCGGGGTGGACCCTCCCCCCGACGTGTGAAGCGTTCGTACAGGTGCGGCTCGTCGATTCGCGCGGTTGCGGCCCATCTCGGACGCCTTCGGGCGGGCACACGCCTTGCGATGGCATCCCAGCGATGTTCTCCCCCATGCGGTCCCTCCTCGCGCTCGCACTGTTCATCACCGGGTGTGACGTCGGCTCGGTGCTGCCGTCCGAGCTCGGGGTCGACGGAGCGGTAGGCAGCGACGGCAGCGCCAGCAACGGCGACGGTGCGTCCGTGGCGTGCGAGCCGGTGGCGTCCCAGCTCCCCAACGGCGAGCACAACCCCGGGCAGGCCTGCCTCACCTGCCACAACGGGCAGACGGCGACGCGCTTCACGCTCGGCGGCACCGTCTTCACCACCGCGCAGAGCGCGACCCCGGTGCCGGCCGCCACCATCGTCGTCACCGACGCCAACAACGTGGTCACCAAGCTGGTCACCGCCAGCAACGGCAACTTCTACAGCTCGAGGACCTTCGTGTACCCGGTGAAGGTCACCGCCAGCAAGTGTCCCGACACCCGGCCGATGATCGCCGAGGTCGCGACCGCCGGCGGCGACTGCAACACCTGCCATCAGCCCGGCCAGAGCGGACGCGTGTTCCTGCCCTGAGCGGGCCCTGCGCTGGCCTGACGGCGCCGCCCGTGGGAAGCTCGGCGCCGGGTGTCGTCGCTCGCCGAGCTGGTCCTGCGTCGACGCCGCGCTCGCGGCACCGTGGCCGAGCGCGGCTGGGAGCAGCTGTGGTCGCGCGTGTTCGACGACGGCACGACGCTCGGCCGCGCGATCGACATCGAGCCGCACATGGTGCGCATGATCCCGTCGCGGCCGCTGCTCACCTTCGTCGCCGTCGGGGCCTGGCCGATGCAGTACTTCTTCCGCTGGGCCGCGTTCGCGGTGATCGAGGACGTGCCGTTCCTGATCCCGCCGGTGCGCGGGCCCGAGGCGTCGGTGAGCCTCGAGCGGGTGCGTGCCTACGACGTGCCCGACCTCGACGATCCCGACTGGCAGGGTGAGCTGGGCCGCGCCTACCGCCGCGCCGCCGGCATCGACACCCTGGCGCCGACCTCCAGCGCGTCGAGCGTGCCGTCGGTCGATCTGGGGCCCTCGATCATGAGCGCGTTGCCCGACGAGGAGGTCATCCGCCTCCTCGAGTGGCTGGCCCGCATGACCGGGGTCGGCCGCTGGGGCGTGAGCGAGGCCGAGCTGACCCCGGGCCTCGACGGGTGCCGGGCCGCGATCGGCGAGCTGCCGCGCGACGTGGCGGCGTGGGAGGGCAAACCCGGCGCGGTGGCGTCGGTGCGGCTCGATCACGAGCTCGCCGGTCAGTCGGGCGGACGCCGCGTCGAGGTGGCCGCGTGCCGGCTGACCCGCGGCACCGCGGGCGCGTGGCGCTTCACGCGCACGATCATCGCCGAGCACGAGCGCGAGGGCACGCCCCTGAGCTGATGTCGACGCACGATCTGTTGATCTTGTCGGCGGTGCTCGGCGCCGGTGCCTTCGTCGAGTCGGTGGCCGGGTTCGGCGGCACGGTGATGGCGCTATCGCTGGGCGCGCGCTGGTTCGGGATCGAGGCGCTCCTGGCCTGGTTCCTCCCCCTCAACCTCGGGCTGTCCCTGGCCCTGGCCCTGCGCGGACGCCCGGCGATCGAGTGGCGTGCGCTGGGGACGGCGATCCTGCCGATGATGCTGCTCGGGCTGGCGGGCGGGACCGCGCTGGCCTGGGTGGTCGACGCCGAGGGCGCGCGGGCGATGTTCGCGGCGCTGGTGATCGTGGTGGCGCTGGCCGAGATCGCGGTGCAGGTGACGGCCCGGGCCCGCGCGGCCGACGCGCCGCCCCGGCGCGTGCCGATGATCGCGCAGCGCGGCCTCCTGCTCGGCGCGGGCGTGGTCCACGGCCTGTTCGCGACCGGCGGCCCGCTGGCGGTCGCGGTCATCTCGCGGAACATCCGGACCAAGACGGCGCTGCGGGCGACCCTGGCGGTGATGTGGTTCGTGCTGAACGTGATCGTGCTGAGCCGGCTGGCCGTGCGCGGGCACGTGGATGCGGACTCGCTGGTCGGGTCGGCGCAGCTGGTGCCGGCGATGGCGGTGGGGATGGTGTTCGGCGAGGTCGTGCACCGGCGCACCAGCGAGACCTGGTTCCGCGCCGTGGTGGCGGGGCTCCTGCTGGTGACCGGCACCCTGCTCTTGCACGCGTCGCTGACGCGATAGCCGCGCCGGCTCAGCCCGGGCAGCTGCCGCCGCTCTCGACCGGCATCAGCTCGCCGTCGCCGCAGGCCAGGCGGCACGTCGAGTCTGGCGAGCACGACAGCGAACAGCTGCCGGAGCAGCGGATGTCGCAGGTGGCGCCCTCGCTGCACGACACGCTGCCGCTGGCCCCGAGCGTCATCGTGCACGTCGAGCCGCCCGAGCAGTCGATGCTGCAGGAGTTGCCGCAGGTCCCGCTGCACGTGTTGTCGTCGGTGCAGCTCAGCGTGCAGCTGTTGCCGGCGCAGCTGGAGCCGTCGATGTCGCAGGCGGTGCCGGCCTCACATGCGCACGAGGTGCCCGTGCATGTAGGTGGTGAAGCGTCGCTGCCGCAGGCCGCGAACGCGAGGAGCAGGATCCCGAGCGAGAGGAAGCGCATCATCGCGCTCGCTCCGTGCAAACGCCACACCCGGCTCGGACGACGTGGAAACGCCCGTGACGACTGTCGCGTCATCGCGGAGGCGTGTACCGGAGTTGCACAGCGACCGCGATCGATGTCAGGGCGCCGGTGGCGGTGGCGGCTCGAGCGGTTCGACGTGCTTGATGTCGCGGTCGGCCGGCACCTCGATGGTGACGGTGCGGGTGACGCCGAGCGGAGCGTTGGTGAAGTGGATGCGGTGCGGGCCGGGGGTGAGCGAGATCGTCTCCGGGGTCTGGTGCGGCGTCGGATCGTCGTCGACGGTGAAGTCGGCCCACGGGGTGGCGCCGATGGTGACCTTGCGGGTGTGGGCGGGGGTGATGGCCGCGGAGGCGTCGGTGGCGGGCGCGGCGTCAGATGGCGGACGGCGGGCGTCGGAGACGGGGAGCGCAGGGGTGGAGGCGTCGGGGGTGGTGGTGGGGGCGGCGTCGGCGCGCGCAGCCGCAGCCGCAGCCGCATCGGCAGCCGCAGCCGCATCGGCAGCCGCAGCCGCATCGGCGGTCGTAGCTGCATCGGCGGCGGAGGACGAGGGGCGGGGTCGGCCGGTCGAGAGGAGGACGACGATGGCGAGGATCATCGCGATGCCGACGAGGATCACGGCCGGGAGGTAGCGGCGAGAAGGCGCGGGCGCCGGCGGTGGTGGCGCGATCTTCTCGATCTCGGGCGGCGGCTCGGCGATGGGCGCCACCAGCTCGTCGGCGGCGACGGCGGTCTCGGCGAGCGAGCGCATGGTGGCCGGATCGAGGTCGGCCTCGATCGAGGCGGCGGTGACCGCGTCGAGCGGCTCGCCCTCGTCCTTGCCGGCGTCGGAGCTCCAGACGGTGACCAGCCAGTCGGCGAGCTGGAGCGTCGGGGCCGGTCCCGGCTCGGCCGCGCGCGCATCGACCAGGTAGCGATCGAGCGCCTCGAGCATGGCGGCCGCGTCGGAGAAGCGCGCACCGGGCTCGCGCTGGGTCGCGCGCTCGATGATCTCGATGAGGCCGGGCGGCCCCTCGGGCAACGCGGGCAGGCCGCCGCTGCGGGTGAGCTCGAGCAGCTCGGCCTTGGGCAGGCCGCGCCGCACCCGCTTGCCGGTCAGCATCTCCCACAGCACGAGGCCGAGGCCGTAGAGATCCGCGCGCGCGTCGGTGGGCTCGTAGCGGGCCTGCTCGGGCGCCATGTACGCGATCGTGCCGCGCACGTCGCCGCCGGGATCGCCGGCCAGCGCGGCCACACCGAAGTCGGTGAGCTTCACCTCGCCGGCCCACGACAGGAGCACGTTGCGCGGCGTGACGTCGCGGTGGACCACGCCGAGCAACGCGCCGTCGGGCCCCTTGCGGCGGTGGGCGTGATCGAGGGCGCGGCAGCACTCGGCGGCGATGAACGCGCACAGGAGCGGCGGTGGTGGCGCGGCCGATCGGCGCAGCGTGGCGCCCAGATCGCGGCCCTCGACGTGCTCCATGGCCAGGAACGCCGCGTCGCCCACCCGTCCGAAGTCGAAGACCGGGACGATGTTCTGGTGGTTGAGCGTCATCGACAGCCGGGCCTCGCGCACGAACAGCTCGAGGAACGTGGTGTCGCCGGGCTTCTGCGGGCGCACGCGCTTGATGACCAGCCGCTTCTCGAGCCCGGCCACCCGGCGGCGGGCCAGGTAGACGTCGGCCATGCCACCCCGCCCGAGCAGCCGGAGCAGCTCGTAGCGTCCCAGCACCGTGGCGGCCATCGCCGCGCACTATACCTCGCCGATCCAGCTCGAATGCGGGCTCGCGCCCCCGGCCGGAGCCGTCCTCCGTGGAGGCCCGAGTCACCAGGCGGCGCGGCTGGGGCTCGGCGGCCACGGCAGCCGACACCCGATCGTCGATCGCCCGCGATCTCCGTCGAGCGCGGCGTTACCCGCGCGCTGCCCGACGATGACGAACGCACCCGATACCGTGGAGAGATGAACGATGGAGCTGTCTCGGTCATCATCCCCGCCTATCGCGCCACCGCCACCATCGGTCGCGCCGTCGGCAGCGTGCTGGCGCAGACCCGGTCGGCCGCCGAGATCATCGTCGTCGACGACGGCTCGCCCGAGGAGCTGGCGCCCGCGCTGGCCCGCTTCGGATCGCGCGTGTTGCTGGTGCGCAAGCCCAACGGCGGCGCCGCCAGCGCCCGCAACGCCGGCATCGAGCGCGCGACCGGCGACGTCGTGACCTTTCTCGACGCCGACGACTACTGGGAGCCGACCAAGCTGGCGCGCCAGGTCGATCACCTGCGCCGCTTCCCCGAGGTCGGCATGGTCGGCTCGTGGCTCTACCTCGAGCAGCCGGGCGGGCCACGCCGCCCCGATCCGGCGATCGATCCGACCCTGTTCGATCGCATCCTGCGCCTGCACGGCCCCGACGCCTTCCACGCCGCCGGCATGTTCTGGACCGGCACGGTGGCGATCCGGCGCGACGTGCTCGCCCACGAACGCTTCGACGAGCGCCTGGCCACCGCCGAGGATCGCGACCTGTGGCTGCGCCTGCTCCTGCGCGCGCCCGCGTACCTGACCCGCGAGGTGCTGGCCACGTGCGTGCTCGAGCCCGGCTCGCTGTCGCGCGGCAGCGTCGAGCGCGACTGCCGGAACATGCTCGCGGTCGTCGACCGCTATCGCGAGCTGCTCGGACCGAAGGCGCACCGGCGCTGGCGCAGCGACGTGCACCGCCGGTGGAGCACGCGGCTCCTCGCCCAGGACGATCCTCGCGGCGCGCTGGCGCCGGCGCTGGTCCACCTCCGCCACACCCCGTCGGCGCGCGCGCTGTGGACCGTGGTCAAGAGCGCCGCGCGCGGCGCTCGTTTGTACGCCCCGCCGCTGAGCCCGGCCGCCGTGGCCCCCGCCCCCGCCCCCACCGCGGCCGCCGCGGTGACCGTCACCGCCATCACCGACGTCACCGGCTTCGCCGCGCTGCGCGACGAGTGGACGGCGCTGCAGGCGGCGAGCTACGTGTTGCTACCGGCGCTGACCTGGGACTGGCTGTTCACCTGGTGGGAGACCTTCGGCGAGGATCGCGAGCTCCTCCTGCTCACCGCCCGCGATCCCCAGGGGCGGCTGCTCGGCGTGGCGCCGCTCCTGCGCCGCACCATCCGGCCGCGCGGCGTGCCCATCCGTCGCATCGAGCTCCTCGCCACCGGCGAGGCCGAGGTCGACGAGATCCTCTCCGAGTACCTCGACTTCGTGATCGTGCGCGGCCGCGAGCGCGAGATCACCACGGCGTTCTGGGATCACCTCGCCGCCCTCACCGACTGGGACGAGCTGTGCCTGGCGTCGGTGCCGGCCGACTCGGCGCTGGTGCCGGCCCTGCACGACACCATCAAGCGCACCGGCGCGCCCATCGACGTCACCGCCCTGGCTCGTCCCGACGGCGTGATCGTCGGCCTCGCCCCCGACGCGTCGTCGTTCGTCGCCGCCCAGGGCAAGCGCATGCGCGAGGATCTGCGCCGGCACCGCCGCCTGCTCGAGCAGCACGGCACGGTGACGCTGCGCCGGGCCGAGACCACCGAGGATCTGCAGGCGATGTTTCCCGAGCTGGTGCGCCTCCACCAGGCGCTGTGGCGGTCGCGCGGCAAGCCCGGCTGTTTCGCCAGCGAACGCTTCGCCCGCTTCCACCAGCAGGTGAGCGCCCGCATGCTGGCGCGCGGGCTGCTCCACCTCCACACCGTCACCGTCGGTGACCGGGTGGTCGCGGCCCGCTACGGCTTCCACCTGGGCGACCGGCTCTACGAGTACCAGTCGGGCAACGACCCCACGTTCGATCCCAAGGTCAGCCTCGGGATGCAGGCGGCGCAGCTGTGCATGGAGGACGCGATCGACCGCGGCTTCGTCGACTACGACCTCGGCGAGGGACCGCGCCCGTACAAGCTGCGCTGGAACCACGTGCTCCGACCCACCCTCAACGTGTGGATCACGCGCCGCAACCCACGCACCCTCGCCCACGCCCTGGCCGGCGAGGCCGAGCTCGAGCTGCGCAAGCTCAAGCGGACGCTTCAGCGGACGTACAGGACCCGCGCGCGGACCGCGGCGTCCGACGGATCGGGTGCCGCCAGCGAGTGATCGGTCCACGTGGCCACGAAGCCATCGGCGGCGAACCGAGCCAGCGCCGGCGCCCGCTGGGTGCCGAGGGTGGTGGTGGCGAGCGCGACCGGCGCGCTCGTTAGCACGTCATCGGCGCCCACCACCTGCAGCCACAGATCCTCGTCGCCCATCGGCCCGGTGCTCCAGGCCACCGCGACCGTCCCGTCGGCGCGAGTGGCCACGGCGGGGACATGGAAGTCGACCGTGGCCACGACCACGACCTCGGCGCCGCGGGGCGCGCCGTCGGCGCCGAAGCGGCGGAGCCGCAGCGCGGTGCCGTCGACGCGCGAGGCCACCCAGACCACGACGAAGCCGCCGTCGTCGAGGGCGGCGAGCTGCGGCGCGAAGGCGCGGGCGAACGAGCCGGCCGGTTGATCGATCGTCAGATCGGCGGTGCGCGGCGTGGCGCCGTCGAAGATCCGGGCCACGACCTGCGAGCCGCCCGCGACCTCGCCGATCCAGGCCACGACCACGGCGCCGTCGGCCAGCCCGACCGCCGCCGGTGACTCGTCGGTGGCGGCGGCGGCGACGCTGGCGGCGACCGCGACCCCGACCGGCTCGCCGGTGCGATCGAAGCGGCGGAGCTGGACGACGCCGCGCGCGTCCTGGGGCCGCGCGGTGCGCAGCCAGGCCACGGCAAAGCCGCCGTCGGCGCCACCGGCGATCACGGCGCCACGGTGGCTGGTGGTGGCGTCCCCGGTGGCGACGGCGGCGTCGTTGATCGATCGCCGCGACCCATCGCCGTCGGCGTAGGTGTGCATGAACAGATCGATGGGGCCGCCGGCGGGGCGCGGCGCTTCCCACACCGCGGCGTAGCCGTCACCGGCGTGGCCGAGCACGACCTCGTCGGTCGGGCCGGTGACGATCGGGACCTCGAACTCGAGATCGATGATCTCGGTGGCGTTGGGCGCGGGCCGGGCGTCGGCTGCGAACAGCCGGGCGAACGCGGTCTGGTCGCTCTGCCACGCGATGATGAAACGGCCGTCCGGGGTCGACGCGACCTGACGCGCGCTGCCGTACTGCGCCGCCGAGAGCTGCTGCGGCCCCACCACGCGGGTGTTGACCACGAAGTCGGCGGGATCGAGCATGATCGCGAGCTCGCCGTCGCCGGCGAGCGCACCCTGGCCGGCGCCGCGCCCCAGGAGCGCGCCCGCGGCGTCGACCGCGTCGATCGACACGTCGAGGGTGCCGGAGCGGCCCGAGGTCGCCACGACGAAGGTGCGGGGCAGCGTCGGATCGCCGCCGAGATCGAGCACGGTCTCGACCCGATCGGTGCCGTCGCCGATCTCGACCCGCAGCGACGCGGGCTCGCGCAACGTGGGCCGGCCGGCGACGGTCACGACGATCGCGTCCTCGCCGCACGCCGCCGCGACCAGCGCCAGCGCGCCGGCCAACGTCGCCGGGCCGGCGGGCGCCCTCATCGGGTGAAGTCGACCACGCCGAGATCACTGTCGGGCAGGCCGTCGCGGGTGGCGGCGATGGCCAGGCCCACCGCGGCGCCGGTCATCACGACGCCGCCGGTGATGAACCACCAGCGCCGGTAGACCGGCGGCGATCGCGGGGTCGGTGCCGGCTGAAGCGCGCGATCGGCGCGGGCCTTGACCTCGGCCGCGCGGCGGGCGTCCTCGGCGGCGGCGTCGGCGCGCCGCGCCTGCTCGGCCTCGAGGGTGGTGATCAGCTCCTCGACGTCGGCGCGGTCGCGAGCGTCGGGGCGGAGCTGGAGGTACTTGCGGAAGGTGAACACCGCCTCCTCGAGGCGATCGAGGTTGCGATAACACTGGGCGATGTTGAGCAGAAATCCGGGCAGGGCCTCGGCCTCGTACGCCGCCTGGTAGGCGACCAGGGCCTCGTCGAAGCGACCGAGGGCGTAGAGCTTCTCGGCGCGGGCGTGATGGGCGCGGGCCTCGGCGCGCGCCCCGGTCGCCGGACTCGGCTTCGGCTTCGGCGCGGCGACCGCCGTGCCGGCGGCGAGCGCGAGCGCGAGCACGGCGATGGCGACGCGGGTCATCGCGTCCCCTCGTCCCGAAACGGATCGACAGTGTAGGCGCGGTCACGCACGCTGCCGCTGGGCGTCGCCGGCGGGCTGGCCGGAGCCACCGGTTCGCGATCAGCGCGGGGCTTGCGGCGGCGAACCTCGCCGGCGGGGGTGGCCGGCGGAGCGGTGGCCCCGACCGCGGGCGGATCCGTCGCAGCGTCGATCGCTGGTACCGCTGCGGCGGCGGCAGGCGCGGGCGGCGGGGGCGCCTCGGTCGCCGCCGCCGGTGTCGGACGCTCGCTGCCACCTCCGAACGCGAACGCGAGCACCACGCCCACCACCACCGCCACCAGCGCCGCGATCAGCGCGGGTCGCCAGCGAACCCGCCGCGGCGGCGGCTGGGTGTCGATCGCGAGCAGGGCCTCGCGCACCGCGGTGGCCGACGCTGGCCGCTCGTGCGGTCGCTTGGCCAGGCAGTGCCGGATGAGCGCGTCGAGCGCGGGCGGCACCGCGGCGGGCAACGGAGGCGGCGGTTGCGAGCAGTGCGCCCACACCAGCTCGGGCAGGCCGGCGCCGGTGAACGGCGGCGAGCCGGCGACCAGCTCGTAGAGGATGACGCCGAGCGAGTAGAGGTCGGTGCGTGGATCGACCGGGCTCGCCGTCGCTTGCTCCGGTGACATGTAGATCGGCGTGCCGATGATGGCACCCTCGCCGGTGATGTCGGGCGCGGCCACGCCCGACGACGATTCGACCTCGCTCAGCTTGGCGATGCCGAAGTCGAGCAGCTTGACCCAGGCGTCGCTGGAGCGGTCGGCGGCGACGTGCACGTTGGCCGGCTTGAGATCGCGGTGGAGCACGCCGACCGCGTGCGCCGCCTCGAGCGCGCGGCAGATCTGGACGCCGATCTCGATGGTGAGCGCGATCGGCGGCGGACCGTCGGCGCGGAGCAGCTCGCGCAGCGAGCTGCCCTCGAGCAGCTCCATGACGATGAACACGGTGCCGTCGTCGAGCTCGACCAGGTCGGGGATGTCGACGATGTTGCGGTGGCGGACGCGGTTGACCACGCGCGCCTCCTGGAAGAAGCGCGCCACCGCGTTGCGACGGCTGGCCTGCTCGGGGCGCAGGAGCTTGAGCGCGACCCGCCGGCCCAGGCGCTTGTGCTCGGCGAGGTAGACCCGGCCCATGCCGCCTTCACCGACGATCGCCAGCAGCTGGTAGTTGCCCAGCGTGGTGCCGATGCGTTCCTGGCCGTCGGACGGGCGGCCGTCGGACGCGCGCGTAGCGGTAGCCGCGGTCGTGAAGCCAGAGTCGACGACCGAGGTCACGCGGCTACGGGCAGGCTTCCACACCACGAACGCTCGGATGATAGCGCGTCGGCACGCGTGTTATCGTGACAACGATGGTTGCCGACGAGACCCACGCGACCTGGGTCACCGAGGAGGGCGGCACCGCGGCGCTGCACGTCCGCCGCTTCCGGCTGACCGTCACCGCCGGCCCCGACCTCGGCCTGGTCCGCGAGCTGGCCCAGCCGGTGGTCCGGATCGGCGCGCGGCCCAGCAATGACGTGGTCCTGAGCGATCGCCGGGCCTCGGGCGCCCACTGCGAGGTGTGGCTGGATCGGCGGGGATTCCGGCTCCGCGATCTCGACTCGACCAAGCGGATAAGACAATCGATGCGGGTTTCGGCACGGCGGGCCAGCAGCGCCGGGCTCGGGTGGTCGAGGCGGCATGCACGGCATGGGGTTCGTGTCTGGCGGCGGTGTAAGGGCGCCCACGAATCAGCGCGACTTGGCGCGCCGCGGGCA
>CANKMW010000092.1 GCA_947483555.1 Myxococcales bacterium
GCTGCGCGACCGCCGCGCCAGCCTCGCCGATCAGCTCGAGCGCGCCGCCACCAGCGTGTCGCTGAATGTCGCCGAGGCCGGCGGCCGCGCCGGGCGCGACCGGGTGCGCGTGTTGCGCATCGCTGCCGCCGAAGCCCGCGAGGTCAAGGCGGCGCTCGTCGTCGCCGCCGCCTGGGGCTACCTCGATGCGGCCACCCTGGCGCCGGCCCAGCAGCTCGCCGACCGGCTCGGCGGCGTGCTCTTCGGGCTGGTGCGGAAGCTCGGGTAGGCCCGTGGGGCCGTCGGGGCCTTCGGCTTCGACTTCGGCTTCGGCTTCGGCTTCGGCCTCGGCTTCGGCTTCGGCTTCGGTTTCGGTTTCGGTTTCGGCTACGGCTACGGCCACGGCCACGGCCACGGCCACGGCGGCGCCGTGACTCTCATCGCCGCGCGTGGCGCCGAACTAGAACCGGATCCGGTGGCGCCACGATGCCGCCGCGCCGGCGCCAAGGCGCGACGCCGCGACCGCGTCGCGCACGCAACCGGCGGCGCGGGCCGGCAAGTCGGTGTTCGTGATGTTGAGAAACCGGATGGCGCCGGCGCCGTCGACGCCGACCTCGAGCTCGACGTGGGTGCCCGCCGCGATGCCCTGCTTCTCCAGCGCCCGGACGCAGCTGCGCAGCCGGCTCTGATCGAGCGCCTGCTCCAGCTCGGTCTTGCGCGCCCGGCGACCGGCGGCGGGCCCGGTCGGGCTGCCGCCCGGCGTCGCGTCGGCCAGCACCAGCGGCCGCGACGCGGCACCGTCGACCTCGACCCAGCGCGCGGGCGAGAAACGGCCCGGTGCCCGCTCGGCGTCGACGAGGTGACGGCCCGGCGCGACCCTCATCCAGACCGGCCCGGTGCCGATCACCACACCATCGACACGCACCGCACGGGCGCGGGGCGCGACCACGGCGAGCGGCGCCGTGGTGCGCAGGACGGTGGCCGGATCCGTCCACGCCGGCAATGCAGCGGCGCGTGACGCGACCAGCGACGCCAGCTCGGCGTCGCCCAGCGGGTGGGGCGCGCGCCCGAGCAGCGGCTCGGCATCGTCGAGCGCGAGGCCCTGGCCGGCGCCGATCTCGACGGTAGCGCCGCCGCTCGAGACCGCCACGCGACCGTGTTCGCATGCCACCGCGACGTCGCCGTCGTGATGAGTGACGCGGAAGGCGGTGCCGCGGACGAGGATAACGCGGCCACCGGCGAGCACCGCGAAGCGCTGGTTCCGACTCCGCTTCGAGACCTCGATGTCGACCTGTCCATCGACCACCAGCTCGACGCCGCCCTCGTCGAAGCGCACCAGGGACAGCGCCGACCGCGCGCCGAGGGTGATCACCGAACCGGCTCCGAGCTGGAGCGCAACCCGGCCATCGCCGGTGGCCAGCCGTGCGCCGGCGGTCACGGCGCTGCCACCGATGGCATCGGGGTCGACGGATTCCGCGGCCCCGGGTGTGCGCTGCAGCGAAGCGTCGCCCTCGATCAGGGTGACCACGCCGGCGATCGACGCCGGGGCCAGGTCGACGGCGATCGGAGGTGGCAGCGGCGGCGCGGGCGGCGATACCAGCGCCGGCCCCGCCGAGCGCACCGGCACCGGCACCGGCGCCGACGCCGGTGATGACCACGGCGACCACAGCAACACCGCAGCGGCGGCCGCCGCTAGAGCTGGCACGGCGAGCCACGGCCACCGCGACGGTGGCGCGACCACCACGGGGTACGAGCCGGTGCCGAGCGACCAGTACACCTGGGCGCGCACGCGATCCCACCGCAACTCCGGTGCGGCCGCGGTGCCGATCTCGCCGAAAGCGGCGCGTGCTCCGCGCACTCGCTCCCACGTCGCCCGGCAGGCGACGCAGCCATCCAGGTGGACGCGAACGCGGGCAGCGGGCCGCCCGCCGATGCGGCCGGCGGCCAGATCGGCCAGACGATGCGGCGCGATGTGGCCCTTCATGTGGCGTCCCTGTCGTCTTCGGTGCCGGGCAGGACTCGTGCTCCGACCGGCGCGGCGCCCTCGTCGACCAGCGCACGGTAGAACTCGCGCCGGGCGTAGAACAGGCGCGTGCGCACCGTCACCGCGTTGGCGTCGACGAGGTAGGCGATCTCCTTGAGGTCGCGACCCTCGATCTCGTGCAGATAGAGCACCAGGCGCTTCTTGGGCGCCAGTCGATCGAGTGCCCGGTAGACCCGCGCCACGTCGTCGCGGCGCTCGAGGGCGCGCTGCGGCGACTCCGGCCGATCGGCGAGCGCCGAGCTGTTGGCGGCGACCTCGAGATCGGCGACCCCGATCGGCGGCGGGCGCCGGGTTCGAGCGCGAATCCGGCCCAGCGCCACGTTGACGCAGATACGGTACAGCCAGGTGGCCAGCTTCGCCTCGTGGCGGAAGGTCGCCAGACCGCGGAACGCGATCACGAACACCTCCTGGACCAGATCCTCGATCTCGTTGCGATCGCCCAGGACGCGGAACAGGTTCGCCGCCACCGGACGCCGGAACCGCTGGTACAGCTCGTCGTGGGCGGCCCGCTCGCCGTTCTTGCAGCGGCGGATCAGCTCGGGCTCGTCGAGCTCGGCCATCCCGGGGCCGGTCTCGACGCTGCCGCTCTTCTTACCCACGAGGACGATCATACGGCCGGATTCCGAATGGATCAGTGACCGCCGCGGCTCCGGAAGTTCACGGCCTCACGGCGATTCTGATCCCGGGCCATCAGGGCCGCAACCCGTGGAAATCACGGACGCTTGCTGTCCGGTCCCGGGACGTAGCGTCCGGCGCCATCCTTCACGAAGCCCGACGGACCATGGATCCAGAACCACTCCTGGTAGTCGTCGTGGTGCATGCGGCGGTTGGCCGACATCCGGCACACCTGGCCCCGCGCCGGCGGCTCGACGCAGTGGGGGCCACCGAACGCGAAGCCGTCGATCGACCCCAGGTACTCCGCGCAATCACCCGCGACTCGAAACAGCACGAAGTCGCTGTTGCCATGGATGTCGCGGCCGCTCCTGAACACCAGGTCGAGATCGCCGTCGCCGTCGAGGTCGAACGACTCGTCCGCCTCGGCGCCCGGAAACGCCGACAGGTCGGGACCACAACCGGCGTCGGTCGGGCTCGGACTCGGGCTCGGACTCGGGCTCGGGCTCGGGCTCGGGCTCGGGCTCGGGCTCGGGCTCGGGCTCGCGCTGCAGCTGCCGACCGCGACCAGCGCCAGCGCCGCTCTCATCACCTCCGCACCGGACGACCCTCGAACGTCAGGTCGGCATCGACGTGGCACGTGAGCGTGTCCTCGTCGCGGTCGCGGCCGAGCAGGCACGGTGCCTTGTCGGTGCCGCCATCGGGATTGCGCAGCAACAAGTCGACCGCCTGATCGGACTGGCGCCAGGTTCCCTTGAGCGTGACGTTCTCGCGCGCACCCTCGCACGTGCTGCGCAGGTCGAGGCGAAACGTGCGGTCGCGGCGCAGCCGGACCTTGATCTCGGGTCGGTCGCACGGCGTCAGCGACTGCTCCCACTGGCCACCCAGCCCCATCAGGCGCTCGTACGGCGTGGTCGCAGCCCGATCCATGCCGACGGCGGCGCGGAACCTAGCGTCGTCGAACAGCTTCACGAACGTCTTGTCGAAGCGGGCGTCGATCAACCACTCGGCGGCGTCCGCGCGCGACGACGTCGCCAGCTTCTCCAGGGCGCCGATGGCCTCGCTCGCCTTCTTGGCCACCATGCGGGCGACCGCGATGCGGTACAGCGCCTCGGGGTGATCGCCATCGAGCACCAGCACCTTGCGCCAGGCCGCGACCGCGGCCGTGCCCGCCGTCTTGCGCGCCTTGGCGACCGCCTTGACCAGCGCTGGATCCTCGACCGGTGGCGGAACGATGACCGGAGGCCGAACGATGACCGGCGGTTTGCCACCGTCGGGCGGCTTGCCGCCGTCGGGTCCGGTGGGTTCCTTGCCGCCGACGCCGACGTCGAACCCGACCACCTCGTGCACCTCCCGCCCGGCGCGACGGACCGTGTACTCGACCACCACGACGCGACCATAGGTCGAACGCCACACCTCGACGATCGACGCCACCGGGTCGGGTGCGTCCCACGCCACCACCACCTCGCCGGTGGGCCGGCTGACGGTGATGGTCCGGCTCTTCGCGATGACTCGGACCACGGCATCGGCGCCGCGCTCGGGGCTCGGGTTCTTGAGCGAGAGCGACGCGATCGCCTCGGTCGCCGCCGCCTTGCAAACCGGCACACCCCGGGCGGCGCCGGCGGTGACCTTGATGGGCTCACAGACCTTGTCGCGGCCGATCACGTACGATTTTTCGTTGCCGGCGACCCCGCCGAAGCTGTCGGCGGCCGCGATCGAGCTCGCGCACATCAGCAGGCTCGTGGTCAGGGCGCGGCTCACGACAGCTCCAGTGGATCGGAGCCGGCGCCGCTGGCTCGCGGCGAGCCCACTTCAGTCCCGCTGGTGTCGATCACGTCGGGCCGAGCCCGGCCGTCGGGTGCGACCACCACCATCCGCTGCTTCAACCATCCCACCACCCGGTTGCGCACCACCGCCCGCAGCGGCGGCACCAGCAACACGACGGCGACCACGTCCGACACGAAGCCCGGGATCAGCAGCAACAGCCCGGCCAGCGCCACCAGCGCGCCGTCGACGACGATCGGGGCCACCGCCGCGCCGCCCTGCATGGCCGTGCTGGCGCGGCCGAGCGTGGTGACGCCGCGCCCGGCGAGCACGGCCATGCCGAGGCCACCTGCCAGCGCCAGCACGGCCAGGGTCCACAGCCAGCCAGCGTAGCTGGCCGCGATCGTGACGCTGGCCAGCTCGGCGACGATCGCGGCGAGGACGGCGTAACGCACCATCCTGGAATAGCACGAGGCCCGATGCTGCGCTGCGCCGTTCGTTGTACCTTGCGAGGGTGCTACGCGACGTCATGAGAGCCGTGACCCAGGCCAGCGCAGCCATCGATCGCGGCGTCCTGCGCGTGATGGAGCGGCGGATGTCGTCGACCGCGACGCGAGGTGTACCGCGCGATGCCCGCGCCCGCCTGATCGAGCTGGCGGCCGCGTACCGCGCCGGCGACTTCTTCCCGGCGCCACCGCCAGCCGAGGTCAGCGAGCACCGCGAACCCGACGCCTTCGATGTCGCGGTCACCAGCGTGCGCTTTCCGTCCGCCTACCGACCTTTCCTGGCTGCCTACCGCGACGAGCACCACCGCCTGATCGAGAACCACACCGCGCATGCACGACTCTATTCCGCCCGATCGTCCGCCCGATCGCGTCTGCGGCCGGTGATGGTGTGCCTGCACGGCTGGGGCGGCGGCAACTGGTGGATCGAGGAGCGCGCCTTCGTGGTCGGGTACTGGCTGCGTCGCGGCTTCGACGTGGCCTTGTTCCAGCTCCCGTTTCACGGCGCCCGCGCCCCGCGAATCGCCGGGCGTCCCGGCCGCTCGGGTGCATTGTTCCCGAGCGCCAACCTGGTGCGCACCAACGAGGCCTTCGGCCAGGCCATCTTCGATCTACGCGCCTTCGCGGACCACCTGCGACAGCGGGGGGCACCGTCGGTGGGCGCGATCGGGATGAGCCTGGGCGGCTACACCACCGCGCTGTGGGCGACCGTCGACCCGGCGCTGAGCTTCGCGGTCGCCATGATCCCCGCGGTCAGCATGAGCGAGCTGATGTGGCGCCACGGCGAGGAAAGCCCGGCCCGGCGACGCGCGGTCGCGGCCGGGGTGTCCAGCGATCTGCTCGACGAGGTGTTCGCGGTCCACGCCCCGACCGAACGCCAGCCGCTGATCGCGCGCGAGCGGCGCATGATCGTCGCCGGTCGTGGCGATCGCATCACGCCGCCCGATCAGGCCGAGGCGCTGTGGCGGCACTGGGGCGAGTGCGCGATCCACTGGTTCCCGGGCGGTCACCTGGCCCAGGTCGGGCGCGGCGACGCGTTCCGCGCCGTCCGCAAGCACCTCGCCAGCGCCGGCTTGCCGGGCGCCGATCCGGGCACGGGTCCCGGCGCCGATCCGAGGACGGCGCCATGAAGCCGTTCCTCGACGCGCTCGCCGAAGGTCCGGTGCTGTTCGACGGCGCGATGGGCTCGCTGCTCTACGAGCGCGGCGTGCTGCACACCCGTAGCTACGACGAGCTGGTGCTGTCGCAACCTGATCTCATTCGCCGCGTGCACCTCGACTACCTCGCCGCCGGCGCCCAGGTCATCGAGACCGACACCTTCGGGGCCAACCGCATCGCGCTGGCCCGCCACGGCCTCGCCGATCAGATGGCGCAGATCAACAAGACCGCGGTCCGGTTGGCCCGCGAGGCCGCCAGCGGCCGGGCCTGGATCGCCGCCGCGGTCGGGCCCACCGGCGTGCGCTTCGCGATCGCCACCGAGGCCGAGCGCCGGCGCGCGCGGCTGGCGCTGGCCGAGCAGATCGACACCCTGGTGATCGCCGGGGTCGACATGATCCTGCTCGAGACCTTCACGTCGATCCTCGAGCTCGAGACCGCGATCGGCGTCGCCAAGGAGCGCGGCCCCAAGGTCCCGGTCATCGCGCAGCACGTCTTCGACGCCGCCGGCCGCGGCGACGGTGGGCTGTCGGCGGCCGAGGTCGCCGAGCGCCTGGTCGCCGCCGGCGCCGACGTGATCGGCGGCAACTGTGGCATCGGCCCCGCCGAGCTGTACAGCGTCGGCACCGCGATGGTCGGCCGCGGCAAGCCGGTGATCGTGCAACCCAACGCCGGCCTGCCGGCCTCGGTCGAAGGCCGCACGCTCTACGTCGCCAACCCCGAGCACTTCGGCGTCTTCGCGCGCCGCATGCTCAAGAGCGGCATCCGCGCCATCGGCGGCTGCTGCGGCACCACCCCCGATCACATCCGCACCATGCTGGGCGCGATCCGCATGATGGGCGGCGTGCGCATCGATCAGATCGAGGCCACCCAGGCACCGGGCGGAGCCGGCTCTGTCCCCGACCTCCGCACCGCGCCACCCGCGGTGGTCCCGCTCGCCGAGCGCAGCCGGCTCGGCGGTCGCATCGCGCGCGGCGAGTTCGCGGTCTCGGTGGAGCTGACCGCGCCGGCCGGCACCGATCTGTCCAAGACCAAGGCCCAGGTCGAACAGCTGCTCGCCAGTGGCATCGACGTGGTCAACATCGCCGACGGCCCGCGCGCCTCGGCGCGCATGGCCAACGTCGCGGTGTGCGCGCGCCTGGCCGCCGAGACCGGCGTCGAGCCCATCCTTCACGTGTGCACGCGCGACCGCAACTTCCTCGGCCTGGTCGCCCACTTGCTCGGCGCCGCCGCCCTGGGTCTGCGCAACCTCGTGATCATCACCGGCGATCCGCCCAAGATGGGCGACTATCCGTTCGCGACCCCGGTCTACGACGTCGACTCGATCGGGTTGCTGAAGATCGCAAGCGGCCTCAACGCCGGCTTCGATCCGGCCGGCAAGCCAACCGGCACCCCGACCGCGTTCGTGCTCGCCACCGGCGCCGAACCCGGCGCCCAGGACTACGACCGCGAGCTGCGCCGGCTCGAGGACAAGAAGGCCGCCGGCGCCGAGCTGGTGATGACCCAGCCGGTCTACGATCCGCGCACGCTCGAGCGATTCCTCGACGACACCAAGGCCCTGGGCCTGCCGATCATGGTCGGCATCCTGCCGCTGGCCTCGGCGCGCAACGCCGAGTTCCTGCACAACGAGGTGCCCGGCATGTCGATCCCCGCCGAGTACCGCGCCCGGATGGCCCGGGTGCCGCAAGGACCGGAGGCCCGTGCCGAGGGCCTCCGCATCGCCCAGGAAGCGCTGACCGCCGTCAAGCACCGGGTCGCCGGCACGTACATCATGCCGCCCTTCAATCGCGTCGAAGCCGCGATCTCGGTCCTCGAGGCCGCCGCCGATCGCTTTCGACCGGCGCTGCCGGTTCCAGGAGCTGGCCCGTGAGCAGCCTGACCTTCGACGAGGCGCGCGCCTTCCACCTCGGGGCGACCGTCACCGATCTGCACGCCGACACCGCCAAGCTCATGGACAAGATGGGCTTCGACATCGCCGCTCGGCACGAACGGCCGATGCCCAGCGCCCTCAACTACGTCGGCCACGTCGATCTGCCTCGGCTGCGCGACGGCGGCGTGGCGGCGCAGTTCTTCGGCTTCTGGACCGTGCCGTACCCCGAGCGCGGCTGTCGCCACGCGGTCGACACCCAGCTCGACGCCCTCGACAAGGCCATGCTGGCGCACCCCGACGAGCTGGTGTGGGCGCTGTCGCCCGACGACGTCGCCGCCGCCAAGGCGGCCGGCAAGATCGCGGCGCTCGGCGGCATCGAGGGTGGCCAGGCGCTCGAGGGCGACGTCGCCGCGGTCGAACACTTCGCGCGCCGCGGCGTGCGCTACATCGGCCTGCTGCACTTCTCGGCCAACGCGCTCGGCTCACCGGCCAAGGGCCGCGGCGCCCGCGCCGACCAGGGTCTGACCAGCTTCGGCCGCGACGTCGTCCGCGAGATGAACCGCTGCGGTGTGGTCGTCGACCTGGCCCACATCAACCGCAAGGGCTTCTTCGAGGCGCTGGCGCTGTCGACCCAGCCGCCGATGGTCACCCACACCGGCGTGCTCGGCGTTCACGATCACTGGCGCAACATCGACGACGAGCAGCTGCGCGCGGTCGCTGACAAGGGCGGTTGCATCGGCATCATCTTCGCTCGCCGCTACCTGGGCGGCGCGTCGATCGACGCCGTCGTCGACCACTTGCTGCACATCATCGACGTCGCCGGTGAGGACGTGCCGGCGCTGGGCAGCGACTTCGACGGCTTCGTGATTCCACCCGAGGGGCTCGAGGACATCGCCGCCCTGCCCAATCTGACCGTGGCGCTGTCGCGGCGTGGCGTCTCGGCGCGGGTGCTGCGCAAGATCCTGGGTGACAATCCGATGCGGGTTCTCGGCGACATCGAGCCGGTGGCGTGGCGCGCCGCGAGGCCGCATGCCTAGGCGGTTCGGCGACGGTTTCGGTCACGGTCACGGTCACGGTCACGGTTTCGGTCACGGTCACGGTTTCGGTCACGGTTTCGGTTTCGGCCGCGGTTTCGGCCACGGTCACGGTTTCGGCCACGGTCACGGTTTCGGCCACGGTCGCGGTTTCGGTTTCGGTCGCGGTGTCGGTCACGGTCTCGTGGTCGCGCTGGCGCTGCTCGGCGGCTGCAAGAAGGGCGGCGCGACCGACCCGGCACCGCCGCCCGTTGGCGATGGCGGCGCCCCGACCGCTGACGCCGCGCGTGCGCTGGGCGGCCCGATTCTACCGCCGGCGGCGCCGGTGCCGCCACCGCCGCTCGGCCTGCCGCCGCTGCCCACCGATCACGCGCCCACCGCCGCCGAGGTCGAGCTCGGCCAGCTGCTGTTCTTCGATCCCCGGCTGGCCGCCGACGGCACCACCGCATGCGCCAGCTGTCACGATCCCCACAACGGCCTGTCGGGCGACGAGCCGCGATCGCAGACCGCCGCCGGCAAACCCAACCTGCGCCGCACGCCGGCGCTGGTCAACCTGGCGTGGCATCGCGAGCTGGGGTGGGATGGCCGCGGCGCCGAGCGCGCCACGTTCCTGGACAGCCACGCCGTCGGGCAACTCGGTCAGCCGCTCGATGTCGGGCTCGGCCGCCTGCTTGGCAGTCCGACCTACCGCGCGCATTTCGACCGCGCCGCCAGCGGTCGCGACCGGCTGGCCACCGCGACCGCCGCGCTGTGGGCATTCGCGTCGACTCGCTACAGCGGCGCCGCGCCGTGGGATCGCTACGAGGCTGGCGACCGCGCCGCGGTGCCGGCGGAGGCGGTGCTGGGCTACCAGCTGGTCAACGGCAAGGCCCAGTGCGCGACCTGCCACGCCCCGCCGCTGTACACCGACCTGGCGTTTCACCGCATCGGCTTGATCACGTCGCCCGACGAGGGCCGCGGACTGGTCGAGCCGACCCAGGCCGGCGCGTTCAAGACCCCGACCTTGCGCGGCGCCGCCGGGCGGCGGCCTCTGTTCCATGACGGCAGCGCCGCGACCCTCGACGAGGCCGTCGCCTGGCACCTCGCCGGCGGCCGTGGCCAGGGCGCCGATCCGAGCGTCGTCGATCCGACGCTGGCGGTGGTGACCCTGGCGCCCGACGAGCAGGCGGCGCTGCTCGCCTTCGTGCGCGCCTTGACGCCGGCGCCCGCGGCCGGCGCCGCCGCGACGCCTGCCCTGCCCGACGATGTTCCCGAGGCCACGCCGTGACCGAGCCGACCTGGCGCCAGCGCGCCGAGCTGGCGTTGGGCCGCGTCGAGCTGCACGGCCTGCAACGCGCGCTGATGGCGGCCGCCGGCCTGCGCGCGACCCGCCAGCGGATCGGCGACCTCGAGCTGGCGCTCTACGAGCGGCGCCGCGACGGCACGCCGGTGGTGATGCTACACGGATTCGGCGGCGACAAGGAGACCTGGCTGCTGCTGGCGCCGATGGTGCGCCGGCGGCCGCTGCTGCTCGTCGACCTGCCCGGCCACGGCGCCTCGACGCCGATCGGGCGCGCCCGCGCCACGCCGGCCGCGATGGGTGCGGCGGTGGTGGCGCTGCTCGACGCCCGCGGCATCCGCCGCGCCCACCTGTGCGGCAACTCGATGGGCGGCGGGATCGCGCTGTGGGTGGCGCGCAACCATCCTGCCCGGGTGGCGTCGCTGGCACTGGTCGCGTCGGTGGCGTCCGAGATGGCCGAGAGTGAACTCAGCCGCGCGCTGGCTCGGGGCGAGAACTTGCTCATCCCCAGCCCCGGCGATCGCGACGCCTCCGATCGGTTCGTCAAGATGATGACCGAGAAGCCGCCGCGCGTGCCGCGCGCCGTGCAGCGCTATGTCGCCGCGCGGCGGGCCGCGGCGCGGCCGGTGCTGGAGGATCTCTTTCGCGGCCTGGTCGAGGCCAGCGCCGCGGACGGGCTGCCGCTGGACCTGGAGGCCGTGGCCCAGCCGACGCTGATCGTCCATGGCGCCAAGGACCGCATCATCCATCCCGACACCGCGCGCATGATCCACGCCCGCTTGCCGCGCTCGCGGCTCGAGCTGCTCGACGGCATCGGCCACGTGCCCCAGCTGGAGGCGCCGGCTGCGGTGGCACGCCTCGTCGATCGACACCTGGCGGACATCGATCGCGACCCGATCATGGCGAGCTCGTAGCGTGCGCGCGAAGGACGTCTGGCAGCGCCTACGCTGGGTGCTGGCGCTGGTGGCGCTGTGCGCGCTGGCCACCTGTCCGGCGGCGCAGCGGCAGTGCGCCACCAAGCGCGACGCCGGCGAGGCACCGGCGTTGCTCGGCTACATGGTGCGCGAGGTCAAGGCGCACCTGTCGGCCAGCGGGCACCTGCCGGACCTGAACGTCGGGCCGACGCCGGCGGTCGGTACGTGCTGCGCCGCCGGCACGACCTGCGCACGTGATCCGAGCCGGTGGCGCGAGCCGGGATGGCGCGCGCTGCGCTTCTCGATCGACGGCTCCCACCGCTTCTCGTACCAGGTCCGCCGCGACGGCGCCGCGCTGGTGCTGACCGCGATCGGCGATCAGGACTGCGACAGCGTGCATGCGACCTTCGAGGTGCGCCTGACGCTCGATGGCGATCGACTGATCGAGCGCTGGTCACAGCACCAGCCGCTGGAGTGATAGGCTGGCCGCAGGGGGATCCGATGCGATCGATCATCATGGCTGTGCTCTGCGCCGCGATCGCGGCTGCGCTCGGTGCCTGCGGCGGCAGCTCGTGCGAGGACGCGGTGGCCAACGCCGCCAAGGTCTACGGTTTTGGCGGCGATGGCTACGCCGGCCAGCGGGCCACTGCGATCAAGCAGTGCAAGGAGGAGAAGTATCCCGAGGCCATGCGCGCCTGCGTCATCGCGGCCAGGAGCCGCGAGGCGGTCGAGGCCTGCCAGAAGCTGCGCCAGACCGCGGCGAAGGGCGGCGCCGAGGAGTACGTCCAGAAGTCCAAGCGCATCGAGGCCGACCTCAACCTCGACCGCCTCAAGAAGTCGCTCAAGGTCCATTTCGTCGAGATGGCGACGTTCCCGGTCGGCTCGGCGCCGTTGACGCCGTCGACGCCGTGCTGTGAGGGCCCGAACCACACGTGCGCGCCCAACCCAGCCGAGTGGGCCGGCAACCCGGTCTGGGAAGCGCTCGACTGGACCGTCGACGACCCCCACTACTTCCAGTACTCGTACGAGGCCAAGGAGCCGACGGTGGCGATCGCCAGGGCGGTCGGCGACCTCGACTGCGACGGCACCACGGTCACGTACGAGCTGCGCTGCGAAGCTCCGGACGGCAATCCGGTCTGCACGGTGACCAGTCCGACCAACGCCGACTGAGACGTCGAGGCGCCGCCGGGCAGGCGAGCGGTTGCAACCCGCGATCGCCCGTGTCAATCATGAACCTCAGGGGGTCACCATGTCGCACCGGTTCACGCTCGCTCGCTTCTTGTTTGACACGACGTCGTTCTCGAGCTCCGCCACGCAGCGCACGTGGCGCACGGTCGTGGCCGCCGGCGCGATGATCGGCGCCGCCTACGTCGTCGACGCGCCCGACGCCGACGCCGACGCCGAGCGGGTCGCCCAGATGGAAAAGAAGGCCCCGCCCCCGGCGCCGGCGCCGCCGCCCGACACCATCAGGGCCGAGCCGGCGCCGGCGATCGGCGCCCAGATGACGCTCGATCAGCCGACCATCGATTTCGGGACCATCGAGGCCGGCAAGAAGAAGACGGTCGAGTTCACGTTCGTGAACACCGGCACGGCGCCACTCAAGCTCGACCGCAAGAAGATGAAGAGCTCGTGCCGGTGCCTGGTCGCGACCCTGCCCCGAGCGCCCATCGCGCCCGGCGGGCGCGGCCTGATCAAGGCGACCTTCACCGCGCCGCGCACGGCCGGCGACGCCAGTCATAACCTGGTCATCAAGTTCGTGGTCAACCCGCTCGACAAGGCCGAGGGGTCGGCGGTGCTGGCGATCGCCGGCACGGTGTCACCGCGGCGCCCGCGCACGCCGGTCGTGCCGCGGAATGAGGGTCGCGGCTTCATCCTCAGCTGACCGGCGCGAATCCCATCGCCGGGCTCCGCGCTCGCCAGCGTTCCCGCTCGTCAGCGTTCCCGCCCGCCCTTGGAGACCGAGAATGAATCGCGCCCCAGACTCCGTTCGCCCTTGAGCGAGCTCGGAGCGCCAGCTCGCGCCCACGGTGAACCTTGACCGCGACCGCGCGTTCGAGACGCAGAACTGGATACACCGGTTCGCCGCCTCGAAGGCCCACCAAAGCGGCGCCGTACCCCGTGGTAGCCTCGAGCTGGTCAGGGAGTATCCATGCGTATCGCACCCATTCTGTCCTGCCTGCTGTGGTCCATCGTCGGAGTCGGTTGCGGCGACGATCCGACCGCGTTCATCGACGCCCGCGGCGATGACGCCAGCATCGACGACGCCGAGGCGATCGACGCCGCGCCGGACGCTGCCACCGACGCTGCCACCGACGCTACCCTGGCGCCGGTCGCCACCCTGCCTGGCTCGGCGTCGGTCGGGACCACCTGCGGGGTGTCGACGCCGCCGACCACTGACATCACCGTGGGTAATACCGGCAACGGCGACCTGACGATCAGCGCCGCCTCTGCCAGCGGCGGCTTCACGGTCGTCACCACCCTGCCGCTGACCGTCACCCCCGGCAACACGGCCATGCTCACCATCCGCGCTCCGGTCGCGGTGATCGGCACCGACCTCGGCGGCTCGACCAAGACCGGCACGCTCACCCTGACCACCAACCAGGCCGGCGCGTCCCCCACCGTGACGCTATCGAGCCTGGTCACCGGCGCCAACCTCGTCACGGTGAACAGCGGCGGGACGGCGATCACGATGTTCGCCTTCAGCTCCGGATCGACGTGCCCGGCGCCGCAGACCGTGTACGTGCGCAACACCGGCAACGCTGCCGCCACCATCAGCCCGACGTCGTCGAGCTCGTTCATGTTCTCGGGCTGGAGCCCGAGTTCCACGGTCAGCGCCGGCTCGACGGTCACGCAATCCGTTCGACTCGACACCTTGTCGTCGCAGTCATGTTCGGGCACCGGCACGATCTCGTACCAGGCGACCGGGTCGATCTGCACGTCGCTGCCGCTGGCACTCAACGCCACGTACAACATCAGCGGCCAGTCGGCCTGTTTCTGCAGCTGACGTGGCGGACGTTCCGTCACGCTGCGTGGTCCTGGTCCCGTACCTGACCCACATCGAACCAGCGTGCGAGCGCGGCCTGCGCGAGCTCGAGCGTGCCGGGCTCGAGGTGCGCCGCTACCCGTCGAGCGCGGCGATCGATCGGTCGCGGTGCGACGTTGCCACCGCCGCGCTCGCCGAGGGCCTCGACGAGCTGATGTGGATCGACTCCGATATCAGCTTCCTGGCCACCGA
The DNA here is from genome assembly GCA_947483555.1 of Myxococcales bacterium. GTDB lineage: Bacteria > Myxococcota_A > Polyangia > Haliangiales > Haliangiaceae > UBA2376. Next base: position 14,390 of record CANKMW010000092.1, read on the forward strand.
CGTCGAGCGCCTGCGCAGCCACGACCTGCCGCTGGTCGCGGGCCTGTACCCGAAGAAGGGCGTCCAGGACTTCGCCGCCCACCTGCTGCCGGGAACCGCCGAGCTGCGGGTCGGCGAGGCCGGCGGCCTGCACGACGTGCGTGGTGTCGGGGCCGGCTTCCTGCTCACGCGGCGCGCCGTCTTCGACGACATCCGCCGCGTCTTCTCGCTCCCGACCTGCAACACCCGTTTTGGCCAGCCCACGGTGCCGTACTTCCTGCCCATGGTCGTCGTCGACGACCAGGGGCCGCCGGGCAGCTACTGGTACCTGGGCGAGGACTACGCGTTCTGCGAGCGGGCGCGCCTGGCCGGCCATCGCGTCGTGGTCGACACCACGATCCGGCTCGGCCACGTCGGCAAGTACACCTACGGCTGGGAGGACGCTGGCGAATCGGTCACCCGCGTCACCGGCGCCACCTTCCGCTTCCCGCCGCCGACGTCGCACGAGACCGAAGCCGAAGCCGAAGCCGAAGCCGAAACTGAAAACGGGGGCGAGTGAGCGCCCCCGTTCACGTTCAGCGCCCGATCGCGATCAGTTGATCACGGTCAGCGACTTGCGGCCGGCCGGAATGGGCGGGCGCTCCTCGTGCTCGTGGCTGTGCTCGTCGACCTCGGGTGCGGTCGTGACGATCGAGTTCTTGCGGTTGGTCTTCTTGGCCGCGCGGCGGGCCACTTCCAGCACGTGCTGGTGGGCGGCCTTCTCTTCCTTGTGGTTCTTGCGGGTGACCGCCTCGATCACCTTGCCGCGCCAGTACGCGACCTTGTTCTTGCGCGCCCCGACCTCGTAGACCAGGTCGGCGGTGGTCGAGCCCGACTTGTGCGGGCTCTTGTGGAAGGCGTGGGTCAACTCGGGATGCTTGGCCAGGTAGGCGCGAACCTCGTCCATGGTCATGCCGACGTCGGCCAGGGCCTTGTCGACCTCCTTGGCCGCCGCCTGCTTGGCCTTGAACAGCTGCATCTGGACCCGGCTGTACACGTTGACCGCGCCGTCGCCGTTGGTCTCGATGGGCAGGAAGATGGCCTGCGGATAGAGCTCGGTGATGAGGCTCTGGACGCCGTCGGAGACCGACGAGCTCGGCATGCACCCGAACGGCTTCACCGACAGGGTCATGTTGACCTTGGAGTAGGCGACGTTCTGGATCAGCTTGCCAACCTCCATGTGGCCCTCGCCGCCGCGGAGGTTGTTGTCGTAGAAGGCGTGCGAGACATCGGCCACCTCGTCCATGTCGGCGAGGTGGAAGTCGTAGAGGCCGAGGCCGTGGGCGATGGTCTGGAACAGGCCACGCAGGACCTTGTCGGCGGCCCATAGCGAGATCATGCGCTTGCGCACGTCGACGCCCTCGAGACTGAACTTCGAGCCGCCCTCGGCGTTCAGCTTGTCGTCGGTGCCGCGCAGCTCGGCGCGCTTGTTGGTGTCGTACTTGCTCTGCCACACCATGTAGAGCAGCCACGAGGTGACGAGCTGGATGTCGACCTCGGCACCCTCGCCCTCGAGGAAGCGCTGCAGGCCGTAGTTGCCGTCACCCTCGGTGGTCATGGCCCAGAACTCGCCGATGATGCCGATCTTGGGCTTGACGCGGCTGCGGTCGACCTTGACCGCGCTCAGCTCCTTGCGGGCCAGGTACAGCGCCTTGAGCAGCGAGGTGTTGCTGGCGAACGCGGCCGCGATCAGGCCCTTGGCTTTCTCGAGCGCGCGATCGGCCGCACCGGGCTCGACCTCGTAGGGGCGCATGCGATAGCCGAGCGCGTTGAGGGCGTCGCCGATCAGCACCGCGCGGACCACGCCCCAGAAGAACTTGGGGTCCATCTTGAGGCCGACCTCGTCGCCGGTGGCCTGCTTGAGACCGCCGGTCTGCTGGAACAGCAGCACGCGGAAGCCGTCGAAGCCGGAGTCGCGGAGCGCCTTGCGGTACTCGGTGACGTAGGTGCCGAAGCGGCACGGGCCGCAGGCGCCGGCGGTGATGAAGACGTGGTTCTTGACGATGTCCTCGGTCTTCATGCCCTGCTCGCGCAGGCCGTCGAGGTACTTGATCAGGTTGCCGACCGTGAAGTAGGTCGGGTTGCACTGGCCGCGGTTGCCGTACTCGCGCCCGTACTGGAGGGCGTCGTTGTCCGGCACGTCCATGGCGCGAACGTTGTAGCCGATGCCGCGCAGGGCGCCCTGGATGAAGAGGTCGTGGGCCATGGTCAGGCCGCAGACGAGGATCGTCGTGTGCGCACGCTGGGCGGCAGTGAACTCGCGCGGGACCTCGTCGATCCAGTGCTTGGAAGCCTGGGTCGGGAGGCCCAGGCGGGCGCGCTCGGCCTGCTCGAACTTGGCCAGCTCGGCCTCGATGCCCTCGAGCGAGAGCGCGTCGATACCCTTCACGTCTTCGTTGGTTGCGGTCATGGTCAGTTCTCCGGATTTTCTTGAGTGGTTCGACGGCTCGGGATGGGGCTCGAAATGGGGCTCGAAATGGTGATCAACGCAGCACCGCGAGCGACGCGGGGCGCTTGTTGTTCTTGGCCTGAGTCGCCTGGTGTGCGGCCACCAGGTCCTTCAGGGTCGCCACCGCCTGGTCGACGGTGTCGTCGGTCCGACCGACGCCGGCCAGCTTGTGCTGCAGCTTCTCGAGTAGCTCGAGCTTCTTGTGGGCGACGGTGAGGTCGAGCTCCTTCACCTTCTCGCCCTGATCCTCGAGCTTCTCGCGCAAGAGCATCAGCGTGTACGCGTACGTCTTGACCCGGATCTTGATCGACCCCGACGGCTTGTTGGCGTCGATGTCGTGCAAGGCCGAGTAGGCCTTGCCGGCCGACGCGATGATGCTGTCGATGAGGCCGTACGTCGGCGCGTCGTGGCCGCACTTGAAGCTCGACAGGTCGAGCACGGCGACGTTGGGGTGGCGCGACGCGAACTTCGCGGCCCACACCTTCTGCACCGAGTTGACCGAGTAGTTCTCCGGCCACACGTCCGAGACGTCGCGCGGGTCATCGATGTGGCCCAGGCGCAGATCATCGGCGAAGTACGGATCGAGGTAGGCCCGATCCTTGGGAAGCGACCGCATCGACAGGATCGGGTAGCCCAGCGCCTGGAACTCCTCGAGCACGGCGTGGTTCTGGCCCGGATCGTTGTGGTACGGGCGGCCGATCATGAGGATCGCGACCCGGTTCTCGCGGCTGACCTCGTCGAGCATCTCGCGGCCCTTGGCCTCCATCTGACGGTCGTACTCGTCGAGGGCCAGGAAGGCCTGGCCGACGGCGAAGTCGTTCTCGTCCTCGGTGATGCCGAGCAGCGGGCCAAACTCCTCGAACATCTGGCGGCTGCACATCAGCGGCTCGTTGAGCGTCACCGTGGTGTCGAGGTAGCTGATGCCGCGCTCGCGGAAGAAGTCGGTCTCCTTGGTGAACGCAGCGCGGATGACCTTGGGCGTCCCCGACACCACCGGGCACGACGCGGTGTCCATCACGTTGACGTTGTACGTCGGCACGTGGGTCATGGCCGGGAAGAAGATGTAGTCGAGCGGCTTCTTCTCGTGGTGCTTGAACAGCAGGTTGTGGATATGGGCCTGGCACACCTTGGACGGGTAGCAAGGGTCGACCGAGCCGTACTTGCAGCCGGCCTGCCACAGCTCGTCGCTGGTCTCGTCGGAGAACACGACGTTGCGGGAGTCGATGCCGAGGGTCTCGAAGTACGCCCGCCACAACGGCGCCGTCGACCACATGTTGAGGACGCGCGGGATGCCGACGCGGACCTCCTTGCGCCTGGCCATGAGCTCCGCCGACGAGCGCTGGAACGGGCGCTCGATCTCCTTGCGGATCACGCGGCCGGTCAGGGTCTTCTTGACCTGCACGTCCTTGATCAGCGAGCCGGCGTCGGGCAGCGGCGCGGTCGTGAAGAAGCTCTTGAAACAGAGCTTGGCCTCGTAGTCGACCAGGTTGGGATACTTCTTCATCCGCCCCTGGCGGTCCTTGTTGAGCTTCTTGAGGGCGTCGACGTTCTCGACGGTGCCCTTCTCACACGAGAACCCCGAGATGTAGCGCGCCTTGTTGCCGTCGATCGTCGCGGTGTCGATGAACGTGCGCGAGCAGTTGTTGGGGCAGAAGTTGCAGCGCGTGGTCTCGTCGTTGGTCGAGGTGTAGTTGATGTCGATCGCCTGATCGAGGCCGACGAACGTGGTCTTGCCGCGCCGCCTGGTGACCCGCAGCGCCTCGAAGGCGGCGCCGATCGCGCCGGCCTCGCCGCAGTGCGGGTGGAGGTAGACCTCGCCGCCCGGAACCCGCTTCTCGATGTAGTCGACCTGGGCCTTGAGCGCGGCCAGGTTCTTCTGGGTGCCGCCCTGGAGCACGAACACCTTGCCGAGCTCGGCCATACGCGGGATCTGGACCACGTACTGCCAGATGTTCTTGGGCAGCACCAGCGCCAGGCCAGCGAGCAGCTCCTCGCGCGCGTAGCCCTCCTTCTGGAAGTTGACGCGGTCGGAGTCGAGGAAGACGGCGCAGCCGTAGCTGAACTTGGGCGCCAGGCGGGCCTGGAACGCGACCTCGGCGAACTGCTTCACCGGCAGCCCGAACTGATCGGCCATCGCCTGCAGCAGCATGCCGTTGCCGGCCGAGCACGAGTTGGAGAGGCGGAAGTTCTTGACGTCGCCGTTCTGCATGAACAGGACCTTGATGTCCTGGCCGCCGATGTCGCAGATGACGTCGACGTTGGGGAACCAGCGCTTGGCGCTCATCATGTGGGCCACGGTCTCGACGATGTTGGCGTCGGCGCCCAGCGACTTCTCGAGCACGTCGCCGGCGTAACCGGTGACGCCGAAGCCGGTGATCTCGAGCTTGGCACCCTGGGCGGTGGCCCACTCGCGCATCTCGCGGAACATGTCGCGCATGTCGGCGATCGGGTTGCCTTTCGACAGGATGTAGACCTTCTTGAGGATGGTCTCGTGCTCGTCGATGAGCACGCACTTGCTCGACGTCGAGCCGCCGTCGAGGCCGATGACGCCGCGGTAGGTCTTGCCGGCCTCGAGCACGGTGTCCTCGTAGGGCGGGGTCTCGTACTTGTTCTCGAAGGCGATGCGCTGGTCATCGACCTCGATCAGGCCGGGGCCGGCCGACTCGCCGAGCTTCGACTTGCGGCCGTGGCTGATGAACTCGCGCAGCGGGTCGAGGCCGCGGAAGACTCCGATGTGGGCCGGCTCGTGGATGCCGAACAGCACCGCGCCGTACGCCGCGTAGAGGTCGGCGTTCTTGGGGACGAAGATGAGCTCCTCGAGCGGCACATCCTTGGGATAGTCGTAGCCGCGCTCGGCCCACGCCTCGGGGATGCGCAGGCGCCAGCACTGCTGCAGGAACGGCAGGTACGTGTTGGGGCCGCCGAGCAGCAGGACCTTGGACTTGAGGGTGTTGCCGCGGGTCAGCACGGCCAGGTTCTGGCTGACGATGGCGTCGGCGAGCGAGTTCATGATCTCGTTGCGCGGGATGCCGCTCTTGACGAGGTTCACGATGTCGGTCTCTGCGAACACGCCGCACTTGGCGGCCACGTGGTGCAGCTTGGTCGGATCGAAGACCAGCCCGGGGACCTCCTCGCGAGGCATGCCGACCTTGAGCACGCACTTGTCGATCGTGGCGCCGGTGCCCGACGCGCACTTGTCGTTCATCGAGGTCTGGGCGGTCTGATCGCCGGTCTCCTCGTTCTTCTTGAACATGATGATCTTGGCGTCCTGGCCGCCAAGCTCGATCACGCTGCCGACGTCGGGGTGGAGCTTCTCCACCGCCATCGTCACCGCGTTCACTTCCTGCACGAACTTGGCGCCCAGCTGGGGCGCGATCGGGCCACCACCGGAGCCGGTGATGAACAGGCGGAAGTCCTTGTCCTTCACATCGGGGAACTCGGCCTTGATGAGCTCGAGCATCTCGAACGTCTTCTCGGGCTGGCGCGTCTCGTGGCGCTCGTACTTGCTCCACAGGATCTCGAGCGTCTCGGGATGAACGACACACAGCTTCACGGTGGTGGAGCCGACGTCGACGCCGATGATCATCTTCTGCCCGGGAGGAGTTGAGGTGCTCATGCGGATTCCTTCGTTGCCGCGCTCACGGAGCGCGGTCTGAACTGACGCGTCAGTCTAAACATGGACTGACACGTCAGTCTAGTTAGAATACATGAGAGAGATCGCGACCTTGAAGGTCCGACCAATCTCCGATGCGGGAGTGATCGATTTCGCCGAACCGCGGTTGAAAGTACGCACCGGTGCCACCTACCGTGCGCAGTGAAAGCGAGGGCCTCTCATGCGCCGATGCTGGTCGATCGGGCTCGCCACGAGGCACGATGACGCTGGCCGAGGCCAGCGCCACCGACAAGGACTTCCAGGCCGCCTGTCCTAACGCCGGACACCGGCGACCGGCCGCGACGGCGAACGCTGCGAGATCCGGTGGCGTCGATCTCGCCGACGCGCACCCTGACCGATTAGGAGCTGACCGCGCTGGCTCGACCCCGGCGGCGCCGAGGTCATCGAGTTCGTGGACCGGGCGCCGCCGGGGTCGCCGAGGGCGCCGGGCCAGAAGGGGGCTCTGCGCCGTGATCATGCGATGCTCGCGCCATGCAGGGAGCGATCGTCCTGATCGCGGCGTTCGCAGTCGCGTGCAGTAGCGACTCGACGAAGAAGTCGAGCGGCGAGGCCGAGGCCGGGCACGTCACGCTGGAGCCGGCGGCCGCGCCGGCGCGGCCCGATCCGAGCGAGCCTCCCGTCATCACGTATTCGCGTGGCGGCGGGGCCAACGGCCGCCAGCTTGGTGCCATCCGGGTCTGGTCCGACGGCACGGTGCGCTTCGCTGGCCCCGATTGCCCCAACGGCCGGCGCGGATCGATCTCGCCGGCGCGCGTGACGGCGGTGCTCGACCAGCTCGAGGCCGCGGGTCTGCTTGTCGTCGAGGATCTCGAGTTGCACAAGATGGGCAAGAAGCGGGACGCGTGTTGTGACTGCGTCTCCACCGGGGTGGCGGCGACGCGCGGAGTCAAGACCATGCATCTCGTCGACCAGGGCTGCGGCACGACGGCGGACAAGGGCCTCGACGAGGCGTTGAAGATCATCAACCGGACGTTCCGCCCGAATCCGTGCTGAGCCCCATGGCGACCACCAGGGACGAGCAGCGTTTGGTGGCACGTGGGCGGCGGCGCGGGTTCGGGCGACGGATGGCGACGGGCGGGGCGGGTCTGCGACAGGACTAGGCTCTGCCGCGAGCAGCGCCGGGGCGCGTCCCTGGACGAGCTGTGGACGTGCGGATGTTCCCGACCTCAGGCCGACGCCCACCGTCCCGATCCGAGCGACGTGAAGCCGGCGTGCTGGTCATCCGCGTCAGCGTTCGGCAGGTCAGAATAGCGTGCTACATTCTGACCTATGAAGGCCGTCAACGTCCGCCCCATCACCGAACTCAAGAACCGGACCAAGGCGCTTATCCGCGAGGTCGTCGATGGTGGCCAGGCGATGGTCATCACCCAGAACGGCAAGCCGCAGGTGGTGGTGATGGACGCCGCGGAGCACGACCGCCTGCAGGACACGCTGGCGATGCTCAAGCTCCTGGCCCAGAGCGTGGATTCGCTGGCCCGTGGGCGGTCGGTGACCTCAAGCGCTGACGTCCGCCGTCGGGCCAAGCTCGCGCTCGCGCAGGCGCGTCGGCGATGACCGAGCGTCGCCGGTCCGTGGTGTGGACCGCGGTCGCGGCCCGCGACATGGAACGGCTGGCGCTGCGGCTGGCCGAGGACGCCCCGTTGCGCGCCGAGCGCATCATCGATCGCATCATCGATCGGTGTGAGTCGCTGGCGACCCTCTCGGACCGGGGCCGGACGCCGCCGGAGCTACGGCCGGTTTCGGACCGGACCTGGCTCGAGGTGATCGTGTCGCCGTGGCGCATCGTGTATCGAGTGGTGGGCAACGTCGTGGAGATCCACGGAGTGCTCGATGGCCGGCGCGACCTGCGTGACCTGCTGCTCGATCGGTTGCTCGACTGATGTCGCGCTAGCCACTACTTGAGGGTCCGACCCGATCTCCGATGCGGGCGGGAACGATTTCGCCGGACCGCGGTTGAAACTACGCACCGGTGCCACCTACCGTGCGCAGGAAAAAGCGAGGGGCTCATGCGCCGATGCTGGTGGATCGCGCTCGCCGCGGGCCTTGCGCTCGTGGCCTGCAAGTCATCGTCACAACAGGGTTCAGGTTCGGGCACGGGCACCGGCACCGGCTCGGGCTCGGGCTCGGGCTCGGGCTCGGGCTCGGGCTCGGGCTCGGGCTCGGGCTCGGGCTCGGGCTCGGGCTCGGGCTCGGGCTCGGGCTCGGTGACGCCGGGCGGGCTGCCGTCCTTCGCGCAGATCGCGTCGTTCGCCACCACGCCAGCCGAGATTGCACGGATGGTCCCGCACGACCCCGGCTACCTGGCCTGGATGGTGTTTCTCTACGTCAACTGGCCGGCGACCGCGGGTCAGCGCGGCGTGCCCGACCCGGCGGGCACGCTCGGCGCCACACCGACGGTGTGGCAGACGTGGAAGGAGGTCCACGAGGTCTACCTCGCCGGCGGGGCGACGCCGCCCCCGTGGAACGACGGCGGGCCGAGCGGGCTGCCCACCTTGTCGCTCGGCGAGATCGACGGCACCACGCTGGTCGACGTCAACGGCAACCCGGTCACGTACACCGTGGCGATGAACCAGGGCACGTTCGACTACCTGGTCTCGCGGACGCTGTATGGATGGAATGGACAGGCGGCGCTGCGTGGGGTGGGCGCCGCAGCGGTCGCCTTCCCGACCTCGGCGATGGAGGTCAAGGCGTCGTGGAAGATCCTCGATCCGATCGCCGACAAGGATCGACTTGGCCATTACCTCACCGCCCAGGCGTTGCTGCCCCAGGACGGCGGCGGCCCGCCGATCAAGGTCGCGGTCGGCCTCACCGGCTTGCACATCATCTCGAAGGCGCTGCCGGACTGGGTGTGGATGACGTTCGAGCAGATCGAGAACCCGACCACGACCGGTGTGACGGCGAAGTTCTCGATCGACGCCGGGGTCGCAAAGGCCAACGCCCAGTTCCAGAAACAGCTGATCGGGACGCCATTCGCCTATTACCAGGCCAACGGCGTGCAGACCGCGTTCACCGTCGAAGGGCAAGCCACGCTGCTGGCCAACACCCAGATCGAGACCAGGTTCCAGACCTCGAGCTCGTGCATGTCGTGCCACGCGCTGGCGTCGGTCTCGACCGGGGCGAAGCCACGGCTGGATTTCTTCCAGCTCACCGCCGGCAACCTGGTCGGGCCGACCGGCGATCCGCCGACGGCGCCATTCGGGCCGGGGCCGGATCAGTTCACGGCGCTCGACTACGTGTGGTCGACGCGGGAGGCCAAGCGATGAGCGCGCTCGATCGGCCGCGGCTTCATTTCATGGGCACGATGGCGGTGTCGACGCCGACCGCCAACAACAACAACTACGACCTGGTGGTCGAGCCGCAGCAGGCGACGCTGTACCCGAAGTTCCTGGCCCTGACCGACGACCAGTTCCGCCAGACGATGAAGACGCTGGTGCTCAAGAACCTGTCGATCGTCAACATGGGCGTCGCCGAGGTGCTGGAGTCCAACTGGAACTTCTACGGCGACAACTCCGTGCGGTGGCGCGACGTCGCCGTGACGGCGTACGACCCGCCCGGCGGCGGCCGGGTCACCGCCGGCGACCCGATCATCGGCCAGCCGGTGACCATTCTAGGCAACCTGTGGGGCGACGACGCGACGCCGGCGATCATCGTCGACATCGACCCGACCAGCGACTTCTCGTCGCAGATCTTCCTGGCCCAGCTCGGCGTTGGCAGCGCCGCGCTCGGGTTGACCGCGCTCGGTAACGATCAGTTCGCGATCCCGCGCACGCACTCGCACTGGCTCGACCTGGCCCGCAACCCGGCGGTGTTCCCGGATGCCACCTTCGCAGCGACCTGGCAGCTGGCGTTGCCGAACGGGGTGCTGTCGTTCGCTGCCAGCGCGTCGCCGGCGGTGGCCGCGCTGGCGTCGGCAGCGGCCGCCGGCCAGGGACTGGTGGTCCGCTTCGCGACCTACTACTTCAACCGCAAGTACACCGATCCGCAGCTGGCGCAGCTGTTCGCGCAGGGGCAGACGGTGCAGAACGAATCCGCCGGTGTGCTGCTGGGGACGATCGCGCCGTGGCTGCCCGGCGAATGGGGCACGGTGCCCGACGGCCGGCGCCTGAATCCGGTCGCGGTGCTGAAGAACACCGTGCCCGACGTGTTCGTCAGCACGTTCAGCCTGGCGCCGGCGACCGCCGCCGTCGACGCCGCCGGCGCCAACGTGGTGCTCGACCTGATCGCGGCGTTCCGCGACACGATGATCCCGCCGCCGCCGCTGGGCGCACCGCCGCCGCCGGCGTCGGCGCTGCAGAAGCTGGCGCTCGGGCCGGCAACCCTGCAGGTGGTCGATGCTGCCGGCACCGCGCACGACATCGGACCGGTGCCCTACGACCAGGCGACCTACGCCGCCGGCGCCGGCATCGTCGAGATCCCGATTCCGCCCGGCCTCGGCCCGACGATCGCCACCGGCGCGCTGCGCATCGTGGCGCCCGACGCGAGCGCCGAACCACTGCTGGCGGAGGTCACGCTGGTGGCCGAGAGCGACGACCGCGCCACCTACCTGACGCTCGGGCAGTCGCAGACCGTCACGATCGCGGTGCGTGATCGCGGCGGCGTGCCGGCGGCGCCGGTGCCGGTGATGGTGCAACAGTTCCGCTCGCTCGAGATCCTGTCGCCGTCGCCCGACGGCACGCAGGCGGTGCCGGCCAAGCTCACGGTGCCCGTGACCCGCGACTGGTCCGATCCGAAGCCAGCCGGCACCGTCGACGATCCGGCCAACCCGTACGCCGTGGTGACCGCGAGCCCGCAGGGCGGCATGACCGACCCGCAGGGCAACCTGCGCCTGAGCGTGACCGGCGTCGATCCGGGCCTGTGCATCCTGGTCCTGGTCCCCGACGGACAGAACCCGCCGCCCGCCGACCTCAATGGCTTCTCGCCGGGCTGGACCGATCTGTACTTCGTGCACCTGCGCGTCCTGCCCGCCGACGCCGACCTCGACGCCATCCCCGACGCCCAGGTCACCTGGGACCTGGTCTACGATCGCGTGCTCCGCTACTTCTACAAGATGTTCCCGGTCATGGACGGGCACCTGGCGCTGAACAACAAGGCGGCCTGCTCGCGGGCGGCGCAGATGCTGCTCCTCCTGACCGATGCGTCGTCGTGGAACTCGACGCTGTACATGCCGGTGACGCGCGAACTGTCCGACGGCAAGCGGCGGCTGTTGCAGCGCTGGTGCCAGCGGGTGATGGCCGGCGAGACGACCTGAGCGACGCCGAAACCGACGCCGAAACCGACGCCGAAACCGACGCCGAAACCGACGCCGAAACCGACGCCGAAACCGACGCCGAAACCGACGTCAGCGCAGCTGCTCGATCGGCACGTACGGGCCGCCGTACCCGATGCTCTCGAGCTGGGCCAGGAACTGGGTCACGATGTACGGCGCGCGCATCGCCGGGATCGATGGCTGGGCGATGACGTTGACGACCTGGCCGACCGCCGCTTGCGGGTCGGCGTTGGAGAACCCGACGCCGTCGTCGGTCATGTAACAGATGAGATCCGGTGCCATGCCCAGCGGGCGCGGCGACAGCGAGCTCCACGCGATCAGGTTCTCGTTCTGGTTGTAGATCGTGAGCGTCCAGCCGGCGTCGGTCTTGATCGCCGTGGTGCCGAGATCGAAGCCGCCGGCGGTCTGCTCGGCGTGGGCGGTGATGGTGCCGCGCGCCACCAGCCAGCCGCCCATGAACTGGCACGCCGCCGCCACCTTGTCGGCCGCCGGCGCCCGCCGGATGATGCGACCGAGCTCGAGCGCGTACGAGGTCGTGCCCTCGACGGCGGCAGTGCGCACGGTCTTGCCGTCCATCGCCCACATCGCGACGCCGGCGGTATTGCCGAGGCCTTCGATGACGCCGCGCAGGATGGAGTCAGCGGTGATGGGATCGGGGACGTCGAGGCCGACGATCTTGTCGGTGCCGGCGATGATGATCGGCGCGATCGGGACCCCGGCCGCCGCGTAGGTGTCCTCACCGAGCGCCGGAATGGCGCGCCGAGCGCCGGCACAGTCGACCACCGGCAACGGCGTGGCCAGGCTGACCGCGACCGCCATCGGGATGAAGGTGTTGCCAGCGCCGACCTCGCCGGGCAGGACGAAGACGAGCGGCCGCGGCGTCCGGGTCGACAGCTGCGCGAACGCCTTGACCGCCGGCGTGAAGTCGAACTCGCCGGTCACCGCATCCGGCGCGCCGACGAAGGCCGACACCGCGCCGAGATCGGTGTCGCCGAGATCGGCGGGCGCCACCAGCACCGGCAGCGTGCCGCGCTTCACCAGCTGATCGATGATCTGTTGTCCGACGCTGATCGGTCCGCCACCACCAGCGCCGAGCAGCGCGGCGCCGGTGAGAATGTCGGCCAGATCCTGAGCGGTGAGCGTGGCGGTCTTGAGCACGGGCGTTCCTTGTCGTGGAGAGGTCACATCCGCGCGAGCAGAGCCCGCGCCTGACGCTGATCGACGGTGTCGGCGCCGTCGTGCATACGGTCGAGCGCCGGCGCGAGCACGGCGCGAGCCTCGACCGGATCGCCGGCGTCCAGCTCGAGTCCGGCCCACGCACACGCGGCACGCAGGCCGAGCGACGCCGCGCCCTGGCGCTCGGCGGTGCGCACCGCCTCGGCGTAGCGGTCACGGGCCTGACTCACGTCGCCGAGCGCGCGATGGGCGTCGCCCTCGAGGCGAAGCAGGTCGGCGATGAGCGCCCGCTCGTCGTGGCCTTCGGCCCAGGCCAGCCCGTCGCGGGCCACGGCCAGCGCCTCCGCGGGCTGCGCGAACAGCAGGTGGGCGTCGGCGAGCAGGCCGGCGAGGAAGGTGTGGGCCAGGCCGGCGCCGATCGCCTGCCACTCGCGCCACGCCCCGATCATCTCGCCGAGGTACTGCGGATCGCGCTCGCGGTTGGCCAGCGCCCACGACCGCAGCGCCCGCGCGGTGATCAGGTAGCTGGGGAACGGCGCGCCATGACGCACCAGCTCCTCGGCGCAGGCCAGGGTCGCGTCGACGTCGCGGCGCAGCGCGCGCGTGATGGCGACGATCTGCACCGCGATGGCCTCTGAGAACCCGTGACCCACGGCGCGTGCGATCGTCACCGACTCCTCGGCGCGCGCCAGCGCGGCGTCGGGTGCCCCGCTGGCCCACTGTCCCCACGCGCCGGCGGTCATGCACGTCACCCGCGGCAGTTGACCGAAGCGCTCGAGGTGCAGGGGGGCCCGGTCCGGCGTCCACAGCGCCATGACCCGCACCACGTTGCGCTCGGCCGCCGGCAGGTCGGCGAGCCAGAAGTCGGCGTTGGCGACCGCAAAACGGCCTTCGATCTCGAGGTCGACGTCGCGCGCGTCCTGGGCCAGCCGGAGGGCGCGCGACGCCAGCTCGCGCGACGCCGTCACGGCGCCGCGGAACAGGTGCACGGTCGCCTGACCGAACAGTACCGCGAACGCCTCGGCACCACCCGAGACGCCGAGCGATTCGCACAGCGCCGCGGCGCGATCGTAGGCCGCGGCGGTCGCCGGCGACGAGAAGCCATCGATGATCAGCGCGCAGGTGCCGCGGCCGAGTTGCAGCTGCAGCTCGACGCGCTGGCGCTCGCCGCCGCTCAGGCCGCGGGCCTCGATCAGCTCCAGCGCCCGGTCGAAGCAGGCCCGGGCCCGCGGATAGGCGGCGCGCGTGAGCAGCGCGTTACCAGCCGCCGCGGTCCACACCGCCTCGCGCTCGCGATCACCGGCCAGGCCCCAGTGGCGAGCCATCGGCACCGGATCGACGGCGGCGAGATCGAGCCACTCGGCGATCTGACGGTGACGGAGCGCCCGATGATCGGCGGCGATGGTCTCGACCAGCACCTCGCGGACGCGGTCGTGCGTGAAGTGCCACCCGCTGACGTCGACGGCGATGACGCCAGCAGCCTCGGCGGCGGCGAGCCCGGCCGCGAGGTCGAGCTCGGGTGCGATGGCGGCCAGCATGCCGAGATCGAGATCGGGACCGATCAGCGCCGCGAGCTGGCACATCGGCAACGCCTCGCCCGGCAGCCGGGCCAGGCGATCTCGCAACGCTTGATCGAGCACGTCGATGGTCAGTCGCGACGGCAGTCGCATCATGCCGATGTCGTCGAGGCTGCCGGCCTGGCCGGCGAGGAGCCGCAGCGCCTCGACCACGTACAGCGGCACGCCGCCGGTATCGCGGGCCAGCAGATCGATCAGATCGGCGCGATCGCCGAGCGGCCCGAGCACCGCGACCGCCAGCTCCTCGAGATCGCGGCGAACCAGCGGCTCGACCTTGATCACGTCGACGCCGGGCCCACACACCGCGGCGACACCCTCGGGCCGCGTGGTGGCGACGATCAGGAGGGGTAGCTCGGCAGCGACCCGTGTCATCCAGCCCAGCAGGGCCAGGCTCTCGGCGCCAGCCCAGTGCAGGTCCTCGAGCACGACCACCGTCGGGCCGGGCGCGGCCCGCATCACCGCCTCGGCCGCGCTCATCAGCATCAGCTGCAGCGTCTGCGGATCCATCATCGGGGTGGTGATCTGGCCGATGCCGACCAGCTCGCCGATGTCGGGCACGATCAGGGTCAGGAACGGCCACGCCACCGGCGCCGCCGGGGTGAGCTCGAGCGCCAGCCGGCGCAGCGGCGCCTGCCAGGCCTGGTACGCCGCGCCGCGCTCGGCGACCTCGCCGCCGGCCACCACGGTGCAGCCGCTGACCAGCGCGTGGGTGCGGAGGTCGTCGATCAGCCGCGACTTGCCGGCGCCGCTGTCGCCGACCAGCGCGACGACGCCGCCCTGCCCCTTGCGAGCTCGTGACAGCGCCTCGCGCAGCTGTCCCCGCTCGCGGGCGTGCCCGACCAGCCGCGCCGCGCTGACCGTGCTCCGCCGCACGTCCTCGCCGTCGAGCGCGCCGACCACGCCCGTCCGGGTCAGGAGCCGCAGCGCCTGCGCCGCGGTCGACGGACGGCGCTCGGGCTGCGGCTCGAGCAAGCGCCGGACGGTATCGATCAGGGCGACGATCGCCGCCGGCGGCAGGGTGTCGTCGTGGAGCACCAGCGCCGGCGGACCGCTGGCGGCCCGCAGCACCTCGTCCTCGGTGCGGCCGAGCGGATGATGTCCGGCCAGCAGCTCGAAGGCGACGATGCCGGCGGCGTAGAGATCGGCGATGGCGGTGTGGGGCTCGCCGCGCATCACCTCGGGCGCGATGTAGCCCAGCGTCCCGGCCGGACGGTGGCGCTCGCCGCTCTCGAGCGCGAGCCCGAAGTCGAGCACCCGCACCCGCCCGTCGGCGACCAGCACGTTCGACGGCTTGAGATCGCGGTGCCGGATGCCACGCCGGTGCAGGTAGTCGAGCGCCTGCAGCATCTGGGCGACGTAACCGATCCGGACCTGAAGCGGCTGATCGCGCGCCGCCGCGGTGATGGTGCGCGCGCCGTCGAGCACCTCGAGCACCAGGTAGGGATCGTGGTGGTCGTCGAAGCCGTAGTCGAGGACGCTGATGATGTTGGGGTGGCGGAGCGAGGCCAGGATGCGGAACTCGCTGGCGATCGCCAGGCGCATCGCCGGCACGCTGTCGGACGTCGGCTTGGCGGCGGCCGGCAGTACGGCGGCCGGCGACGGCGGTCCGGGCCGCTCGTGGCGGGTCGGCGTGCCATCGCTCCCGTCACCGGTCCCGGGCCCGGCGTGGGTCGCGGCGTCGAGCGTCGGCGCATCGGTGCCGAACGCCAGCTGGGTGGCGGCCGACTCGAGGCTGGCGACCGCCGCCGGCCGGGGCGACGATCCCGCCGGCGGCGAGGTCATCGGCGTGGTCGGGTCGGGCGCCGGCTTGCGCACGGTCAGGCGCTTGAGCGCGACCTCGGCTCCGGTCAGCCGGTCGACGGCGCGGAACACGGTGCCCATTCCGCCCTCGCCGAGCTTGGTGCCGATGGTGTATCGCCCGGTGCCGACGTGATCGCGCGGATCTGCCATGCCCCGTGGCGTCGACGGTATGCGCGGCGTCGTGAGCTGTCAACACGCGTGCCGGCGCGACGTCAGCGGACCAGCACGCCGACCAGCGCGAGATCGATCAGCTCGCGGGTGACGTCCTGGATCGGCTGGTCGGCGCCGCGGGTCACGCAGTGCTCGACGATGCCACGGACCAGGCCGAGCAGCGCCGCCGCCGTGCGCTCGGGATGGCAGCGCCGGACCAGGCCGAGCGCCATGCCAGTCTCGAGCGATAGCGCGATCACCGAGCGGGCCTCGGCGTAGAACGCGGCCAGCCGCGCCGCCGCCTCGGCGTCGGGAGTCGAGGCCGACGACAGCAGCACCGCCGCCAGCGGCCGATCGGCGACGAAGAACTGGAGCAAGCTGCCCAGGCTGTCCTCGAGCTGGTCTTTGGGCGAGCGGGCGCCCGGTCCGGTATCGATGCGCACGATCCGGCTGCGCAGCTCGGTCATCGCGCCGTCGAGCAGGGCGCCGAACACCGCCTCCTTGCTCTCGAAGTACAGGTAGAAGGTGCCGCGCGCGATCTCGGCGCCCTCGATGATCGCGTTGATCGACGCCCCGTGGTACCCGGCGTCGGCGAACACCTGCTTGGCGGCGTCGAGGATCTGAAGCCGACGCCCGGCACGCGCCGAGGCAGCACGGACGTCCTCGACCGGAACGTTGGTCCGGGCCATCATTGCCTGTGGGGCGTGCGACCCACAGCCTCCGGTCCGGGCGCGATCGACGCCGGCACGAATCCAGATCCCGGGTCGCAACCGTGCACTCGAAGATTCGGAGTCATTGTCGTACGCTCGCTCATCGCTCGCTAGCCGCCCTTCCGCGACTGGTACGCCATGATCGCGTTCTCGACCCCGCTGGCCAGGCGCCGGTAGCGGACCCGGTCGTCGACCACCACGCCGTCGATGGCATGGCGAGCGATCTCGCGCTCGACCGAGTGGGCGAACGGCGTGTGATCGGCGTACAGGTTGATCTCGTCGTAGACGCCGTGCGAGATGCGCGTGAAGTTGGCCGAGCCGATGTCGACCACGCGGTGATCGATGACCACCACCTTGGAGTGCACCATGCGCGGCAACAGCACGATGCGCAGGTGATCGGGCGCGCCGGTCAGGCGACGCAGCGTGTCGCAGGTGGCGCGATTGACGTTGCCCAGCACGTCGGCGCGCGCCGACGTGACCAGCGTGACCTCGACGCCGCGAACCACCGCCCGCGCCAGCGCCTGGGTGAAGCGGCGGTCGCCGAGGTACGCCATCTCGATGGTCAGCGCGGTGCGCGCGCTGTCGATCAGCGCCAGGCGGTGGGTCAGCATCGGACAGGTCCGCGGTCGGTGCGCCTCGCGGCTGTGGACCAGGAAGTCGATGCCACGCGACGGATCGAACTCGTCGTCGCCGGCCATGCGCTGGCGCAGCCGGGCGACGTGCTCGGCGCCGTCGAGTTCGACCATCAGATCGACCCAGTCATGGAGGTGGTTGTCGCCGATGCCCATCGAGCCCAGGCACATCCACTCGTCGTCGACGACGTAGACCTTGGAGTGGTCGAAGCGCTTGCGGTGGTGCTCGACCCGGATGCCGGGGTGGGCGAGGATGGCCGCCGCCAGCGCGTTGGGTCGCTGCTTGAACGAGCCCTTCTTGCGGAACACCGCGCCCAGGAACCAGGCCTGCACGCCGCGCACCGGGTCGACGCGCTTGTGAAAGAAGCTCTGCTTGTTGCCGCCGGCGTACTCGTAGACCGCGGCGATGCGATCCTTGTGGATCGTGACCTGGGCGCCGCGTTCGGCCGCCGCCAGCACCGCCTCGCCGAAGACATTGCCGGCGGCGTCGTCGCGCCACAGGAAGGCGCGGATGTCGACCGAGCGGGTGGCGCGCGAGATGCGCTCGACGATGCGCCGGAACGCGACGTCGCCGGTGCCGACCACGCGCGGGTTGTCGACCGCCACCGCCACTGGCTGCGCCGCCGCCAGCAGGTCGACCGAGGTGCCGGCCGGCAGCCGTCCCCGCGCCTGCTTGCGCGACCACATGCGCGGCTTGGTGCGCGGCACGGCCACCGCCGGCAGAGGTCGTGACACACGGCGGGCCATGTTCGGTCTCCCGTCGTACCGCAGCCCACGGGCCGACGCAACCCGACTTCACGGGGAGGCCGTCACCGGCCCTACTCGCAGCTATCGAGCTCGTCGAGCGGGCTGCGCTCGCCCCCCGAATTCTGGTACGCGGGGTTGTTGGCCTCGTCGTACTCTTTGCGATCGGCCGCGTTCTGGACCCGGCTCTTGGCCGCGTCCACGTTCGCCCGCGCCTTCGCAATATCTCCCGCGAGGCCAGCGGCGAGGCCGCTCTTCAACTTGGGGGCGTCGGTGAGGCCGACCGTCGCCAGGGCGGCGTTGATCTTCCCGACCAGGGCCGCGACGTCCTTGCCCTGGCTGAACTTGCCGGTCTTGGTGTTGTAGACCAGCAACTCCTGCTCGCCGCCGGGGCTGATCTCGTGCTTGAAGCTGGGGTCCCAGCCGGCCGGGAGCTTGTCCTTGAGGCCCTTGAGCGCCTCGACCTCGGCCTTGACGCCGGCGACCAGCTTGCCGACCAGCGCGATGGTGCTGCCCATCTCGGCCGACCACGCGCCGGTCGCCGAGCGGCTGACGGTGATCCCGGGGATCTTGATGGCGAGGTTGGCGCCGCCGTAGACCGACGCGACCTTCGGGATGCCGCCGTTCAGCGTGGCCTGGCCGCTGATCTCGGAGCTGATCGTGCCGGTCGCGCTGCCGTCGTCCGCGATCGCGACCTCGCCCACGAACTTGGCGCCGAACTCGCCCTCGACGAACATGCCCGGAATGCCGGTCGGGACGCTGCCACTGACCGAGCCGCCGCCGCTGACCGAGACCTTGCCGTCGGTCGAGCGGCTGAACTCGATCGACAGCGGCCCCTTCGCCAGCGTGAAGGCGTCGACGATCGGCGGGCCGGCGGCCCGACGGCGGCCATCAGCGCGCGCATCGGATACGCGTTGTGACCTCCTTCGATGTGATCGTGCAGCGCTTCGGCGATCGCGAGATCGCGGTCGCGGAGTTGATGTCGATAGTCCTCGAGCAGCGCCCCGATCCGGATCTCGGCGCGGACGGAGCCTTTGCCGCGCTTGCCAGCTCTCTCGATGATCGGGCGGAGCTCCGGCGATGTCGGCTCGCCGAACACCTGCCACCAGACATCGATCGGGGTGGCCGCGGCGACCCGGGTCTCGATCCGATCGAGCTCGGCGAGCGTGCGAGCCCAGCCCGGTTGCAACAACAGCTCGACGACCTGCCGCGCCTCGCGCGTCCGATCCGGATCCGCGAGCACGTCGAGCGTGGCATCGATCAGCGCGATCACGTGCGTGCAGCGCGCGTCCTTCGCCGGGCATGTGCACTCGAACACCCCGATGCCGGCGCCATCGAACGCGAGCCGCGCGGCGATCGCCGTCATCGCGAACGATTGCGGCCGGAACACGCGGAGCTTCTCTTTCCAGCTCACCGCCGCGGTGGTCGGGTCGAACTTCCACGTCCCCTGCGCCTCGCGCACCGCCCGTGGCCGCGGCGCCGCATGAGGCCGCAGCTCGGCGCGCAACGCGAAAAGCTTCGACCACGACGGTTCGCACTCGGCATGGAGCGCCGGGCGTTGCACCTCCTCGCGGATCGCCTCCTCGACCAGCGCGGCCTCGCGATGCAGCGCGCGATACGCGACCTTCGCGAGGGCGATGTCGACGCCGCGCGCGCGGGCATGGCGCGCCGCGAGCTCGAGGGCACCGACCTCGCGCAACGGCAACCGCGCGAGCACCGTCTTGATCCAGTAATCCTGCGGCGGGAACGTCAGCTCGGCGCACAGCGGCTCGGCGCTGACCCACAGCGCGTGCTCGACCTGGTGCTCCTTCGCCCAGGCATCGAGCTCCTCGCGAGTCGCGAACGCGCCTTCGACCCGCTCCGGCGGTGGCAGCTGCGCGCGTGCTCCGAGATGCGCGAGCACCAGCGCGACGGCGTGCTTGCACAAAAAACCAACCGGACACGAGCAGCTGGTCACCAGGCCGTCCATCGGCGTGGCGACCACCTTCACGCGGTAGCGCTGCGTGCCATCGACCTCGCCGACCAGCGTCCGGCCGGCGAGCGTGCACGACACCACACGACCCTCGCGCCAGTACGCCTCACCCCGGTAGTAGAGCGAGCCGGCGATCGCACGCAGGTGGTTCGCGGTGACCGGAAACTCTTCGCTGACCGACGGCGACAACACGAGCAGCACACTCTAGCCGAGCCACTCGCGATCGCGAGCGAGATCTCGACCGTCACGCACAACAAAGTTTCATTGCACACAGAATGCAATGAATGTCGGCGGCGTGCAGCGGCTCACTTCTTCTTGAAGCGTGCGATCTCGTACATCGACTTGTGCACGAAGTAGTTGCCGACCAGCACGTGCTCCGACTTGCGCGGGCCCTTGTCGGTCGGGAACTGCCACTCGGCCCGGAACACCTTGGTGCCCTTGTCGGTGGCGAACGAGCAGGTGGCCGGGGCGATCACGCCACTCGCGTTGATCGCCTCGCACTTGCCGCCGTCGAAGGCGAGGTACGTCCAGTCGTAGCGCACGACGAACTTCTTCTGATCGGAGACCTGATAGGCGTCGTAGAGCGAGTTCGTGCTCGCGTAGAACTCGTTGCCGGTCTTGAAGAACGACAGCGTCTGGGTGGTGTTCGAGTCCTTCCAGTGCACCTTGAGGCGCGCTTCCTGATCGGCGGTCAGCAGATCGGGAAGGCTCGGCTTGTCCTTCGGCTTGCCGTCCTTGAGGACCGTGGCGGCGGTCACCGCGCCGGCCTTGCCGATCGTCCACGTGGTCTGTTCCTTGAGCGATGCCCAGTCGTTGACCCAGGTCCCCTCGATCGAGGCGAGCACCTTGTCACCGTCCTCTTTCGAGAGCGGCTTGCGCGCATCGACCCCGATCCTGTCCTGGACGCCAACGAGCCCGAGCGATGTGGCCGCTCCCTCGTTGACCTTGCAGGTGTCGATGCCGGTGATCGGGTTCTCGGCCTTGTCGAGACAATCGAGCTTGTCGGCTGCCAGTGCGGCGCACGCCTTCACGTAGTACTCGTTCTCCGTGTAGAGCTTCTCGAGAGCGGCATCGACGGATACCTGAAGCTTCGCGAACCCCGGTTGCGCGGCCTTCCAGCTCTTCACGAGGAGGTCCTTGCACCGCTTCGTGTTCCCGCTCTCGGCGGCCGGCTTTGCCCCGGTCTCGACCTTCGTCGTCGGTGGGGGCGTCTTCGCCGCCGCAGGCTCGGTGGTCTTGACGGCCGGCTTGTCCGGCTCCTTCTCGGTTCCTTGGGTTTTCTCCCCCTTGCTCCCGCACCCCAGTCCAAGCATCACGACGACACAAGCGCGAATCTGCATCCGCTCACCATAACCCGGCGGCCTGCACACAGGGCCAGTCCGCCCGGCCATACTGCGCTCGCGATGCCTCGTGCCTACCGCAACGATCTCCGCGCGAAGCAGGCCGCCGCGACGCGCGACGACATCGTCACCGCCCTGGTCGCCGAGGTCGCCGAGCGCGGCCGGGCCTACTCGCTCAAGCGGGTCGCGCATCGCGCAGGCGTCTCGCTTCGCACCATCTATCTCCACTTTCCCGATCGCACGGCACAGCTCGCCGCGATCACCTCACACCTCGACGCGACGGCGCCGAACGAGCCGAATCCGACGTCGCTCGGTGATCTGCCGGCGCATGCAGCGCGCGTCGCCTATCACGCATGCGCCCAC
>CANKMW010000093.1 GCA_947483555.1 Myxococcales bacterium
CACTTCGACATCTCCCATCGCCAGCGCGCCGTCCGCAGCGCGGTCAACCGACTCCGCAGCCTCGGCCTCGAGATCGATCCCTCGCAACTCCGGCCTGTTAGCGATGCCGTTCGTTAGGAGCGAGGCGCGAAGCGCCGAGTCGAAGGACGTATTCCGCGACTGTCGCCTGTCCTTCGACTCCGCCGCTGCGCGGCTTCGCTCAGGACGACCGGGGATAGGACCGCCACGGTCACGGCAGCCACCGCCACCGCTACAGCCACGGTCGCGGCCCCGGCGGGGCTTCGTGCTATCACGCCCGCATGCGCACCGGTCGCCTCGTCGCCGTCGCCGTCACCGTCACCGTCACCGTCACCAGCCTCGCGCTCGGCGCGTGCAAGAAGAAGCAGGCCGCGCCCGCCACCGGCACCGGATCCGGATCGGTCGCGAGCCAGGCGACCGGGCCATGTACGGGCGCCAAGGCGCACGGACCGCTGGCCTGGTTCGAGGACGACTACCCGGCCGCGCTGGCGTGCGCCCGGGCCACCCGCCGGCCGCTGGTGATCGACATGTGGGCGCCGTGGTGCCACACGTGCCTCTCGATGCAGACCACCGTCCTGCACGACCCGTCGCTGACGCCGTTCGCCGACCGCTTCGTGTTCCTCGCCATCGACACCGATCGCGAGATCAACGCGCGCGCCGTGGCCCGCTTGCCGCTGCAGAACTGGCCCACCTTCTTCGTGCTGTCGCCCGATGACGAGGCGGTCCACGAGCGCTGGCTGGGCGCGGCCTCGATCGAGCAGTTCCGCACCTTGCTCAAGGACGGCGAGACCGCGTACCTGGCCAGCCGTGGCGACCGGGCCGGGATCCCGCTCGAACCCATGATGAAGCTGCTGCGCGACGGCAACCAGGCCGCGATCAAGAAGGACTGGCCGGCGGCGGCCGCGGCGTGGACCCAGATCGTGACCGGCGCGCCGGCGACCTGGCCACGTCGATCCGACGTCCTGGTGTCGCTGGTCTCGGCGCACTGGAAGGCCGGCGACGTTCCGGCCTGCCTCGATCTGGCCGCGGCCCGCGCCACCGAGACCGGCAACACCGCCAACGCCACCGACTTCCTGGTCTGGGCGCTGGAGTGCGCTGGCGACGACAAGGCCGACCCGGCGCGGGCCAAGGAGGTGCGCGAGCTGACGGTGACCCGCCTGAGCGCGCTGATCGACGATCCGACGGCGCCGCTGTCGGTCGACGATCGCGCCGACGCGATGATGAACCTGCGCACCGCGCTCGACGCGCTGGGCAAGAAGGACGAGGCCCGGGCGATGGCCGAGCGCGAGCTCGCGTACCTCGCCGACGAAGCGGCCAAGGCGCCCGATGCGTGGGCGGCCTCGACCTACAACTGGCCGCGCGCCGAGGTCCACGTGTGGCTGCAGCGCGGCCTCGAGCTGGTGCCGGCCCTCGAGAAGAGCGCCACCGATCTGCCACGCGAGTACGATCCCCCGTACCGCCTGGCATGGGTCTACATGAAGTCGGGCGAGCCGGCCAAGGCCCGGCCGTGGGCCGAGCAGGCGGCCAACCTGGCCTACGGGGCCCGCAAGGTGCGCCTGGTCGGCCTGCGGGTCGAGATCAACAAGGCGATGGG
This sequence comes from Myxococcales bacterium, assembly GCA_947483555.1. Classification (GTDB taxonomy): domain Bacteria; phylum Myxococcota_A; class Polyangia; order Haliangiales; family Haliangiaceae; genus UBA2376. The sequence continues at coordinate 1,613 of CANKMW010000093.1, forward strand.
CGACCTCGCCGGCGAGCGCAGCGCCCGCACCGAGCTGGTCAAGGTGCTCGAAGCGCTGGCCCCCGAGCATGCCCAGCCCGAGGCGCTGACCAAGGCGAAGGCCGAGCTCGCCGCCATCGACACCGACGCCGCCGCCGCTCCGACGGCTCCCGCGCCGGTGCGCTGATGGCCACGCCTTCGATCGACACCCTCCTCGCCCACGGCGCCATCGGGCATGACGCGGCGTCGGGCGCCGTCGCGCCAGCCATCCATCCGGCGACCACGTTCGCCCGCGACGAGGCCTACCGGCTGCCGTCGGCGCGCATGTACGGCCGCGACGACAACGCCACCGGCGAGCCGGCCGAGGCCTTGCTCGCCGCGCTCGAGGGCGGCGCCGGCGCGATGCTGTTCGCCTCGGGCATGGCGGCGGCGGCCGCCGTGTTCCAGACCCTGGCGCCCGGCGATCACGTGGTCGCGCCGCGCATCATGTACTGGGCGCTGCGCGGCTGGCTGGTCGACTTCTGTGCTCGCTGGGGCCTCGGCCTCGACCTGGTCGACAGCCACGACACCGACGCCCTGCGCGCCGCGGTGCGCCCGGGCGCGACCCGCCTGGTGTGGGTCGAGACCCCGGCCAATCCGACCTGGGACGTCACCGATCTCGCCGCCGCCGCCGCCATCGCGCACGCCGCCGGCGCCCGCCTCGCCGTCGACTCCACCGCAGCCACGCCGGTGCTGTCGCGACCGCTGGCGCTGGGCGCCGATCTGGTCATGCACTCGGCGACCAAGTACCTGAACGGTCACTCCGACGTGATCGCGGGCGCGCTGGTCACCGCCGCGCTCGACGAACCGTGGCAGCGGCTGCGCGCCCACCGCCGAACCACCGGCGCCATCCTGGGCCCGTTCGAGGCCTGGCTGGTCCACCGCGGCATGCGCACGCTCGCCGTGCGCGTGCGGCGCCAGTGCGAGACCGCGCTGGGCATCGCCGCGGCGCTCGACGGCCATCCCGCGCTGGTCGCCGTGCTCTACCCCGGCCTGCCGTCGTTCGCACACCACGCCGTCGCCGCCCGCCAGATGCACGGCGGCTTCGGCGCCATGCTGTCGCTCCGCGTCGCCGGCGGTGCCCCGGCCGCGCTCGCGGTCGCCGGCCGCCTGCACCTGTTCGCGCGCGCCACGTCGCTGGGCGGGGTCGAGTCGCTGGTCGAGCACCGCGCCTCGGTCGAACCGCCCGACTCGCCGGTGCCCAAGGACCTGCTGCGGATCTCGATCGGCCTCGAGGACGCCGACGAGCTGCTCGCCGACCTGCGCGCCGCGCTCTGATCTGAGCTGAGGGGAAGGTCCCCGCCGCTACGCCTGCGCCGACTTCTGGAGCAGGTAGGTGCGGATCAGCTCGTCGAGATCGCCGTCGAGGACCGCCTCGACGCGGCTGGTCTTGAGATCGGTGCGGTGATCGTTGACCTGCTGGTACGGAAACAGGACGTAGCTACGGATCTGCGAGCCCCACTCGATGCGGAGTCGCGCCTTGGCCTCCTCGGCGGCCTTGGCCTCGCGCTTGGCGACCTCGTGCTCGTACATGCGGGCGCGCAGCATCTTGAACGCCCGGTCCTTGTTCTTGTGCTGCGAGCGCTCGTTCTGGCACTGCACGACGATGCCGGTCGGCAGGTGCGTGATGCGCACCGCCGAGTCGGTCTTGTTGACGTGCTGGCCACCGGCGCCGCCGGCGCGGTAGGTGTCGATCCGCAGATCGCCGTCCTGGATGTCGATCTTGATGTCGTCGTCGATGTCGGGGGTCACCCGCAGGGCGGCGAACGAGGTCTGGCGGCGGCCCTGCTGATCGAACGGCGACACCCGCACCAGGCGGTGCACGCCGTGCTCGGCCTTGAGCAGCCCGAACGCGTAGTCACCCTCGACGATGAGGGTCGCGCCCTTGATGCCGGCCTCCTCGGCCGGGGTCTCCTCGACCACCTCGACCTTCCAGCCTTTGCGCTCGCAGTAGCGCATGACCATGCGCAGCAACATGTTGGCCCAGTCGGAGGCGTCAATGCCGCCGGCGCCGGACGAGATCTCGACGATGGCGCCCTGGGCGTCGAACTCGCCTGGCAACATCACCTTGAACTCGAGCTCGTCGAGCGCGGCCCGGGCCTTGGTGATCATGCCCTCGGCCTCCTTGCCGGAGGCCTCGTCGTCGGCCTCCTCGGCCAGCTCGAGCAGGACGCCGGCGTCGGACAGCGCCTGGGTCTGACCGTCGTAGGTCGCGACCAGGTTCTTGAGCCGCTTCTGCTCCTTGAGCAGCGCCTGCGCGCTCTCGGGCTTGTCCCAGAAGCCGGGTTCGCCCGACAGGTGCTCGAGCTCCTCGATCTTCAGGCGCTTCGGGTCGAGGTCAAAGCAACCTCCGGAGCGACTCGGCTTTCTCGAGCAGCTCCTTGATCTGGGCGCGAATCGCGCCTCCATCGACGGTGTCGAGCGACATGACGGGCCTCTATACCTTGTTGCGCCGCAACCTGACAAGCTCGCCGTCGCCGCCCTTGCCCAGCTGCACCGGATAGACGCCGGTGAAACACGCCGAGCAGTAGCCGACGCCGACCTCACCGTCCTCGCCGATGGCGCCCATGGTGCTCATCATGCCCTCGTGCGACAGGTATCCGAGCGAGTCGCAGGTGACGTAGCGGGCGATCTCGTCGAGGGTGTGCGACGCCGCCACCAGCTCGCTGCGATTGGGGGTGTCGATGCCGTAGAAACAAGGGTTGGTGGTCGGCGGCGCCGAGATCCGCAGGTGGACCTCGCGGGCGCCGGCGGCGCGCAGCATCTTGACGATCTTGCGCGACGTGGTGCCGCGGACCAGCGAGTCGTCGACCACCACCACCCGCTTGCCGTCGACCACCGAGCGCACCGGCGACAGCTTGAGGCGAACGCCGAAATGGCGGATCGAATCCTGGGGCTCGATGAAGGTGCGGCCGACGTAGTGCGAGCGGATGAGGCCCATCTCGAACGGGATGCCAGCCCGCTTGGCGTACCCGATCGCCGACGGCACGCCGGAATCGGGGACCGGGATGACCACGTCGGCGATCGCCGGTTGCTCCTCGGCCAGCCGGGTGCCCATGCGCTCGCGGGCCCGGTACACTGACTTGCCGTTGACCAGGCTGTCGGGCCGCGCGAAGTACACGTGCTCGAAGATGCAGAACCGCGACGGCGCCGCTTCGGACGTGGCCAGCTTGAAGCTGCGCAGCCCGGCGTTGTCGGCGACCACCAGCTCACCCGGCTCGACGTCGCGGATGTACTCGGCCTCGATCAGATCGAAGGCGCTGGTCTCCGACGACAGCACGTAGCCGTCCTTGAGCCGGCCGATGACCAGGGGGCGGAAGCCGTGCGGGTCGCGGACCCCGATCAGCTTGTCGTCGGCCAGCAGGACCAGCGAGTACGCGCCCTGGACCTGGCGCAGGGCCGCGATCAGCCGGTTGACCGGGTCGAACTCCGGCACCTTGGCCATGAGGTGGACGATGACCTCGGTGTCGCTGCTGGTCTGGAAGATCGAGCCCGAGGCCTCGAGCCGGTTGCGCAGGTCCTCGGCGTTGACCAGGTTGCCGTTGTGGGCGATGGCGACCGAACCGCCGGAATACTCGAACAGGAACGGCTGGGCGTTGCGCACCTCCGAGCTGCCGGCCGTCGAGTAGCGGGTGTGGCCGATGGCGGCGGCGCCGGGCAGCCGGCCGAGCGTCTTCTCGTCGAAGACGTCGGCGACCAGGCCCATGCCGACGTGGCGGCGCAGCGTGCGATCCCCGGCGACGACGCCGGCCGACTCCTGGCCGCGGTGCTGGAGCGCGTGCAGCCCGAGGTAGGCGATCTTGGCGGCCTCATCGTGTCCATGGATTCCGAAGACACCGCACATGGCCCCTCCAGTACCACGGGGGTCTGAGCCGGCCAAGGTCCAGGCGTCACACGGCTGACCGGTGGTCCCTGCTCAGATCGGGCCGAAACCTTGTGCAATCCCGAGACTTGCCCGAGAATGGCGGCAGTGGTTGCGAAGGTCCTCTGGCGCGACGCCCAAGGTATCGAGGGCACCGTGGAGCTCGGTGCCGGCGAGATCAAGATCGGCCGCGCGATGGATTGTGCCATCCGCACCGACGACGCCATGGTCTCGCGCCATCACGCGCGCATGATCTGGGGCGGCGGCGGCTACGTCCTCGAGGATCTCGGCTCGGCCAACGGCGTCTTCTACCAGGAGCAGAAGGTGCAGAGCCACCTGCTCAAGCACGGCGACGCCGTGCGCTGCGGCAGCTTGTGGCTGCGCTACGTCGACACCGCGCAGCTCGGCGGTCCCGATGCCCAGCCGGCGGCACCGGTGGCGCCGCCGCCGCCGTCGCAGCAACCGATGATGCAGCATCCGGGGCTGGGCGCGACCCTCGCCCACTCCCCCACCAACCAGGCCATGCAGGCGGTCAGCCACCAGCAGCTCGCCAACCTCGGCGTGCAGCCGATCTCGGCGCCGCCGCCGCAGCACCAGCCGCAGCAGCCGCAGCAACCGCAGCAGCCGGCGAGCCAGCCGGCGGGCGCCAAACCGGGCGAAGCCGACGAGGAGATCCGCCGCCTGCGCCGCCGCCTCGAACAACTCCAGGCCGAGCTCCGCGTCTATCGCGGTGGCAAGGTCGGCGCCGAGAAGGCGCGCAAGATGGAGGATGTCGAGAACGACATGGCGATGATGGAGGTCGAGGTCGAGAAGCTGCGCAACCGCACCAAGGAGCTCGAGGAGCAGATCTCGCGCGAGGGTGGCAGCGTCAAGGTGCAGCAAGCGGTCGCGATCCGTGGCAAGGCCACCGAGATCGTCACCGCGCTCAACGACGTGCTGTCGAGCCTGCGGATCGAGGTGATGGCCGCCGAGGGCGAGTTCGACCAGTACTCGCACACGATCCCGCGCGCGTCGTTCGAGCTGATCCGGCAGTCGATGAAGGAGGCCGCCTCCAACGTCGATCAGGCCCGCGATCTGCTGCGCCAGCTGCGCGACGTCGCGGGCTGAGCGGGGTCGGTTTCGCCTACGGTTTCGGCGCCGGATCCGGCGTCGGCGCCGGATCCGAGACCACGAACGGATCGACGGCCATCGCGCGAAAGCGCGGCCGGGTCTCCCCGACCGCGTAGAGCGAGCCGGCGACGACCACCAGTCCGGCGGCGCCGGCCAGCGCGCGCGCGCGATCGACGGCGGCGGCCAGCGCCGGCTCCTCGTCGGTGCGGCAGCCAGCCGCGCGCAGGCGCGCGGCCAGCGCGGCGGGCGCCAGCGCGCGCGGCTGATCGTAGCGGCTGGCGATGGCGTGCTCGACGACCCCGGCCAGCGGCGCGACGATGCCGTCGACGTCCTTGTCGGCGGACACCGCGAGCACCAGCACCCGCGGCCGCTCGGGTCGCGCGGCCAGCGCCCGCGCCAGCGCCGCGGCGCCGTGCGGGTTGTGAGCGCCGTCGAGCATCACGGTCGGCGCCGACCCCACCACCTCGAGTCGCCCCGGATGCTCGACCCGCGCCAGGGCTTGCTCCCGCACCGACCGTGGCACGCGCAGCGTCGAGTCGACCTGCTCGAGGGCATCCACGATCGCGTCGGCGCACGCCGCGTTGGCGTGCTGATGGTCGCCGCCCAGCGCGGTCACCGGCGCCCACGCGACGTCGTCGTCGTCGAGCACGCGCACGCTGGCCGCGCCCGCGACCATGGCGGCGGCGCGCAGCCACGGCACCGCCGCAGCGTCGCCGGCGCGACCGATCACCACCCGCTGTCCGGACTTGAAGATGCCGGCCTTCTCGGCCGCGATGGCCGCCAGATCGGCGCCCAGCATCTCCTGGTGATCGAGCGCCACGCCGGTGACGGCGGCCACCGGCGCCGCCAGCACGTTGGTGGCGTCGAGCCGACCCCCGAGCCCGACCTCCACCACCGCGACCTCGACGTCGGCGTCCGCGAACAGCACCAGCGCCATGGCGGTCACCTGCTCGAAGAACGTCAGCGCGTCGCCGCCGGCGGCGGCCACCGCGGCACCGGCCGCCACCACCGCGTCCTCGCTCGCCGCCACGCCGTCGACCACGAAGCGCTCGCGCAGGCTGGCCAGGTGCGGTGACGTGAACAGCGCCGTGCGGCGGCCGGCGCCGCGCGCCATCGCCGCCACCATGACCGCGGTCGATCCCTTGCCGTTGGTGCCGCCGAGGTGAGCGATCAGGCCGAGCCGGCGCTCGGGGTGGCCGAGGCGCGCCAGCACCGCGGCGATGCGATCGAGCCCGAACACGATGCCGGCCTTGCGGGCCGCGAACAGGCGCGCCAGCAAGGCCGCGTAGGGTGGATCGATTCCCATGACCGCGCTCAGGCGCCGCGCCGACGATCACCCCACAGGTGACCGAGCACGGCGACCGCGGCCGTCACCAGCAGCGCGGTCGCGATCGTCGGGTGGCGGCCGACCGCCAGCAGCGCGGTCGCCGCGCCGACCAGCGTGGCGACGATCAGCGCCGTGAACAGACGCCGGCCCAACCGCTCGGTGGCCAGCGCCAGCGCCGGATCGCGGGTCGTCAGCTCGAGCTTGCCGGCGCGGAGATCGTCGAGGATGTCGTGGATCTGGCCCGGCAACTCGGCGGCGCCGGTGGTCAGGGCGCGCATGCCGCGCATCAGGTCGCGGCCCATGCGCTTGGGCCCGAAGCGCTCCATCACCAGGCGGGTGAAGTACGGCCGCAGCTCGGTCCACACGTCGAGCTCGGGATCGAGCTGCTTGCCGATGCCCTCGACCGTCATGAGCGCCTTGCCGACCATCAGCATCTCGGGCGGCATCTCGATGTCGTACTTGATCGCGCCCTGGACCAGATCGCGGATGACCGCCGACATCTCGACCTCGGCCAGCGAGCGGCCGAGGTACTTCTCCGACAGCTCGGCGACCTCGGCGCGGAAGCGCGGCAGGTCGACGCGCCCCTTGGCCCGCCCCATGGCCAGCAGCGCGTCGGCGAGCCCGGCGGCGTCGGCGGTGACCGCCGCCACCATGAGCTGGATGGCCTTGTCGCGCAGGTCCTCGCTCAGGCGGCCGACCAGCCCCAGATCGATGAGCCCGAGGACCGGCTCGGCCGCGGTCCCCATCATGATGATGTTGCCGGGGTGCGGATCGGCATGGAAGAAGCCGTCCTCGAAGATCATCTTGGCGATCACGGCCAGGGCGCCGCGCGCGACCCGCGGCCCGGTCCCGGCGTCGCCGGCGGCCACGAAGTCGTCGAGGTGCGAGCCGATGAAGCGCTCCATCACCAGCGCCCGCTTGCCGGTCGCCTGCCGGTAGGGGGTCGGGAAGCGGACCCCGGGATGACCCTCGAAGTTCCTGGCGAAGCGGACCGCGTTGTCGGCCTCGAGCCCGGTGTCGAGCTCGGCCGTGATGGCGCGGTCGAACTGGGCCACCATCGCGATCGGTGCGAAGGCGCGGGTCTCGGGCACGTGGGCCTCGAGCAAGCGCGCCAGCAGGTACAGCAGATCGAGGTCGCGTTCGACGGTGGCGCGGGCCTTGGGTCGCTGCAGCTTGACCACCACGTCGAGCTCGCCGACCCCGTCGCGCAGGCGCGCCACGTGGACCTGGCCGATCGACGCCGACGCCAGCGGGGTGCGCTCGAAGGTCGCGAACACGGCGTCGAGGCTGTCGCCATACGACTCGGCCAGCACCTCCTCGACCTCGGCGGCGGTCATCGGCGCGACATCGTCCTGGAGCTTCTTCAGCTCGGCGACCACGTCGGCGGGCAGCAGGTCGGGCCGCGTCGACATCACCTGGCCGAGCTTGACGAACGATGGCCCGAGATCCTGCAGCGCCTCGCGCAGCCGGACCGCGAACGTGCGGGCCTCTCCGGCCGGCGCCGGCGCCGGCGCCAGCGGCCCCAGCGGCAGGCGCGACACGATCTCGCCGAACCCGTGACGGACCAGGACCAGCGCGATCTGCGCCAGTCGCTCGGTGTTCTTGACCGCCCGGACCACGGAGACCATGGAGCCGGCCATACTACCCGATGTAACGATCCACCTCGCGCCGTCATCTCGATTCCAGGAGCCCCGCCGATGCTGAAATGGATGATCCGGAAGCGGCTGGCCGCGTTCGAGCGCCGCCACGACTACGACATGAGCTACGCGCGCGACATCCTGGCCGCCGACACCCGCGGCTTCCTGGCCTTCGCCAAGGTCACGGCCCTCTCGGAATACCGCCGCGACGTGCCGCGCGACGTCTACGTCGCCGCCAAGCTGGTCGGCACGCTGGCCGAGGACTGCGGACCGTGCACGCAGCTGGTCGTCACCATGGCGCTCCGCGACGGCGTCGATGGCACGCTGCTGGCCGCGGTGCTGGCCCGCGACGACGCCGCGCTCTCACCCGAGGTGCTGCTCGGGGTGCAGTTCGCCCGCGCGGTGCTCGCCCACGATCCGGAGGCCGACCCGCATCGCGACGAGATCGTGCGCCGCTGGGGCGCGCGGGCGCTGGTCTCGCTCGCCTTCGCCATGGTCGCGGCGCGCATCTATCCGACCCTCAAGTACGCGCTCGGCCACGGCAAGACCTGCCAGCGAGTCGTGGTCGCCGGCACCCCGGTGACCGTGGTCCGCGACGCCGCCTGACTCGCCGTCCCCGACGCCAGCTGACCGGACCGTGACGGCGCCGGGCGCGACGTGACGGCGACGTGACCGCGTTCGCGCGCGCAGCCTGACAAGCTCGGATCATGGAGCTCCGTCCCACGTCGGCGTACGTCCACGAGCTCCGGCCGCTGCTCGGACCCGAGACCTTCGCGCCGGCGCACTCGCGGCTGCTGTGGCTGCCGCTGCACCTGGCGCTGATCGCGCTCGGCACGGTCGCGGTCGCCGCCGGCTGGTTGCCGTGGCCGCTGGTCCCGGTGGTGTCGCTGGCGATCGGCGTCAGCTTCGGCGGCATCACCTTCCTCGGTCACGAGGCCCTGCACGGCGGCGTCGTGCGCGCCCGCTGGGCCCGACGCGTCGTGGGCTGGATCGGCTTCCTGCCGTTCGTGGTCTCGCCGCGCCTGTGGGTCCTGTGGCACAACCGCGAGCACCACGGTCACACCAACGAGCGCGGCGTCGACCCCGACATGTACCCGATGCTCCCCGACTACCACCGGAGTCGGGTCATCCGGGTCGTCACCGATCGCTTCGCCCTCGGCGCGCGGCGCTGGACCGGCGTGCTCAGCCTGCTGTTCGGGTTCAGCGGCCAGAGCTCGCAGATGCTGATCCACGCCCGCCACCGCCTCGCGATGTCGGTGCCCGACCACCGGGTCGCGGTCGCCGAGACCCTGCTCGGGGTGGCGGTGTGGATCGCGGTCGCGATCCTGGTCGGGCCGCTCGCCTTCCTGTTCGTGTTCGTGCTGCCGGTGATGGTCGCCAACTGGATCGTGATGGCCTACATCCTCACCAACCACGGGCTGTCGCCGATGACGGCCGAGAACGACCCGCTGATCAACTCGCTCAGCGTCACGGTGCCGCGACTCGCCGAATGGATCAGCCTGGGCTTCGGCCACCACGTCGAGCACCACCTGTTCCCGGCCATGAGCACCCGGCACGCGCCGCGGGTCCGCGCCCTCATCCTCGAGCGCTGGCCCGAGCGCTATCAGTCGATGCCGCTGGGCCAGGCGCTGCTGGCGCTGCACCGCACCGCCCGCATCTACCAGGACGACGTCACCCTGATCGATCCGCGCAGCGGCGCGGTGTGGCCGGCGCTGCGCCCGCGCTGATCCTCACCGCCGCCGATCAGCGGCGGCGCGCCAGCCGGCGCGTCCCGGCGATCCGTCGGGTGGCCAGGCCGGCGTCGCGCAGCAGGCGCTGCACCAGCCCGGCCGGGTCGGGCCCCAGGCCGTCGTCGAGGATGCGGCGCAGATCGCGACCGAGCGCCGGATCACCGCCGCGCTCGTCGACCACGGCCAGCAGATCGGCGGTGGCGTACGAGCCGCGCGCGCGGGCGCCGGCGATGATCGCCGCCCACGCGCCGAGCACACCGCCGGTCGCCGCCAGCTGGCGATCGATCACGAAGTGGACCAGCTCGCCACACGCGTAATAGCTGGCGTCGGCGGCCTCGCTGTAGAGCGGTCCGTCGAGCGTGGCGATGCAGTCGTTGGCGGCCGCGACGACGCGGGCTTCGTGGGCCCGCGCGCCGAGCAGCCCGGCATCGCGGAGCGCCAGCCCGGCGACGTAGACCGCCGCGCCCTCGCTCAGCCACTCGTCGCGCTTGTCGCCGCTGCGGCGGGCGAGCTGGGAGTTCCAGAGGTGGAACGACTCGTGGGCGAGCACCTCGAACCAGCGCGCCCGCCGCGACGCGCTGGGGTGATCCCAGGCCCGCCCCACCGCCTCGAGCTGGATGAGCCCCGGCAAGGTCTTGCCGCGCAGGGCGTCGCCACGCGCCGCGGGCTCGGCCCGCGAGGCCAGCAGCAGCGGCTCGACCTCGAGCGCGACGCCGGTGTGCGCGGCGTGGAAGGCAAACAGCGCGGGCAGCCGGCGCGCGGTCTCGCTGACCAGCCACGCCGGCAGGCCGGGATCGACGACGATCGTGAGCCGGTCGCCCTCGATGGCCTCGATGGGGCCGGCGTAGAGGTAGGTGCCGCGCACGTCGCCGGCGGGCTCGTCCCAGGTCAGCTCGCCGCGCCCCGCCGCGTCCGGGATGCGCAGGCCGCGCGCCGGCGCGGTGTGGAAGCGCCAGCGCCGCGACCGGTCGCGATCGCGGCGCTCACACCGTCCGCCGTCCTCGCCGGCGTCGCATGCCAGCGCGGCGGCACCGACCTGGGCCGTGAACAGCAGCCGGCTACCGTCGGTGAACCGGACGTTGAGCGCCGGCGCTCGCCCGGCGCTGCGGTCGTCGGTCGCGAAGCGGACCGCGAAGTCGTGGCGGGGCCGGCCGTCGATCGCGCGCAGCGCCTCGTGGTCGCCGGCCATGCCCCACGCCAGGCCGTCGCCCGGCCGCCAGGTCTCATGGCGGTTCGACGGCAGGCGACGATCGAAGACGATGCCGATGGTCGGCGCGGCGACGTGCCAGGTGACGAGCCAGGCGTCGTCGGCGGGAAGCTCGGTGACCTCGATGAGGACCGAAACCGGCGCCGGAGCCGGAACCGGCGCCGGCGCCGAAACCGAAACCGGAGCCGAAACCGGAGCCGAAACCGAAACCGAAACCGAAACCGGAGCCGAAACCGAAACCGGCGCCGCCCGCTCACCGCCGGCGCACCCGAGCGCGAGCGCGGCGACCAGGCCGATCCGCGGCGTCATGCGTCGACGATGGCGCGCCGGCGGCCAGCACGCAACCGCGGCCGCCTCCACGCTGGCAGGCGCGATCGGCTGCCGGGACACGCCGCGCCGGATGCGTCAGCGATCACACCACCACTACCGGCCGAGACGGGGATCGTCGTGAGGGGTCGACCGCCGGCCGGCGTCGGGCCTACGATGACGAGATGCGTGCCACGCTGATCGTCATCGCGTTCGGCCTCGGCCTCGGCCTCGGCCTCGGTGTCGCGGGGTGCGGGTTTCAGCCCGGCGCGGGCGCCACCGACGCCGCCGACCCCACGGACGCCGGGATCGAGCTCGACGCCTGCATCCCGACCGCCGAGACCTGCGAGGGCACCGACCAGGATTGCGATGGGCTGATCGACGAGGGCTTCACCGTGGGCGCGCCGTGCGACGGCCCCGACACCGATACCTGCGCCGACGACATGACCATCTGCAACGCCAGCGGCACCGAGGTGTGCGGTGACACCAGCGGCGATGACGACGTCGAGCTGTGCAACGGCGTCGACGATGACTGCGACGGCGCGATCGACAACGGCCTCGGTATCGGCGACCAGTGCGACGGTCCCGACGGCGACGTCTGCCGCGAGGGCACCCTGGCGTGCGACTCCAGCACCATGGCGGCGGTCTGCAGCGACGTCACCGGCACCACCGTCGAGGTGTGCAACGGCGCCAACGACGACTGCGACACCCTGACCGACGAGGGCTTCGATCTCACCACCGACGAGGCCAACTGCGGCGAGTGCGACAACACGTGCACCAACAGCCTCGGCACGACCCTGTGCCTGGTCAGCGCCTGTGTCCCGACCTGCAGCGTCGGCGCCGCCCAGTGCGACGGCGAGCCCGACAACGGCTGCGAGCTGCAGGACACCGACCCGACCTGCAATCCGATCGGCACCAGCCTGGTCACCGTCGACGGCGACGCCGCCGACACCGAGACCCTCACCGGCAACACCGAGCGCTTCATGCGGGTCCGGATCCGCGAGAGCGACTCGGGGAACGACATCGCCCTCACGGCCCGGATCGCGCTCATCAGCGGCGCCGGCACCAACTACGACCTGTACGTGTACTGCCCGGGCTGCCAGACGCCGCCGCTCTCCGACAGCGACGACATCGTCGAGGTCGGGCGCGCCGACGGCAACGGCGACCGCGGCTACGACGTCTTCATCGAGGTCCGCTACAACCCGAGCCCACCGTCGACGACCTGCGCCACCTGGACGGTGACGATCACCGGCGGGGTCGCCACCAACACCCGCTGCGGCGGGCCCTGAAGGCGGGCCCGGCCGCGACTACGCGCCGCCGCCGCACGGATCGTCGGGCGGCGGTGGCGGCGATCCGGCGCCCTCCGGCTTCTGCGACCCGCCGAAGTCGTCACCCAGGGCGTCCTTCATCGCCGCCTCGACCGCCTCGGTCTGCGCCGGGGTCAGCTTGGCGGCGCAGGCTTCCAGCCCCGCGGCGTCGGCCATGGTCATGCAGTCGACGGCCTCGGCCGACCACGCGTCAGCCTGACACCGCTCGCTGGTGACCTTCTCCATCAGCGGTCCGATCTGAGCGGCCATCTTTTCGGTTTCGGCGCCCTGACCGGCGGCCGTGACCTTGAGCTGGGCCGCCACGTTGGCCGCCATCACGACGCAGGCCGACTCGGTCGCTGGCTGCGTCGCGGACGCCGCGGACGTGGCGGGCAGTCCCCCGCCCACGTCGGAGTTTTTCTGCGAACCGCCGCAGCCCACCGCCCCCAGCGCGACCGCCAGCCCCAGGCCGGCAACGATCTTGATCATGGCGAGATCCTCGCACGCCGGCCGCGGCCCGGGGCCGCCGCGCGGACAAGTCGATCGATGATCGCGGTCGAGGCGCCGGGGCCGCTACCGCAGCGGCTTCGCCGGCTTGCCTTCGAGCAGGACCTCGCGCGCGCCGAGCCGCACCAGCCGGAGGCCGTGCAGGGTCGCGTGCACGACGGTCGCGTCGTCGACCTCGCCGACCTCGCCGAGCTCCATGAGGTACTGCGTGATCAGCGGATCGCTGTCCTCGGTGGCCACCAGCGCCGCGGCGCCCGCCGCGTCGACCGCCGCCGAGACCAGCAGGTCCGAGACCAGCAACCTGACGCTACCCCCGACCGGCCCGGGCAGCGAGCCCACCATCACCGGCGGATCGGCGACGAACGAGACCGGCGGATCGAGATCCATCCCCTCGAGGCCGTGGGCGCGAAACGTGAGTCGGCCACGGCCGGCGTCGTAGGGATCCCACCCGCCGTGCTTGAACGACACCACGAACCGGCCCAGACGGGCGCGGGTCGCGGCGACCGCCTGGGCACCATCCTCGATCGCGTCCTCGAGCTCCATGCGTTTCACCACCGTCAGCTCCCAGTCGAAGGTCGCCGGCACGATCGCGTCGCTCACCAGCTGGATCGCCGCGACGCGAAACGCCGCTGGCAACGGCGGCGGCGCATCGGCGGCGGTCGGCGGAGTGCTGCCGCGCGGCTTGGTCGATTCCTTGGGACAGCCGGCGACGGCGAACGCGAGCGCGATGATCGGGAGGCGGCGTGACAGGCCCATGGTCACCATCGTACGTCGAGTGCCCGGGTGGGACTCCGGGGTGGGGACTCGACGTGGCGACCCTTGCCCCTCCTCGGTGGTCCGTGGCGTCCCTCCGCCGCCGGACGGGCCGGTTTTCGCGCACGGCTTGCAGCGCAAGGCCGCCGACGCACCGATTGCGCCCTCGCGCCGCGCGGCGTCCGCGGCACGTCGAATGCAATCCGACGATCCGCACCACCAACGCGGAGGGTCCCGATGACGTACCGGTTGATCACCTGCCCCGAGACCGCGCACCTCGAACTGGTCGACTACGTCGACGACCCGCTCGGCATGCTGGTGACGGCGTGCTCCCAGTTCCGCCCCGCCTGCGCCGTGGATTGCCCGCGCACGTGCGCGGCGCGGCTCGATCGCGGCGTTCGAGAGCCGACCAGCTGGCATGAACGCGGGGAGGAGACCGCGCCGCACGACCTCGGCGCCGACGACACCTTCGTCAGCGCGCTCGGCGCCGGCCCGGTCGTCGGCTGAGACCAATCCCCGAGCCTGCGTCCGCCGGCCGGACCACTGTTCCTTCGGCACGTGCAAGTATGCGACCTCACACATCGATGTTGGATTGCCGTTGTCATCGAAATTGGGGTAGCCGAACCGCCCTCTGACGTGCTGAAGTCCGCGCCACAACCGCGCCTAGAGGTACACGTGAAGCCACTCTCGCTCCTCAACGCCGTGACCTTCGTTCTCCTCGCGGCGGTCGCCGCCTGCGGTCCGACGAGCACCGGCTCCGACGACGACGACGATGACGGCAGCGGCCCCGGAGTTGACGCCGGCTCATGTGTCGCGAGGACCGAGACCTGCGACAACCTCGCCGACGACGACTGCGATGGTCGCACCGACTGCGACGACAGCGACTGCGCGGCGGTGCCAGGTTGCAGCATGGCCGAGGGATGCGGCACGCTGCAAAGCCCCGAGGCGTCGCTGGCGCTGCCCGATGACGGCACGACCGCGTTCACGTCGGCCCTCAACTTCACCGGCTTCACGGCGGGTCAGACGCTCCCCGACATCACCAAGCTGCTCGGCGTGTGCGTGACCATGGAGCACTCGTGGATCCGCGATCTCCAGATGGAGGTCAGCTGCCCGACCGGCCAGAACGTCATCCTCAACATGTTCCTGGGCCAGACCGGCGGCCAGGTCTTCCTCGGCGTGCCCAACGACAACGACGGCGTCAACCCGATCCCGGGCACCGGCTACGACTACTGCTGGTCGCCGACCGCCGCCAACCTTCCGATGCTCGACTACGCCAACTCCATGAACGTCGGCACGCTCCCGGCCGGCGACTACCGGTCGTCATCGCCGATGGACGTCCTGGTCGGCTGCGTGCTGAACGGCAACTGGAACATCCGCGTCACCGACCGCTGGCCGAGCGACAACGGCTTCATCTTCAAGTGGTGGATCAAGTTCGATGCCAGCCTGGTCGAGGACTGCGCGAGCTGGCCGGGGTGAGCGCCACGCGGCGGTGATGCCCGACCGAGGTGATCCGCCGCGAGGGTGAGCCACGAGCCACGAGGGTGATGCGCCAACACGACCAGGAACGGCATCGCTCGCAGCGGATCGGATGGCTGCGCGCTGCGGTCCTGGGCGCCAACGACGGCATCGTGTCCACCGCCAGCCTGATCCTGGGCGTGGCCGCCGCCGGCGCGT
This sequence comes from Myxococcales bacterium, assembly GCA_947483555.1. Lineage (GTDB taxonomy): Bacteria > Myxococcota_A > Polyangia > Haliangiales > Haliangiaceae > UBA2376. The sequence goes on from CANKMW010000093.1 coordinate 17,051, forward strand.
CGTCGAACGCGATCACGAGCGCTGGCCTCGCCGGCCTGGTCGCCGGCGCCATGTCGATGGCGGCCGGCGAGTACGTCTCGGTCCGTTCGCAGGCCGACACCGAGGAGGCCGACCTCGCCCGTGAGCGTCGCGAGCTGGCCACCGATGACGACGCCGAGCACGCCGAGCTCGAGCGCATCTATGTCGGTCGGGGCCTCGAGGCCGGGCTGGCGCGCCAGGTCGCCGCGCAGCTCATGGCCCACGACGCGCTCGGCGCCCATGCCCGCGACGAGCTCGGCATCATCGATTCGCAGCGCGCCCGCCCGCTGGTCGCCGCCCTGGCGTCGGCGGCCGCGTTCACCGTCGGCGCGCTGCTGCCGCTGCTGGTCGCCATCTTCGTGCCCCGGTCCGCGCTGCCCGCAGCCGTGGTCGCGACCTCGCTGGTCTCGTTGGCCTCCCTCGGCGCCCTCGCCGCGAGCGCCGGCGGCGCCGCGCCGCTGCGGGGCGCCATGCGCGTCGTGCTATGGGGCGCGCTCGCGATGGCGCTGACCTACGCGGTCGGCGCCGCCTTTGGCACCCTGACCTGACGAGCGCGCCGCCAGCGGGGCTATGCTCACCGCCCAACCAAGGAGGGCTGTCATGGGTGAGAAATACCGGCTGGTCACGCGCAGCGATTTTGACGGCCTCGTGTGTGCCGTACTCCTCAAGGAGCTCGACATGCTCGACGAGATCCTGTTCGTGCATCCCAAGGACATGCAGGACGGCAAGGTCGCGTGCACCAGCAAGGACATCACGACCAACGTGCCGTACGTGGCGGGCGTGCACCTGGCGTTCGATCACCACCTGTCCGAGACCCTGCGCGTGAAGGACCGGCCCGCCAATCACATCATCGATCCCAAGGCGATGAGCGCGGCGCGGGTGGTCTACGATCACTTCGGAGGCGCGCCGACGTTCCCGCGCATCAAGGAAGAGATGATGGCGGCGGTCGACAAGGCCGACGCGGCGCAGTTCTCGAAGCACGAGATCCTCGAACCGTCAGGCTGGGTCCTCCTCAACTACCTGATGGATCCGCGCACCGGCCTGGGCCGGTTTCGCGACTTCCGGCTCTCCAACTACCAGCTCATGATGGCGTTGATCGACGCCTGTCTCACCAACGACGTCGACCAGATCCTCGAGCTGCCCGACGTCAAGGAGCGGGTCGCGCTCTACCGCGAGCACGAGCCCAAGGCCAGGGAACAGATCACGCGCTGCTCGACCGTGCGTGGCAACGCGGTGGTCCTCGATCTGCGCGCCGAGGAGACCATCTGGCCGACCAACCGCTTCGCGATCTACGCCCTGCATCCGCAGTGCAACATCTCGATCCACGTCATGTGGGGCCTCAAGAAGCAGAACACCGTGCTCGCGATCGGCAAGTCGATCCTCGACCGCAGCTCGAAGACCAACGTCGGAGAGCTGGCGCTGTCCTACGGCGGCGGCGGCCACGAAGCGGCGGGGACCTGCCAGGTCGACAACGACCAGGCCGACGCCGTCCTCGACCAGCTGGTCGCCAGGCTCAACGCCGACGGATGAACCGCGGCCGACGGAGGAACCGCGACCGGCCGGCGTATCCTCCCGCCATGCGCGGATCGAGGCTGGTGGCGGTGACCGTGATCGCGAGCCTGAGCGGCGCCGGCTGCGGCGGCGACGACAGCGCCGCGCTGCCGACCGTCGATTGCGCGCCGCCGGTGCCGACCTTCGCCGAGGTCACCGCGTTCCGCTCCAACTGCGCCAACTGCCACTCGGTGCAGCTCGGCCGCGACGACCGCCAGGGCGCCCCGGTCGGGATGGACTACGACGTCTACGCCTCGGCGGTCGCGGTCGCCGAGGCCACCGCGCGCTCGGTGTTCGATCGCTCGATGCCACCCTCGGGCGGCATCACGGCCGCCGACACGCTGGTGCTGTACCGGTGGTCGCTGTGCGGCACCCCGCCGTGATCGCGGCGGGCGCTACGGCCGCTCGGGCAGGCTGGCGACGCCGGGCGCCAGCGTGGCGTCGACGTTGCCGCCGCTGCCGCCGCTGATCGACAGCGTGCCGCCGACCTGGCCAGTGTCGAAGCGCACCGTCGCGGTGCGGCCATCGGCGAGCGTGATCGCGACACCATCGCGACCGCCGGCCGCCGCCGCGGTCGCCGAACCCACCGCACCATCGAGCCACAGCACGTGGAGGTGGCGCACCGAGCCGCCGGCGCTGGCCTCCTCGTAGCGGAACCCGCCCGAGAAATCGCCGCTGAGCGCCGTCGCGCTGGCGGTCGCCGAGGCCGGCAGCACCCGCTGCGTGGTGAGGCGGTGGCCGCTGGCCAGCACCGACGCCTGGGCGCCGTTGATCGTGAACGACGCCGGCGACACCAGCTGCCAGATCTGCTGCGCCCCGGCGGCCGAGTCGGCGCGGTCGTAGACCACGACGCAGTCGGGCTCGATGTACACCAGCTCGCGCTGCCAGCGCGTGACCGCGGCGTCGCCACGGAAGGCGGGCGTCAGATCGCCGGCGGCGTGGACCCAGCCCGGGCCGCGTGCCACCGCCGCCATCGTCGACGTGGTCGGCTCGTGCATCGCCACCGTGGTGCCGCCGCTGACGAAGCGCAGCAGGCTGTGGGCCTCCGGCTCCTGGGTCAGCCCCGAGGTCGAGTCGACCACGCCGTCGTAGCCCAGCCAGCCGCCCTTGTAGATCATGAACGAGCCCTGGTCCTGGTGGGCATGCGACTCGGTGTACGGGCCGGCGATGAAGTTGAGCCAGGTCGCGTCGGTGGTCCAGCTCGAGCGCGCGTAGAGCTGACCGTTACCGGGCGCGAAGTACACCCGCCCGAGGTCGGCCAGCGGCGCCGGCGTGATGCCGGTGTCGTAGAGGAAGTCGTGGACGTACATGAACGGCTGATCCATCTCGGGCACCGACGAGCTGTCGAGCAGCTGGGTGGCGTAGGGCGCGATCGGATCGTCCTTGAACAGGTGGGTGAGGATCTGCAAGTAGTGACGGTGGTAGTCGAACCACGCCGCGGTCGAGTCGCGGGCGTGATCGCCGATCGGCGCCACCCGATCGAGCGTCGGCACCGTCGAGTGCATCATGTGCAGCATCGAGTCGCGGGCGTGGCTGCTGTCGTCGGCGAGCTGCTCGCCGGTCGAACCGTGCCAGATGTCGTAGAGCTCGTAGAGCCGCATCATCGCGACGCCGTAGCCGGTGCCCTCGCGCGAGCCGCCGCCGACCAGGTCGCGGGTGAACGTTGGTACCAGCTGGGCGCCCATCTTCTCGTCGCGGAAGATGCGAATCCACTCGTCACCCTCGGGGGTCTCGGCCCGGGTCGCCAGCCCCATCGTCATGGTCGCGCGAAGGAACGAGTAGTAGTTGTTGTTGGACGGGTTGTCGATCGACCACCCGCTCCACTCCATGACCTCGCCGCCCCAGGTCGCTTGCTCGGGGTGCCACACGTTCCACACCGCCTGGTTGGCGAACGCGATCCAGCGCCGGCGCTGATCGTCCGACACCGTCTCGAAGCACCAGTCGTAGGTCAGCGCCAGATCGCCGATCTTGGGGCCGACCTCGAGGTAGCTGTCGAACGCGACGCCGGGCCGCTCGCCGTTCGCGACCAGGGCCTCGTCGTCGCGGACCATGTCGTCGACCTGCGCCACCGCCGCCGCGCAGTAGCGCGGATCGCCGGTGAGCTGGCCGACCAGCGCCGCGTACCAGGCCTCGAACGCATAGATGTTGCCGCCGTCGAGCTGGATGTCGACGATCGACTTGAAGCGGGTCCAGCTCGGCGCGTTGGCGGCGACCATGGCGGCCAGCCGGTCGCGGTTGCGCGGCAGGTAGATCCGCGGGTGGTCGTCACCGAAGACCGGACCGTCGCCACCGTCGTCGCCACCACAAGCGGCGGTGAGGGTCGCGATGGCGAAGGTGAGGACGAGCGCGAACGTGGTGGCGCGGCGGGCGCGAGCGTGGCCGGGGCGGAGGCGTGTCACCCTGCCCGTCTAGCACGGCCGCCCGCCGGGGCCAATCAGCCGGCTTCGATCGGGAGGCCGGCGGCGCGCCACTCGGAGACGCCGTCCTCGGCGCGCACGGCGCTGATCCCGCGCTTGCGGAGCGCCGCCACCGCCTGCAGGGCATACACGCAGTACGGGCCGCGGCAGTAGGCGACCACGGTGCGGCGCCGGGGCGCCGAAGCGGCCCAGCTCGCGACCTCCTCGAGCGGCACCGACACCGCGCCCGCGAGGTGGCCGTGCTGGTATTCGTCGGCCGGGCGGACGTCGATCAGGGTCACCGTCCCGGCCTGCAGACGCCGCCGTAGCTCGGTCCGGCTGATGGGTTCGAACTCGTCGCGGCCCACCAGGTAGGCGCGGGCAACCGCGTCGAGCTCGGCGAGCCGAGCCTCGGCGGTGGTCCGGACCGCGTGCAGGAGCACCTCGACCGACGGATCGGCGAGGCGATAGAGGATGCGCTGGCCTTCCCGGCGCGACTCGACCAGCCGCGCCGCGGCCAGGATCTGCAGGTGCTGCGAGGCGTTGGCGACCGACAGCGCGGTCGCCCTGGCCAGCCCATCGACCGCGCGCTCGCCCTGCGACAGCAGGTCGAGCAGCTCGAGCCGCGCCGGCGCCGCCAGCGCCTTCGAGATGCGGGCGAACTGCTCGTAGATCCGCTGCTTGGCGGCGGGATCGGCCATCGACTTCGCCTTCGATCCTACCCCGGCGTGCCGGCCGCTTATTCTATTATTCGCTTGAATAATCGATCCAGCCCGACGCCTGGCGCGTAGGATCTGTCTCTGAACCGAGGGGGAACTCATGGCCACATCCTGTCCCGTCGACCTCGACACCATCCGGCTGCGGGCCGAGATCTCGACGATCTACGCCCGCGTCGCCGCCGATCCGGGCGGCGACTTCCACTTCCATCGCGGTCCGGCGTACGCCGCCGAGCTGCTCGGCTACGACGCCGCCGAGCTGGCCGCCCTGCCCGCCGACTCGACGGCGGCGTTCGCGGGGGTGTCCAACCCGCTCGCGATCGCCCCGCTCGAGCCCGGCGCCACGGTGGTCGACATCGGCTCCGGAGCCGGCATGGACCTCATGCTCGCCGCCCGGCGGGTCGGCCCGAGCGGTCGCGCGATCGGGGTCGACATGACGCCGGCGATGATCGACCGGGCCCGCAGCTCGGCCCACGCCGCCGGCCTCGACAACGTCGAGATCCGCCTCGGCGACGCCCAGGCCCTGCCGCTCGACGACGCCAGCATCGACGTCGTGATCTCGAACGGCGTCCTCAACCTGACCACCGACAAGCTCGAGGCGTTCAGCGAGATCTGGCGCGTCCTCAAGCCCGGCGGACGGCTGCAGCTCGGCGACATCGTGGTCGAGTCCGAGCTGTCCGAGGGCATCCGACGCGACGTCGACCTGTGGACGGGTTGAATTGGTGGCGCTCTCCCGGAGGGAGAGCTCATCTCGGTGCTGTCGCAGCTCGGCTTCCAGGACGTCGCGGTCGTGGCCCGCTTCGATTGCTTCCGCGGCACCTCGAAGGAGCGCATCGCGCAGAAGTACGGCGTCCGCGGCGTCAACCTCCTCGCCCGCAAGCAGTATCGCTAGAGGTCCGGCGCCCGATGCCGTCGGATCGGCCCTACGAGCTGCAGGACCGCGCGCCCGACGACGAGCCCTTCGCCCTCGATCCCTGGATGGCGAACCCAGCCGGGAATTGACGCGCCCACGGTGCCCGGAGTACCAACGCCGGTGGAGGTACGGGAGCCATGGACGCCATCGCGCAGTTCAAAGAGAATCAGAAGAAGCTGTGGTCGACGTTCGCGCCGACGGAGGTCTTCACCTGTCAGCCCGCGGCCCGGCTCGCCGTGTTCGCGCAGATCAAGAGCGGACAGCGCGTGCTCGACATCGGTTGCGGAACCGGCGTCGTCGCACTCGCGGCCGCTCGCATGGGCGCGCGCGTCTCGGGTCTCGACCTGACTCCGGAGCTGATCGTGCGCGCGCGAGAGAACGCCTCGATCGCCGGCGTCGAGATCGACTGGCACGAAGGCGACGCCGAGGCGCTGCCGTTCAGTGACGGCGAGTTCGACGTCGTCGTCAGCCAGTTCGGTCACATGTTCGCACCGCGTCCGGAGGTGGCGACGCGCGAGATGCTGCGCGTGCTCAAGCCCGGCGGCACCGTCGCCTTCACGACCTGGCCGCCCGAGCTCTTCACGGGACGCATGTTCGCGCTGGTCGGTCGCTACCTGCCGCCACCACCCGGCGTCTCACCGCCGCCGCAGTGGGGCATGCCCGACACCGTCCGCGAGCGCCTCGGCTCGGCGGTCTCCGACCTGGTGTTCGATCGCGGAACGCTGCGCGCGCCGTACCTCAGCGTTCAGCACGTCCGGGTGTTCATGGAGCAAAACGTCGGACCCGTGATGAAGCTGGTGCAGACGCTCGAGCCTGCGAAGCTCGCCGACTTCCGTCGCGACTACGACGCGATGGCGTCGCAGTACTTCGAGCCGACGGAGAACGTGCTGCGCCAGGATTACCTGCTGACGCGCGCGACGAAGATCTAGGCCGCAGCGCTTCAGGACGGTCGGCCCGTAACCCAGCCCGGCAACGCGGCCGCCTGCTTCATCCAGGTCGCCAGCTGCGCCTCGTCGAGCTCGTCGCCTTCGCGGATGTCGAGGTAGCGGGTGTCCTTGTTCTTGCTGGCGCCCGGCGGGACCGGTCGCAGCGACGTGCCGCGGAAGAAGGCCACCTTGACGTGGCGGGTGAAGACGTGGACCCCCAGGAACCAACCCTGGCCCTCGATGCCGTACAGCGGCGAGTTCCACTTCACGGCCTTGCGCACGTCGGGCACGCTCCGCACGACGAGCGCATCGAGGCGCTGGCCGAGGTCGCGCTTCCATCCCGGCATCCCGGCGATGTACGCCTGCACCGGGGCGTCGCCGTCCGCCTTCGCGATCTGCGGGTTGCCGCCCGCGAGGAGGACGACCTCGTCCTTCGGCTTCGCCTTGCCAGCCATGACCACGGGACGCGGTGGCGCCTTCGACCGCTTCTTCGCCGGCCGGCCATTCTGGGCCACCGCGGCCTTCACGAGCGCCTTGAACGCGCCGGCGTCGACCTGCTCCCCTTCGTGGATGTCGATCGCCCTTCGCGTGTTGCCTTCCAGGCTGGAATTGAAGAGGCGCGATGGGTCCGGGATGCTCGCGCCGCGGGCGAACGTGTGCTTCACGACCTTCGCGTAGGCCTCCCCGGTGCAGACGATCCCGTCGTGCGACCACACCGGCGTGCCCATCCACTTCCACTCCTCGGTCATCTCGGGGTCGGCCTCCAGGATCAGCGCCCGCATGCGGGCCAGGGTCGCCCCGCGCCATCCCGCCAGGTCGCGGATCCGCCGGTCGATGAGCCGGGAAGCGGCTTTCCCGGTCGCCTGGTCACGCTTCATGCCGGCCAGGATCGCACGCTTCACGCCACACGCGCGACTGACCTAACCTCCGCGCGTGCCCCGGGTCTAGCGGCCATGCAGACCCGGCGCGGAACGCTCACGTTACTCGTCGTGTCGGTGTCGGTATCGGTTTGGGCGTGCGGCGGCGCCGCGACCGACCCGGTGGTCGAGCTCGTCGACCAGGTCATGGCCCCGGCGATCGCGCCCGACGCACCCGACGACCAGGACACCTGCGTCGGCGCGGTGGTGGCGGTGTTGACCCCGGAGCACGCCGACGTGCTGGGCTACGGCGCCACCGTTGCCGGCGGCGCGATCCGCCCCGACGGCGACACGCTGTACCAGATCGGATCGGTCAGCAAGGTCTACACCGGGCTCGCGCTCGCCCGCCTGGTCGCGCAGGGCCAGCTCGCGGCCGACGCTCCGGCGGTCACGTACCTCGGCGCCGACCTCCAGCCGCCGCTCACCGGCTCGCAGTTCAGCCTGGCCGAGCTCATCTCGCACCGGGCCGGGTTCCCGACCATGCCGTCGAACCTCGTCGATCGCGATCTCGACGGGCAGCGCGACCCCGCGATCGATCCGCTCAGCCCGGCGGCCGGGTACACGCGCGCCGACCTCCGCCGCTACCTCGACGACTTCCGCCCCGGCGCACCGCCGGGGACCGCCTACGTCTACTCGAACGTCGGGATCGGGCTGGCGGCGCTCGCGCTCGAGGACCACCTCGGGATCGCGGGCTACCACGACGTGCTTCGCGGCCTGGTGACCGACGACCTCGGCATGACCGACACGTGGGGCGAGGTCGGCCGCCTCGACACCGCCGCCGTGGCGCGGGTCGCCCACGGCTACGCCCTCGATGGCGACGGACGCGTCGCCGGATACCCGGCGCAGATGGGGGCGCTGGCCGGCGCCGGCGAGATCGTGACCTCCGCGGACGACCTGCTGCTCCTGCTCGCGGCCACGACCGGGGAGACGTCGACCGCGCTCGACGCGGCGATCGACCTCGCGATCACCCCGCTGGCGGCGCGCGCCGACGGCGGCGAGGTCGGCTTCGCGGTGGAGGTCGACAACGACGCCGGCGGGGCGCTGTACAGCAAGGGCGGTAACACGCCCAGCTTCAGTGCCTACGTCAGGTTCCGACGGGAACCGCGGCAAGCCGTCGCGGTGATGACCAGCTGCGGCAACTTCCAGCGCGTGAAGGACCTGGCGATCGCCATCGATGCCGGGCTGCTCGCGCTACCGCGTTGACCGCCACGGCGAAGCCACGGGGTTCATTCACTCGAGCCGGGCGAGGGCGCGGCCGAGCTTGTCCCGGACGGTCTCGGCGAACGCGCCGAGGCTGCGGTGACGGTCGCCGATCGTGAGGGTGGGGTCGATCGCGGCGACCACGGTGCCGTCGTCGGCCTCGTAGACGATGACGTTGCACGGCAACATCAGCCCGATCTCGAGCTCCGTCTGCAGCGCCTGGTGGGCGAGCGGCGGGTTGCAGGCGCCGAGGATCTTGTAGCGGCGGAACTCGACGCCGAGCTTCTGCTTCAACGTCTCGCGGACATCGATCTCGGTCAGCACGCCGAAGCCCTCGCTCTTGAGCGCTTCGGGCAGCCTGACCAGCACGTCGTCGTAGGACGACCGGAGCACTCGACGCATCTCCGGCAGCGCGGGAATCTCGGGCGTTTCCATCGTCAGCTCCTCTCGAGCATGGTGGCTCCTGCCTGATGAGAGCCACTCCCAGCGCGATGGGTTCGCGCGATCAGGACCCACGCCGCGAGCGCGATGCTACCGTGCCCGGACCCATGGCCCGCGAGGAGTCGGCGACCGACGAAGACCGAGCGCGCGACGCCGGGTTGCTCGACGCGGCGCGAGCGGGCGACCCGGCCGCGCTCGAAGCGCTCATCGCGCGGTACCAGGCTCGGATCTATCGATTCGGACTGAAGATGTGCCGCGATCCCGAGGTCGCCAAGGACGTCGTCCAGGACACGCTGATCGCGATGGCGCGCGGCGTACGCGACTTCCGCGGCGGATCGTCGCTCTCGACGTGGCTCTACACGATCGCGCGCAGCTACTGCATCAAGGCGCGCCGCCGCAGCAAGTTCGCCCCCAGCGACGTGCAGTCGATCGACGCGACGCCGGCGCTCGCGTTACCCGACCCGGCCCCACGATCGGACGACGCCCTGGACGCGAAGCGGACCGAGCAGGTCCTCGAGCGCGCGATCGTCGCGCTCGACCCGAAGTATCGCGAGGTGCTGATCCTCCGCGACGTCGAGGGGCTGACCGCGCCCGAGGTCGCGGAGGTGCTCGGGATCAGCGTCGATGCCGTCAAGAGCCGGCTCCACCGCGCGCGCATGGACGTGCGCGCCCGGGTCGCCCCAGCGCTGGGCATCGGCCCCGCTCCCGCGCTCGCTGACCGGCGGCGCGGCTGCCCCGATGTGCTCGGCCTGTTCTCCCGCCACCTGGAGGGCGACGTCGACGCCGAGGTTTGCGCCGAGATGGAGCGCCACCTCGCGGCGTGTGAGCCGTGCCGGGGGGCGTGCGCGTCGCTCCGCCAGGTCCTCGGCATGTGCCGCGCCGCGCCCGCCGAGGTACCCGTGACCGTTCAGCGCTCGGTCCAGCGTGCGCTCCGGGACCTGCTCGCGCCGGGCGCCTGAACCCTTCGCGTGGCAACCGGCTCTCACCGGGCATGCAGACCAAGACCAAGGCCGCGGCGACCGTCGAGGTCACCGAGGCCAACTTCGATTCGATCGTGGGCTCGGACGCCGGCGCCGGCATCGTCCTGCTCGACTTCTGGGCGTCGTGGTGCGGCCCGTGCCGCGCCTTCGCGCCGGTGTTCGAGGCCGCGGCGCGACGCCACCCAGGCGTGGTGTTCGGCAAGATCGACACCGAGGCGGAACCGGGGCTCGCGGCCGCCTTCCGGATCACCGCGATCCCCACCCTCGCGGTGATGCGCGATGGGATCCTGCTCACCGCCGCGCCGGGTGCGCTGCCCGCCGCGGCGCTCGACGATCTGATCCGCAGGGTCCAGGCCGTCGACATGGACGAGGTCCGTCGCGAGCTCGCCCCGCCGGCGCCGGCGCGCGCGCAGGCGGGCGGTCAGCGGTGATGGCGTCGTCACGACCCGGGAACCTGGTGGTGGGCGCTCATGTGTAGACGCGTCGAGTGCAAGCGCTGCGGCAAGCCCACGTTCGCCGGATGCGGCCGCCACATCGAACAGGTCCTGGGCGATGTCGCGCCCGCCAGGCGATGTTGCTGCGCCGACGACGCGCCGGCGGACGGTGGCGGCCGCAAGCGGTGGTGGCAATGGTTCCAGTGACCCGCGGCGAGTTGGCATCAACTCGTTGCCGGGCGGGGCCTCGCCAGGCTATAATCGTGGCTGGTGCCTCGGTTTCTCCAGCTGGTCGCTCTGAGCCTCGCCCTCCTCCTGGTGGGCGCGCCGGCGATCTTCGCGGAGCTTGCCGAAGATGACTGCGCCGAGGAGTGTGCCGGCGACGAGGGCGACCGCTGCCCCGAGGAGGGCTGCGCCGACTGCTCGATCGTCTGCTCGTCCTGTCCCCGGACGCACGTCGTTGCACCGAGCGTCGCGGCCTGGTTCGCACCGTGGCGGACCGCGTTCGTGCAGCGCTCGCCGGAGGGCGCGGAGCGAGTCCCGGTAGGGCCACCGCCACAGGGCGTGTTTCACCCTCCCCGCATCGCAGGCTGAGGAACGGCTTTCGTCGTTTGGCCTCGTCCTGCGTGGCGGGCGCTCGCGATCGATCGCGAGCGCTCTCCGCGCGCACTCGCGCTCGTGGAGATGACTCATGTCCGTTCGTCTTGCCCGTACGATCCTGTTGATCGTTCTCGCCGCCGGTTGCTCGAAGGAGTCCGGTTCCAAGCCCGAGGCCGAGCGCACGAAGAAGTCGGTGAAGGCCGACGACGACAAGCACGCCGACACCGGCGTCAAGCCCGGCTCGCACGAGGACTGGTGCGGTGAGCACGAGGTCCCCGAGTCGCAGTGCACGCGCTGCAACCCGGAGCTGATCCCGGCCTTCAAGGCGACCAACGACTGGTGCGACGAGCACCAGCTACCGCTGTCGCAGGACAAGATCCACAACCCAGATCTCGTCATCACGCGTCCGACGAAGGGCGAATGACGTGCGCACCGCCTGGTGGTTGCTCGCTGCGCTCGGCCTGAGCGCGTGCGCCGACAAAGATCCGCCGAAAGCCGAGGGAGGTGCCGCCAAGGCCGCCGCGATCGAGGGCGCGTTCTGCGAGGAGCACGGCGTGCTCGAAGCCGTGTGCACGAAGTGCAATCCGAAGCTGATCCCGGTGTTCCAGGCCAAGGGCGACTGGTGCGAGGAGCACGGCTTCCCGGAGTCGTTCTGCCCCGTCTGCCATCCCGAGGCGGGTGGACGACCGGCGCGGGACGTCTCCGGAGCCGGCGACGGCGCGCCGCCGCACGGCACCAAGGTCCGGTTCAAGACGCGCGCGGCCGCCGCACGAGCGGGCATCGAAGTCGTCAAGGCCGAGGAACGACCCGGTGGCGCGCGGCTCGAGGCTGTCGCGGTCATCGCCTACGACGCCACCCGACGCGCGGAGATCAACGCGCGCGCGTCGGGCGTGGTCCGCTCGCTCAAGGTCGATGTCGGCGCGAAGGTCAAGACCCGCACGCCGCTCGCCACGATCGACAGCGCCCAGGTCGGCGAGGATCGCTCGCGCCTCGCCGCCGCCGACGCGCGCGTCGAGAATACCGAGGTCACGTACGAGCGCGAGCAGCAGCTACTCGCGCAGGGCGTCGTGGCGGACAAGGAGGTCCGCGCCGCGAAGCAGGCGCTCGAAGAGGCGCGCGCCGAGCGTCGCGCGGCGGCGTCGGCGCTCGGCGTGGTCGGCGGCGGCACGACTGGCTCGAGCTACACGCTCACTGCACCGATCGCCGGCACCGTCATCCGGCGCACCGCGACGATCGGGCACATGGTCGAGGTCGACGAGCCGCTGTTCGAGATCGTCGACACCAGCGCGATGTGGGCGGAGGTCGACGTCCCCGAGACCCGGCTGCCGCTCGTGGCGCCTGGCCAGGCCGTCACCGTCACCGTCGACGGGGTCGAGACCAGGTTCGAGGGCGTCCTCGACTACATCGCGCCCGAGGTCGACCCCACGACGCGCACCGCGAAGGCGCGTGTCGCGCTCAAGAACCCCGACGGCGTCCTGCGCGCGAACATGTTCGCGCGGGCCGAGATCGCGCTCGGTGGCGCCCGCCCGACCGTGACGGTGCCGTCCGCGGCGGTGCAGCGCGCGAAGGGCGTCGCGCTGGTGTTCGTCCGCATCGCTCCCGACGAGTTCGAGGCGCGCCGCGTGAGGACCGGCCTGGTCGAAGGTGACCACATCGAGATCGTCGAGGGCATCAAGCGCGGCGAGGAGGTCGCGACGAAGGGCGGCTTCCTGCTCAAGACCGAGACCCTGAAGGGCTCGATCGGCGCCGGCTGCTGCGACGTCGAGTAGCCATGCTGGACACCGTCATCACCTGGTCACTGCGGCACCGCCTGGTGGTGGTCGCGGCGTGGCTGGCGATCGCGGGCGCGGGCGTGATCGCCTACGCGCGGCTCCCGATCGACGCGTTCCCCGACACGACCCCGGTCCAGGTTCAGGTCAACACCGTGGCCCCGGCCCTCTCCCCGCTGGAGATCGAGCGACAGATCACCGCTCGTGTCGAGCAAGGCATCTCGGGCCTGCCCGGCCTCGTCGAGGTCCGGTCGCTGTCGCGGTTCGGCATGTCGCAGGTGACGGTCGTCTTCGAGGACGGCATCGAGATCTACAAGGCGCGCCAGGTCGTGAGCGAGCGCATCCGGACCGTGAAGCTGCCAGCGGGTGTCGATCCGCCCACGCTGGGTCCGGTCGCCACCGGCCTCGGCGAGGTCTTCCACTACCTCGTCACCGGCGAGGAAGGCGTCTCCGCCGCCGACCTCCGCACCGTGCAGGATTGGGTGATCAAGCCGCAGCTCGCGTCGGTTGCCGGCGTCGCCGAGGTCAACTCGTGGGGCGGCGAGGAGCGTCAGGTCCAGGTCGTGGTCGACCCCATCGAGCTCCAGGCGCGCGGCCTCACCCTCGCCGAGCTCGCCGCGGCGCTCGGCAACAACAACCTCAATGTCGGCGGTGGCACGATCGACGTCGCCGGAGAAGCCAGCCTGGTCCAGGGCACCGCCCTGCTCACCGACAAGAAGCAGGTCGAGCAGGTCGTCATCACGGCCAAGCACGGCGTCCCGGTGCGGGTCTCCGACGTCGCGCGCGTCGTCGACGGCCACGAGATCCGGCGTGGCGCCGTGACCGCCGACGGCACCGGCGAGGTCGTCCTCGGCCTGGGCTTCATGCTCATGGGCGAGAACAGCCACGACGTCACGCGGCGCCTGGAGGCGCGCCTGACCGAGATCCGCAAGTCCCTGCCCGAGGGCGTCGAGGTCACCACGGTCTACGAGCGAACCACGCTCGTCGATCAGGTGCTCGCGACCGTGCGCACCAACCTGCTCGAAGGCGCGATCCTCGTGATCGCGGTCCTCTTCGTCTTCCTCGGCAGCATCCGCGCCGGGCTGATCGTGGCCGCCGCGATCCCGCTGTCGATGCTGTTCGCCTTCGACCTGATGGTCCGAGCCGGCGTCGCCGGGAGCCTGATGAGCCTCGGCGCGATCGACTTCGGCCTGATCGTCGACAGCTCGGTGATCAGCGTCGAGAACACGGTGCGCCGCCTCGCCGAGGACCGCACCGACCGCAGCAAGCTCGACATCGTCCGCGACGCCGCGCTGGAGGTCCGCCGCCCGACGATGTTCGGCGAGCTGATCATCCTGATCGTCTACCTGCCGATCCTCTTCCTCGAAGGGATGGAGGGGAAGCTGTTCCGCCCGATGGCGCTGACCGTGATCTTCGCGCTGGCGGGCTCGATGTTGCTCTCGCTGACGCTGATCCCCGTCCTGTCGAGCCTGATCCTGCCGCGCCGCATGGCCGAGCGGGACAACCCGGTCGTGCGCGCGGCGAAGTGGCTCTACCGGCCGGTGCTCCGGTTCGCGCTGCGCTGGCGCTGGGCCGTGCTCGCCTTCGCGGTCCTCCTCATGGTCAACGGTGTCCTCCTCGCCCGCCAGCTCGGCTCCGAGTTCGTCCCCCGGCTCAACGAAGGCACGATCGTCATCAACACGGTCCGCCTGGCGTCAGTCTCCCTCGACGAGTCGGTCCGCTACGGCACCCGGATCGAGCGCGTCCTGCTCGACGAGTTCCCCGACGAGATCGGTCGCATCTGGACCCGCACCGGCTCTGCCGAGATCGCCACCGATCCGATGGGCATCGAGCTGTCCGACGTCTTCGTGATGCTGACCCCGCGAAGCCGATGGAGGCGCGCGACGACCCAGGCCGGGCTGGTCGCCGAGATGGAGGAGGTGCTCGCCGTCCTCCCCGGCATGCGGGTCGCCTTCATGCAGCCGATCGAGATGCGGGTCAACGAGATGAACGCCGGCATCCGCGGCGACGTCGGCGTGAAGCTCTTCGGCGACGACCTGGAGATGCTGCGTACCAAGGCGGCCGAGATCGAGGCCGTGCTCGAGGCACTGCCCGGCGCCGCGGACGTCGTCACCGAGCAGGTGACCGGGCTCTCCGTGCTCCAGGTCGAGGTCAACTGGGACGCGATCGCGCGCCGCGGCATCCCGGCGCGCGAGGTGCTCGATGTCGTCGAGGCCCTCGGTGGTGTCGAGGTCGGCGAGATCCAGCAAGGCGAGCGCCGCTTCCCGCTCGCGATCCGCCTGCACGAGCGCTACCGGCGAGACGAGGCCGCCGTGCGCCGGATCCTCGTCACCGCCTCGAACGGCGACCGCATCCCGCTCGACCAGCTGGCGCACATCTCCACCGTGGAGGCGCCCGCGATGGTGAATCGCGAGTGGGGCAAGCGCCGCATCGTCGTCCAGGCCAACGTCCGCGGCCGCGACCTCGGCTCGTTCGTCGCCGAGGCACGCGCCGCGGTCGAGCGGCAGGTCGAACTTCCGCCCGGCTACTACCTTCGTTATGGAGGGCAGTTCGAGCACCTGGAGGCGGCGAAGACGCGGCTGATGATCGTCGTCCCGATCGCGCTCGCCTTGATCCTGCTGCTCCTCTACGTCACCTACGGCCGCGTCCGCGACACGATCCGCGTCTTCACCGGCGTCCCGTTCGCGGCCGTCGGCGGCATCGCCGCGCTCTGGCTGCGGGACATGCCGTTCAGCATCTCGGCCGGCGTGGGCTTCGTCGCGCTGTCGGGCGTCGCCGTCCTCGGCGACATGGTGCTGGTGTCGACCATCCGCCAGCTCCTCGACGAGGGGCAGAGCGTCGGCGATGCTGTGAGGCTGGCGGCCGAGCGCCGTCTGCGCCCTGTGCTCATGACCGCGCTGGTGGCCAGCCTCGGCTTCGTGCCGATGGCGCTCAACACCGGCATCGGTGCCGAGGTGCAGCGCCCGCTCGCCACCGTCGTCATCGGTGGTCTCATCTCGGCGACGCTGCTGACCCTGGTCGTCCTCCCCGCGCTCTACACGACCTTCGCGCCGCGCCGCCGGCTCGGCGGTCTCGCCGCGTCACCGCCGGAGGCTCCGCCATGACCCGCCCGGCCCGCATCGCGATTGCCATCGCGGCGCTCGCGGCCATCCAGGTCGCCGCCTACCTGGTCTACCGCGCCGTGGAGCGTTCGCGTGAGCCGCGCGCCGCCTCCATCCGCTTCGAGGGCGAGCGCTTGCGTGGGACCGAGGCCGCGCCCGCCCTCGACGGCGTGCGCGCCGACGGCAGCACGGTCGCGGTCGCCTGGCCCACCGACCGCGTCCGCGTCGTCCACTTCTGGGCGACCTGGTGCAAGCCGTGCCGCACCGAGCTCCCTGGGCTCCTCGCCCTGTCCCGCGATCTCCGACCCCGGGGCATCGACCTGATCGCCGTCGCCGTCGATGACGACTGGACCGACATCCGGGCCTTCTTCGATGGCGAGGTGCCTCCCGAGGTCGTCGTCGCAACCGACCCCGACGTGCACAAGCGCTTCGGTGTCTCGACGCTGCCCGACAGCTACGTCGTCGATCGCACCGGCAAGCTCGTGGAGCGCTTCCATGGCGCCCGCGACTGGCGGACTACCGCTGCCCGCTCCCACCTCGTAGGCTTCCTGGAGTAGTCATGGAGACTGTCCTCGGAACCCCTCGCACCCGCGCCCGCAACCTGACCCGCGCGCTCCGACTCGAGTATCTGACCGTCGGCTGGAACATCGTCGAGGGCATCGTCGCCGTTGCCGCCGCGCTCGCCGCCGGCAGCGTCGCCCTCCTCGCGTTCGGCATCGACAGCTTCGTCGAGTGCGCATCCGGCGCGATCCTGATCTGGCGCCTCCGCGCCGAGCGCACTGCGGCCGACCTCGCCGCCGTGGAGCGCCTCGACCGCCGCGCGCACCAGCTCGTCGGGTGGTCTCTCTTCGCCCTCGCCGCCTGGGTCGTCTTCGATGCCTCGCGGTCGCTGTGGACCAACGAGCGTCCCGAGCCCAGCGTCGTCGGCATCGTCCTCCTGGTGATCTCGATCGCCGCCATGTGGTGGCTCGCCCGCGCCAAACGGGGCGCCGCCGCCGCGCTCGAGAGCCGCGCCCTCGCCGCCGACTCCTTCCAGACCAGCGCGTGCTTCTGGCTCTCCGTCGTCGGCCTCGTCGGCATCGGCCTCAACGCCGCACTCGGCTGGTGGTGGGCCGATCCCGTCGCCGCGTTTGGCATCGCGGTCCTCCTGGTCAAGGAGGGACGAGAGGGGCTGCGTGGCGAGAGCTGCTGCGACGCGGGCAACTGTCCGTGAGGAGCGCTCGCACCTGACCACATCAGGTGATCACGACCGGTTTCACGCTGCCGGTATCGGCGTCCCCTGGCTCCGACGCCGCGCGCCGTCCCAGCGATCGCCGTCGGGCTGCGGGTGATCGAACCAGATCCGCGCGCTCGTCACGTCGCACAGGTGACAGAACGCCGCGAGCGGGCTCATCGTGCGGCGCTGGTTGCTGTAGTGGCCGATCTCACCCTCGACGAACCGCATCGCGTCGATCTGGCGCTCGGTCAGCGCGAGCCCGCTCGCCGTCGCCGTCGCGAGTCGAAATGCCTGCTGGCCATCCTTCTCCGCCAGCTCCGGCTTGCGCACCTTGACGCCGTCCTTCATCTCGTACGCCCACGGCTTCTCGAGATCGTGAAGGAACATCACGACCAGCGCATCGGACAACGAGTGCTCGAGCGGGCGATGCGCGGCGAGCGCGGCGTGGAGCACGACCGCGACGTTCATCGCCTCCTGCACGTGATCGAGGTAGCCGCCCGGCCACGCCTGGTGGTTGTGACTCGATCCGGGTGCCGCTGCGATCTCGATCGCGTGGCGCGCGAGCAGCGTCCGGCAGCCATCGCGCTGCGACGGGTCGACGAGATCGAGGAGCTGCTCGAGGCTGCGATACGGGCTCATTCGGTGTCCATCCTACGCCCAGCCCGCGAGGCCGCGGACCGTCCCGGCGGCGGCGACCGAGCATCGATCGAGGTCACTCGAGCAGCGACGCCTTGGCGGAGGCCAGGGTGTCGAAACGGGTCGCCGGTCCGCCCACGTGCTCGAGGTCCTGCCGGACGAGATCGCCGTCGATCCGCATCGCGTGCGGCGCGGTGACGTCGTCCGCAGACGTCGCGTCGAAGCGTGCCCCGTCGGCCGCGCACGTCGCCGGATGCGACGCGAGCCCGCCGCGCCCGATGATCGGCCTCTCCCAGTAGCGGCAGGTCGTGCCGTCGAAGGTGTAGACGCCGCCGAGGTCGCTGCACACGGTGATCGCGTCGCCGTCACGCACGCCGATCCGGTGGTCGACGATGAGCCTACCCTCGCTGAACGCGAACGCGTGGTAGCTGAACCGCCTGTCGCCCACCTTGACGAGGCACCGCGCGAGCAACGTCATGGCCCCGACCTCCTCGGTGTCACCGCCCCAGCGAGTCAGCCACGTTCCTTCGACCGCCCAGACCTCGTGCGTGCCGATCCGCGAGGTGGTGGACGGATCGCCGGAGCGAAACGGCATCACCCACGCGCCCTGCCAGCGTGCGGTGATCGCCTCGGCCTCGCCGGCGGACAGGAGCTCGGCCGGCTCGCTCTTCGAGGGCGGCGATCCACAGCCGAGGGCGAGCACCTCGAGCAGGACCACCGCCGACGCGACCGCGAACCACTGGCCCCGCCCTCCCCGGTCCGTCTGTTCGAGCATCGACCGGAAACTAGCAGCCCCATGAGGCGCCGGTCGAACGCAGTCGTCGCCGAAAACCAAAATGCCAAGTCCGTTCAGGGACTTGGCATCGTGGAGAGTAACGTTCGTAGCGGGGGCACGAGCGCCCAACCCGCGGGGTCCAGAAATTCCCATCAAGTTCACCATCTGGCGGCACGCGGCGTGAACACTGTCGCGGTCCGCACGCCGGGGGCTCGAAGTCTGCGGCGTATGCTCGTTCCCAATGAAGGACGAAAAGGCGAAGAGCACGATCGCCACCGCCGCGGACATCGCAGCGCCGGCCGCCGTGGCCGTGGCTCTCGGTGCTGGCCCCTTGGGGGTTCTGACAGCGGCGGCGCTGGGAGCTGCGAAGCCCGCCGTACGCGGCATGTTGACGGCCTCCCGGATCCGTAGAGAAATGACAGTCGACCGGTGGGCGCAGAGGCCGGCCTGAGGCCGGCGCGGCCAGCGGCCAGCAGGTGTCAGGACGCGGCGGCCGAGCGCGCGCGCCGCCGCCGCCGCCGCGACGGTGGACGCGCCGGCGGTGGATCGCCGGCGTCGAGAC
>CANKMW010000094.1 GCA_947483555.1 Myxococcales bacterium
GATCGAGACGAGCCACGTTTCCGCTCGTCCTGAGCGAAACGCGAGCGCACGCGAGCGTGAGTCGAAGGACGTACTCCGTCGAGGCTGCGCCCTTCGACTCGGCCGCTGCGCGGCCTCGCTCAGGGCGAACGGAGGTGGAAGTGATCGACTTGATTGGACTGACGTCGCTAAGTGACTGGCGTTGCGGCTAGACCGTGGTCTCGGTCAGCGCGGCGTCCATGATGTCGCAGGCCTGATCGATCTCGGCGTCGCCGATCAGCATCGGCGGCGCGATGCGCACCGTGTTGCCGTACAGGCCGCCCTTGCCGACCAACAGCTTGCGCCGCTTGCACGCCTCGGCGAAGCGGTTGGTCGCCGCCGCCGCCGGCTTCTTGGTGACGCGATCCTCGACCAGCTCGAGCGCCTGCATCAGGCCCATGCCGCGGACGTCGCCGATCACGGCGTGCTTTTCCTTCATCTGCTCGAGGCGGCCGCGCAGGCGCGCGCCCAGCCGCGCCGACCGCTCGGGGATGCGCTCGTCGGCCATCACCGCCATGGTCGCCGCCGCCGCGGTCGCCGAGATCGGATTGCCACCGAACGTCGCGATCGAGCCGGCCGTGAACGCATCCGCGATCTCGGCCCGGGCCAGCGTGGCGCCCATGGCGTAGCCGTTGGCGATGCCCTTGGCGTAGCTGACCAGATCGGGCTCGACGCCGTAGTGCTCGATGCCGTTCCAGTGCTCACCGGTGCGGCCGAAGCCGGTCTGGACCTCGTCGCAGATGAACAGCCCGCCGGCCTTGCGGACGATGCCGACCGCGATCTGGAAGTACTCCTTGGGCGGCGTGATGAAGCCGCCGACGCCGAGGATGGGCTCGGCGAAGAACGCCGCCGGATGCCCGGTGGTGCAGGTCGCGATCAGCTCCTCGAGGTCCTGGGCGCACCGGACACCACACGACGGATAGGTCAGCCCGTACGGACAGCGGTAGCAGTACGGGGCGTGGGCGTGGACCGTGCCCGGCACCTGGGCCGGCAGCGCGCGGTACTTGGCGTGCGCGGTGTTGGTCATCGCCACCAGCGTTCGCCCCGAGTACGAGTGGCGCAGCGCGATGATCTCGGTGGTCTTGGTGAACACCTTGGCCAGCACCAGCGCGGTCTCGTCGGCCTCGCTGCCGCTCGAGGTGAAGAACGCCTTCTGCTTGCCCTTGATCGGCGAGATCTGGATCAAGCGCTCGGCGGCCGCGACCTGGGCCGGGATCGGGTACAGCGCCGAGGTGTGGACCAGCTTGCGGGCCTGCGCGACCACGGCCTCGGTGACCCGCGGCTCGGCGTGGCCGAGCGACACGGTCAGGATGCCGCCGAAGAAGTCGAGGTACTCGGTGCCCTCGACGTCCCACAGCCGCGCCCCCTCACCCCGTTCGAACGCGATCGGCTCCTCGTAGTACGTGGTCACGCATGGAAAGAGGAGCTCCTTCTGCTTGGCAGCGACTTCGTGGTTGGTCGTCATGGGGTCCTCTCACAGTGAAAACGTGCCGCGGCGCAGGAACTGGCCACGGCCTTGCTTCTGCTTGGCGACCCACTGGTCGTCCTGGATGATCAGCTCGCCGCGCGACAGCACCGCCGACGGCGTGCCCTTGATACGACGGCCCTCGAACGGCGAGTAGTCGACGCGCATGTGCAGCGTGTCCTTGCCCAGCACCTTCTCGCGCTCCGGATCCCACACCACGATGTCGGCATCGGCGCCGACCGAGACCGTGCCCTTCTTGCCGTACAGGCCGAAGATCTTGGCCGGCGCGGTCGCCGTGATCTCGACGAAGCGGTTGATCGAGATCCGGCCGTCGCGCACGCCTTCCCACAGCAGGTGGAGCCGGGTCTCGACCCCGGGCATGCCGTTGGGGATCTTCGAGAAGTCGCCCTTGCCGAGCTCCTTCTGGTCCTTCATGCAGAACGGGCAGTGATCGGTCGCCACCACCTGGAGATCGTAGTTCCTGAGCCCGCGCCACAGATGATCGTGGTGGTGCTTGGGCCGCAGCGGCGGCGTGCACACGTAGCCAGCGCCCTTCCACTCGTTGCCGGGCTCGCCGCGCAGATCGTCCTCGCTACAGAACAGATACTGCGGGCAGGTCTCGGCGTAGGCCGGCAGGCCGCGATCGCGCGCCTCCATGACCCGCTCGAGCGCCCGCTGTGCCGACAGGTGCACCATGTACACCGGCACCTTGGCCATCTCGGCCAGGGCCAGCGCCCGCTCGGTGCCGGTCGCCTCGGCGACCTCGGGCCGGGTCAGCGCGTGATAGACCGGCGCGGTGTGGCCCTCGGCCAGCGCGCGCTGCACCAGCACGTCGATGGGCAGCCCGATCTCGGCGTGCATCGTGATCAACGCCCCCAGCTCACCGGCGCGCAGCATGGCGCGGAAGATCTGCTGATCGTCGACCAGGAAGACGCCCGGGTAGGCCATGAACATCTTGAAGCTGGTCACGCCCTCGCGGACCAGGGCGCCCATCTCCTCGAGGGTGCCCGGGTTGGCCTCGGTCATGATCATGTGGAAGCCGTAGTCGATCGCCGCCTTGCCTTCGGCCTTGGCGTGCCAGGCGTCGAGCCCGGCGCGCATCGAGCTACCCTTCGACTGGATCGCGAAGTCGACGATGGTCGTGGTGCCGCCGAACGCCGCCGCCACCGTGCCGGTGTCGAAGTCGTCCGACGCCGTGGTGCCGCCGAACGGCAGCTCCATGTGGGTGTGGCTGTCGATACCGCCCGGGATCACGAACTGGCCCCTGGCGTCGACGACCGTGTCGCCGTTCGGCAGGCTCACGGCGAGCGCCGCCCGTTGCGTCGGGTCAGTCAGCGCGACGATCTTCGTGCCCTCGATCCAGACGTCGGCCACGAAGGTGTCCGACGCGGTGACCACGGTGCCGTCCTTGATCAGCGTGCGCGGCACGGTCATCCCTCCGTCAGGGGGCCGTAGGCGTCGGGCCGGCGATCACGGTAGAACTGCCACACGCGCCGGACTTCCTCGATCATGTCCAGGTCGAGCGACGCCACCACCAGCTCGTCCTGATCCTCGGAGCCGCAGGCGATGATCTGGCCGCGCGGATCGACGAAGTACGAGTTGCCGTAGAACCGGCCGACGTTCCACGGCGCCTCGGTGCCGACCCGATTGATGGCGCCGACGAAGTAGCCGTTGGCGACCGCGTGGGCGGGCTGCTCGATCTTCCACAGGTGCTGCGACAGGCCGGCCACCGTCGCCGACGGGTTGTAGACGATCTCGGCACCGGCCAGGCCCAGCGCGCGCGCCCCCTCGGGGAAGTGGCGGTCGTAACAGATGTAGGCCCCGATCGTCGCGTACCGGGTCTTGAACACCGGGTAGCCCAGGTTGCCGGGCCGGAAGAAGAACTTTTCCCAGAAGCCCGAGGTCTGCGGGATGTGGGTCTTGCGGTACTTGCCGAGGTACGTGCCGTCGGCGTCGATGATGGCGGCGGTGTTGTAATAGACGCCGGCCTGCTCGCGTTCATAGACCGGCACCACCATCACCATCTGGTACCGGGCGGCGATCGGCGCCAGCTTCTCGACCGTCGGGCCGGGCACCGGCTCGGCGGCGTCGTACCAGCGCTTGTCCTGGCCGGGGCAGAAGTACGGGCCGTTGAAGATCTCCTGCAGGCACAGGATCTGGACCCCCTTCTTGCCGGCGTCGTGGATCATCGGCAGATGCTTCTCCAGCATCGCGGCCTGGATCTCGGCCACCGGCCGGGTCTCGTCGTTGATCGGGTTCGAGGCCTGGATCAGGCCGGACAGAACGTTGCGCGCCATGTGCTTGCTAGCTCCCGGGCTCGGCGGTTGGTGGCTCAGTTCGTGACCAGGTCGTTGGTCTCGCGGGCGATCTCGCCCTTCCAGGTCTCGGCGTCGCGGCCCGCCGCCACCTTGGCCCGCGCCGCGTCCTTGAGCTCGCGGGCGGCGCGCTGGCGGTCGACCAGATCGTGGTGGGTGGTGAAGTACGGCAGGCTCTTGCCGACGAACTGACGGATGTTCTCGAAGCCGTGGTCGACCATGAACTTGCCGAGCTCGTCGGTCAGCTCGCTGATGATCTCGTAGCCGCGCAGCATGGCGCCGGTGCACACCTGCACCGTCGACGCGCCGAGCAGGAAGAACTGGGCGGCGTCGAAGCCGGTCTCGATGCCGCCCATGCCCGAGATGGCGAGGCCGGGGTTGGCGCGCGCCACCTCCATCACCTGACGCAGCGCGATCGGCCGCACCGCCTGACCCGAGTAACCGCCAGGGACGCTGTGGCCCTCGACGGTCGGCATCGGCCGCAGCGTCTTCAGATCGATCCCGCACACGCTCAGGATGGTGTTGATCATCGAGATGCCGTCGGCGCCGGCCCGGATCGCCGCGCCGGCCGGCACCGTCGGGTTGCCGACGTTGGGCGTCATCTTGGCCCACACCGGGATGGTCGCGACCTCCTTCACCCAGCCCACGACCTCCTCGACGATGTCGGGGTTCTCGCCCATCGCCATGCCCATCTTGCGCTCGGGCAGACCGTGCGGACACGACAGGTTCATCTCGAAGGCGTCGACGCCGGTGACCTGGACCTCGCGCACGATGCGCTGCCAGGCCTCCTTGCGGTACTCCTCCATGATCGACGCCACCAGGATCTTGGTCGGGTACTGCTTCTTGAGCTGAGCCAGATCGTCGAGCCAGTCGGCGTACGGGCGATCGGAGATGAGCTCGATGTTCTGGAAGCCGATCACCTCCTCGCTGGCGCGGCCACGCAGCTTGGCGTAGCGCGGCGTCGTGTTGATGACCTTGTCGGCGTCGGTCGAGAAGGTCTTGCACACCATGCCGCCCCAGCCGAGGTCGTACGACTTGGCGATGACCTTGCCGTTGGTGCCCGGTGGTCCGGATCCGAGCAGGAACGGATTCTCGAACTTCATGCCGTTGACGGTGATCGACAGATCGACAGACTTCGTGGTCATCGCGAGGCCCCCTGATGAATGGCGAAAGAAGTCGGTATCACGGCTGGCGAACCGCGTTCAAGTGGACGTTCCACCCGCTCGCGAACCGTGGTAGCGAGAAGCGATGGACCCGGAACCCGGAACGGAAACCGCCACCATCAGGCACTGGATCGCAGGCCAGCCGTACGAGCGCGCCGCCGAGCGCCACGGCGAGGTGTTCAACCCGGCGACCGGCGCGGTCCAGGCCCGGGTCGCGTTCGCCACCCCGGCGGTCGTCGACGAGGCGGTGGCCGCCGCCGCCGCCGCGCTGCCGGCGTGGCGCGCGACGTCGCTCGCCCGCCGCACCAAGATCATGTTCGCCTTCCGCGAGCTGGTCGACCGCAAGAAGGAAGAGCTCGCCGCCCTGCTCACCCGCGAGCACGGCAAGGTCTTCAGCGACGCGCTCGGCGAGGTCAACCGCGGCCTCGAGGTGATCGAGTTCGCGTGCGGCATCGCCGACCTCATCAAGGGCGAGTACTCGGAGAACGTGTCGACCGAGGTCGACAGCTACGCCATCCGGCAGTCGCTGGGTGTGGTCGCCGGCATCACGCCCTTCAACTTCCCGGCCATGGTGCCGATGTGGATGTACCCGCTGGCGATCGCCTGCGGCAACACCTTCGTGCTCAAGCCCAGCGAGCGCGATCCGTCGTGCGCCAACTTCTGCGCCGAGCTGTTGCGCCAGGCTGGCCTGCCGCCCGGCGTCTTCAACGTGGTCCACGGCGACAAGGTCGCGGTCGACCGCATCCTCGAGCACCCGCAGATCGCGGCGGTGTCGTTCGTTGGCTCGACCCCGATCGCCCGCTACATCTACGAGACCGGCACCCGCCACGGCAAGCGGGTCCAGGCGCTGGGCGGCGCCAAGAACCACATGATCGTGCTGCCCGACGCCGACATGGAGCTGGCCGCCGACGCCGCGGTCGGCGCCGGTTACGGCTCGGCCGGCGAGCGCTGCATGGCCATCTCGGTGATCGTCGCGGTCGGCGACGCTGGCGAGCGCCTGCTGCCGGCGCTGCGCGAGCGCATCACCAAGCTCAAGGTCGGCCCGGGCAGCGATCCGGCGTCCGAGATGGGGCCGCTCATCACCCGCGTCCACCGCGACAAGGTCAGGGGCTACGTCGACACCGGCGTCAGCGAGGGCGCCAAGCTGGTCATGGACGGCCGCGGCCTGCGCGTCGCCGGCCACGAGGACGGCTTCTTCCTCGGCCCGTGCCTGTTCGACGCCGTCCGTCCCGAGATGACGATCTACCAGGACGAGATCTTCGGGCCGGTGCTGGGCGTGGTCCGGGTCGGCACCTACGACGAGGCGCTGGCCATGGTCCACGCCCACCCGTACGGCAACGGGGTCGCGATCTTCACCAACGACGGTGGCGCGGCGCGCAAGTTCGTCGCCGAGGTCGAGGTCGGCATGGTCGGCGTCAACGTCCCGATCCCGGTGCCGATGGCGTACTACTCGTTCGGCGGCTGGAAGTCGTCCTTGTTCGGCGACCTCCACATCTACGGTCGCGACGGGGTCCGCTTCTACACTCGCACCAAGGCGGTCACCAGCCGCTGGCCCGATCCGCGCTTCCGCGGCGTCGACCTCGGCTTCCCACAGAACCGCTGACCGGCGACCGGTCGGCGGCCCGGCGCTGCGGGCCCGCCAGGCGAACATGATGTCCAGCGAACATTATGTTCCCCAGTCATAATTATTGACGAACCTGATGATCGAGGCGACCATGCCGCGGTGACGCTGGAGTTCGTCAACCGCGCCGCCGAGCTCGCGGAGCTGGACGCCGCCGCCCGGAAGGGTGGACTGTTGGTGGTCTACGGGCGCCGCCGCGTCGGCAAGACCCGCCTGCTGCGGCGCTGGCTCGACACCCACGACGGCCTGTATAGCCAGGCCATCGAGGCGCCGCGTCACCTCCAGCTCGAGCAGGTCTTTCTCGACATTCGCCCGCGCCTCGACACCCAGCTGGTCCCGAAGAGCTGGGCCGAACTACTCGAGATCCTCGGCCTTCAGAAGCGACGCTGGGCCCTCTGCCTCGACGAATTTCCGTACTTGACCGCGGTCGACCCGACGTTGCCGAGCCAGCTCCAGCGCTGGCTCGATCACGGGATTCCGCGGGGCTGCCTCCTGATCCTTGCCGGCTCCAGCACGCGGATGATGCGCGACCTGTTCCTCCACCGCGCAGCGCCGCTCTACGGTCGGGCTCGCAAGCTGGTCCACGTCGAGCCGATGGACTACGCCGCGTTCTGCGGCGCGTGTGACCTCGCCACCGAGGACCTCGACGCATTCGAGAAGTTCGCCTGTGTCGGCGGGGTCCCGAAGTACTGGGAGTTCATCGAGCCCGACCACGACGCGGTCGCGCTGGCCGAGGCGCTGTACTTTGACTTCGCACCGTACATGGAGCATGAGCCCCAGCGCCTGCTGCGTGACGAAGGCGTCCACGGCCTCAACGCAGTGGCGGTGCTCGAGGCAATCGGGCGCGGCGCCGAGCGCCCCTCCGAGATCGCCGGTCGCCTGGGGACCGCACAGACCAACCTGTCGCGGCTGCTGCAGCAACTCCTCGACGCGTCGGTGCTGGTGCGCGAGCTACCGTTCGGCGAGAGCACGCGATCCACCAAGAAATCCCTCTATCGCATCCACGATCCGACCCTGCGCTTCTGGTACCGAGTCTACTCGCCCCATCGCACCCTGTGGAGTACGTACCCGGTGGCGGCCCGCCGCAAGCTGCTCCACGATCACGCCGCGACCGTGTTCGAGGATGTCTGTCGCGCTCGCGTCCCCGGCGCCCATCGCTACTGGGAGCGCGATCTCGAGTTCGATCTGGTGGCCCCCGATCGCGAGACCGCGGGTGGCTTGCTGGTCGCCGAGGTCAAGTGGCGGCGACTGACGCGCGATCAACGCGCCCAGGTACAGCGCCGCTTGGAGCACACGTGGGCCGCGTGTTCGCTGCGGACGCGGTACCCCGACGTTCGGTTCGACGTGATCGATGCCAGCCGGCTGTAGCGGTAGGATCGCCGATCACTGGCAGACGCGGTTCGTACACACGTTGCTGAAGCAATCGCCGGCGACGCTGCAGCCGGTGCCCGGCGCACAGTCGGCGCCGGCGCCGCCGAGCATGCCGGTGACGGCGAACGGAGCCGGGATCGTGGTCTCGATCGGCTGGTTGCCGCGGCCCGAAAGCCGCTGATTGACCAGCAGGACATGGCCACCGCCGGCGTCGCTGGCGTCGATCAAGATCGACGAGCTGTTGATGGCGCCGATCACACCGACGACCGCGCCACCGCCGATGCTGACGCGGATGTACGGCGCCGTCGAGCTCCCGTTGGTGTCGAGCTCGTAGGTGAGGCGGTTGATGTTGACCCCGTCGAGCAAGGTGAAGGTCTGGCCTTCGTTCGCGGCACTCAGGCCAGCGACGTTCATCAGCGTGCCGGTCGCCATGCCCGCCGGCAGCAGGTCCTGACAGTCCGCGCTGCAGCCGCCGCAGTCCACGGCGTTGGTGTCGTCGCAGGCTTCGTTGGCCGCATCGACGTTGCCGTCGCCGCACGTGTTGCCGGACAGCGCCAGCGGCTGCGAGCAATCGGCGTTGCACCGGGTGCAGGTCGGCGTGCCGTACGGACAGGCGAGCTCGGTGACCAGGTTGCCGTCGTCGCACAGCTCCGGCTGGCTGGGTACGCCGTCGCCGCATTCACCGGTGGTGGCCAGGCACGTGCCGCTGACGCACACGTGGCCATCCGGGCACACGTTGCCAGCGCACAGCAGCCCCTCGTAGGTCGGGTCGTAACAGGCGCTCGCGGCGGCGATCGCGAGCAACACCAGCGTGCGCACCTCAGTACGCTCCCCGCACCACCACGCCGACCTGGTCGGGATCGACCACGGGCACGATCGCCACGCTGTGGTCGGCGCGCGAACGGCCGATCAGGTACAGCGTGACGCCGCCGATCAGCAACACCCCGCCGGCGGCGGTCGCGATCAGGTGGATCTGCTCGGCCTGCTTCCCGGAGTCGTCCTTGCGTGGATCGTAGGTCGCGCCCGGGGTCGACAGCTCGTCGGCCAGGGTCTGGGCGCGGAGCGCGAACGGGATCCCGGCGCCGATCGCGGCGACGCCGAGCACGCCGCTGGTCAGGCCGACCAGGCGCAGGCCCCGACCGCCGCCGCGCCTCACGGGCTCCTCGACGTCATCGCGACCGTCGTCGATCGGCGCCACCCGTCGGTCGTCGGCAGGTCGCTGGCCCTCCTCGCTGCCGCCGCCCGCGGTCAGCGGTCGCGCCGCCTCGGCCTGGCGCGCCGCCTCGACCTGGCGCGCCACCTCGGCCTGGCGCGCCGCCTCGGCCTGGCGCGCCGCCTCGGCCTGGCGCGCCTCCGCGGCCGCCTTCGCCTTCCTGGCCTCGCCGTCGTCGAGCACGAGCTGGCCCTCGAGCGCCGTGATGAACTCGCGCGCCGTCCTGGCCTTGGGCCCCTTGGGCGCATCGGCGAGGTAGCGGCGGTAGTGGTCGAGCGCCGGCGCGGTGCGGCCGGCGAGGCGATGGGCCTGGGCCATGTTGAAGACCAGGATCGGATGTGGCACCAGCTCGTACGCCTTGGCGTACATGGCGATCGCGGTGTCGTGGTCGCCGCGCTCCTGCGCCGCCAGGCCGGCGTCGACGTAGGCCTTGGCCGCCTTCTGCTTGTCCTTGTTCGCCGGCTGCGCCGCCGCCGGCGCGACCGTCGCGATGGCACCCGCCAGCGCTGCCGCTGCCGAGATCGAGAACGCGAGCACGGTCGATCGCACCATGGGACTCCTGCCTCGGCAGGGTACCACCCCACGGTCAGCCGGACCGCCGGTCGTCACCGACAGGCGCGGTAGGCGGCTTCCTTGGTGCCGAACTCCTGCTCGCTGACCGTGTTAGCTGTCGCCACGGATCGTGAACTTGCGAACCGTGTAGCCCGAGCTGCCCTCGAGCCACACGAACAGCTTCTTGGCCTTCTTGAGCGCCCCGATGGTGTCGACCCAGGTGCCGCACCCGGCGGCCAGGAACCCGGTGTTGTCGGGCATCCCGTAGCTGACGAACAGCTCGAGCCGCTTGCCCTTGATCCCGGCCTTCTTGTAGACGGCGATGATCGCGTCCTGCTTGGCCTTCGCGAGGGCCTTGATGTCGCCGACCCGCTGGCCGGCGAAGTCGATCGCCGGCTGGCAGTACTTCGCCTTGGCGGCGCCCAGCTCGATGGCCGGCAATCCGTAGCGCGACGACTCGATCTTGTCGGAAGCAGCGATCCCGAACGCCAGCGCGGCATCGACCCGCTTCGCGCACTCGGCGCCGGTGATCCCGACGTGGGTCGCCTCGGCCTCGTACTGGCCCTCGACCGCCCGCTTCATCTGGCCCAGGGTCTGGAAGCCCTCGACCACCGCCGCCTCGGCGTGCTCGAGGATGTACGTCCGCTGGTAGCGTTCGCACAGCTGCTCGACGTCGGCGTGGGCCGACTTGAACCAGAACGCCTGGCTGGAATAGCAAACCCGCGGGGGAGCGCGCCGGGCCAGGCGTCGAGCTGCGGGGCCGCCCGCGCCGGGCCAGCGCGGGCGGCTCGATGGGAAGGCCCAGGTGGACCAGGATCGCCTCGATCACGACGGGGCGGTGGTCGCGGCCAGCACGCGCATCCCGCCGGTGCAGCGGGGGCACCCCAGGACGTCGTCGCGGAACACGCGACGGAAGATCTCCGCCCACGTTGAATGTGGCTGATGTCTGGATGTCTCCAGATGCGCTGCGCAGGGTGGTAGCGTCGAGCGGATGGCTCCGGATGCCGGGGACGACGACACGTGGACCGCGACGCCGTCGGAGGTGGCGACCGGGCGCGCGCCCGGCGGCGCGGTGCCGGCGCCGATCGGTGAGCTGGGTCCGGGCACCCGGGTCGGCCGCCACGTTCTCGAGGCGCTGCTCGGCCTCGGCGGCATGGGCATCGTCTACCGCGCCCGCGATCCGCAGCTCGACCGCGCGGTGGCGGTGAAGGTGGTGCGCAGCTCGAGCAGCACGGCGCGGCTCCTGCGCGAGGCCCAGGCCATGGCCAGGCTGCGGCATCCCAACGTGATCCCGATCTTCGACGTCGGCACCCTCGGTGACGACGTCTTCGTGGTGATGCCGTTGCTCGAGGGCGGCACCCTCGGCGCCTGGCTGCGCGACCAGCCGCGATCGTGGATGGCGACGCTCGATCACTTCGTCGCCGCCGGCCGCGGGCTCGCCGCCGCGCACGCCGCCGGCATGGTTCATCGCGACTTCAAGCCCGACAACGTCCTGCTCGGCGGCGATGGCGAGATCCAGGTCGCCGACTTCGGGCTGGCGCGGCTCGATCGCGATCTGTCGGGACCACCGTCGGGCCCGCCGTCGGGCGAGTCGCCGGCGGCGCCGGTCACGCTCGACCTCACCCGCACCGGCGACCTGCTCGGTACCCCGGCGTACATGGCACCCGAGCAGCTGCGCGGCGAGGTCAGCGACGGGCGCGGCGACCAGTTCAGCTTCTGCGTCGCGCTGTGGGAGGGCCTGTTCGGGGCGCGGCCGTTCTCACCGGGCGGCGTCGGCGGCCCGGCCGCGTTGACCGCCTTGCTCGAGGCGATCGACGCTGGACGACTCACGACGCCGGCGCCGGGCCGCGAGGCCCCGGCGTGGCTGCGCGCCATCGTCCTGCGCGGCCTGCGCGCCCGGCCCGCCGAGCGCTGGCCGTCGATGACGGCGCTACTCGACGCGATCGCGGCCCATCGCGGCGGCCGCCGCGGTCGCACCGTCATCAGCGTCGCCGTCGCTGCCGCGGTGGTCGCCGGTGTGGTGGCGGCGCTCGTCGAGCTGCGCGGCGGCGACAGGCCGCGCGGGTCGGTTGCCTCCGAGGTGGCGCCGGCGCCGGTCGTGGTGAGCTATCGGCGGGAACGCATCACGCAACGCGGTGACGTGTTTCTCGCCAGACTGTCGCCGGATGGCACCAGGCTCGCGCTGGCCGGCTCGGACGGGATCATCATGCGCTCCGTGGAGCCAGGTGGGGGCGACGAGACCCTGGTCGCGCTCGACGATGGCAGCCCGGTGATGGCGCTGTCGTGGTCGCCACGCGGCGATCGGCTGGCGGTGGCCTACGGCGCGGGGGCGCACCGCCGGAGCGACGGCAACGTCGAGATCATCGACGTGCGGTCGCGGACCGTCGAGCGACTGTCGCTGCACGCCAACACGCTGGCGTTCGCCTCGGACACGACCCTCGCCACCGCGCGTGTCAGCAGGCGGGCGGTGCAGGTGTCCACGCTCCCGTCGCTGCGGGTGGTCTCGGAGTGCGCGATCCCCGGCCGCTTCGCGTGGCTCACCACCCTGGACCTGGTCGATGGCGGTGACGCGATGCTGATCGGCATCGTCGACATGGAGCGGCGCCCCGCGATCCAGGTCGTGGGGCGGGACTGCAAGCCCGGCGCCCTCATCGCCAGGACCGGCGGGATCGACTCGCACGCCGTGTCGAGTGACGGTCGGTCGGTCTGGGTCCGCGACGAGGGGACCGGGTCGAACCAGATCGTCGAGCTGGGGTTCGACGGGGTCGAAGTGTCGCGCGCCAAGCTCGGCGGTGGCGAGGACCTCCAACTGGTCGGTGAACACCAGGGTCGACACTTCCACATCATGCGCTCGACCCGGGCCACGGTGGAGACCGTGACGGCGGCAGGCGCGCGCCAGGTGGCGCTGTCGAGTGACTCGGACCTGAGGGTCGACGTGACTGCTGACGGATCCGCGGTGGCGTGGATCGAACGACCCGACCGCGGCGCGGGCGCGCTGCGGATCGCCAGCCTCGATCGCATCGCCGAGCGAAGCCCTCCGATCATGACCGGAGCGGTGGAGTTGGCGTGGTCGCCCGACGGTCGACGCCTGGCGGTGGCGGTCGACGACGAGCAGGGCGTGGGGCTGGTGGTCGTCGACCGAGCCGGCGCCGCCACGACCCGCTGGCCGCGCGGCGACCTCGGCGCGCGCAACCGACCGGTTTGGCTCGACCAGCACCGCATCGCGGCCGAGACGTCCGATTACCGCCGGCTGGCGTGGCTCGACGCCGATACCGGCGCTGCCGGACAGTTCGTCGAGCCCGCGTTCGAGTCGGTGTTCGCACCTCGAAGATCGCCACGAGATGGAACCATCGCCTTCCTCGGGAACCCTGTGGGTGGTGGCTTCGGCGTGTGGACGATGCAGCCGGGCGCGAGTCCGGTTCGCGTCGGCGCCAGCAGCGACGCCACACCGATCTGGTCGCCGGCGGGACAGCTCCTGACCTACCACGGGCTGACCGGCGTCATCTCGCGGGTCCGCGACACCGGTCAGCGAGTGGAGATGCAACGCGTGGCGCTGTTGCCGCAGCAGATGCTGACCGCGGTGCTGCCGCTCCCCGATGGTGACCTCCTGCTCGTGCTGTCGCGCTGGCACGGCGACGTCACGGTCTCGATCCCCGACTGACCTCGTCATGCCCGAGGAGCCCGCCGGCGTCAACGACGAAAGCGGCGTCGACGGCAACCCGCCGACCGCGTCGTAGATGTACACCGCGCCGGCGTCGTCACCGGTCGTGGCGCCGACGATCATGTCGTCGCGTATCTTGTTCCGCACCATCGCCTTCGCGATGATGATCAAGAGCCGTGCGGTCGGTACGTGGCCTCGCCGGCGCGTCCACCGGCCGCGCGGCGCCCTCCCGAGTTCGTCGGCATGGCCGTCGTGCGGGCAGGGCGCACAGCAAGCGGCGGCCGGCGCCGACTCGGATCCGGTCTCAGGTACCGCGGCGCGCGCGCCGCAGGGTCTTGCGCACCTCCTCCACTTCGCCGGGATCGCCGTCACCGGCGAGCAGCACGGCGAGCGCGTTCTCGGCTGCGCGGACGGCCTCGCGAGGGCGACGCAGCGCGAGCAGCGTGCGGGCGCGGCCGTGCGATGGACCAGGCCCTGTCGTGCGCGGCGGCCAGGCCGCGGCCGACCTGGACGAACAGGGCGGTCACCTCGCGCCAGGTCGACGGTCGGGGCTGGAGCCGAGCGGCCGCCGGGCACCGATCCGGCGGCCGCGGCGCCGGTCCGTCCCGCCGGCGACGACGAGCGCGCCCGCATCGTCGCCGCGCTCGCGGCATGCGTCGGCAATCAGACCCGCGCCGCCAAGCTGCTCGGCGTGTCGCGGGCCACCCTGGCGACCCGGGTCGTCGTCCACGGCATTCCGCGCCCGCGCTCCCGCTGACCGGGCGACCGGTCACCTGGCCGGCCGATCAACCCCGCGGCCGGTCAACGTGCCGGCGTGCGCGCCGCCGGCCCCGCGATGCCGTGGAACAGGAGCTCGAGCGTGGTCTCGATCCGCGCCGCCCCGGACGCCGGCAGGCCGGGCAGCGGCAGGTCGCCGAGCACGAGCTGCGACAGCACCACGACCACGGCGGCGTTGAACATGATCATCGACGGCGGCGCGCCCGGTTCGACCTCGCCGGCCGCCTGGGCGCGGGTCACCGCCTGCAGCACGAGCGGGATGTGGCCGCGCCGGAAGCGCTCGAACAACCGCTGCCGCCGCGCCGCGCACCCGAGCGCGTCGCGCAGCGCCAGCCGCACGACCCGGCGGTCGCCGTCGGCCAGCGACGCGACGTGGGTGGCCATCCGCCGCAGCTGTGCGCGCAGCGGCCCGGGCCCGGCCAGGATCCCGGCCACGTCGGTGACCAAGCGCTGGTAGACCTCCTCGATCACCGCGTCCCAGAGGTCATCCTTGGTCGGGAAGTAGTAGTAGATCATCCCGATCGTGGTCCGGGCCGCGCGGGCGATCGCGCGCAGGGACGAGCCGTCGAAGCCGCGGGCGTCGAAGATGTCGCGGGCCGCCACCAGCACGCGCGCGCGCAGATCTGTCGCCGGGCGCGCCATCAGCCCAGCTTCTTCCGGAAGCGGAGCGCCGACGCCAGCACCAGCACGCCACCGATCGCCGCCAGCCACGCGACCTCGGGGACCAGATCGGGCCAGGTCGCGCCCCGCAGCACGATGCCGCGGATGATGCGCAGGAAGTGGGTGAGCGGGATGGCCTGCCCCAGCGCCTGAGCGAAGGCCGGCATGCCCTCGAACGGGAACATGAACCCCGACAGCAGCAGGTTGGGTAGCAGGAAGAAGAACGACATCTGCATCGCCTGCTGCTGGGTCCGCGCCAGGGTGGAGAAGAACAACCCGAGCGCGAGGCTGGCGGCGATGAACAGCGCCGCCAGCGCGTAGAGCAGGCCCCACGAGCCGACGAACGCGACGTCGAAGACCACGGCCCCGGCCACCAGGATGATCGTCATCTGGACGTAGCCGATCGCGAGGTAGGGGACGATCTTGCCGATGACCAGCTCGATCGATCGCACCGGCGAGACGATCAGCTGCTCGAGCGTGCCGCGCTCGCGCTCGCGCGCGATCCCCATCGCGGTGAACATGACCATGGTCATGGTCAGGATCACGCCGACCAGCCCGGGGACGATGTACACGGCGGTGCGAAGGTCGGGATTGTACCAGATCGACGACGACAGGGTCAGCGGCTCGGCGGCGCCGGCGCCGCCGCGCGCCCGCAGCTCCGCCGACCACGCGCTGACCACCGCGGCCGCGGTCTGGGTCGCGCTGGCCACCGTCTGCGCGTCGGCGCCGTCGACGATCAGCTGGACCTCGACCGGCCGACCGGCGGTCAGCCCGGCCGCGAAGCCGGCCGGCACCACCAGCGCGACCCGCGCGTCGCCGCTGCGGAAGGCCCGGGCGATCTCGGGATAGTCACGGACCTCGCCGACCAGGGTGTAGAACCCGGTCGCCTCGAGCCGGTGGGCCAGGTCGCGGCTGGCCGCCGACCGGTCGGCGTCCTGCACCACGGTCGGCATGTGCCGCACGTCGGTGTCGATGGCGTAGCCGAACAGGAGCAGCTGCATCAGCGGCAGCATCACCATCATGCCGATCGTCATGCGATCGCGGCGCAGCTGGATCAGCTCCTTGCGCGTGATCACCGCGATCCGCCCGATCGAGAACCTCACGCCCGCGCCTCCTCACCGCGGACCATGGCGACGAACGCGTCCTCGACCGAGATCCGGGCCGGCGTCGCTGGCGCGCCGGGCGCGACCTGGGCGGCGATCGCGATCGGATCGGCGCCGGTCGTGACCACCCGGGCGAGGTGGCCGAAGGCCTCGACGCCCATCACGTCGGCGTGGGCGGCCAGCGCGTCCATCACCGCCGCCGGCGCGGTCGCACCGGCGAGGTCGAGGTCGGCGGCGCGCAGGCCCGAGCGCGCGACGATCTCGTCGGGGCGACCCTCGTCGAGCAGGCGGCCACCGAAGATGAAGGCGAGGCGGTGACAGCGCTCGGCCTCGTCCATGTAGTGCGTGGTGACGACGACGGTGGTGCCGGCGGCGGCGAGCCGGTGGATCTGGGCCCAGAACGCGCGCCGGCTGACCGGATCGACGCCCGCGGTCGGCTCGTCCAGGAACAGCAGCGGTGGCCGGTGGATCGTCGACGACGCCAGCGCGACCCGCTGCTTCCAGCCGCCCGACAGCGTGCCGGCGAGCTGACGCCGGCGCGGGCCGAGACCGGTCGCGGCCAGCACCTCCTCGATCCGCGCCCGGCGACCGCGCCGCGCCACGCCGTAGATGCCGGCGTAGAAGCTGAGGTTCTCCTCGACGGAGAGATCTTCGTAGAGGCTGAAGCGCTGGGTCATGTACCCGATGCGCTCCTTGATGCGCTCGGGATCGCGGCGCACGTCGAAGCCGACCACCCGGCCGTCACCGCTGCTCGGATCGAGGATGCCGCACAGCATGCGGATCAGGGTCGACTTGCCGGCGCCGTTGGGCCCGAGGACGCCGAAGATCTCGCCGCGCCGCACCCGCAGGTCGACGCCCTGTACCGCGACCAGCTCGCCGAAGCGCCGGGTCAGCCCGCGGGTCGAGATCACCAGCGCCGGATCGTCGAGCTCGCCGGCGGCCACCGCGGCGGCCGCGGTCACGGCCCGCTCCGCGCGTAGGCCGGCAGCCCGGCGTGCAGCACGCCGTCGGGATCGGCGATCCGGACCCGCACCCGCACGGTCAGGTTGGGGCGCTCGCGCGGGCTGTAGACGAACCGCGGCGTGTACTCGGCACGCGGCGCGACCCGCTCGACCACGCCGGCGAGCTCGACCGCGACGCCTTCGACCGCGACCCGCATCGCCGCGCCCACCCGCACCCCGGGCGCTTCGGCGATGGGAACGAAGACGTCGGCGTACGGCCGCGCCCGATCGATCAAGGAGACGACCGGCGCACCCGCCGGCAGCACCTCGCCGACCTCGGGGTAGACGTCGAGCACGACGCCGGCCGTGGGCGTGGCGAGCACGCGCTTCTCGAGCTTGCGGTCCTCGAGCGCGACCGCGTCCTCGGCCAGCGCGACCCGGGCCTGGGCGCGGGCGAGCTCCTCGGCACGGGCGCCGTGCGCGAGCAGCCGGACCCGCTCGTCGAGGGTCTGGCGCTCGCCGGTCGCGCGCGCGAGCTGGGCCGTGATCGCGTCGAGCTCGGCCGCCGGGACCGCACCGCTGGCGACCAAGGTCCGTGCCCGATCGCGATCGCGCGTCAGGGTCTGCTCGGTGGCCCGCGCCGCGGTCAGCTGCGCGCGGCTGGCGCGGACCTCCTCGATGCGCGACCCCGCCTCGAGGATCGCGAGGTCGGCGCGCGCGACCGCCACCTCCTGGGCGCGGATCGCGCGCAGCTCGCGATCGAGGGCGTCGTCGAGGCGGGCCAGGACCTGGCCGGCCGTCACCACCTGCCCCGGCGCGACGAGCCGCTCGACGACGCGACCGCCGACCTCGAACGCGAGGTCGGTCTGCTCGAGCTCGATCGCACCCTGGTACCGCCCATCGGTGACGTCGTGGCGGGCGCAGGCGGCGATGACGAACACCGCACACGCCCAGCCCAGGCGTCGCGCTGGCCAGTTATTGATCATACGACTGACTTTATACGACCACTTTCCGGGGATGGCCAGGACCTGGCTCGCAACCCGCTAGATCTCCTTATGTTCGAGGCGGCCCACCTTGGCCGCCAACCAGGCCTCGGCGCGGACCAGCTCGTCGGCGCGCAGCAGCACGGGGTAGAGCGCCAGCATCCCCCACGGGAAGATGCCCAGCCGCAGGAACACGGCGATGCCGAGGTGGAAGCCCACGCCGATCGCGATCCACACCCAGCGCAGGCGCAAGCGGTTGCACCACCGTCGCGCACGTCCCGGCCGGTCGGCGGTGGTCTCGAACCAGACCAGCAACAGCAGCAGCGGCGCGCCCCACTCGAAGAGCATGGTCAGCGCGGTGGCGACCGCCGGCAGCGGAAACACCGACGCCACCCAGTCGGACGAGAAGCGCGCGAAGTGCGGATCCGAGAGCGCGTTGGCGAGCGCGGCGAAGCCACCGACCGGCGACCACTCCGGCTCCATCTTGTTGTGGCCGCCCGAGAAGTAGATCCACACCACCTGCGCGAACAGGAGCCGGCGCGGCCACGCCGGCACCAGCGCCGGGAAGGGGCGTCCCAGGCGACGACGGACCACGGCGTCGATCGACCAGCGAGCGTGACAGCTCGAGAACACCAGCACCAGCGTCACCACGCGGAGCGCCGCGTCGATGCCGCGATCGCCGTCAGGCGCCAGCGCTCCGAGCTGCGCCGAGACCAGCACCAGCACCACGCCGGCGAGCCGGGTGCCGAGGCCGATCGTGAACGCACCGCTCGCGCCCACCGCCAGCCACCACAACAGGCGCGCCGTGTCGGCCGAGGCGCCGAACCAGCGCACCGACCACGGCTCGCCGACGGCGCCATGGCCCATGCCCGTGGGCGGTGGCGCCCACAGCCCCTCGACCAGGCCGAGCCGGTCGACCACGATCAGATCGCCGAGCACACACAGCCCGACGAAGATCCGGACCAACACCTGCGCCGTGGCCGGCTCGCGCCGGTCCCACAGCTCGACCCAGGCCCGCGCCAGGGTCCGGATCACGGGCGTCCCGCCCGCCGCACGCCGAGGTCGTGGGCGATCTCGCCGGTGCCACGGTAGCCGCCGCGGCGGCCGATCACGATCCGCTGCTGCCGCACCCGCACCTCGGTGTACTGCGGCCGGCGCTCGAAGACCTCACCGGCCACCCAGCGTACGAACGCCGGGTACCCGACCCGCGGCCCGGTCCTCGAGTGCGGGTTCCACGCCCCGCGAACCCGCCGGTACTCGATGGGCCCGGCGAGGAACGCGTGCTCGTCGTCGAGCGCGCGGTAGAGCAGCTCCCACGCGGCGCCGGGACCGGTGCGGGCCTCGATCTGCATCCGGAATCGCCGACGATTCGCGCCCGAGAACAGCTTCCACCGTTGCCGCAGCCGGGCGGTGTCGCCGATGGCGCGGAACGGTCGCAGCAGGGTCTGGCGCACGCCGTCGAGGGTATCGATCGCGGCGACCAGCTCCGGCGCCAGCCGGGCCTCCATCACCGGCCGCTCCGACGGGCTCGGGACCGGACAGCCATCGAGCAGGCCGACGACGATCGCCAGCGCGATCAAGCCGGCGCGGATCGCCGGCCACCGGATCGCCTCGCAACGCGCCGCCATGCCCCCGAGGGTAGCCGGCTTGTGCCAGCGGTACATCCGGAGCGACGGCATCCCGGCTCGCGAACCGTGGCATGCTCGGGGTCGAGATCCTGATGGTGCCGGCTCCATCTCCCGTGAGCGTGATCCTGGTGGTCGACGACGATCCGCTGGTCGCCAACGCGCTCGCCGGGCTGATGGCCCGCGATGACCGCCGCGTCGTCGTCACGTTCAACCCGCTCACCGCCCTCGGACTCGTTGAGCGCGAGGGCGTCGACCTGGTGTTCACCGATCGCCAGATGCCGGGCATGAGCGGCCACCAGCTGGTGGCGGCGCTGCACGCGCGCTTCCCCGACGTTCCGTGCGTGATGCTGACCGGCACCCCCTCGCTCGACTCGGCCCTCGAGGCCATCAACAAGGGCCAGGTCGTCCGCTACCTCACCAAGCCGTGCAACGAGTCCGAGCTCGAGGACACGATCGCGGCCGGCCTCGCCCGTCGCGCCGAGCTGCGCGGCGCGGCGGTGCGCGACGGGAGCCCGACGATGACCACGGTGCCGAGCGGCATCGGTATGTACACCATCAGCGGCACCCTGGGTGAGGGCGGCATGGGCACCGTCTACCGGGCCCAGCACGAAGGCCTGGGCCGGCCGGTGGCGATCAAGGTGTTGCGCGCCGCCGGCGCGCGCGATCCGACCGCGATGGCGCGCTTTGCCCAGGAGGCCAAGGCGGCCACCCGGGCCCGCCATCCGCGCATCGTCGAGACCCTCGACTACGGCCACCTGCCCGACGGCCGCGCCTACCTGGTGATGGAGCTGGTCGAGGCCGAGACCCTCTGGGCCCGGCTCGAACGCGGGCCGCTGTCCCCGCTCGACGCGGTCCACATCGCCCGCGGCATCGCCGAGGCGCTCGCCGCTGCCCATGCGGTCGACGTCGTCCACCGCGATCTCAAGCCCGGCAACGTCTTCGTCGACGCGCAGCTCGAGGTCAAGCTGGGCGACTTCGGCGCCGCCAAGCTGCTCGACCTCGATGAGGGCATCACGCGTGCTGACATGTCGATCGGGACGCCGCTCTACATGGCTCCCGAGCAGATCCTGAATCACGCGGTCGACGGGCGGACCGACATCTACGCGCTCGGGTGCGTGCTGTACCGCATGCTGACCGGGGGTCCGCCCTATGCCGGCCCGGATTCCCATGCCGTGCTTGCCCAGCACCTCCACGCCACGGTGCCCGAGCCGACCTCGATGTTTGGGGCCTTGCCGCGCGCGTTGATCGACGTGGTCCAGGCGGCGATGGCCAAGGACGCCATCGCGCGGCCGCAGACCGCCGACAACCTGATCACCCGACTCGACCGCGCCGCCGCGGCGCTGGCCGACGACTCGAAGGGCTGACCACAGAGACTGGCCGGCCTGGCTGGGGTCGGGCCGGATCGCGAGTACAGTCCGCCGCATGGACTGGCTCGACGAGCTCGCCACGTTGCTGCGCCCGGCCGGCGGTGGGATCCACACCGTGTCGACCGGCCGCGCCGCGCAGGAGCAGCTGCAACGGACCCTGTACGGCGCCGGCGACATGACCGAGGTGCGCGCGAACTTCCGGGACCAGCTGTCCCGCATCCCGGCGGCCAAGGGCGTCGTGCTCGGCATCCCGTCGGACGTCGGGGCCGGCTTCGTGCGCGGCGCCAACTTTGGTCCGCAGGTCATCCGCGCCGCGCTGCTCGAGGCCACGCCCGACTGGCCGCAGCGCGCCGCCGCCGCCAGCATCATCGATATCGGCGACGTCTTCGTGGTGCCGCAGCTGCTCCACGACGACATGCTGAGCGACGCGCAGAA
The DNA here is from genome assembly GCA_947483555.1 of Myxococcales bacterium. Classification (GTDB taxonomy): domain Bacteria; phylum Myxococcota_A; class Polyangia; order Haliangiales; family Haliangiaceae; genus UBA2376. The sequence goes on from CANKMW010000094.1 coordinate 21,274, forward strand.
ACAAGCGACCCGCGCCGCGCTCTACCCCGACGTCGAACCCGCCGTGCGCGACCGCCTGCCGGTGTCGCCGCTGTCGATCGCCGAGCGAGTCTTCGACCTGATCTTCGCGCACAACCCGCGGGTGGCGCCGTTCGTGATCGGCGGCGATCACTCGACGGCGTGGCCGGTGGTGGCGGCGCTGGCCCGCGCCCGCCGCGATCGCTGGGCCATCCTGCAGCCCGACGCCCACACCGACCTGCTCGAGAGTCGGCTGGGCGTGAAGTACTGCTTCGCGACCTGGTCGTATCACGCCAACGATCTGCTCGGCCGCGACGGCCGGCTGGTGCAGGTCGGCACCCGGGCCTCGGGCCGCGACCGCACCCACTGGGAGTCGACGCTCGGCGTGCGCCAGTTCTGGGCCCGGGAATGCCTGGACCACCCGGCGCGCACCCTCGACGCCATCGTCGCCCACCTGCGCGAGGTGGGCGCCGACGCGGTCTACCTGTCCAACGACATCGACGGCACCGACGAGGCGCACGGCGACGCCACCGGCACGCCTGAACCCGGCGGCCTCGATCCCGAGTGGATGGTCGAGTTGATCCGCAGGGTCGGCGCCGAGGTCGGTCTGCTCGGCGGCGACATCATGGAGGTCGCGCCGCCGCTCGAGATCCCGCGCGGCCTCGGCCGCACCACGCGGCTGGCCGCCCGGTACCTGCGCGAGACCATGGCGGCGACGCTGCAGATCGCGCTTTGATGACGACCGCACAACCGCACTGACAAGGGGAAACAACATGGGCCTACACATCGGCAGCATCGCACCCGACTTCACGCAGGACTCGACCGCCGGGACGATCCAGTTCCACGACTGGCTCGGCAGCGGATGGGGAGTCCTGTTCTCTCACCCCAAGGACTTCACGCCGGTCTGCACGACCGAGCTCGGCCGGGCGTCGAAGCTCAAGCCCGAGTTCGACCGCCGCAACGTGAAGCTGCTCGCGGTCAGCGTCGACTCGGTGGCTGACCACCAGCGCTGGATCGGCGACATCGAGGAGACCCAGGGCGTGCAGCAGGCGTTCCCGATCCTCGGCGATCCCGACCGCAAGGTGGCCTCGCTGTACGACATGATCCACCCCGAGGCCAACGACACCTTGACGGTGCGCTCGGTGTTCCTCATCGATCACAACAAGAAGATCCGCGCGATCATCACGTACCCGGCGAGCACCGGCCGCAACTTCACCGAGATCCTGCGCGTCATCGACTCGCTCCAGCTCACCGACACCCACTCGGTGGCGACCCCGGCCGACTGGACCGACGGCCAGGACGTGATCATCGTGCCGTCGCTCAAGGATCCCGAGGTGCTCAAGCAGAAGTTCCCCAAGGGCTACACCGAAGTGAAGCCGTACCTGCGCATCACGCCCCAGCCCAACAAGTGACCCCCGCTCACGCCGACTGAGGATCACTCGGCCGGCCGCTGCGCTAGCATCGCGGGGTGGCCGTGCTCGAAGTCGCCAAGGCCCTGCTCGGGATCGCTCAGCTCTACGGCAAGCTGACCGAGGATCGTGGCGGCGCCCACGCCGAGCGCGCCGCCAGCGCCGCCCTGGTCGGCAGCGTCATGCACCACGCCGCGTTCGAGCTGGTGCGGACGCTGCGCCAGCGCGGCGTCGACGGCGCGGTGGCCAGCACCCGCACCAAGTTCGAGATCAAGGTCGGCGTCGGCAGCGTCGAGGTCGAGGCGGTCGGCGACGGGCTGTTGCTGTTCTTCGGCGGCGAGGTCGAGATCCGCCTGGTCGACCGCTTCCAGCACGTGCCGGTGGCGCCGATGTCGTTCGACGACGCCACCCGCATGGGCCGGGAGCTGCTGGCCAAGGTCGCCGAGATGCTCGAGCTCACGGCGACCCGCGGTCCCGCCGCGACGTGAGGCACCCGGTCACCTCTCGTGGCCGGGCTTCTTCATACTGGTCGGCGTGCTGCCCATCCGTGAAGACACCTCCGACCTCCTGTTCCGCGTCCTGTTCAGCACGATCTTCATCGGGCTGGGCTTCGAGCACCTGTTCTCCGACGCCCTGCTGCAGACCTTGATCCCCGACTGGCTCGGTCCCAAGCGCCTGGTGTCGATCGGCTCGGGCGTGGTGTTGCTCGGCGGCGGGTTCTCGATCGCGCTGGGCTTCAAGGTCGACGTCGGCGCCACCGTGCTGGCGCTGTTCCTGATCGTCGTCACCGCGGTGGTGCACGGGCTCGGGCTGGTCGGCTATCCGGCGCAGCTTCCCGACCACTGCCACTGGCTGTGGCAGGTCTACCAGCGCAGCAACTTCGTCAAGAACATCTGCCTGCTCGGGGTGTGCATCCACCTGGTCACGCACCGGACCGGCCGCTTCAGCCTCGACGCCGTCCTCGCCAGGCGCCGCGCCCGCTCCGCGTGACGCTCGGCGCTCACTTCTTCTTGGCGGGCTTCTTCTTGGCCGCCGTCTTCGCCGGCGCGGCCTTCTTCGCCGGCGCGGCCTGCTTCGCCGGCGCGGCCTGCTTCGCCGGCCCGGCCTGCTTCGCCGGCGCGGCCTTCTTCGCCGGCGCCGGCGCGGCCTTCTTCGCCGGCGCGGCCTGCTTCGGCGGATTCGCAGCCTGCCAGACGCCGATCGAGGCACCTTGCGGATCGAGGAACACACCCAGCCAGCCCATGCCCGGCACTTCCATGTAGGGCATCAGGATCGTGGCTCCGGCGGCGGCGGCCTTCGCGATCGTCTTCTTGACGTCGGCGACCGCGACGTAGGCGGTCCACGCGCTCGGGGCCTGCGGCTCCTGCTTGCCGCCGAGGCCGCCGCCGACGCCTTCACCGACGTCGATGCCGGTCCAGTTCATCTGCGGAAAGTCCTGGAACTTCCAGTCGAAGATGCTGCCATAGAACTTCTTGGCGGCGGTCGGATCGGTGGTGCTCAGATCGAGATGAACGAATGGGTTCCCCATGGCTGGAATGCTAGAGCAGAAGCTCGACGCGATCACCGCAGGACGCGCCGGATCTTTCGCCCCGGCATGGCGCCCCTTGACGCGGCGCGGTCGGATCTGTATTTAACATGTAGGTTAACTAAAGCGCGATGCTCGCCCCTTCCGCTCACCTCGACGCCGCCTTCGCCGCCCTCGCCGATCCGACCCGGCGTGCGATCGTCGCCCGCCTCGCCGCCGGCGACGCCACGGTGCTGGAGCTGGCCGCCCCGTTCGCGATCAGCCTGCCCGCGATCTCGCGCCACCTCAAGGTGCTCGAGCGCGCTGGCCTGATCACCCGCGGGCGCGACGCCCAGCGCCGCCCGAGCCGGCTCCGCACCGAGGCGCTGGCCGAGGTCTCGGCGTGGGCCGAGCACACCCGCCGGGCATGGGCCGACCGCTTCGATCGCCTCGATGCCTACCTGCGCGAGCTGCAAGCGCGCGAACCGAACCACGACCGCAAACCTGCGATGAATCGCGCGAAGGAGCGCCCTCATGTCCGCAAGCGACGCTGAACCAACCTGGGCCCTCGACCGCGAGATCGTGCTGTCGCGCGTCTTCGATGCCCCGCGCGCCCTGGTGTTCCGGGTCTGGACCGAACGCGAGCACGTCGCCAGGTGGTTCGGCCCCCGCGGCTTCACCACCACCGTCCACGAGATGGACGCGCGGGTCGGCGGCCGCTGGCGCTTCGAGATGCGCGCGCCCGACGGCACCGTGTTCCCGAACCGCATCGACTACCTCGAGATCGTGCCGCCGGAGCGCCTGGTGTTCGACCACGGCAGCGACCGCGACGATGGCGATGATCCGCAGCAGTTCCGCGTCACCATCACGTTCGACGAGCAGCGTGACGGGAAGACCGTTCACACCACGGTGACGTTCGCGGAGCACCAGGGCAAGACCACGCTCGCGGTCCACCAGGTCTACGCGCGCGCGACCGACGCCACCCGCGGCGCCAACGCGGGATGGACGCTGACCCTCGACCAGCTCGCGGCGTACGTGCGCGAACGCAGCTGAGCTGCCAGGAGGCAACCAGGTCAGGGCGCGATCGGGACGTCACCGGCCGCGGCGGGCGAACCGGCGTCGCCGAGGTTCGCGGTCGAGCCGTGGCCGAGCCGCCCGTGCTCGCCGGCGCCCCAGCACCGCACGCCGCCCGCGTCGGTGATGGCGCAGGCATGGAAGCTGGCCACCGCCATCGCGACCGGGCGGGCGCCCAGGTCGACCGCGATCGCGTCGCGGGCGACCACCGCGTCACCCGGCGGCCCGCCGAGCTGGCCACGACGGCGCTCGCCCCAGCAACGGATCGCGTCGGCGAAGCGCGCGCAGCCGTGGTCACCAGCGATCCGGACGTCGAGCACGCCGGCTGGTAGCGGCAGATCGCCGACCTCGGCCGGGCTGGTCATCATGTCGGTGTGGACGCCGATCGCGTCGTCGTCGCGATCGGGAAACGCCAGCCCGAGGGCCACGCTGTCGCCCCAGCAGCGGGCGCGGCCGGCGCTCGTGATCACGCACCCGCCGCGACCGGTCGCAGGCAGGGCCAGCGCGGTCACCGGCGCGCCGACGTCGACCGGCGGAGTGGTCACCGCGACCGCCGGATCGTCCTCGGAACCGAGCAAGGAACCCCAGCACTGGACCGCGCCGTCATCGAGCAACACGCACGATGCGGCCGCGCTGGCGGCGAGCTGGCGGACCGCGCGCGCGAACCGGAACGGCACCGCGGCGCTGGCCGGCTCGTCGTCGCCGACGTCGTCGTGGCGAGCGCTGCCGAAGCCAAGCCGGCCCTCACGGTTGTCACCCCAGCAGCGGATCCGGTCGCCGGCGAGCAGGGCGCAGGTCGCGTCACCACCGGCCGCGACCGCGAGCACCGGCTCGCCGACCGGCACGTCGCCGGCCTTCGCCGGCGTCTCGTCGTCGCCGAGGTCGTCGCGCCGTCCATACCCGAGCTGCCCGGACCGGCCGCGGCCCCAGCAGCGCAGCCGGCCGCCGTCGAGCAGGGCGCAGGTGTGGGCGGTGCCGGCGCTGATCGCCAGCGCGTTGCCGCCCAGATCGATCGGCGGCCGGCGCCACGGCGGCTCGTCGTCGCCGAGATCAAGGGCGTCGCCGAGGCCGAGCCGGCCATGCTCGCCCTTGCCCCAGCACCGCACCGCGCCATCGGCGAGCAGCGCGCACGAGTGGTCGACGCCGAGCGCCAGCGCGATCGCCTTCGGGCGCGCCACCGCGGCGTCGCCGGCCGGCCGGGCGGCGTCGCCGGTGATCGCGCGGGGATCGCCGGGCGGTGCCGGGCGCACGCCGTCGGAGGAGCGCGAGCAGGCGGCGATCGCGATCAGCGCGACCCCCGGCAGGACCCGCCACAGCGACGGGCGCAGGTCAGAGCTTGAGCTGGTCGATCGCATCGCGATCCTCGAAGTGCATGTAGTCCTTGCGCGTGCCTCCACCCCAGTCCCCGCCCCAGGTCCAGCCGGCCGCGAGCATCATCTCGAGGACCTTCTCGTGGAGCGGGATCATCCCGAAGGCGACCTCGTCCTTGCCATCGCGGTCGTCGTGCACCTTGCCGCCGAACAGCCACGCCTTGAGCGACGGCCAGCGCTCGGCGACGATCTCGAGCTGCGTCCGCTTGGTCCCTTTCTTCAGCTTCTTGGCCGCGGCCTTGATCTTCTTCTCGCTCAGGCTGTCGAACAGCTCCTTGACCTCGGTCGCCTTGAGCTCGCGGGCAAACGCCTCCATGCCGCCATCACCCCATGCCGCGGCGTCGAACGCCTGCCCCGCTTCGATGTTGGTGTCGGCAGCGGTCAGATCGGCGACGTCGTCGTCGCGGCCGAGCAACTCGGCCAGGAACTGCGGGAAGCGCTCGACGAACAGGCGCGACGCCTCGAGTTGTTCCTGGCCCTGGGCGTCCCAGATGTCGAAGGTCTCGTGGCCGGTCACCGAGCGCACCACCGGCTCCACCAGCTTGTTGAGCAGGCGCAACTCGGGGCCCTTCTCCATGAGCGTGTTCTGGTCCGTGCTCACGCTGTAGTTGATGTCGATGGCGTTGCCGACCGCGTGGTTCGACAACTTACCGGTCTTGCCCGTCATGGTGCGATACTCGGCGCCGCCGACGACGAACAGCGAGTCCACGATCTCCTTCCGGATCGCCGGCGGCTGGGCCGTGTAGAGGGCGTTGGTCGCCTTGACGCGGTCCTCGACGACCCGGTTGACCTTGACGGTGCGGCCGAACAGGTCGGGGTGGACGGTGTCGTGGACCTTGTCCGGATCGAGCCCCGCCTCCTCGACCCGCTGGTCAGTGTTCTTGCGGTTCTCGCGATGGACCTCGAGGAGCCCGCCGAGGGTCAGGTCGTCGTCGCCAGCGGCGACCGGCTTGGGCCCGAACTCGGTCTTCACGTAGCGATCGTCCGGAGCGCTGGCGGTCGGCTTGACCACCGCCTTGTAATGCTCGTAGCGGTCGACCTGGAAGGTGGTCTCCATCCGCTGGGTCTTGTCGCCGGCGATCCCGTCGGGGTCGGCGACCGCGGTGGTCCCCAGCGTGGTCCACTTGTCCTTGTCGCCGTCGCGGCCCTGGAGCGTGGCGGTGCCCGACAGATCAGCACCGAACACGCCGCGCCAGCGCACCTCGACCGCGACCTGGCTGCTCCCGCCGCCACCGCCACCGCCACCACCGCCGCCACCGCCACCGCCGCCGCTCGCCGAGAGTGCTGCCTGCGGCGCGATGATGCTGTCGAGATAGCTGACGTCGCTCGAGACCGGCACGAGGTCGGACGTGCTCCGCGCCGGCGGCCCAACGTCCGCGCCGCTCTCGGGTGCCGCCCTGCGCTGGACTGGCGGCCCCATGCCGCTGGTCAGGGTGCGCTTGCCGGGCGCGCCGTGATCGCGCTGGTCCGCGGCTGCGGCCTGCGACTCGTGGCGGTTGAGGGAGTCGGCTTTCAACGTCGGACCTTCGTGCGGCTCATGATACGGGAGATCAAGGCCAGACCTTGCAGACCGCGGACCAAGCCCCCCCGTCGTACCTGCTCGACCTGGCAGCCCGACCGGCGAACGGCTAGCCATGACGCCTGATCAGTTCGCCCAGTCGCGAGATCTTGACGCGGCACGACGCTTGCTCGGTCACGTCTCCATGAAGAAACCCACTGCACATCGCCGCCGTCCCACCAACACCGTCGGCCGCCTGCTCGGCGCCGACGACCAGCTCATCGCGACCGGGGGCGGTTCGATCTCGGGTGGCCAAGGCGACGATCCGATCACCGTCAGCAGCACCGGCGCCAAGATCAAGATGTAGTCGTTGCCGTCGGTCCACGGCGAACCATCGGGCCGCGAAGCGTCAGTCGTCCGGCTTCGATCGGCTGATGTCGTCGTCGGGGACCGGGCCACCCCACGGCTGTCCCGTCCACTTCCAGAGATCCGTGATCGCCACGCGGCGAGGTGCCTCGAACTCGGGAACGGCCGCCAGGCCCCGCACCGCATGCAGCACGTTCCAGGTCCGGATCCTCGCGCTCACGTAGCCGTCCTCGAGCTTCGAGGCTTCCACGATCTCGACGTCGCGCCGAACATCGGGGGCGAGGAATCGAGTCAGCCGCGCACCCGCGGTGTACTTTCTTCGCAGGAGATAACGCCGCAAGCTGGCAAACATCGCCGTCGATGATAGCCGCCGATGGGGGCGCAGGCGCCGAACCCTTGCGGTTCCTGCTACCGACGTCGTTGGCCCCCGTCCGAATCGACGTATCAGCTCGTGCGCGAGCACTACGCCTTCCACGACCGAGGCGACCGAGGCGGGGCCCTTCTACGAGCGCGACCCATTCATCGGGGAACTGCTCGCAGATCTGATTCCACGGGCCTGCGCCGATCCGGGCCCAGCCTGCCAGCTGCCCTGAGCACGCCCGGGGACGAAGTCGATCGGGCCAGCGCGTGCCGAAGGCGTCGCGCGTTTGGAGCCACCGCACAGCGCCCGACTGAGGCCGATCTCGCGTTGCCTCGCGCCCCATTCGCCGACCAACCTCGGCCGGGTTTCCGTCTGCCTCTTGACTATTCAAGCATCCCGTTGAATACTTGATGGGTCATGACGAGCACGCCGAACCGTCGGTTCAAGGACCGCATCTACGAGCAGTTCGCCCGGCTCGGGAAGGCGGTCTCCGCGCCCCGGCGCCTCGAGCTGCTCGACCTGCTCGGTCAGGGCCCGCGCACCGTCGAGGCGCTTGCCGAGCAAGCCGGCATCTCGGTGGCCAACGCCTCCCAGCACCTTCAGATCCTGCGGGCCGCGCGCCTGGTCGAGGCCAGGAAGCAAGGGTGCTACGTCGAGTACCGGCTGGCCGACGAGCAGGTCGGTCGCTTCTTCCACGCCCTGCGGGGTCTCGCGGAGACGCGGCTCGCGGAGGTCGAGCAGGTCACGCGCGCCTACCTCGAGGAGCGCGGCGCGATGGAGGCGGTGCACGGCACCGAGCTGCTGCGTCGCGTGCGCGGCGGCGAGGTCACGGTCCTCGACGTCCGCCCGTCCGAGGAGTATCGGGCCGGCCACATCCCGGGCGCGCTGTCGGTGCCGTTGTCCGAGCTGAAGAAGCGGCTCGCCGAGCTGCCGAAGAACCGCGAGGTCGTCGCCTACTGCCGAGGCCCGTACTGCGTGATGGCCATCGATGCCGTGGAGCTGCTCCGGAAGCAGGGCTTCAAGGCCCATCGGATGGAGCAAGGCGTCGCGGACTGGCGCGCCCGCGGCTGGCGCGTCGAGACCAGCGCCGAGGAGGTCCGCTCGTGATCGTCAAGCCGTACGACGGCGTAGCATCGCCTCCGGAGCCCCGGCCGTGACCGCCGTCCGGCTCGGCATCCGCGAGAACCTGCCGCAGTTCGCGCTGCTCGTCGTCGTCAACGCGTTCGTCGGCGCGATGATCGGGATGGAGCGCAGCATCCTGCCCGCGATCGGGGAGCAGGAGTTCCACCTGGCGGCGCGCACCGCGGTGCTGTCGTTCATCGTCGTCTTCGGCGTGACCAAGGCGCTGACCAACTACCTCGCCGGACGTCTCTCGGATCGCTTCGGCCGCAAGCACGTGCTCGTCGCCGGCTGGCTGGTCGCCGTCCCGGTGCCCTTCCTGCTCATGTGGGCCCCGAGCTGGAACTGGGTGCTGGTTGCCAACGCCCTGCTCGGCGTCAGCCAGGGGCTGACCTGGTCGACGACGGTCATCATGAAGATCGACCTCGCGGGCGCGAAGCACCGCGGGCTCGCGATGGGCCTCAACGAGTTCGCCGGCTACTTCGCCGTGGCCGGAAGCGCGTTGGCCACCGGCTGGATCGCCGCCCGCTACGGGCTCCGGCCGCAGCCGTTCTACCTGGGCATCGGCTTCGTCGCCGTCGGGCTCGGCCTGTCGGCGCTCGTCGTGCGCGAGACCAAACACCACGTCGCCCACGAGTCGAAGCTCCACGGTGAGCTGCCGCCCGAAGGCCAGCCCACCCAGCGCGAGGTCTTCTGGCGAACGTCGCTGCTCGATCGGAACCTGTCGAGCGTCAGCCAGGCCGGGCTCGTCAACAACCTCAACGACGGCATGGCGTGGGGCCTGTTTCCGATCTTCTTCGCCGCCGCCCAGATGTCCATCGGGCAGATCGGGACGCTCGCCGCCGTCTATCCCGCCACCTGGGGCGTCACGCAGCTCTTCACGGGCGCGTGGTCCGACCGGGTCGGACGCAAGTGGCTCATCGCCGCCGGGATGTGGGTCCAGGCGGTGGGGATCGGTGTCGTGATCGTGTCCGGCGGCTTCGCCGGGTTCGCCGCGGGCGCGGCGCTGCTCGGCGTCGGTACGGCGATGGTCTACCCGACGCTGCTCGCGGCGATCGGGGACGTCGCGCACCCGTCCTGGCGGGCGTCCTCGGTGGGCGTGTACCGGCTGTGGCGCGACCTCGGCTACGCGATCGGGGCGCTGTTCGCGGGCGTGACCGCGGACGCGCTGGGCCTGCCGGCGGCGATGTGGATGATCTCCGCGTTGACGTTCGGATCGGGGCTCGTGGTCGCGCTCCGCATGACCGAGACCCTGCAGAGGCCGACCGCCGCGATCGTGCCGGCCCCGGCGCCGTGCGTGGAGCCGACCGAGCTCGACACGCTCGGCAGCCAGCAGCGCGTGTTCATCGTCGACGTTCGTTCCCCGCAAGAGTTCGCGGCCGGCCATGTCGACGGGGCCGTCAACATCCCGCTCGACGCGTTGGCGGCCCGTGCGGCCGAGCTGCCGCGGGACGCGCTCGTCGTCACCGTGTGCGCCAAGGGCGGCGGGCGTTCGGTGCAGGCGGCCGACCAGCTCCGCGCTCGTGGCGTCACCTCGGCTCGGTCCCTGTGCGGCGGGACCGAAGCCTGGCTCTCGCGCGCCGCGCAAGGAGCATGACCGATGGCCAGGACTCTCTTCATCCTGAACGATCCGCCCTACGGCACCGAGCGGAGCTACAACGCCCTCCGCCTCGCCGGCGCCCTCACGAAGCGTGACGGCGAGGAGGTGAAGATCTTCCTCGTCGGCGACGCCGCCAGCTGCGCGAAGGCGCATCAGAAGGTTCCGCCGGGCTACTACAACGTCGAGGTGATGCTGCACGGCGCGACGAAGCACGGCGCGGAGATCGGCGTTTGTGGCACGTGCATGGACGCCCGCGGCATCACGGAGGCCGAGCTCGCCGAAGGCGCGCGACGAGGCACCCTCGAACAGCTCACGGACTGGACCCGGTGGGCAGAGAAGACGCTGGTGTTCTGATGAGCGAACCGAAGACCGTGATCGTCCTCGGCGGAGGCGTTGGCGGCGTCGTGACCGCCCGTGAGCTCCGCAAGCGCCTGCCGCGTCCCCATCGCGTGGTGCTCGTCGACCGCGAGCCGGAGCACCTGTTCGCCCCGTCGCTCCTGTGGCTCATGGTTGGCATGCGTCGCGCGGAGGCCATCAAGCGACCGCTCGGCCGACTCGCGCGCAAGGGCATCGAGGTGCGCCTGGGGGAGGTCGAGAAGATCGACGCCGAGGCGCGCCGCGTGATGGTCGCCGGCGAGGCCATCGAAGCCGACCACCTCGTGGTGGCGCTCGGGGCCGAGCTCGCGCCCGAGACCGTCCCCGGGCTCCAGGAAGGCGGGCACAACTTCTACACGCTGTCGGGAGCGGAGGGGCTGCGCGACGCCCTCGCCTCGCTCGAGCGAGGGCGCATCGTGATCCTCACCGCCGCGCCCGCGTACAAGTGCCCCGCGGCGCCTTACGAGGCCGCGCTCCTCGTCGATCATTTCCTGCGCCAGCGCGGCCGTCGTGACGCCGTGACGGTCGAGGTCTACGCCGCCGAGCCGGGGCCGATGGGCGTCGCCGGACCGGACGTCTCGGCGGCCGTGAAGCAGATGCTCGCGGCCAAGGACATCCCCTATCATCCCGCGCATCAGGTCAAGGCCGTGGACCCGGCGGCGAAGCGGCTCGAGTTCGCGAACGGCGTCAGCGCGGACTTCGATCTGCTCGCGTACGTTCCACCTCATCGCGCGCCGCGCGTGGTCCGCGACAGCGGGCTCGCCTCCGAGAGCGGCTGGATCTCGGTCGACCGGCACACCCTGGAGACGCGCTTCCCCGGTGTCTACGCGATCGGCGACGTGGTCTCGATCCCGTTGACGCTCGGCAAGCCGCTGCCGAAGGCGGGCGTGTTCGCGCACGGCCAGGCCGTGGTCGTCGCCAGGAACATCGCCTCGATCATCGCCGGCCGGGCTGGTGGCGAGCGCTTCAACGGCCACGGCGGGTGCTTCATCGAGGTCGGGGGTGGCAAGGCGGGCTTCGGCGCCGGCGACTTCTACGCCGAACCCCGGCCGACCATCCGCCTTCGCCCTCCGGGCCGGCGCTGGCATCTGGGCAAGGTCCTGTTCGAGAAGTCGTGGCTGTACACGAAGCTGTAGCGGTGACGCGTGGCGAACACGATCGACGTCGCGGCCGCGACGAAGGAGCGGGCGCGGTCGCACGCCCCCGCTCGAACCCGCCGGCAAACACACGCCCCTCGCGCTGGCAGCTTGATCACCAACGTCATTCGCCGACGGAGTAGAATGGCGGCGATGACGCGGTCGCCGGAGGACGAACCGATGCCGGGGAAGCAGGCCGCAGTCACGGTCGACCCCGATGCCTTCGTCTACATCGAGCTCGGCGACATCAAGACGCCTGACGCAGCGGGGGACGCCGCGCCATCGCTGGCCGATGGCAGCGACATCCACATGCTCACACCGAACCTCGACGAACGCCCCGTCGGGTGGGTCGCGCAGCCCGACGACCTCGACATCATGCTGGTCGCCTACCTCCTCGACCTCGATGGTCCACCGCACGTTTCCGCCACGCCTGCATCAGAGCCCGAACCGCACGACGTTCCCACGGCCGTCGGCGACGAGGCGACCAAGCCGGAACGCCCGGCCAAGCGATGACGAGCGTCCTCGTCATCCTGGGTATCGTGGTGATCCTGGTGACCCCTCGGGCTGCCGCGCCATCCGAACGAGAACAAGAAAGGGCGGCAAGGTCGGAACCGCGACATGGGCGCCGGCGACAGCGGTCCCGGTTGGTTCAGCGATGACGACGACTGACGCCGCCATTGGCTAGCGCCTTCGCACGGTGGCGGTAGGAAGCTTGCTGTCGTCAGTCTCGCTGCCGATGAGCCGGTCGAGCTCCTCCTTGTCGCGCGCGTTCTCGCGACGATGCGCCTCCATCTCGGCGGGGGTCAGTGGCGGTGTGCGGGTCATGGCCTTCATCCGCTCCTTCATCCTGTCCAGGCCTCCCAACACGAAGCGAGCGATGGCCTTCCCGACGCCTTCCTGCAACCACTCCCTGACGATCGGCTCGGTCACGGGCCCGCCGTCGTGCGCCCGCGCCTTGACGGCGGCGAAGTCGACCGCCGCATCAGCGATCCCGTCGCTGTCGATGCTGATGCCCTCCATCATGATGAGGTTGTCGCCGTCCATGGTCCATATCGAAGCGGAGGCAGGAACCGCATCGCCGGCGCGTTCCACCGAGCCGACCTTGGCAAGCAAGCGTTGAAGCGCGGTCGCAGTCAGCCCCGCGACGGCATCGTTCCGAAGTGGCTTCGGGCGCGCGCTCTGGCCAGGCCGGCTGGCCCACCAGCGTACCGTAGCCGTGGTTGGATGGCGCGTTCGGGTCGAGCGGGTTTCGCACCGAAGCCGCGCGAGGATGAGACGACGACGTCCTCGTCGCCGGTGAGGCTCGGCTTCCGGTCAGCGCGATGCGCGGAGCATGAGGACCAGGCCGGCGATGATCGGCCCGGTTGCGATCCGGAAGCCGCCGCCATCCGCTGCGTTGGTGGCGACGCAGGTCCCGATGGCGAGTGCGATGCCGCCCACGAAGATGATCGCGCCGAGGTTTGCCAGGCGGTCGCGCCTGGCTTGCGCGGCCGCCTCGTGCCGTGGCGGCTCGACGAGCGGCGCGAAGCGCGGCGTCGTCGCCGGTGCGGCGCCCTCGGTCGTCACGTAGAATGTGTGCCGCCGCTTCCCGGGCAGCGTGGGGGGCGCGTCGGTCCGTTCGGAGTCGCCGGCGGTCGAATTGTTGTCTTGCATGCCCCTCGTTGTGGTCGCGCTCGAGGCCCACCACACCGAGCGCGAGGCCGACATGCTCGACTTGCTGCTGGCCACGCTGCGCCGCGTCGGGGCTCCCGACGGCATTTACCTCGACAACGGGAGCACCTACAGCGGCGTGGCGCTGCGGCTGTGCTGCGAGCGCCTCGGCATCACGCTGACCCACGCTCGGCCCTACGACGCGCCGGCGCGCGGGAAGATGGAGCGATTCTGGAGGACGTTGCGCGCCGGCTGCCTCGACCACCTCGGCGGCCTGACCTCGCTGCACGACGTGCAGGTGCGGCTCGGTGCGTTCCTCGACGAGCACTACCACCGCGCGCCGCACGGCGGCCTGCTCGGCAAGACCCCGGCCGAGGCGTGGGCCAGCGCGAGCTGCCGCGCCGTCGACGAGCCGGCGCTCGC
>CANKMW010000095.1 GCA_947483555.1 Myxococcales bacterium
ATCGGCGGCGGCGGGCCGCCATACCCTCCGCCCGGCGGGCCTCCCATCGGCGGCGGCGGGCCGCCATACCCTCCGCCCGGCGGACCACCCATCGGCGGCGGCGGGCCGCCCATCGGCCCCGGACCGCCCTGCTGGATCACCGGGCCCTGCACGAACATCGTCGCCGCGCTCGCCGACGGTGGCGGCGCGGCCTGCGGCATCTGCGCCGGACCACCGCCCATCGGACCGGGACCACCCTGCTGGATCACCGGGCCCTGCACGAACATCGTCGCCGCGCTCGCCGACGCCGGCGCAGCAGCCGGCGGCATGTGCGCCGGGCCGCCTCCCATCGGCCCGGGGCCGCTCTGGGGCACGTACGTCGCGAGGCCGGCTGGAGACGCTGGCGGTGGCGCCGCGGGCGGCGCACCAAACGGTGGCGCCCCCGTCGGTGGCTTCGGCATCTGGACGCCGGGCGCGGGCTGGGCGCCCTTGGCCTGCATGTCCTTCAGCAGGTCCGTCGCCTGCCAGCCCATGACGGTCTTGGCCTGGGCACCCGCGGGCGCAGGTGGCTGCTTGGTCCCGCAGAACACGCAATGCAGCGCCGCATCCGGCAGGTCCTTCACGCAGTTCGTGCACTTCTTCACGTTCGTCTCCCGGGCCAGGGCATGGTCAAACCCTCGTGATCGAGCCGCGTTCGCGGATTCGTGACGACGCCCCAGCCAAACCTGTCCTATTACCGCCCCCTGCTCGGCCCGCTGTCAATTCGCAGACCTGGCAAACGGGACCCTGAAATCCCCGGCGTCGACGCCACGGCGCGCTACAATTTTTTCATGGACGACAATCTCCAGTCCAGGCGGTCGACGATCCTCTGGGTCCTGCTCCTGGTCGCGGTGGTGTTCCTGTGGTGGTACCTGCGGCCGCATGAGGACGCCGGTGCCAGCTCGGCGCAGATCGAAGCCGACCGCGCCGCCGGCCTGGGCACCGATCCCGACGACATCCTGGTCGACCTTCGCGACGACACCAGCGATGCCACCGTCGCCGCCATCGAACGCGAGCTCGGCATCGACCTGGTGCTGGTCAGCTCGCAGTCTCGCGACGAGCAGTTCTATCGCGCCCACGTCGACGCGGCGCGCCGCGACACGGTCCTGGCCGCGCTCGAGCGGCGCCGCGACGTCGAGGTCGCCGAACCCGATGCGGTGTTCTCGGCCGCGCCCGGTGAAGCCATCGAGGTCACGCCGCCGTCGGGCACCTGGGAAGGGTTCCCCAACGACCCGATGTTCGAGCGGCAGTGGCACCTGCGCCAGATCGGCATGGGCGAGGCGTGGAAGCTCGCCGACGGGACCGGCGTCATCGTGGCGGTCCTCGACACCGGCGTCGCCTACGAGGACTACCAGCGCTTCCACCAGGTCGAGGACCTCAAGGGGCTCTCGTTCGTGAAGCCCTTCGACTTCGTCGACAACGACACCCACGCCAACGACGACCACGGTCACGGCACGCACGTCACCGGCTCGATCGCGCAGGTGACCAACAACAAGATCGGCGTCGCCGGCGTGGCGCGCAACGTCCAGATCATGCCGCTCAAGGTGCTGAGCGGCAGTGGCTCGGGCTCGGTCGCCGGCATCGCCGACGCCATCCGCTATGCGGCCGACAACGGCGCCAAGGTCATCAACATGAGCCTGGGCGGTCCGTTCCCCTCGAAGGCGCTCAAGAACGCGGTCACGTACGCCCACAAGAAGGGCGTCATCGTGATCTGCGCCGCCGGCAACGACGGCCGCAACAAGGTCGGTTACCCGGCGGCGTACGCCGGCGCGGTCGCGGTGGCGTCGACGCAGTCCGACGAGGCCACCGCGTTCTACTCGAACTACGGCAAGGACATCGACATCGCGGCGCCCGGCGGCAACACGCGCAACGGCGAGGCCGGCGGCGTGCTGCAGAACACCATCAAGATCGGCGACCCGACCAAGAGCGGTTACTTCGCCTTCATGGGCACGTCGATGGCGGCGCCCCACGCCGCCGGGGTCGCCGCGCTGGTGGTCGGCGAGGGCGTGACCAACCCGGTGATGGTCGAGCAGATCCTGAAGGAGACCGCGCGGCGCCCGACCGGCAAGGCCTACTCGAGCGACCGCTACGGCGCCGGCATCATCGACGCGCCGGCGGCGGTCAAGAAGGCGCGCTCGCACCACGGCGCCTGGCAAGCGGCGCTCGGCCTGTTGCTGGCGGCGGCGGTGGCGGCGAGCGCGCGCCGGCGTGGCCTCGGCGTCAAGCTCGGCGCCGGCTACCTGGGCGGCGTGATGGCCGGCTCGGGCGGCTTGTTCTTCCTGCCGCTGATCGTCGGTTCCATCGCGTCGTGGCCGGTGATCGAGGCCATGACCCGCGGCCTGCCGTCGCTCGACATGGCGGTGTTCGGCGCCACCTCGCACGGTAGCCCGCTGTTCATGAGCGCGCTCCTGCCGCTCGGGCTCATCGCCCTCGGCGCCGGACATCCCAGGCTGCGCGGCCTGGTCGCCGGCCTCGCCGTCGGCGTCGCGGCACACCTGGCGTTCTTCGCGGTGGTCCCGGTCTTCGATCTGCGCTGGGTCCCCGGCACCGCGGGCACGCTCGACACGCTGTGGCTCATGGGCAACGCCGCGCTGTGCGCCGCGCTGGCCACGCTCACGCTCCGACGCTGATCGACCGGCCTGGCTGGCGGCGGCGGCCGTCAGCAGCCGCTGCACGAGCAGCAGCCGCCGCTGTTGCTGCTGCACGAGTTGCCGCACGACAGGCCGTTGCAGCACGCGTGGCTCTGGCACGCCGACGAGCCGCTGCACCTGATGTCGCAGATCGCGGCGGTGCAGTCGACGCCACCGTCCTGGCATGCGGCGTCGCCCTGACAGGTGACGCGGCATGCGGCGCCGGCGCAGTTCACGCCGGCGTCGCAGGCGTCGGTGCCCATGCACAGGATGTCGCAGCTGGTGGCCAGCGTGCAGTCGACGACCCCGGTCTCGCACGCCGCCGTGCCGATGCAGTTGACGACGCACGGGCGACCGGCCGGACAGGTCACGCCGTTGCTGCATCCGCCTGGACCGCAGTCGATCTGACACGTGCCGTCGCCGCGACACAGGGTGCACGCGGTCGGGCAGTCGGTCGCATCGATGGGTCGGGCATCGGCGGGTCGAGCGTCGATGCCCGACAGCGCGTCGAGGAGGCTCGCGTCCGCGAGGCTGGCGTCGGCGCTCGACTCGGCGGCGTCACCCGCGCTGGCGTCGTCGGTCGGTGGCGCATCGACCGCGACGTCACCACCGTTGGGCCGGAACTGGCATCCGCCGATGAGGACCGCCACCAGCGCCGCGATCGAGAACGGTGGCGTCGTCATCACCATCCATCTTGCGGCCAGTCCCGAGGAAGCGACCAAGAATCCGCCGTCGACGAGGTGTCCCAACGTTGCACATCAGTAACGGTCCGATTCGCTTGGCGCGCCGCGCGCTCCCGGCGATGCTGCCGCCATGTCGTCCGCGGTCGTACCTGCGCAGCGTCGCCACCGCATGGTCGTGGCGCGCGAGCAGTACAAGTTCTCGTGCGCTCACATGACCGTCTTTCCCGACGGCACCAAGGAGCGGCTGCACGGCCACAACTACCAGGTCGGCGCGGTGCTCGAGCTGACCGACGTGAGCTTCGCCCACATGATCGCGTTCGCGCCCATCAAGGACGCGCTGGCGGCCATCTGCCTCGCCTTCCGCGAGCGCGTGCTGCTCGCCGAGCGAAACCCGTACTTCGAGCTGGTCCGCGACGACGGCGAGGAGCTCGAGCTGCGCCTGTGCGGCAAGCGCTACGTCCTGCCGCGCGAAGATGCGTTGCTGTTGCCCATCGACAACATCGCCGTCGAGCCGCTGGCGGCGCACATCGCCGATCTGCTGCTGGCGAAGCTGGGGGGCACCCTGCCGGTGGGCGTGGTGAGCGCGCTCGAGGTGACGCTGCACGAGAGCCCGGGACAGGGCGCGTCGTGCCACGTGGCGCTCGCGACCTGACGCGCCTGGGTCGACGCGAACCCAGCGTCCAGCGCGAGGGCGGGTCCACCAGGACCCGGCGGATGGTGGTGATGTTCGTGATGGCGCCCAGTTGGACGCCGGCACGGCTCCTGCTCTACGGCTCGGTCACCAACCCGAACCCAAGCAGAAGCAGGAACCCATGACCACGATCCGCACCCTCTCGTCGTTCACGCTCACCCTCGGCCTCGCGCTCGGCCTCACCGTCACTGGCTGTGGCGACAAGAAGGCCGCCGACGGCGGCAAGGCCACCGAGTCCGGCGGCGCCAAGAAGGGCGGCGTCGATCTCTCGGCCCTGCAGGCGTCGATCGATGCCGCCAAGACCAAGGACGACATCGACGGCGTGTTCGACAAGTGCATGAGCACCGCGATCGACATGGCGCTCGCCGGCACCAAGGAGCCCGACAAGGATCCGTCCTATCGCGCCACCTGCAAGCTCGGGCTGGCCCGCAAGCGGGCGGCGATCGTGATCGCCGAGAGCACCCCCGACAAGATGAACGTCATGTGCCTGTCGGCGTCGATGCAGCTCGAAGAGCTCGGCGGCGAGGGCGGACCCGAGGCCGAGGAGATGAAGAAGCTGATGGCCGAGGTCAACAAGGCCTGCGGCCTGAGCTGAGGCCCGCCGACGCCGGCGGCTACATCACCCGGCGCGGCGACAGGACCGCGTTGGCGATCAGCAGTCCGGCGACGATCGCCATCGCGACCACGAACATCGCGAACGTGGTCTCGATGCCGGTCAGGGTGTCACGATCGAGCAGCGACGAGATGCCGCGAAACCCGAGGCTGCCCGGCACCAGCAGGATCATCGACGGCACCAGCACGACCTGCTGCGGCCGATCCAGGACCCGAGCGTAGACGTTGGCGAAGATGCCGAGCGCGAACGCGCCGAGCAGGACGCCGAGCTGGCCGCCGAGCAGCTCGGTGCCCTGCCGCGCGCCGACGAAGCCGGTGAACGACGCTAGCAGGATCCAGCCGATCGCCCGCTTCTCGGCCTGGCAGACGATCACCATGCCGAGCGCGGAGGCCAGGAACGCCAGCCACACGCTCCACGGCGGCAGCGGCGTCTGCGCGACCGGCGCGATCTCGAACAGCGCCCCGGCCAGCCGCTCGCCGAGCGCGACGCCGAGCCCGAGCTCGAGCAGGACGATCAACGCGGCCATCAAGCGCGCCGTCCCCGACACCAGATTTCGGGTCGCCAGCTCGGTCATCGCGGTCGTCAGCGTGAGCCCGGGCAAGAGCGCGATCAGCGCGGCGATGGTGACGATCGAGGGATGGACGCCGGGCACCACCGACGCGATGGCACCCGCGCCGAACGCGGCGACGAACGCGCCGACCAGCTCGAAGGTGCGCTCGGCGTGGGCGCGCGCCTTGGTCACCAGGGCGAGCACGCCGATCAGCAGGCCGACCGCGCCGGCCGCGCCGACGTCGCGGAGACCGCCGCCGAAGAACACCGCGACCGCCGCCGGCGTGAGCGCGAAGGTCAGCGCCTCGGGCAACTTGCCCCACACCGGCGGGGCTTGCTCGATGGCCAGGATGCGGGCCAGCCCGACGGCAGGATCGATCTCGCGGTCGGAGACGGCGTCGGCGAGGGCGTCGAGCTTGGCCAGCTTGGCCAGATCGAGCTGGCTGGGCTCCACGCGCAGCATGGACGTCCGCAGATCGGCCGGATCGCCGAAGCGCACGGTCAGGAACGTCGGCGTCGACAGCACCTCGGCGGTCAAGCCGAGCCGCTGGCACAGGAGGCCGAGGGCCTCCTCGAGCCGGTGGGCCGGGGTCCCGTAGTGGTGGAGCGCCCGGCCGAGCGCGAGCACGAACCGGATGCGCTCGCGCTCGACCGCCTCGCGCTCGGCGATCGGCAGCTGATCGGTGGGACCGCTGCGTCTACGCTTGCTCACGCCGGCCCAAGCTACTGCCAAAAGCTCGGAAACGCAGGCCGAAAACCAGAACGCCCTCGACCAGGTGGCCAAGGGCGTTCGTGCAGGTCACAGTCACATCAAGGCTGAGTCGAAAAAAGTAGCGCAGACTAAGCTAGCTAGTTCAGTTGCGCGGGCACGGCACTGCCATCGCAAATGGAATAGTAAGCAAGGGGTGGGCCACCGGTATCGCACCGCTGCCAATGCCTTGTATTCACGGATCTTCCGTGATACGCGAGCAGTTCCGACCGCGGAGCGCCGCAACCGCTGCACGACATCCGTGTCAGGGACGGCCAACCGGGTTGCAACTCTTTGCAGAGCGTTTGATGGGTCAGAACATCCTGGTGGTCAACGCGGAGGGACCCGAGACTCGGGTCGCGGTGGTGGAGCAGGGCGCGCTCGCTGAGCTCTTCGTCGAGCGCAAACACGACCGCGGCATGGTCGGCAACATCTACCGCGGCAAGGTCACGCGGGTGCTGCCGGGCATGCAGGCCGCGTTCGTCGATCTCGGAAAGGGCGTCGAACGCGCAGCGTTCCTGTTCGTCGGCGACGTGCTCGGCGCCGACGACGGCAAGAAGCTGTTCGAGGACGTCGACACCGAGGACGGCGACGAGGCCCCCGAGGGCGCCGCGGCGCGCCTGGCGCGCGGCAAGAAGCACCTCGCGCAGCGCAAGATCGAGGATCTGCTCCGACCCGGCAACGAAGTGCTGGTCCAGGTGGTCAAGGATCCGATGGGCCTCAAGGGCGCGCGCGTCACCGGCTACCTGTCGCTGCCGGGGCGCTACAGCGTCTACATGCCGGCGGTGAACCAGATCGGCGTGTCGCGGCGGATCCAGTCCGACAAGGAGCGCAAGCGCCTGCGCGAGCTGGTGATGGCCGCGCGCGGCAAGCAGGGTGGCTTCATCCTGCGCACCGCCGCCGAGGGCACCTCGGACCAGGAGATCAAGGACGACGTCGAGTACCTGATGCGGCTGTGGAACGAGATCGGGCGCCGCGAGGAGAGCATCAAGGGCGCCGGGCTCATCTACGGCGAGCTCGACCTGGCGCTGCGCCTGGTCCGCGACCTGGTGCGCGAGGAGACCACCGAGGTCCACATCGACGACGAGGACCAGTACCAGCGGGTGCGGAAGTTCACCGAGACGTTCCTGCCCCGCTACGCTGAGCGGATGAAGCGCTACGAAGGCCGGCGGCCGATCTTCGATCACTTCAACGTCGAGCCGGCGCTGCGCGTCGCGGTGGCGCGCAAGGTGCCGCTGCGCTCGGGCGGCTCGCTGGTGATCGATCAGGGCGAAGCGCTGACGGCGATCGACGTCAACACCGGCAGCTTCACCGGCAGCAACAACGACCTCGAGGAGACCGTCACGCTCAACAACCTCGAGGCGTGCGAGGAGGTCGCCCGCCAGCTCCGGCTGCGCAACATCGGCGGCATCATCGTCATCGACTTCATCGACATGGACAAGGAAGGCAACCGCAAGAAGGTCTGGGACGCGTTCCAGATCGGGTTGTCGAAGGATCGCGCGCGCTGCAACGTCACCAAGATCAGCGAGCTGGGCCTGGTCGAGATGACCCGCAAGCGCACCCGCGAGTCGCTGTCGCAGCTGCTCACCGAGCCGTGCCCGATGTGCGAAGGCGCCGCGGTGGTCAAGTCGACGACCACGGTGGCCTACGAGATCCTGCGCGAGGTGCGGCGCTCGGGCTCGAGCGTCGACGCCGACAAGGTCGAGATCGAGTGCGCGCCCAAGGTCGCCGAGATCCTGAGCACGCGCGAGCGCGAGTACCTCGACGGCCTGGAGAAGAAGTTCCAGAAGCTGGTCGTGGTCATGGCGCAGAAGAGCTGGAAGCCCGACCAGTACCGGGTCGCCGGCAAGCTGTCGACCGACATCGCCGCCGAGGAAGCCAAGCAGGCGGCGGCGCTGGGACACGCGGCCCCGCCGAGCGCCGGCGGTGCGGGTGCGTCCCGCGGCGGCGGCAAGCGCCGGCGGCGTGGCGGCCGCGGTCGCTAGGAACACCGATCGGTTTGAAACCGCGGCGAGTCCGATCGCTTGCGCTCCCCCCACCGGGCGTCCTGAGCCGGACCGAGCGCAAGCGAGGTCGGTGTCGAAGGACGGACTTCGTCGACATGCGCCCTTCGACTCGGCCGCTCCGCGGCCTCGCTCAGGGCAAACGGATTCCCACCCTCGTGGAACGTCGCGAAATCAGATCCGTTCCAAACCGGTCGATGTTCTAGCGAGCGACCGGTCGGCTGGCCGATCCTCGCGGGTGGCTGCTAGCATGCAGCGGTGAGCCTGACGCGACGGAT
The DNA here is from genome assembly GCA_947483555.1 of Myxococcales bacterium. Taxonomy (GTDB): domain Bacteria; phylum Myxococcota_A; class Polyangia; order Haliangiales; family Haliangiaceae; genus UBA2376. The sequence goes on from CANKMW010000095.1 coordinate 8,214, forward strand.
CCTGGAGAGCGCCCGATCGGGGCTGTCGCAGCTGACGTCGCTGGTGATCGTCGACGACGAACCGCTGTCGCACATCGAGGGCGCGGCGCTCGAGGCCGAGGTCGCGGCGCGCAAGCAGGCCCGCACCACGCCGCCGGGGCAGTCGCGGATCGGGAAGCTCGCCGGTGCCTCGGTGGCGGCGCGCGCCGATCGGGCCCGCCAGGCGGCCGACCGATCGCGCAAGGTGAAGGGCGAGCGCGAGACGCGCGAGGCGGCGGCGCGCAAGTCCGCCGACGACGCCTTCCGCCGCATCAAGGAGCAGGCGGCGCGCGGTGGCGGCATCCCGGCCGGAGGACGAACCACCGGCAGCGCCGGTTCCGGCGGGCGGCCGCCGAAGCCGGGCTCGACCGAGGCCCAGGTCGCCGACTGGTACAAGACGCTCAACCTGGCGGTCGGCGCCGACCTCGCCGAGATCAAGGCGTCGTACCGGCAGCTGATGCGCAAGTACCATCCCGACATGCACGCCGGCAGTCCGGGCAAGCAGAAGGCCGCCAACGAGCTGTCGATGCGGGTGACCACGGCCTACAACGGGCTGCAGACGCACCTCAACGGCGGCGCCGGCAAGTGACGGTCTGACGCCAGGCAACCGCGAAGGAAAGCCCCGGTAAGACCCCGGCCGCGGCGGCCGTGCTACCGAAGCGCCATGCAGGGAGCCAGCAAGACCGCGCTCATGGTCTGCGCCTACCGCGCGCGCATCAGCCGCTGGGAGCGGCCGCTGTTCGTCGACCGCTGGGCCGAGGCGCTGGCCGGCGAGGATGGCCACGCCATCGCGCGCGCCTTCGACACGCACTGGCCGGCGATGGAGTCGTGGATGGCGCTGCGGGTGGCGTACCTCGATCGCCTGGTCGGGCTCGCCGTCGACCGGGTCGGCGTGCGCCAGGTCGTGATCCTCGGCGCCGGCTACGACACCCGGGCCGCGCGCCTGCCGTACGCCGGCGTGCGCTGGTTCGAGGTCGATCACCCCGATACCCAGGCCGCCAAGCGCGAGCGGCTGGCGGCGCTGCCCGGCTATCCCGTCGACGCCGCCACCTACGCGCCGTGCGACTTCGAGCGCGAAGATCCGATCGATCGCCTGCTCGCGGCCGGCATGTCGCCGCGCGAGCAGACCCTGGTGATCTGGGAGGGCGTGGTGCCGTACCTGACCGAGGCGGCGGTGCGCGCCACCGCGACCCGGCTGGCCAGCGGCCTCGATCCGCGGTCGATCGTCGCCTTCGACTGTGTCGGCAAGAACATGGCCGATGGCGCCCGCCTCAACGAACAGGACCAGGGCACCCGCGCCTTCGTCGGCGATCTGGCCGAGCCGGTGCGCTTCGGCAGCGACCACATCACGCCCTTGCTGGCGGCGTGCGGTTATCGCTGGGTGCGCAGCGTCGGGTTCGACGATCTGGCCCTCCAGTTCCTCGGCGACTACGATCGCGATCGCCTGTTCCGCTTCCAGCGCATCGTGCTGTGCTCGCCGAGCACACCCGACACGCCGTGGCCGTGACGCAACGACGGCGCGAGATCAATCGAGCGGTCGCTCGTACGACAACCCGAGCGTGATCACCCCGGCGTTGGCGCCGAGATCGTTGTCGGGATCGGCGGCGAGGTAGCCGCCGTTGCACATCCAGAATCCGAGCGCGACCCGCCGGCGATCGTCGTCCCAGAAGCGGAACACGTAGGCGCCCCGACCGCCGCCGACGATCCCGACCACGTTCGCCTCGCCGAGCTGGGCGATCCCACCCACCCCGATGCGAAGCTCGAAGCCGAACACCGAGCCCAGGAAGAGGTCGAAGCCCGCCGCCGGAACCACGACCAGGTAGGCGTCCTTGCTGTCACTCCCCCAGCCGGCGAGCGCGCTCGCGTCCACGGCCCACTGGAAGAAGCGATGACGGATGCCGAGCCACAGCGGTCGCGCGAGGCCGATCGCGGGTCCGCCGTCCTCGATCGACCCCGGATACGACGCGAACAGCGCGATGTGCCCCGACAGCTCGAGCCGGTTGGTGTCGCGGCCCGGGTCGGCGCCCGCCGAAGCGGCGAGGACGAGCAGCGCGGCGAGCCCGACTCCGATGGATCTCATGGCGATCCGAGTATCTCAGTCCTGGCCGAGCTCGCGGCGGACGATCTGCGCCCCCTCGGCGAGCGCGCGTAGCTTCTCCTTGGCGCACACCCGTGGCAGCTGCTTGAGGCCGCAGTCGGTGGTCAACGTGACGCGCTCGGGCTCGATGTGCGCGAGCACCTTGCGGATGCGCGCCGCGACCTGCTCGGGGTGCTCGATCTCGAGCGTGCGCACGTCGATCACGCCGGCCGCGATCCGCTTGTCGGCCGGCAGCTGGCGCAGCAGCGCCGCGTCCTCCATCTCGCGGCAGGCGAAGTCGAGCACGTATTCGTCGACGGCGACGTCGAGGTAGTGCGGGACCACGGCGGCGTAACCGCCGGCGGTCATGCCCTCGAGCTTGTTGCCCCACGCGTTGCCCATGCAGAAGTGCCACGACGTGTGCACGGTCTTGCGATCGATGCCGCGCATGGTGCGGTCGACGATCTCGTTGACCCACGCCCAGTCCTTGTCGCCCGACAGGTACGGCATCCACGCCCCGAGGTCCTCGAGCTGGATGTGGCGGCAGCCGGCCTCGATCAACTCGTGGATCTCGGTCGAGAACACGTCGGCGAGCGCGCGCGACAGGTCGTACCGGTTCTTGACCGGGCCGCCTCGAAAGTGGGCCAGCGTCGAGAGCTGCACCGGGCCGGCGCCGACGCAGGCCTTGATCGGCCGGGCGGTGTGGCCCTGGGCCCAGCGATAGATGAGCGCCATGCGCACCGGGCCGCGCGCGATCTCACCGTCGACGGCGACCCCGCCGGCCTCGTCGAGCGCCCACACGTCGCGGCCCTGGGCCTTGTCGCGCGCCGGGTGGGGCAGCTTCTCGGGAGAGAAGCCCTTGGTGCGCTCGAGCCAGTACCAGAGGAACGAGCCGATCCCCATGTGATAGTCGTCGAACCACATCTGGCCGTCGGTCAGGATGTCGAGCCCGGCGGCCTCCTGATCCTTGATGACGGTGCGGGTGGCGTCGTGGAACGCCTCGGCGTGCGCCGCCACCTTGAACGCCTCGAGCACGTCGCGGCCGGCGAGCTGGTGCGTGAACCACGCCGGCCGCGGGTAGCTGCCGACCATGGTCGTGGGCAAGATCCTCTGCGCGCTCATCGGCGGCGACCATACGCTGGAACGCCGGCCGGCGGCTTACTCCCGCTTACGAGCCCGGGATGAGATCGATGGTGTCGCCGGACACCTTCTTGCCCCGCAGCACGCGGTAGTCCGCGCCCCACTGCTCGAGCACGACGGTGTCATCACCGGCGGCCGAGTACAGCCACCAGCGGCAGCGCTCGACGTGCGCCGCCGGCAGCCCTTGCTTGCCGCCCAGCAGGTTGCCGAGATCGCCATTCAGCTTGGCGGTGGCGTTGCCACGCTTGTCGAGCGCGAAGCGGACCTCGCCGATGACCAGCGCCTCGGGTGGATAGCCGGCGATGTCGGTCGTGGTGTCGTGCTCGAGCAGGCGCACCTGCTGATTGCCGACCCGCTCGAGGCCGACCACGCACCACTGCACCTTCGCGCCATCGACCAGCCGGGCGCCGACCCACTTGTGACCGTCTTCGTCGTACTCGATCGTGCCCTCGCACACGAAGTCCTTGTTGTCGATCGTGACCACGTCCCCGACCTTCAGCTCCTTGAGGCCGCGCTCCCGTAACACCTCACCGAGCAGCGCCTTGGGCGCATCGCCCGATGACAGCCCGCGGCGGCGCTTCTCGTTGTTGGTGTAGGCGACCACGCCAGCGGCGCCGCCGCCCAGGGCGACCAGAAGCGCGATCACGATCAGGAGGGTGAACACGGCGGCGATGATTGTGCGGCCCAGCGAGGTGGTGTCAACGGCCGGACCACACTCGCGTCGGTCACGTATGGCGCAGCGCGTCGACGCGGACCGAGATTCACCGCGCCTCCTTGACACCCCCGAGGGGGCTCAGTACACCGTCCACGCCGACGTGGAACCATGCGAACTCGTTTCGACGCTTGGCCGGGAGACACCGATGGTTGCCGTACCAGCTCAGGACGACCTCCGCCGCGTACTCGATGACGATGGCCGCGTGCTGCCCGGCGCGCGGGTACCCGACGTCAGCGACGAATACCTGCGCCGGATCTTCGATGTGATGTCGCTGGTCCGCATCATGGACGATCGCATGATGCGGCTGCAGCGCCAGGGTCGCCTCGGTTTCTACATGAAGGCGATCGGCGAGGAGGCCAGCCACTTCGCGGTCGCGCCGCTGCGCGCCGGCGACTGGGTCTACCCCAGCTACCGCGAGCAGGGCGCGTGGTTCTGGCGCGGCTACACGATCAAGGACTTCATCAACCAGCTGTTCGGCAACGTCGCCGACCCGGTCAAGGGCCGGCAGATGCCGGTCCACCACTCGGCAAACTGGCTCAACCTGGTGTCGATCAGCTCGCCGGTGGGCACCCAGATCCCGCAGGCGGTGGGATCGGCGTACGCCGCCAAGCTGATGGGCAAGGACGACGTGTCGATGGTGTTCTTCGGCGAGGGGACCTCGTCGACCGGCGAGTTCCACGTCGGCATGAACTTCGCCGGCGTGTGGAAGGCGCCATGCGTCTTCATCTGCCGCAACAACGGCTGGGCCATCAGCGTGCCGAGCCAGAAGCAGACCGCGGCACGCACCTTCGCCTCGAAGGCGGTCGGCTACGGGATGCCCGGCATCCGCGTCGACGGCAACGACATCCTCGCCATGCTGCAGGTCGCGGGCGAGGCCATCGACCGCGCCCGCGCCGGCGACGGCCCGACGCTGATCGAGGCGCTGACCTACCGCGTCCAGGGCCACTCGAGCTCGGACGACCCGTCGGTGTACCGCGATCCCAAGGAACCCGAGCTGTGGGAGAAGCGCGATCCACTCAACCGCATGCGCACCTACCTGCGCCACCGCGGGCTGTGGAACGAAGCCTGGGAGCGCGAGCTCACCGAGCGCTACAACCAGGAGATCACCGACGCCCTGGTGGCGGCCGATCATCTCGGCGCGCCGGCGATCGAGACCATGTTCGACGACGTCTACGAAGACATCCCCTGGCACCTCCAGGAGCAGAAGGCCTGGCTGCTGCAGCAGGCGCGCACCCGGTCGCCCCACTTCCACGGTTAGAGGTCGCTGCCATGCCCGTCATGAACATCATCCAGGCCGTCAACGACGCGCTGCGCCTGCAGATGCGCGCCGAGCCGAAGACCGTCGTGCTCGGCGAGGACGTCGGCAAGTTCGGTGGCGTGTTCCGCGCCACCAGCGGACTCCACGAGGAGTTCGGCGCCGAGCGCGTGATCGACACCCCGCTCGCCGAGGCCGGCATCATCGGCACCGCGATCGGCATGGCCCTCTATGGCCTCCGCCCGGTGCCGGAGATCCAGTTCAGCGACTTCATCTACCCGGCCTTCGATCAGATCGTGAACGAGCTGGCCAAGTTCCGCTACCGCTCGGGCGGCCAGTACCCGTGCCCGGTGGTGATCCGGACCCCGGTCGGCGGCGGCATCCGCGGCGGCCACTACCACTCGCAGTCGCCCGAGACCCTGTTCATCCACACGCCGGGACTGAAGGTCGTGGCCCCGTCGAACCCCTACGACACCAAGGGCCTCTTGCTGAGCTGCCTGCGCCAGAACGATCCGGTCCTGTTCATGGAGCCCAAGCGCATCTACCGGGCCAGCAAGAACGAGGTCCCCGAGGGCGACTACACCCTCGAGATCGGCAAGCTCAACGTGGTGCGGCCCGGCACCCAGGTGACGCTGATCGCGTGGAGCGGCATGGTCTCGATCGCCGAGGAGGCGGCGATCAAGGCCGACGCCGCCGGCATCTCGGTCGAGGTGCTCGACCTGCGCTCGCTGATGCCGTTCGACATCGTCGGGATCCTGGCGTCGGTGACGAAGACCGGCCGCGTGGTCATCGTGCACGAAGCGCCACGCACCTGCGGCTTCGGCGCCGAGCTGATCGCGTCGATCCAGGAACGCGCGATGGAGCACCTCGAGGCCCCGATCTCGCGGGTGTGCGGCTTCGACACGCCGTTCCCGTACACCCTCGAGCACGAGTACATGCCCAACGCCGATCGCGTGCTCGGCGCGATCCGCCAGACCCTGGAGTGGTGAGATGGCCTTCGAATTCTACCTGCCGGACATCGGCGAGGGCGTGGTCGAGGGCGAGATCGTCGCCTGGCGCGTCGCCGAGGGCGACGTCGTCACCCTCGATCAACCGATCGTCGAGGTGATGACCGACAAGGCGACCGTCGAGATCCCGTCGCCGCGCGCCGGGCGGATCGCCAAGATCCACTACCAGGCCGGGCAGATCTGCCCGGTGGGCAAGGTGCTGGTGGTGATCGACGACGGCTCCGCTGCCAGCGGCGCCAAGCCCGTCCACGGCGGCGGCAACGGCCATGGCCACCAGGCCGCGCCGGCGGCGGTCGCGACCGCGGTCACGATCCCGATCACCGTCATCGACGCCACCGCCGGGCGGACCCGCGCCCTGGCCACGCCGGCGACGCGGCGCCTGGCGCGCCAGATGGGCATCGATCTCTCGGTCGTGGCCCCGACCGGCAAGCGCGGGCGGGTGACGACCGAGGACGTCAAGCGCACCGCCGTGAGCGGCGCCGGGGCCGACGCCGCCGCCCGTGACCACGCGATCGTGCCGGCCAAGGCGTCCGCGCCGCAGGCGATCGCGAAGACCGGCGACGAAGAGCGGATCCCGTTCCGCGGCCTGCGCAAGCGCATCGCCGACACGATGACGCGCTCGACGCAGACCGCGGCGCACTTCACGTACGTCGAGGAGATCGACATGACCGAGCTGGTCTCGGTCCGCGACCGCGCCAAGCCGCGGGCCGCGGAGCGCGGGGTCAGGCTCAACTACCTGCCGTTCATCATCAAGGCGGTGGTGTCGGGCCTCAAGAAGTGGCCGATGCTCAACGCCTCGCTCGACGAGACCACGCAGGAGATCGTCCGCAAGAAGTACTACCACATCGGGGTCGCGGCCCAGGGGCCGCACGGGCTGGCGGTCTCGGTTGTCCGGGACGCGGACAAGCGGTCCATCTTCGATCTATCGCGCGAGATCGAGCGCCTCGGTGAGGCGGTGCGCAGCGGGACCGCCACGCGCGACGAGCTGGTCGGGTCGACGTTCACGATCTCGTCGCTGGGCAAGCTCGGCGGTGTGATGGCCACCCCGATCATCAACTTCCCCGAGGTCGCCATCGTCGGCGTCCACAAGATCGAGGAGAAGCCCGCGGTGCGCGGCGGTCAGATCGTCATCCGCCACCTCATGAACCTGTCGATCAGCGTCGATCACCGTCTGGCCGATGGCTGGGACGGCGCCATGTTCCTGCAAGACGTCAAGGCGCTGCTCGAAGACCCGACCACGATGTTCATGGAGATGATCTGAACGTGGTGGCGCCGCTCGGCGCGACGCCCGGTGTGGCGCCCGGTGCCGCGGCCGACGCCCGCGGGCCGTCCAACGGCCACGGCGCGGCCGGCTACTTCGCCGACGACGACGAGACCCGGGCCCGCGGCCTATACCGGTTGCTCGACGAGCACGGCGCCCCGGTCGGCGACCTGTCGTGGCTCGACCGCGCGCTGGCGCGGCGCCTCTACGACGGCATGCTGACCATCCGGGTCACCGACGCGCGCATGATGGCGCTGCAGCGCCAGGGCCGCATCGGCTTCTACGGCGAGGCCATGGGCCAGGAGGCGGCGGTGGTCGGTTCGGCGGCGGCGTCCTTGCCCGACGACTGGATCATCCCGGCCTTGCGCGAGGCCGGCGTCGGGCTGTTCCGCGGCATGCCGCTCGACAGCTACCTGGCGCAGATCTTCGGCAACGCACGCGACCCCAGCAAGGGCCGACAGATGCCGTGTCACCCGTGCGACCGCGCCACCAACTACGTGGTGATGTCGTCGTGCGTTTCGACGCAGATCCCGCATGCGGTCGGCGTGGCGATGGGCATGCGGCTGGCCGGCGACGCCGGCCGGTGCGCGTTCGGCTACATGGGCGACGGCGGGACCAGCGCGGGCGACTTCCACGTCGCCCTCAACTTCGCCGGGGTCATGCGCGCGCCGGTCGTGCTGATCTGCCAGAACAACCAGTGGGCGATCTCCACCCCCGGCAAGCTTCAGACCGCCGCCGACACCATCGCGCTCAAGGCGCTGGGCTATGGCGTGCCGCCGATGCGGGCCGATGGCAACGACGTGCTCGCCGTCTACGACGCCTGCCGGCGGGCCGCCGAGCGCGCCCGCGCCGGCGGCGGCCCGACGTTCATCGAGTTGCTCACCTATCGCGTCAGCGCCCACTCGTCATCCGACGATCCGTCGCGCTACCGCGACGAGGCCGTCACCGAGGTGTGGCGCACGCAACGCGATCCGCTGGTACGCATGCAGCGGCTGCTCGAGGCCCGCGGCTGGCTCGGGGCCGGCGAATCGGAGCAACTCGCCGCCACGATCGAGGCCCGCGTCCGTGAGGTGATCGCAGCCCAGGAGCAGGTCGGGCCACCGCCGCGCAGCTCGCTGTTCGACGACGTCTTCGAGCAACCGACCTGGCTCCTGCTCGAGCAACGCGCGGCGCTGGGCTGACCGCGGCCCCGCCGGTGCCGACCGCGCTGGGTTCACAATCCCGGGCCCTCGACGCGGAACCAACCGTGCTGCAGCTCGCCGGCGGTCGTGAAGGCCAGCACCGCCGCGCCGGGCGCGCCGCTGGCGACACTCACGGCACCGGACGCCGATCCGGAAACCGGCGACCGGCGGACGCGCGGCGTCGTCTCGAGCGCGTCGACGTCGATCGCGAACAGCGCGGCGCCAGCGCGCCCGAAGACCGTCAGGCGACCAGCTTCGCGCTGCGCGACGACCGGCTGGACGTCGGACGTCGCGCCGAGCTGCTCGAATTCGCTGAAGCGGTCCTCGTCGCGGCGCTTGCGCGCGAGCCACAGCTCGCCGTCGCTGGCCCGGATCACGACCGCGAGGGCGACCCCGGCGCGATCGTCGGCGGTCGAGATGAGGATCGGGTCCTGCAGCGCGACGCCCGGCGGCATCGAGGGCGGCCGCCACAGCCACCTGGTGGCGCCGAAGGCTGCACCCTCGCGGGTGTGCCACGCGACGTGGCCGCGGTTGTCGAGCGCGACCACATCGATCCGGTCGGCAACCGGACTGAACACCGCCGACGGCCGCGCGCCGTCGGCGACGTGCTCGGGCAGGATCTGCCAGTCGGTCGACGGCGGGTCCTCGGCGCCGGTGACCGCAATCCAGACCCGCTGATCGAACCACGGGTACATGGCCGTGTCGGGCGTGGTGAAGGTGAGCCGGGTCCCGGAGCTCAGGGTCACGGTGGTGCCCACCCGACCGACCCAGCCGCCACGGTTGGTGACCGACCATCCGGCGGGCGTGTGCACCGCGTGCATGAAGTTGCTGGTGCCGGCCTGGCGGTAGAACACCTCGAGGCGGCCGTCGACCGTGACCGCGACGGGATCACCGGCGATGGTCTCGGCCGTGGCCGCGCCGGTCGCGACGATCGGGACCACCGCGGTCCAGGTGCCTGGTGTCCCGGGCCCGGACCCACCCTGCCACGATGCGGTGACCAGGGTCCCGGTCGTCGAGCGCGCGAACACGTGCAGGTCACCACCCACCGCAACCAGCGACGGCACCGCCGCCGGATCCACCAGCCGGCTTCCCGGCAGCAGTCCAACCGTCTGGTGTGCTCCCGACCCCGGCTCGGGCCGTGCGGCCGGCTCGAAGACCCGGGTACGCGGCTCGCCGCGGCGAAGATGCCGATGGATCGCGACCAGCGCGAACTCGGCGCGCGCGAGGATGATGGCGCTGCCGTCGACCTGAGCGGCGCGTCGCGCCTGCTCGGCTCCCGCCAGCGCAGCGTCGCCCTGCCCGTCGACGGCGAGGGCCTCGGCAGCCGCGATCTGGTGCCAGACCGGTCCCGTCCGGTCGGTGCTCGCCGAGCGCCCCGACTGGTGGTACTCGCACGACGCCGTCGCCACCAGCTGCCCGAGCGCGCCGATCAGCTCGCCGGGTTTGCGACCGCGCAGCGCGACCACGCGCGCCAGCTCCGCCGCGGTCTGCGCCAGACAGTTCACGCCCCCGACGCGATCCGCGGCAGCCGTCTGGGCCTCGGCGGCCCGCCGCGCCAGACAGAGTGCCGCCCGCGCGGCGGCGAGGGACTGGACTTCCTGATCGAGCTCGGCGGCGGCCCACGGCGCGGTCTCGCCCGCGGCTGAATTGCCGGCGATGAAGGCGGTCCGCGCGGCCGAGCTCCAGCCCGGCACCAGATCGGCGGCGAGCTCGGCACACCCACCGGCGGCGCCGGCGGTGACCCGTTCAGCCCGACCGGGCACGAACGCGACGCCGATCGCCACCGCCGCCGCGACGGCCACGACCGCGGCACCGATCGCTGCGGCGAGCCGCCGCCGCCACGGCCGCGACGTCCGGACCAACGCGGCGAGCAGCTCGTCCATGGTGGCGAAGCGCCCCGCCGGCCGCGGCGACAGGCCGCGCTCGACCACCGCGAGGACGTGACCGGGCACGCTGCGGCCGCGCAGCGGGGCGCTGATCCGCGAGGTCGCCATCGCCTCGATGCGCGCGGTGGGCGACGCGGGGAACGGATCGACACCTGCAAGCGCCTCGTACAAGGCCACGCAGTACGCGAACTGATCGGTGCGGGCGTCGATCTCACCGCCATCGAACTGCTCGGGTGCCATGTAGCGCGGCGTCCCGACCAGCGCGCCGGTGGCCGTGACCACCGCATCGGGGCTGGGGCTCGGCGTCGGCGACGGGGTGGCGTCGGCGCGCACCCGGACCGTGCCCGGCCCCACGGTGACCGCTTCCTCGGTCAGCACGGGGCGACTGTCCGCAGGGTGACCGCCCCGCAGCCCGGCGGCGCCACGGGCGAGCCCGAAGTCGGCGATGCGGGCACGGCCGTCGGCGCCGAGCAGGATGTTATCGGGCTTGACGTCGCGGTGGACGAGGCCGGCAGCGTGGGCGGCGCCCAGGCCGCGACCCGCGGCGAGGTAGACCGCGAGCACCTCGCGCCACGTCCGCGGCGCGGCCAGCGTCCACGCCCGCACCGTGCCGCCCTCGCACAGCTCCATGGCCACGAAGGGGATCCCCTCGTGTTCGCCGATCTCGTAGATCGTGACGACGTTGGGGTGGGCGAGGCGGGCCAGCGCGACCGCCTCGCGACGGGCGCGGGCCAGATCGGTGCCAGCCAGGCCGAGCTTGATGGCCACCCTCCGATCGAGTTGAAGATCGTGCGCGCGGTAGACCGAGCCCATCCCACCCCGACCCAGCTCCGCCTCGATCACGAAGCGACCGACCTCGGTGCCAGTCGGCAGCACGACCGGCGACGCCGAGCGGACCGCGAAGGCCGCCGCCAGCGAGCCCAGGTCGGCGGCCACCGACGTACGCAACGGCTGGTCGCTCGACACGGTCCGGCGAATCTACCGCGCTTCCTCGCCACCGACGATGGCTTCCCGTGCGCCCACCCTCGCCTCGACCTCTGCCACCCACTGCCAGCCGCCACCCGGCGCGGTCAGGGCGCGCACAGCCGCATCGCCCACAGGTCGTCCTCGGAGCCCGATTCGATCCAGACCAGGAAGGCGCGGTCGGCGCGGGCGACGAGATCGTAGGCGACGAGCTGCGCCGACTGGTGAGCGTCGACCGGTTCGCCGCCGCTGACCGGGTTGCCATCGGCGCCGAGCAGCGCTCTCCCGAGGCGGCCGCCGACCACCTGATACGCGTACCACACGCCCGCGCTGGTCACGACCACCCGTGGATTGGACGCCGACATCGAGCTGTCACCAAACACCGCGCGCTCCGCCGGCAGCGTGATCGTCGGATCACCGGCGACGACCCAGACCGAGTCGTTGTCGCAGTTCCAGGCCCCGAGCACGTTGGCCGAGCCTGGCGGGGTGACGACGCTGGCATGGTGGCAGGTCATCGCGACCTGGCGGGGCGCGGACACCGGCGCGAAGCTGGCGTCGACGGTCCGCAGCTCGCACTGCCCCGAGGTCCCGCTCATGACGGCGTAGTCGGCACCGCGCAACGCGACCGCCACGCCCTCCGGGACCTCGGTCGCCGCGGGCAGGACCGCGCCCGGTGCCGTGAGCTCGTCGCCGTCGTGGTCGACGGTCAGGGCGTAGGTCGCCGTGCCGTTGGTGCCGACCACGACGAAGTGGTCGCGCGCCGGGTCGGCGGTGATGAACTCGTGGCCGAACCCGCGCTTGGTGTCGAGGTACGCGACGTCACCACGCTGGTAGCCGTGGCCGTCGAGATCGTGGAGCTGGATCTGCCCACCGTCGTCGATGGCCAGGATGACGTCATCGTCGATGGCCGCCGCCGCCAGCGCCGTGCTCGGCGTCTCGAGCACGCAGGCCGCGGGCTGGAGGAGCCCGACCCGCCCGGCGCTGTCGACGGCGACGCCGGTGACCTGGACCTCGTTACCACCGACGTTCCACGCTGCCACCAGTCCGGTCGCGGTGGCCGCGACGTCGAGCGCGTAGGCGGTCGCGGCCGGAGCCGGTGTGACGGATGCGCCGAGGTTGACGATCTTGACCGGCGTGTCGCACGGGGTCTCCGTGAAGTCGATGGGCACGGCCGCGTCGACGTCGAGGTCGTCGTAGCCGATCCGGCCGCAGGCGGCCGCGACGGCGGCGGCGATGACGCCGACCACCACCGGGGGTCGGCTCACGGCGCGCATAGCTTCATCGTCCACAGCTCGGTGTTCGTCGCTGACTCGAGCCAGAACAAGAAGGCGGTGTCGCCGTGGACCGCGAGGTCGTACGCCTTGATCCCGGCCGAGGTGTGAACCACCGCCGGCTCGGCGTTGGTGACCGCGGCGCCGCTGGCGTCGAGCAGGGTGCGGCCGAGGCGCCCACCGCTGACCTGGTACGCGTACCAGACGCCGGCGCTGGTGGTGGCCAGCCGCGGATTCGACGCCGAGTCGGTGGCGTCGCCGGCGATGGCGCGATACGCGGGCAACGTCGTCGACGGATCGCCGGCCGTGACCCAGACCGCGTCGTTGTCGCAGTTCCAGCCCGCGACCACGTTCGGTGAGCCCGGCGCGGCGACCAGGCTGGCGTTGTGGCAGGTCATCGCGATCGGCTGCGCGGTGCCCAGCGGCGCGAACACGCCATCGACCCTGGCCACGTCGCAGTTGCTGCTATTGCCGGTCATGAGCACGTAGCCGCCGGTGGCCAGCGCCGCAGCCGCGCTCTCGGTACCGATCGGAAATGCCGCGGTCGGCCCACTGCGGGGGTGGATATCGTGGTCGCGCGTGAACGACGCGGTCGCCGAGCCGTCGCTGCCCATGACCACGAACAGGTCATTCGCCGCATCGGCGGTGACGAACGCGTGACCGTACGCGCGGTGGGTGTCGATGTACTTCGTCGTCGCTCGGATGAGCCCCTGCTCGTCGAGCGCGAACAGCCAGATGCCAGGACCGTCGGGATCGTCGACGCCAAGCATCAGGTCGTCCCCGATCGCCGACAGCGCCAGCGTCGCCGACTGCTTGCCCGTCACGTCGAACGACGGCTGGATCACCTGCAGGCTCGGCCCGGCGCTCACCGCGATGCCGGTCGACCGGATCTGGTTCGAGCCCGCGCTCCACACCGCCACGAAGCCGGTGGTGGTCGCGGCGACGTCGAGGCCGTGGAACGTGGCGACCACCGCGGGCCCGAAATCCTGGACCCTCACGGCGGTGCCACAGGTCAGGGCGAGCCGAGCGTCGGGATCGTCGGCATCGGTGGTCGCGTCCGCGCTGGCATCGACGTCGTCCGCGGCGTCGCGCTCGGTCAACTCGTCGTAACCAACGCGGCCGCACGCCGAAAGCAGGACCCAGCTGACGAGCGCGCAACGCATCGACGCCGAGCGTAGCACCGACGACGAGTGCCGGTCCGGCAACCCCCGGCAACCCGCCCACATGTGTGATAAACGAGGCCATGTCCGAAACGCGTTACGACGCTGTCGTGATCGGCGCCGGTCCGGGTGGCTACCCGACGGCAATTCGCCTGGGCCAGCTCAAGGTCAAGACCGCGATCGTCGAACGCGAGTACATGGGCGGCGTGTGCCTCAACGTCGGATGCATCCCGTCCAAGGCGGTGATCCACGCCGCCAAGACCTTCGACAAGATCGGCCACGCCGACACCCTGGGCATCAACGTCGGCAAACCGACGATCGACATGGCCAAGCTGCAGAGCTGGAAGGGCGGCGTGGTCACCAAGCTGACCACCGGCGTGCGCACGCTGCTCAAGGGCAATGGCGTCGACATCATCGACGGCACGGCCCGGCTCGGCACCTCCGGCTCCGACGGCCACCGCGTGATCGTGTCGACCGCGAAGGGCGAGCAGACCCTGGTCACCAAGAACGTCATCCTCGCGACCGGCTCGCGGCCGTTCGAGATCCCCGGCTTCAAGACCGATCAGAAGCGCATCCTCGACTCGACCGGCGCGCTGGCGCTCGATCACGTGCCGGCGCGGATGGTGGTGATCGGCGGCGGCTACATCGGCCTCGAGCTGGGGATGGTCTACGCCAAGTTCGGCACCAAGGTCACGGTGGTCGAGGCGCTGCCGACGATCCTGGCGGCGATGGACAAGGACTGCGTGGGCGTGGTCGCGCGCAAGCTCAAGAAGATGGGCGTCGAGGTGATGCTCAAGGCCAAGGCCAGGAGCTGGGAGGACAAGGGCGATCGCGCCGTCCTCACCGTCGAGCTGGAAGGCGGACAGATCGCGACCATCGACACCGATGCCATCCTGGTCGCGGTCGGCCGCCGCCCCAACCATGAAGGGCTCGGTCTCGACGTCGCCGGCGTCGCGCTCGACCCGCGCGGCTTCGTCATCGCCGACGACCAGCTGCGCACCAACATCCCCGGCATCTACGCGATCGGTGATCTGATCGGCGGCATGATGCTGGCCCACAAGGCGACCAAGGAGGGCGAGGTGGTCGCCGAGATCATCGCCGGTCACAAGGCGGCGATGGACGTCCGCACCATCCCGGCGGTGGTCTTCACCGATCCCGAGATCGCGTCGGCCGGCCTCACCGAGGAAGAAGCCCGGGCCAAGGGCCACACGCTCAAGATCGGCAAGTTCCCGTTCGCGGCGCTCGGGCGCGCGCTGTCGGTCAACGACACCGAGGGCCTCGCCAAGGTGATCTGCGACGCCACCTCCGAGGAGATCCTCGGCGTCCACATCGTCGGCAACGGGGCCAGCGACCTGATCAGCGAGGCCGCGCTCGCCATCGAGATGGGCGCCGTGATCCAGGACCTCAACCTGACCGTTCACCCGCACCCGACGCTGTCCGAGGCCGTCCGCGAAGCCGCCGCCGCCGCCATCGGCGAGGCGGTGCACATCATCAATCGCTGATCAGAGGCCGAGGTACGGCGCGTACGCGAACAGGTCGAGCGCGGCGGCCTCGAGCCACAGCCAGGACGCGACCAGGCCCAGCCCGGCCGCATCGCCCCGCCGATGCGCGGTGACCGCCGCCCACAGCCCGAGGAGCCCGAGCAGCGTGGCGATCACGAGCGGCCATGGCGAGGGGCGAACCAGCAGCCAGACCTCGCGCTGGTCCACGCCGGTCGCGGTCGCCGAGGCATAGGTCTCGAGCGCGAACGACGCGCCGTCGGGGCGGCGCTCGATGAAGATCCAGCCACCGCCGGCGGCGGGCGCGACCCGGGGCCAGGTCTGGAAGTGTGGCCGGCGCTCGGGTGGCACGTCGTTCCGGCTGCGCTGCTCGACGCTCGCGCCGGCGACGCCGTCGCCGGTCAGGTAGAAGATCACCGGCTCGCCGCCGACCCAGGCGTGCAGGCCGTCCTTGAGCCGCGAGCCGCTCGACCACGAGCCGTGGCTGCTGCTGCGGCGCTCCTCGACATCCGACGCCAGCGCTGGCCCGTGGGGGATCTCGACCAGCGGGCCGCGGCGCGCCCTCCGGAGCATGAGCTCCGCGCGCCAGCCCTCGGCGCCGTGATCGGGGGTGAGCGCACCGTAGGTGGCGAAGTCGTCGGGGGTCGGCCCCGGCATCAGCACCCGCACCCACGCCGCGCTGTGCGTGAGCGCCAGGGCAAACGCCGCCACGGTCAGCCCGGCGTGGCCGCTGACCAGTCGCTTCGGCGCCCCCGCGACGGCGCGGGCGATGGCCGCCACGATCCCGATCCCGCTGCGCGCGCCGAGGTAGATGACGATCGCCAGCACCACCAGCTCGTCGCCGGCCGACGACGAGTCGCCGCAGCCCTCGCCGGCATGCGGATCCACCGGCGGCTCGACCGGCAACGGGCGGTCGAAGATGAGCGCGAGCGCGGGGCTCAGCACCACCAGCGAGATCAGGCCGAGCATGAACGCGTGGCCGACCCGCTCGCGCCGCGCGGCGGCGGCAACCGGGCGCCGCGATCGCAGCTCCAGGACCACCACCACCAGGCAGGTCGCGAACAGCAGCGCGATGGGGACGAACGCGATCAACGGGTGGAGGATACGACAGCCGCGGCGAGGGCGGTGGCGAGCGTCGGGTGCGCGAACGGGAAGCCCAGCCGTTCCAGCGCCGACGGCACCACGCGGCGACCCTCGAGCAAGTACTCGGCGAGCTCGCCGACGGCGGCGCGCAGCGCGAAGGCGGGGACCGGCAACCACGACGGCCGCCTCAGCGCCTTGCCCAGTGCCCGCGCCAGCTCGGCGTTGCGGACCGTCTCGGGCGCCACCAGGTTGACCGGTCCGCTCCAGCGCGCGTCGTCGCTCGCCCCCAGGTACGCCGCCACCGCATCGGCGAGCGAGATCCACGAGAACCACTGCTCGCCGGAGCCGATGCGGCCGCCGCCGAACAGCTTGAACGGGGTCGTCATCCTGGCGACCGCGCCGCCCGGGCCGATGATCACCCCGGTGCGCATGCGGACCACCCGCACGCCGAGCGCCGCGGCCGCCGCCGCCTCGTGCTCCCACGCCGCGCACACCCGGGACAGGAACGAGTCGCCGGCCGGCGCGCGCTCGCTGATCGGATCGTCGTCGTCCATCTGGCGGTTGGCGAAGCCGTAGTAGTCGGCACCCGACGCCGTGATCAGCGCGGCGGGTCGGCGCTCGGGGGCCAAGGCGGCGAGGCCCTCGACGATGACCCGCGTCGACTCGACCCGACTGTCGCGGACCAGCTGCTTGTGGCGGGCGTTCCAGCGCCGACCCGCGATCGGCTCGCCGGCCAGGTGGACGATCGCGGTGCAGCCGGCGATGCGGTCCTGCCACGGCCCCGGACTCTCCAGGTCGCAGGCTTCCAGCTCGACCTGGTCACCGAGCGACTCCTTGGCCCGCGTGACGTCGCGCACCAGCGCCACCACCCGATCGCCGCGGGCCAGCAAGGCCTTCACCACGGGCCGCCCGACCATGCCGGTAGCGCCGGTGACGACCACGGTCCGCGCCGCGGTCATCACAGCACCGCGCTGCGGCCGCGACCCGGATCGACCGCGTCGGCGATCAGCGCCGCGACGTACGCCTTGGCGGCCCGGCACGCCTCGGCGAGCGAGACGCCGGCGGCCAGGTTGCACGCGATCGCCGTCGACAGCGCACAGCCGGTGCCGTGGACCGGCCCGTCGGTGGCGAAGCGCGGCGCCGACAGCACCTCGTGGCCGTCGGGCGTGACCAGCACGTCGATGGCCTCGGTCGCGCCACCCCAGTGCCCGCCCTTGATCAACACCGCGCCCATGCCGCGCTGGTACAGCGCCATGCCGGCGGCCACCGCGTCGCCGACCGAGTCGACCCGGATCCCGGTGAGCGCATGCGCCTCCTCGGAGTTGGGCGTGAACAGCGCGATGTGGCCGTCGAGCAACTCGATCGCCCGGCCGGGGTCGCCGGCGTAGAGCGCGACCCGGCCGGCGGTCGCGCGCAGCGCCGGGTCCCACACCACGGGCGCCGCCGTGAGCTCGAGCGCCCGCGCCACCTCGTCGGCGATCGCCTCGCTGCCCAGCATGCCGATCTTGACCGCGGTGACCTCGACGTCGGTGAGGATCATGCGCAGCTGATCGCCCACGATGGTCGGCGCCACCGGGTTGACCGCGCGCACCTCGGCGGTCGACTGCTCGGTCAACGCCGTGGTCACCCCGATCGGCCGGCACTCGTGCTGCTCGCACACCCGGACGTCGGCGAGCAGGCCGGCGCCGCCCGACGGATCGAGCCCCGAGATCAGCAGCACGCCGGGGCGGGCCGTGCTCACGCCGCGCGCCTCACGCCGGGCCGCACGCCGGGCCTCACTCGAAGGCCGCCAACCCGGTCACGTCCTGGCCGACGACGAGGGTGTGGATGTCGTGCGTGCCCTCGTACGTGAAGACGCTCTCGAGGTTGAGCATGTGGCGGCCGCATTGATACTCGTCGGTCACGCCATTGGCGCCCAAGATGTCGCGGGCGTCGCGCGCGATGTCGCGCGCGATGCTGACGTTGTTGCGCTTGGCGAGCGACACCTGCGCCGGGCGCAGCGCGCCCGACTCCTTGAGCCGACCGAGCTGCAAGCACAGCAGCTGGGCCTTGGTGATCTCGCTGACCATGTCGACCAGCTTGCGCTGCACCAGCTGGTAGCCCGCGATCGGCCGCGAAAACTGCACCCGGTCGCCGGCGTACGACAGCGCCTCGTCGTAGCAAGCCATGGCGGCGCCGACCACGCCAAAGCAGATGCCGAAGCGAGCCTGGGTCAGGCACGACAGCGGTCCGCGCATGCCGCTGACCTCGGGCAGGATCGCGTCGTCGCCGACCTCGACATCCTCGAGGATGAGCTCGCCGGTGACCGACGCGCGCAGGCTCCACTTGCCGTGGATGTCGCGAGCCGTGAAGCCCTTGCTCGTGGTCGGGACCAGGAAGCCACGGACCACGCCGTCGAGCTTGGCCCACACCAGCGCGACGTGGGCCGTGGTGGCGTTGGTGATCCACCGCTTGGTGCCGTTGAGGACGTACCCGCCGCTCACCCGGCGGGCCGTGGTCAACATGCCGGTCGGATTCGAGCCGAAGTCGGGTTCCGTCAGCCCGAAACACCCGAGCAGCTGCCCCTTGGCCATGCCGGGCAGATAGCGCTGCTTCTGGGCCTCGGAGCCGAACGCCCAGATCGGGTACATCACCAGGCTCGACTGCACCGAGACGAACGAGCGCACCCCGGAGTCGCCGCGCTCGAGCTCCTGGCAGATGAGGCCATAGGCGACGCTCGAGATCCCGGGGCAGCCGTAGCCGGTCAGCGACGCCCCCAGCAGCCCCAGCTCCCCGAACACCGGCACCAGCTCGTGCGGGAACGTGCCCGCGGTGAAGTGTTTGCCGATGCCGGGCACGATGCGCTCCGAGACGAAGTCGCGCACGGTGTCGCGGACCGCCAGCTCCTCCTCCGAGAACAGCGGGTCGATGCCGAAGTAGTCGAGACCGCGATACGCTGCGGACGCCATGGGATTCCTCCGTGCAAGCGGCGCGTTGCTGGAGTGATGCGCCGAGGGCGGTATACTTCGCGAACGATGTGGCGAGCAACAGTGGTCGTCGTCGCGTTGCTCGCCACCACGGGCGACGCCGACGCCAAGCGCCGCGCCGCCACGCCGGCCGAGCGCCTGGGCGACGCGTTCACGGCGTACGAGGCCGGTGATCTGGTCACCGCGGCAACCCGGCTGCGCGGCCTGCGCCCCGACCAGCTCGCCAACCCCGACTACCTGTGGTGGGTACGGGGACAGATCGCGCTGCTGGATGGCCGGCCGCGCGACGCCGCCGCCGACTTCCGCGCCATCGCCAAGCACGCGGGGTCACGGTTCGCCATCGACGCCGCCTGGCGCCTCGCTGACTGCCTGTGGGCGCAGGGCGACCGCGCCGACGCCGCGAACGCCTACCGCCGCCTCGCCGCCGGGCCCGACGCCGCCGATCATGGCGACCTCGGCGTGGCCGCGTACCGGATCGCCAGCGCGGCGACGCCCACCGCGCGGCGCGCGGGCCTGCAGACCTTCGTCCGCGACTATCCCTCCCACCCCTTCGCCGCCACCGCCGAGCGTGAGCTGGTCACCGACGGTGGCGCCGCCGCCGCCGCGCTCGATGCCGGCGATCGCATCCATCGTGCCCAGCGCCTGGTCCTCGCGCACCTGTGGCACGAGGCGGTCGCCGAGTTGACGCTGATCGGCGACGACGAGCCCGAGGCGACCCGCGTGCGGCGCGACTACTGGCTGGGTACCACCCTCTACAAGATGCGGCGCCGCTACGCCGACGCCGGCCGGCTGCTGCTGGCGGTCGCGCCCAAGATGGGCTCGGCCGAGGCGCTGTTCCACGGCGCGCGCGCGCTGTCGCGCGCCGACCAGGACGACGAAGCCATCGGCCGCTACCGCGAGGTGGTGGCTCGTTACCCGCGCACGGAATGGGCCGAGGAGGCGCAGTACTTGACCGGGTGGCTCGAGTTCAATCGCGGCCATTACCGCGACGCCGTCGCGCCGCTCGAGGAGATGCTGCGCCGCTACCCGCGATCGAAGTGGATGGACGACGCGCTGTGGTTCCTCGGCATGTCGCACTTCCTGCTCGGCGACGACGCTGGCGCGTTGCCCCACCTCGAGGCGTTGAGCAAGCGCGGCGCGTCACTCGAGGGTGGCAAGGGCCTGTACTGGTGGGCGCGCACGGTGCAGCGGATGGGGCGCACCGACGACGCCGCCGCCGCCTACGCGCGGATCGTCGCCCGCTGGCCATTCGCCTGGTACGCCCTCCTGGCCCAGGCGCGCTTGCGCGAGCTGGGCCGGGCGGTGGGCCCCTTCGGTGCCTCGCCGCCGGCGCCGCGCGGAGCGTCGGTGTCGTCCACGCTCGCGCGCAGCGTCGAGGCCGATCCGGCGATCGTCCGCTTCGACGAGCTCGCGGCCGCCGGCCTCGATGTCGACGCCGGCAAGGACCTGGCCCGCGCTGAGCGCTCGTTCGTCAAGCGCCACCCGCGCGCCGAGGCGCTCGCCGTCCTCTTCGATCGGTACGGCCGCGGCTCCAACTGGCATCGGCCGTGGATGCTGGCGCTGGCCTACGACGGCGGGGCGCTCGACACCCCGGCCGAGGGCCCGGCGCGCTTCTGGTGGCAGCACGCCTATCCCGAGGCCTACAAGGCGCTCGTCGAGGAGCACCAGAGCCTGGGCACCAACCCGCCGTACTACCTGTACGCGATCATGCGCAAGGAGAGCGGCTACGATCCCCACGTGCTGTCGTACGCCGACGCGCAGGGTTTGTTGCAGATGATCCCGGCGACGACGATCCGGGTCGCGCGGCAGATGGGGATCCCGTATGCAGCGGGTGACCTCTACGAGCCGCGCCTCAACGTCTCGACGGCGAGCTGGTACATCGGCCACCTGCTCACCAAGTTCAAGGGCCAGGTGCCGCTCGGCGCCGGATCGTTCAACAGCGGTCCACGCCCGGTGATGCGCTGGCTCGATCAGCACGGCCAGCGCCCGATCGACGAGCTGGTCGAGCTGGTCAGCTACCAGCAGACCCGCGAGTACATGAAGAAGGTCACCGAGAACTACGCGCGCTACGTGTACCTCTACACCGGGAAGGTGTACGAGCAGCCGCTCGCGGCCGACACCGCCTACCTCGTCGACGACCTCACGTACTAGATCGTCGAGTGCTCGGCTGCGGCTCGCTGGGGTCCGGCGCCCGCGTGCTACGGTCCTGGTATGGCCAAGTACACCGGGACCGTGCAGCGCAGCGACCTCGAGGGTGGCCACTGGCTGCTCGTCACCGCCGACGGCGATCAGTACCAGCTCGACGGCGCGCGCGACCTGGTCGCCGGCCAGCAGGTGGAGGTCGAGGGCAAGGTCGACAAGGAGGCCTTCGGCTTCGGCATGACCGGGCCGATCTTGCGCGTCAAGAAGGTCTCGCCCGCGACCTGACCGTTCGGGTCCGGGGCGGGGTCGCGACCGGGTCGCGTCCGGGTCGCGACATCCGGGATCCCGGATCCCGGATCCCGGACCTATTCGAGAATGATCTCGGTGCCGACAGCGATGCCGCCGTCAGCCGGACACGTCACCGTGATCTGCGGCAACGCGACCGCGGTCACCGTGCAGTTGGCCTGCTGCTCAGGTGCGGTCTTCATCGCCACTCGCACCGAGGCGTCGGCCGCCGGCGTCTTTCCGGTCCACCCCGAGGGCAGCGTGAAGGTTGCCGACAGCACCGGCAAGGGCGTGACCGTCGCGACCACCTGGTCGGCCGCGGTGCGGGCACCCTTGGCGATCTTGGCCGCCACGGTGCCGCTGACCGGCGCCTTGATGCTGAGGGCCGCCATCGAGCCGCGAATCTGGTCGCGTTCGGCGGTCTTCTCGGCGAGTCGTTTCTGACGCTCGCCGATGGTCGCCTCGTGCTGGCTCGCGAGTCCCTGCTGGCCGGCGGCGGTGGCCTTGTCACGCGCCGCCGTTGCATCGGCGATCTGCTTGGGCACCCGCTGGTCGATGTCGTAGTCGAGTCCGACGAGCTTGTTCTCGGCAGCTGCGTTGCCGCGGAAGCGCACCAGCTCGTCACCGGCGGCCACGATCGAACCCTCGCCGATCACCGAGGCGACGATCCCGATCTGACCCGCCGCGACGTCGGCGGGAACGCCGGCCAGCTCGGCGAGCGCCGCGCTGGGCGGCGGCGGTGGTGGCGGGGGCGTCACGACCACCGATCCGGTCGACGACCCCGGCCCGCCGGAAAGCTGGTCAGCCGCCGAGCCCGTACCCGTGACCGGTTCCTCGGCCGCGGTCTCCCACGGCAGCGGCTTCTTCTGGACCTTGGTGCGGTAGTACCAGGCCCCCGCCGCAGCCGCGGCGAGCACCAGCAAGAGGATGAGCCAGCGGCGGGCACCGGTGCTGGCGACCGGGACCGGGACCGCGGTCGGGACTTCCTTGGCCACGGCCGTCGGGGCCTGGTCGACCGGGCGCTCGGACGTCGAACGAGGCCGCGAAACGCCGACCGGAGGTCGGGGCAACTCGACTGGCGGCCGCGCCGCCTCGACGGCCGCACGCTCCGCCGCCAGGCGCTCGGCCTGGCCACGTTCCGCCGCCTCGCGGGCCGCGGTGAGCCGCTCCTGCTGGGCATCCGAGCTGTCGTCGAGCTGCGCGGCGAGATCGGCCGGGATCTCGACCGCCTTCATGGTCCGGGAGGCGCGAACCGCCTCCTTGACATCCGAAGCCGAGATGGCGAGGTGATCGCTCAGATCGACCGAAACGTCGTCGTCGAAGTCGGCGGAGATCGCCGGACCCGGGAGGTTGGTGGGGCCGTCGTCCTCGGCGTCCGGCCGGCTCGATGGCCGCAGCTTCGCGCTCGGCATCTCGGCCGGGGGTGGGGTCGGGGCGTCGAACTCCATCGCGCTGCCGCGCTGCGATCCCGAGGCGCCGAGCTCGGGGCCGCCGCCATACGCCACCGGCGCCACGCCCCGCGGCGCCGCTCCACCAGCGTGGCCAAGCTCGAAGTCGCCCGCCACGATCGGCTCGGCGCGATCGACGTGGGCCTCCGCATGGCCCAGTTCGACGTCGTCCACCGGCGACGCCACGGCGCGCGGCGACGCGACCACACCGGGCGCCAGCGCCAGATCCAGATCTAGACCGCCGGCGCCGACCAGCTCCGCCGGCCGGCCGTCGAGATACCCGAGCTCACCGAGCGTCGAGATGACGGTCGCCAGCTCCTTCGCCGACGGCTCGATGCCGAGATCTTCCCGCGCCCATTGCACGAGACCCGCGACGTCGCGCTCGCCGTCCATCGCGCAGGCGAGCGAGTACTCGACCTCGAAGAAACGGAAGCCGGTGCCGGTGTCGGGATCGACGACGTCGACGTAGAGGTGCCCACCGTCCTCGATGGGCTCGGCGACGAGGTCGGTGCGGAAACGCGGGCGCGCAGTCGGGGTCATGCCTGTCACCTCTTGGCCCTTCGCTCTCCTCGGGGATCAGCTGCCTCGCTTGAGCTCTGTGAGGACCAGCTTCGCCACGGCCTTGAGCGTATCGAACACGCCGACGCCCTTGGTGGCGACGGCCTCGAACTGCGGCACCTTGGTCGGATTGAGGACGTCGGTGAGCTCTTCGAGCGGCGCCGAGTTGGGCAGGTCGCGCTTGTTGAGCTGAACGCAGTACGGAAGCTTGTCGAGATCGTAACCCTGCTCGGCCAGGTTGGTGCGCAGGTTGTCGAGCGACTCGATGTTCGCTTCCATGCGCTCGACCTGAGAGTCACCGACGAAGACCACGCCATCGACGCCCTTCAAGATCAGCTTGCGGCTGGCGTCGTAGAAGACCTGGCCGGGCACCGTGTACAGGTGGAAGCGGGTCTTGAAGCCGCGGATCTCGCCGAGCGAGAGCGGCAGGAAGTCGAAGAACAGGGTGCGCTCGGTCTCCGTGGCGAGCGAGATCATCTTGCCCTTCGCCTCGGGATTCGTCTTGTTGTAGATGTACTGGAGATTGGTCGTCTTCCCGCACAGGCCGGGGCCGTAGTACACGATCTTGCAGTTGATCTCGCGAGACGAGTAGTTGATGAAGCTCATGTCCGGCGCGCCTCAGTCGTTGAACAGGTTGTCGATGTCGTCGTCGGTGATCTCCGCGAACACCGACGGCTGATTGCCGGCCTCGCTCTTCTTCACCAGGACCTCGAGCACGTGGGTCAACTCGGCGGCGGCCTTGCGAACCCGCAACCGGACCAGGCCAAGGGAGCTGCGTTCGTCGAAGAGCACCACCATGATCACGCGGGCGCCGACGATCGAGATGTGGACGTTGGTCTTCTCCCCTTCGTGAAACTGCCCGGCGAACTCCTTCTCGGAGAGCAGCTGCGCGATGCCGCCGGTGGCGGCCACGTTGCCGGCGGTCAGCGACGACAGTGAGGTCACGTCGAGATGTTCGACCTCGCCAGAATGGGCCATCGCTTGCCCGTTCTTGTCGATGACCAGCACCGCCTTGGCGTTGGAGTCTCGTTGGAGCACGTCGCAGATCGCGCTGATCTGCTGCAGCTCCTCTTCGTACATCACCAGTTGGTTGGACATCGCACCTGGGCTCCCTGCCAGCCTGCCAGTCTACTTGACAACCGGGAGCGGCACGGAGGCACCCCGCTTCCAGTCTGCGCGCCAACGTACCAGACGTAGGAAGATTCTTTCAACCTTTCCGGGCAGATAACATCCGCCGGGAGCGCGCCGTACTAGAGCAGCGAACGACCGGCAAGCGCACGGGCGATCGTCGCCTGATCCGTGTACTCGAGATCGCCACCAACCGGTAGCCCGGTGGCGATCCGAGACACCTTCACGCCGAGCGGCTTCACCAGGCGGGCCAGGTACATCGCGGTCGCTTCGCCCTCGACGATCGGGGCGGTGGCGATGATCACCTCGGTGACCTCGACGCCCCCCGTGGCGGCTGGCCCGAGGCGGCGGAGCAGCTCGGCGATCCGGAGGTCATCGGGCCCGATCCCTTCGAGCGGCGACAGCACGCCGTGCAGCACGTGGTAGCGACCGCGGAAATGGCCGCCGCGCTCGATCGCCAGCACGTCGGAGGGCTGGGAGACCACGCAGATCGTCTGCGCGTCGCGGCGCGGGTCCGAGCAGAGCCGGCACGGGTCGGTCTCGGTCAGCGTCGTGCACACCGAGCACAGCCCGACCTTCTCGGTGGCGTCGACCAGCGACTGCGCCAGGTCGCGGATCTGCTGACGCGGCGCACGGATGATGTGCATCGCCAGCCGCGTCGCCGTCTTCTCGCCGATGCCGGGCAGGCGGGCGAGCTCCTGAACCAGGCGCTGGATCAGATCGGCCACGCCGCTCCCGCTCCGGGCACGGAGACGCGCGCGGGCCCCGGGGTCAGAACGGCAGGCCGGGCATTCCCGGGATGTTCATGCCGCCCATCACCTTCGACATGTGCTGCTTGGTCACCTCGCGCATCCGAGCGTTGGCCGCGTTGACGGCCGCGGTGATCAGATCCTCGAGCATGCCGACGTCGGATGGATCGACGACGGTCTTCTCGAGCTTCACCTTCAGCAGATCGAAGTTCCCGTTGACGGTGACGGTGACCATGCCGCCGCCGGCCTGACCGTCGGCGGTCATCGAGGCGACCTCCTCCTGCGCCTTGGCGACGTCGGCCTGCAGCCGCTGCGCCTGCTTCATGAGCGCGTTGAGATCGGGCATCTTGGGGTTAGACATCGGTCTTGATCTCCTTGATCGCGCCGCCAAAGGTCTCGAGGACCAGGCGGGTCATCGGGTGCTCGCGCGCCTCGGCCTCGCGGCGGCGACGCTCATCGTCAGCCTTGGCGCGGGTCTCCTCGACGGCAGACCGCACCGGCGTCGCCGCGCTCTCGGCGGCAGAAAGCACGCGGACGCTCACGGTGGTCGGCTTGCCGGACAGCTCGCGCACGATCCCGCGCACGACGTCGACCTGCTCGGGCGAGCGCGCCATCTCGCCGAGCGTGTAGTCGGGCGAGAAGCCGAGCTCGACGGTGGCGTCGGTGAAGGTCAAGACGCGGGCGTGCTGGTAGTTGCCGAACACGCTGAGTCGCCGGCGGGCCTCGAGGGTGTCGAGGACAGCGGGCCAGGAGAAGGGGACCGGAGCCGGAGCCGAAACCGGAGCCGAAACCGGAGCCGAGACCGAAACCGGAGCCGAAACCGAAACCGGAGCCGAAACCGGAGCCGAAACCGAGACCGAAACCGGAGCCGAAACCGGAGCCGAAGCCGGAGCCGAAACCGGAGCCGAAACCGGAGCCGAAACCGGAGCCGAAAC
>CANKMW010000096.1 GCA_947483555.1 Myxococcales bacterium
GGATCCGGGTTCGGATCCGGGTTCGGATCCGGATCCGGGTTCGGATCCGGATCCGGGTTCGGATCCGGATCCGGGTTCGGATCCGGGTATAAGGTAGCAGGCACTCGTGCTGCTCGCGATCTTCCTTCAGCTCGCGACCGGGCTCGGCTTCGCGTTCGCGGGTCGCGACCGCATCCGCGCCGATGGTCCGTTCGCACCGCCAGCGTTCCTGCTGGTGCTCATCCACGTCGGCCTGATCACCGCGCCGGTGACGCTCTACTTCTACGCCGCGCACGCCGACTGGTCGTGGCTCTACATCGTCGATCCGGAACGGGTCCCCGGGCTGGCCATCGTCCCGCTCGTCGTCGGTCATGCGCTGGTCGTCATCGGCGGCTGGTACGTCGGCGCCTGGATGGTGCGCAGCGACCGCGCGCGCGCGTTGCTGTACGGCATCCTGGTGACGGTGGTGGTGTTCTTGATCGGCTTCGTGCTGGCGCTGCCGCGCACCTCGACGGCGACCACGTACGCCGGTTACCTCGCTGGCACCAGCGGTGGGCTGATGGGCGTCGAGCTGGGCTGGGCACTCCTGGTCTCGCTGGCGGCCAGCGCGTCGGCGGCCGCGTACGTGTTCGTGGAGCTCCTGCGCGACAGTCGTCGCGTGCGTGCTCGGTGACGGCCAAACTTGGCTATAACGCGTTGGAATCCTTGACCGTCTGTGTTACCAACACAGGACCCATGGGGGCCACGCACTGGACGCGAGTTGCCGCGATCATCGTGATCGCGAGCCTTGGCGCCGCCGCTGCCTGTGGCCCGGTCGGCTACGTCAGCAAGGTCCGCGGTGCGGCCACCGCGGTCGACGAGGCACGGGCCGTCAACGCCGCCAAGTACGCGCCCTACGAATGGACGCGGGCCGTCGAGTATCTGCACGCGGCCCGCGCCGAGGCGGCCATGGCCGACTTTCAGGCCGCCAATCGCTTCGGGCGGCTGGCGGCGGAGGCCGCGTCCAAGGCCAAGACCGATGCCATTCGCCGCGCCGGCGATCCCCGCCTGATGGACGAGATCACCGCGCCGCCCGGCGCCGGATCGACGCCGTCTCGGGGCCAGGACGGCCTGGCGCCCGTCGTCGATCCAGGTGACGGTGACGGTGACGACGGCGACGATGACGAGACCCCACCCGGCCTGGTGGCGCCGTGAGTCGCACCGTATCGGCGCTGGCGGTCTCGGTGGTCTCGGCGATAGCGCTGGTGCTGGTCGGCGCCAGCTGCGCTGGCTCGGGGCTACGAACCCGGACCCGGACGGTCGACGAGCTGATCAGCACGGCTCGCGACAACGGCGCCCTGCGCTGCGCACCGGTCGAGCTGGCGATGGCCGAGTCGCACAACGACTTCGCCAAGCAGGAGCTCGACGAGGGCAACCTCTACCCCGCGCAGCGCGAGATCGCGGTCGCCGAGCTCAACGCCCGCGCTGCCGTCGAGAAGTCGCCCAAGCACCTCTGCAATCCCGATAGCCGTTCGCCCGACGCGCCGCGGCCCGCCGACACCGATGGTGACGGTTTGCTCGACGACGTCGACGAGTGCCCGCGGATCCCCGAGGACAAGGACGGCTTCGAAGATCAGGACGGCTGTCCCGAGGACGACAACGACGCCGACGGGATCGCCGACAAGATCGACGACTGCCCCAACGAGCCCGAGGATCGCGACGGGACCGACGACACCGACGGTTGCCCGGATCTCGACAACGACAAGGACGGCATCGCCGACCGCATCGACCAGTGCCCCGACGATCCCGAGGACAAGGACGGCTTCGAAGACGACGACGGGTGCCCCGACTGCGACGACGACAAGGACAACGTCGCCGAATGTCCGGTCGCGCTCGACAAGTGTCCGGGCGATCCCGGCGTGCCCCCCGACGGATGCCCGCAGAAGTACACGATGATCGTGGTCACCGAGGACAAGATCGAGCTCAAGCAGACCGTGTTCTTCGATACCCGCAAGGCGACCATCAAGCGGGTCAGCTTTCCGCTGCTCGACGAGGTGGCGCTGGCGCTGGCAGACAACCCGACGATCAAGGTCCGGATCGAAGGGCACACCGACAGCCAGGGCACCGACAAGTTCAACCTCAAGCTGAGCAAGAACCGAGCGGCATCGGTTCGCAAATACCTGATCGGAAAGGGCGTCACCGGCGATCGTATGGACCCGCAGGGGTTCGGCGAGGGCGTCCCGATCGCCGACAACCGCAGCGCGGATGGTCGGGCGCAGAACCGCCGCGTCGAGTTCTTCATCACCGGTCGCTAGCGAAAGCGGTCGCTTCGAAACTCGACACTCCGGACGCGCGCCGTGCTAACACCACGCCATGCGCGTGCACGCACACCGGATTTTGCTCGTCTCCTCGCTCGTCGCGGTCGTGATCTTCGTGCTTGGCCTCACGTCGTCGGGCCTCGCGCTCGCCGACGCCAAGGCGAAGAAGGAGATCGAGACCAAGATGAAGGAGGCGATGGAGAACTACGACCTCCTCGAGTACGAGGAGGCACGCAAGATCCTCAATCAAGCGCTCACCGTCGCCAAGAAATCCAAGATGGAGACCGACCCGGTGACCGCGCGGGTCCACCTGCGGCTCGGCATCGTCTACTTCGCCGGCCTCCAGGACGCCGAGAGCGCCAAGCTCTCGTTCCTCAACGCCGCCGAGATCGACAGCACCGTGAAGCTCGACAAGGCGTACTCGACGCCGGAGATGGTCAAGCTTCTCGACGAGGCCAGGTCGGAGGCCGGCACCGCCGGCGGCGGCGGCGCGGTCGAGCCGGACGGCGGCGGAGGTGGCGACGTGGCCGCGGTCGATTGCGCGGCCGTGACCGGGCTGCAGCACACCATCGTCGACACCGCGGCCGGCGGCAAGGAGCTGGCCCTCGACGCTGCGGTCGGAGCTGACGTGCAGCCGGCCAAGGTCTCGATCATGTATCGCGCGCGCGGCGCTGCCGATTTCAGCGAGGCCAAGATGACGGCGTCGGGTTGCGTCTACAAGGGGGCCATCCCCAAGGCCGGCCTCAGCGGCGACCTCATCCACTACTACGTCGCCGCGTTCAACGATCAGGGCCGCGTGATCGCATCCAAGGGTTCCGCCGGCTCGCCCAACATCATCGAGATCGCGGGTGGCGGCGGCGGTAGCAACCTGGCGCTCGACGAAGAGAACCCGCTCGGCGCCGGCGGCGGCGGCGGCGGCGAAGAGCGCATCGATAGCGGTGGTGGCGGCGGTGGTGGCGAGCGTATCGATCGCGGCACCGGGCCGG
The DNA here is from genome assembly GCA_947483555.1 of Myxococcales bacterium. Lineage (GTDB taxonomy): Bacteria > Myxococcota_A > Polyangia > Haliangiales > Haliangiaceae > UBA2376. The sequence goes on from CANKMW010000096.1 coordinate 3,263, forward strand.
TCGTGTCGACCGGCAAGAAGACGCTGTTCATCGCCCTGGTCGGTGGATCGGGTGGCGGCTACGTCACCGGCAAGACCGAGCAAGGCACCGGCGGCAACGGGGGTAACGACGTGAAGTGCTGCTTCGCGCCCCAGCTGCTCCACGTCCAGCCCGAGATCGGCTACTACCTGAACAAGACCACCACCGTGTCGGTGGTCGCGCGCCTCGGGTTCCCGGTCGGGGCCAACATCGCCGGCCATTCTCCGGTCGCGCCGGCTGGTCTGGTCAAGGTCCGCAAGTCGCTGGCCGCCAACGGCACCGGGCTGGTGGTCTCGGGCGGCGTCGGCGGCGGCGTCATCCGCAACACCATCAAGCTCGACGGCGCTCCGCCCGAGATGGACACCGACGTGGTCGCGATCGGGCCGCTGTTCGTCACCGGCGGCGCCGGCTACAGCGCCGGTCTCGGCGGTGGCCTGTCCCTGATCGCCGAGCTCAACGCGGTGGCCGGGATCCCGGTGGTCGGCAAGCTCGGCAACTCGATCCTCAACTTCGGCGTCCAGCTCGACTTCAACCTCGGCGTGCACATCGGCTTCTGAGCCATCGTACCGTCGACTCTGACCGAGGCGGTTGACGCTACTCGCGGATGTTACGAAGCGGGTGCAGCGCGATGTGCACCTCGCCGGCGGTCACCTCGCTGGTCGAGGGTGAGGCCGTGAGGACGACGGCGACCTCGACGGTCGCTCCGCCTCCCTCGGAGAGGTAGACGACCCGCTTGACCGCCTTGCGCTTGGTCGCGACGGCGTCGAGATCGCGCATCAGCTGGGGGTAGACGTCGAGCAGCCCCGAGTCCTTGAGATCGATGCCGCCGACGTCGCCGGCGCAGCCCAGGAACTCCAGAAACGCTGCGTTGGCGATCCGGACCTTGCCGGCTGGATCGCACGACGCCATCGGCACCGGCGCGGTCTGGAAGACCTCGAACGCCGCCTTGTCGCGATGGTCGTGGTCCCGGCGCTCACGCGCACCCTCGCCGGATCCGGACCGCCGCCGCGCGGTCTCCATGCCCAGCATGTTCATCAACGTGCGCAGCTCGTACATGAAGGCGGCCACGTCGTTGTGTCGATCGGCAGGGTTCTTGGCGGTGGCGCGAGCGATGATCTCGTCGGCGCGCTCGTCGAGGGGCTCGTCGATCATCTTGCTCGCGGCCGGCATCGTGGCCTCGAGATGCTGCTGGAACACCGCGTCGATCTTGCCGGTGAACGGCAGCCGGCCGGTGAGCAGCTCGAACAGCATGATCCCGAGCGCGTACACGTCGCTGGCGACGTTGGTGGGGCCGCCCTGGATGCGCTCGGGCGCCAGGTACTCCGGCGTGCCGTCGACCTCGCCGACGCCGCGGCCAAGATCCGGACGCGACAGACCGAAGTCGAGCAGCTTGACGACCCGGCGCTGCGCGGCGCCGCGGACCAGGAACACGTTCTCGCTCTTGACGTCGCCGTGGATGATGGCGCGACCGTGGATGTAGCGAAGCGCCTCGCACACCTGCCAGATGATGTCGCACGCCACCTTGGGCGCCATCCGGCCGCCCTGACGCATCTTGGAGTGCAGCGTCTGACCGTCGAGCAGCTCCATGACCATGAACAACCCGAACTGGTCGTCCTGGCCGAAGTCGACGATCGAGCACACGTTGTCGTGGGTGCACGCCGACGCCAGGCGCGCCTCGCGGTAAAACATCTCGCGGATGCGCGGGTTGGTCGCGATCGGGGCCTTGATCAGCTTGAGCGCGAACGCCTTGCCGAGGACCTGGTGGCGGACCCGCAGCACGCGACCCATGCCGCCGCGACCGACCTGACCTTCGACGATGTAGCGGCCGCCGACGATGTCGCCCTGGCGGGCGCCGCGGCGGGTGGCAGCGTCGGGCAGCTGGTCGAGGCGGGCCTCGCCGGTGCCTTCGAGGGCGGCGTCGACGCTGCCCGGCGTGAACCTGCCGCCCACGGTGTCGCTGCCGGCAGCCGGCCTCACCAGGGGTACCGCCGCGGCGACGCCGAACTCGTTGGGGAGGGCCACGTCACCGCGCCCCAGCACGCTCAGGGTCAGCGACGGCAGCAACGTCTCGTGGACGTCGCGGGGCGCGTCGTCGTCGGAGAGATCGTCCGCTCCGTCATCGCTCGGATCGACGTCCGTCATGGGGCCAGATCATAGTAGCTCGAAAGCGGGCTCGATCCGGTGTCGACGTCGACCGGAACTCTGGTAAGCAGCGGAGGTGGACGACCTCGCATTCGACGCCCGCGCCCATGACGAGCTGGTCTATCTCGAGGAGCGGCTCGGAGCCCTCGATCCCGACGACGTCGATCTGGTGGTCAGCGCCGGCGTGCTACGCCTCGATCTGCGCGACGGCACCAAGATCGTCATCAACAGCCATCGCGCAGCGCGTCAGATCTGGATGGCCGCGATCGCCACCGCCTGGCACTTCGACCCGCTCGCCGACGGCCGCTGGCTGGCCACCCGCTCCAACGAGGAGCTGCGGCCTACGATCGTCCGCCTGCTGCGCGAGCGGGTGGGCGTCGCCCTCGATCTTTGAGATCTCTGAGCGCGTGGCGACGGGTGTGGCGTCGACGCCGGTGGTGTATCGTCCCGACCATGGCTGATTCACAGTTCCTGACCGTGATCCGGATCTGGGCCGCCATGGCGTGGGCCGACGGCGTGCTGGCCGACGCCGAGGCCGGCGCGTTGCGCCGCTTGATCTCGGGCGCCCAGCTCGACGACGGCGAGGTCGAGCTGGCGCGCACGTTCCTCGAGCAGCGGGTCGAGCTCGACGAGGCCGGGCTGTCCGAGCTGTCGTCCGACGCCCGCACCGGCATCTACCGCGCCGCGTGCCGCATGGCGGTGCTCGATCGCGAGGTGGCGCCGAGCGAGCGCAGCCTGCTGGTGCGCCTGCGCGACGCGCTCACGCTCAGCCTCGACTCCGCGCGCGAGATCGAGGCCAGCGTTCCGGGCGTCACGGTGTCCTGACCCGCGGCGATGCGGCAGCGTCGTCATTCGCCTCGGGTGCTCGCGTGGCGGGGGGCGATCGCCGCCCTCTCGGATGTGGCGATGGCCACCGGCCTGTACCCGCTGGTGCCGCACGCCGGCCTGGCGCTGGCGCGGTGGCGCAAGCAAAGCATTTCACCACCGGCGCAGCTCCGCGCCGCGCTGCGCGAGTGGGGCGTGGCGGTGGCCATGTCGGCGGCGCGACCGCTCGGGTTTCTTCCCTTGCCCGGAGACCGCGGTCGCGGGCCGCGGCCGATCGTCGTCCTGCACGGCTACGCCATGAACCGCGCCAACTTCCGCGGGCTGGCTCGCCGCCTCGCCGCGGCTCACCTCGGTCCGGTGCTCGGCTTCGAGTACTGGACGCTGGGCAAGACCAGCAGCGCCGCCAAGCGGCTCGCCGCCTACGTCGAGGAGGTACGGGCCGCGACCGGGGCCGAGCAGGTCGACGTCATCGGTCACTCGATGGGCGGCGTGGTCGGTCGCTACTTCGTGACCCTGCTCGGCGGCGACGGTGTGGTCGCCAACCTGATCACGCTCGGCGCCCCGCACGCCGGCACCGATGTCAGCGCGGTCGGGATCGGGCGTTCCGCCAAGGAGTTGCTGGTTGGCAGCACGATGGTCCAGCGCCTCGACGCCGCGCGGCGCCCGGCCCGCACCCGCATGACGGTGATCTGGTCGCGCGCTGATGCCCTGGTTCCGGGCGCGCGGCACGCCCGCGTCGCGGGCGTCGACGAGCTGGTCTTCGACGATCTCGGCCACCTCTCGCTGCTGACCGACCGTCGGGTCGCCGACGCCATCGTCGAGCGCCTGCGGGCCTGAACGGTGGCGAGTGGACGCGCGCCTGCCGTGCCGCTACGGCCGCCGGTGCGCGTCGAGCCAGCCGGTCAGCTCGGTCACGAACTGGCTACCCACCGCCGGCAGGTGAGCGCCGCCTTCGATGGTCCACAGATCGGCGGCCCCGGTGGCCGGGCAGCCGCCGGTGATGGCGACCGTGGTCTCGGCGCCGGCGAGGCCGGTGTCGAGGTCCTTGCTGGGACCCGTCATCGGTGCGGCCGTGCAGCCGTTGCGGCTGGCGAACGCGGCCACGCTCTCGACCGCGCTCGGCGCCCGCGTCGGGCCGAAGTCGCCGCCCTGGTACGGGATCGTGGTGTCGTCGGTGCCGTGGATGTGGAGAACGCTCACCGCTTGCACCGGCGCGCACGGTGCGGTCGGCCCCAGGCCGGCGAGCCCGGCGATCGCCGTGATGACGTCGGCGCGGTCGCACGCCATCCGGTACGCCATGAAGCTGCCGTTGGAGTGACCGACCAGCGACACCCGCGTGTCGTCCACTGGCCACGCCGCCATGATGTCGTCGACCATGCCGCCGAGGTAGGCGACGTCGTCGACGCCGGCGCCGCCGAAGTCGCAGCACGCCGGATCGGCGTTCCAGAACAAGCGGCCGGTCGAGTCGGCGGTGCCGTCGGGCGCCAGCACCAGCGCGTCGTGGGCATCGGCGAGGTTGCCGAGCCCCAGGTACGCCTGCTGCACGAAGCCACCGGCGCCATAGCCGTGGAGGATCATGACCAGCGGGTACCTGGCGCCGTCGTCGAAGGATGCCGGCACCTGGAGCTGGACCGGCCGATCGCCGCCGAACGTGGTCGGGCGCGAGGCCGGCTCGCCGCCGCCGCAGGCCGCGGCGGCGAGGGCGACCGACCATCCAGCCGATGCGAGGGTACGTCCGCGCACGGTCATGCCAGCGGCTTCTGCATGGGCTCGGGGACGTGCGGTCCCGGGGCGAAATCCGATGGCGGCATGTTGGCCGGCGGCGGGGCGTCGAGCACGGCGCGACCGAACAAGGCGCCCTGGACCACCCAGGCCGTGGTGTAGACCAGGATGGCCGTCCACGCGATGCGCCCAGCTTCACCGCTGTCGCCCTTGGCGAACAGCAACTGGAAACCCATCATGAGGGCGCCGAATCCGATGACGCCGGTAACCATCAGGTTGTAGCCGTTGAACAGTCGTCCCACCGATGGGAAGGCGTAGTTGTTGGTCTTGCCTAGCATCGACGTTGCGATACCGAAGACAATCCCGGCCGGCACCAGCAATCCGAACGCGGGGCGGTACACCACTTCGCGTGCGCCCTTCAGATCCTTGCTGAGCATGGTGAAGAGCAGCATGGCGGTGCCGAACAGCAACAGCTGGTAGCTCTGGATGCGGAAGAAGTGGAGCGCGAACTTGAGGCCGAGCTGCGTATCGGGTGCCGGCGCACGGTGATCGCGCCAGCGCGCAACGATGTACAGCAGCAGCGGGAACATCAAACTGACCACGGCCATCATCATCATGATGGGACCCATGGCCTGGAGTATGAACATCGGTCCCGCGAAGCTGCGGCTGCTGTCGTCGTCGTCGTCGAACATGGGTTCCTCCGTGCTCCTGAGGGCCGTGAGCCGTGGCGGCGTGACCCCGGAACGCGCGCCATGCTACCACCAGCCCCATGGCCGACGTGCCGCAAGGACCACCCGGGATGACCGATGTGCGGGGGATCGACCCCGGCGTGGAGCTGCTGCCCGACGTCCCGATCGCTCGCTCCACCGACGACCTGCTGGGGCGCGCGCCGCTGGTGCTCCGGCTGTGCGAGCTCGCCTGCGCCCAGCCCATGGCCGCGCCTCGCGTGGTCGGTCTGGTCGGTGGCGCCGGCACTGGCAAGAGCTCGGTGTTGAACCTGGTGACCACCGTGCTCACCGAGCGTGGCGACGTCGCCTTCGTGACCCTCGACGGCGCCGGCTACGCCGGCGCCAAGGATCTGATCGCGGCGCTGCTCCAGAACCTGCACGAGTTCTTTGCGGCCCAGGACGTCGTCGATACGTCCGATTCGGTGCGCGACACGCTGGCGCGCTACGGCGGGCTGGTGTCCGACGTCGCTCGCATCGCCGGCGTCAAGGTCGACCTCGGCGGCGCGCTGGCCCGCTCGGCCGCCGACGTGCGCGCCGAGATCGCCGAGATGACGCAGGAGATCGGCAAGCGCATCGTGCTGCTCGTCGACCACGTCGATCGCATGCCGGTGCGCGAGCTCGGCAGCGCGCTGGTCGCCCTGCGCCACATCGCCGCCATCCCGTACGTGACCATCGTGCTCGCCTACGACCGTCGGGCGGCCGCGCTGGCCTCCGACGACGAGATCGATCCGCGCGCCTTCGAGCGGCTGGTGCAGGTCGAACTCGCGGTGCCGGCCGCCGATCGAGTGCTGCTGGCGCGCGTGCTCGCCGGCGGGGTGACCCGGGTGGCGATGCGCCTCGGTCGTGATCTCGATGCCGTCCTGGCGCTGTTCGATCCCGACGCCGACAGCGCGCCGGTGCTCGATCTGTGCGAGACCCCGCGCGACGCCAAGCGTGCCATCAACGCGCTGGCGGCGGCGCTGCCCCTGGTGCCCGACGGCGGCGATGTCCGCGACGCCGCGCTCGACATCGTGCTCCGGCTCCTGGTCCCCGAGGTCGACGGGCCACGCCTCGACGGCCGCGGCCGAGCGGCTGGCAGCGTGCACGCCGGCTTGCTCGCCGAGCTCGACGCCATCGTCGCTGGCCACCGCCGCGCCGGGCCGGCCCGGGCGGCGCTGCGGGTGCTGTTGACCTGAGCGCCTGGGTTTCTGCGCTCAGAAGACCGCGCCGAGCAGCTGCACGAACAGCCTCACCACGCCGGCGATCGCGCCCAGACACAACGCGCCGGCGCCAACCACGGCGGCCCAGTCACGCCAGGTCGCCTTGCCGCCGCGCGCGGTGCGGTCCTCGAGCAGGACCAGGTTCTTCTTGTTGGCGCGGTAACCGACGTCGGCGAGGTCGCCGACCAGCGGGATCACGCCGATGGCGACGTCGATGCCGAGGTTGAGCAGCATGCGAGCCATGACGATCGCCGGCACACCGTGGCGGCCGGCGACGACGATCAGAAAGGCACCAACGGCCGCGGTGATCAGGTCGCCGAGCCCGGGGACGAACAGGCCGATGATCGGATCGAGGTGCCAGGTGTCGAGCGCGCGCACCAGCGTGCGCGCGGCGGCGATGTCGCTGGTGTCGCGCGCAGCTGCGATCATGGCTTCAGGATGGCCACGATGCCGCGCTGCGCAAGGGTGGCGTTGCGCAGGCGGCTGCGCAGCAGGGCGACTATCCGAGCACGAAGGCGAGGATCTCGGTGGCGGTGCTGATGTCGAGCGCGCGATCCCCGAGCGCGCGAGCGGTGCGGATCAGCTCGGCGTGCTCGAACCATGCGCCGTGGGAGCGGCATGCCATGGCGCGGGCGCCGAGGCGCCGCACCACGCGGGCCACCAGGGCGCGGGCGCACACCGGGCATGAACCACGCAGGGGCTGGCCGGGCGGTGTTCTCGGCCTGGAATCCAGATCTGCAGCGAGGGCGATCGCGGTTGGCCGGTCGAAGACCAGGGCCGACAGCTCGGCGGCCTCGAGGAACACCCCGCCGCAGTGGTGGCACTCGTCGAGGTGGACGGCGCCGACGGCGCGCGCGGCCAGCGGACCGCGGCAGCGTGGGCAGTAGCCGAGCGGTTCGCGCGCGGTGACCACCGGCGTCGGTGTCGGCCGGCGCAGGCCGGTCGGGGCGTCGCTGGCATCCGGATCGAAGATGGCCTGGCCCGGCGGCGTGCCCTCGGCCCAGTCGGGCTCCCCGGCGGCGAGGCGGCGCCCGCAGGTCACGCAGAACTCGTGACCTGCGAACAGCGTCTCGCCGCAGCAGCCGCAGGCGGTAGTGAACAGGGCCTCGTCGCAGCTGCCGCATTCGCCGCTGGTCAGCGGTGTGATCGCGGCGCAGCGGGGGCAGGGCAGGGTCTGGTTGCGGGGCTTGAGGCGGCGGGTCGTGGGGGGCACAGAGGTATGGTGTCCGGGTCGGGGGTGCGGTTGCGTGGCAGCGATCGGCAATGACGGGATCGGGATGGCTCTGGGAGGTCGGCCGAGCTCCACCTCCGCGAGTCACTCGCCATCGGCAGGCACGCTCGACAGGAGTTGCTCGGCCGATCGGGCTGGCCACCATCACGTGCAGCATGAGCCGCCGCGGCAACTGCCGCTGCGGTACGGCGACTGCTTCGATCGCCTGGTCGCCTTCGCGTGAAAGGCCTCCGTGCTCGCACCACCACCGCGGTATGCAGCGACGCATTGCTCCGGCGAGAGACGACCGCTTCCGGATCCAGAGAGGTCCATGTCCGGATCGACACGGGAGCCAGGGTTTGATCGAATGGGGCATGGCCAAGAGCTATCGCCCGTGGACGCCGAGCCAGTCGCTGTCGTCGAGTGCCGCGGTCTCGAAGCGAAGCAGGTCATCGAGCCCGGCGAGGGCGGTGGGCCGGCGGCACTCACGACGGGCGCTGCTGCGCCTTCATGACCGTGTAGGCCGTCATGTTGACGATGTCCTCGACGGTGCTCTCGTTCTGCAGCAGCGACACCGGCCGCGACACGCCGAGCAGGATCGGGCCGACCGCCGACGCGCCGCCCAGGCACTCCAGGGTCTGATAGGCCGCGTTGCCGGCGGCCAGGCTGCCGAACACCAGCACGTTGGCGTTGCGGGTCAACGTCGAGAACGGGTAGGTCGCCCGCCGCCGCTCTTCGTCGAGGGCGATCTCGGGTTGCATCTCGCCGTCGATCTCGAGCTCGGGGCGACGGGCGCGGACCAGCGCCAGCGCGGCGATCATCCGGCTGACCTCCGGGTGTCGCACCGAGCCGAAGTTGGAGTACGAGATCATCGCCACCCGCGGCGTGACGCCGAGCCCGATCACTGCGTCGGCCATCTGGACCGCGATGTCGGCGAGTTGCTCGGCGTCGGGCGCGATGTTGAACACCGTGTCGCCGAAGAACGTCACCGAGTTCTGCAGCACCATCATGTACATGCCGACCGCGACCTTGGCGCCGGGCGCCATCCCCAGCACCTGCAGCGCGGGTCGCACGCTCTCCGGATAGGTGCGCTTGAAGCCACCGACCAGGCCGTCGACGTCGCCGCATTCGAGCATCATGGTGCCGAAGTAGTTGCTCTGCCGGATCAGGCTGCGGGCCATGTCCAGGGTCATGCCCTTGCGAGCGCGCAGCTCGGCCAGGCGCTGGGCGTAGCGTTCGGCGTCGGCAGCCGCGGTGGCGCCGGTCGGATCGATCAGCTCGGCGTGCTCGAGCACGGTGAGCGACGACTCGCGGCACAGCAGCTCGATCTCGGCCGTCCGTCCGAGCAGCACCGGGCGCGCGATGCCCTCTTCGACGATCTGCTGCACCGCGCGCAGCACGCGCACGTTGCCGGCTTCGGGGAACACGATGCGGCGCGGGTCACTCTTCGCGGTGCGGGCCATGCCGCGCATGATCGAGAACGCCGCGTTCGAGCCCTTGCGCATGAGGCGGTCGCGGTACTCGGCGATGTCGATCTGCAAGCGCGCCACCCCCGACGCCATCGCCGCCTCGGCGACCGCCGGCGCCACCCACCACAGGACACGGGGATCGAACGGCTTGGGAATGAAGTACTCGGGCCCGAAGCGCAGCGGCTTGCCGCCGTAGACCGCGACCACCGACTCGGGCACCGGCTCGTGGGTCAACGCGGCGAGCGCGCGGGCGGCGGCGACCTTCATCGGCTCGCTGACGCTGCGGGCGCGGACGTCGAGCGCGCCACGGAAGATGTACGGGAAGCCGAGGACGTTGTTGACCTGGTTGGGATAGTCGGAGCGGCCGCTGGCGACCAGCGCGTCGGGCCGCGCCGCCACCGCGTCGGGGTACGCGATCTCGGGATCGGGGTTGGCCAGCGCGAAGATGATCGGTCGTCCGGCCATGGTGCGCAGCATCGTCGGCGTCACCACGCCGGCCACCGACAGCCCCATGAACATGTCGGCGCCGACCATGGCGTCGGCCAGCGTGCGCCGGCCGTCGTCGGCGGCCGCGAAGCGGCGCTTGTGGCGGTTGAGGTCGTCGCGGCCGGCGTGGATGACGCCCCGGGAATCGCACAGCACGACGTGCTCGCGACGCACGCCGAGCGAGAGGAAGAACTCGACGCAGGCGATCGCGGCGGCGCCGGCGCCCGAGACCACGAGCTTGATCTCGTCGATACGTTTGCCGGCGACGGCGGTGGCGTTGATCAAGCCGGCGCCGGTGATGATGGCGGTGCCGTGCTGGTCATCGTGGAACACCGGGATCGAGAGTCGGGCCCGCAGCTTCTCCTCGACGTCGAAGCACGCCGGGGCGGCGATGTCCTCGAGGTTGATGCCGCCGAAGGTCGGCTCGAGCGCGGCCACGATGTCGACCAGCTTGTCGACGTCCTTCTCGTCGATCTCGAGATCGAACACGTCGATGTCGGCGAACTTCTTGAACAGGCAGGCCTTGCCCTCCATCACCGGTTTGCCGGCGGCGGCGCCGATGTCGCCGAGCCCGAGCACGGCGGTACCGTTGGAGATGACCGCGACCAGGTTGCCGCGCGCGGTGTATTCCCAGCTGGCGTCGGGATCCTTCGCGATCGCCAGGCACGGCTCGGCGACGCCGGGCGTGTAGGCCAGCGACAGATCGATCTGGCTGACCAGCGGCTTGGTCGGGACCACCTCGATCTTTCCGCGCCGTCCGCGGCTGTGGTACGCGAGCGCGTCTTCCTTGCGGCCCATGCCTCGAGCCTACGCTCGTTCGACGCCGGATGCGGTAGGGTGTCGGGGACATGCGCGTCGCCGTGCTGCTCGTGGCCGTGGTCGGATGCCGCACCGCGGCCACGCCGCCGCTGGCGCCGGCCGCCAGCTACGAGACCCATCTGGCCGCCGCGGCGCGACTCGAGGACGACGCCACCTTCCACAGCGAGGCGGCGGAGGTCGCCCGCCAGCGCGGGCCGACCTACGAGTGCGAGACTCATCCCGAGAGCGAGCAGACCACCTCGGGCACCGAACGCCTCAACGGCACCCGGGTGTGCGACGACGTGGCGGCGAGTGATGAGCGTCGCCATCGCCGCGAAGCCGACCGCCTGCGCGCCGAGGCCGGTCACCAGCGCGGCCTGGCCCGCTCGCTGCTCGATGCCGACCGCCGCGCGTGCGCTGGGCTCGGCCTCGAGGTCCTGCGCGACCCGCCGCTGCGCCGGCACGCGGCGCGGGCGCGGGTCGAGGCGGTCGCCGGCGGTGCGCGCATCACGCTGGCGGGTCCTGGCGTCGATGGCGGGCAGGTGCGGCGCGAGCTCGGGTGCCATCGGGCTCGGGCGGCGCTCATGGGGCACGATCCGGCGTACATGCCCAGCGAGCCAGCGGTGGTCGCGGGCGCTCGCCTGACCATCGAGGTCAGCGTGGCCGCCGTGGTCATCACGATCGTGAGCGACGACGCCGGCTCCGCCGAGACCATCCTCCGTCGGGCCGAGGCCCTGGTCGGCCGCTAGCGTCAGCTCTTCTTGGCGCCCGGTGGCAGCGGCGGCGGGATGCTGGCCTTGCGGAATCGGGTCCGGACCTCCTCGACCTCGACCTTGATGGTCAGGCCGCCCAGCGCGCTCGCCGGCAGGTCGAGCGCGGCGGCCAGCGAGGTCAGGAATTCGTCCTCGGAGAGGTCGAGGTTGTCATCGGCGTCGTGGACGGCGGCGACCAGCGACAGCAGGTGTTCACGATCGGTGGCCGGGTCGCCACGGAACAGCGCCGCGGTCGCCTCGAGGTCGAACGCCTTGGGATCGAACGACTCGATGCGGGCCTCGACGTCCTGCGGCAGCGCGCCCTCGTGCATGTAGGCCAGCAGCTCCTGGACCCGTTCGGCCTCGCGGTCGTCGAGGTGATCATCGGCGTAGGCGGCCGCCAGCAGGAGGTCGCACAGCGGGAGAACGCGGTCGGCAGACGCCATGGCTCGAACCTACCCCATCGCGGCGACCGCCGGCGCGTCGCCGCGGGCGTGAACTTCGCGTGAACCCGTGGCGTTCCGGACCGTGAGGTGGTGTGATCTTGGCCATGGTCCACGGTTGCCCCCGCTGCGGCGAGGCGCCAAGCGTCGGGGTCCTGTGCGGCGAGTGCGCGGGGACGATCGTGCCGCGTGACGGCCTGCTCCCCGATCACGTGCGGGCCAAGCTCGATCGCGTCGACGCCGCCGGATGGCTGGTCGATGGCTTCGGCGTCGGCCACGCGATCGGCGCTTCGGCGGTGGTCGGCCGCGGGCCGGCCGGCGACCTGGTCATCCTCGACGGCTCGGTGTCGCGCGATCACGCCGAGCTCACGCGCAGCGACGGTGGCTGGCAGCTGAAGGACCTGGGCAGCCGCAACGGCACCCAGCTCGAAGGCCAGCGCGTCGCCGGCCGCGCGCCGCTGGCCCGGCGCGCGCTGGTCCGTTTTGGCGACATCGGCTTCGTCTTCATCGGCGACGCGGTCGCGCTGCCGGAGCCGGCGCTGCGCTCGATCGCCACCGGCCACGCGGCCGGCGACGCGGTGTTCCGGTTCACGCTGCGCGGCGAGCACGTCGAGCTGTGCCTGGTCGGCGCGCGCAGTGACGAGCAGGCCGGCGGGGCCTTGCTCTACCGCCCGCACGGCCAGACCGCGTGGGCCGAGCTCAGCTTGCCGCCGCTCGAGTTCCAGCTCCTGCGCACGCTGTGCGATCGCACCCTCGCCGATGCCGCCGGCCCGACCAAGGTGCGCGGCTGCGTGCCGACCCGGCACCTGGCCAAGGACCTGCCGTTCCAGTCGCGCTACGCCAACGAGGAGAACGTGCGCCAGGTGGTGCGCCGCGTGCGGGCCAGCCTGACCAGCATCGGCGCCGACGCGCTCATCGAGGCGGTGCCCGGCCGCGGCTACTACCTGACCTGGCCCGTGGTCGCCTGATCTCGGTGGTGGTCAGCTCGCCACCTCACCCGACCTGGTCGCGCGCGCCATCAGATCGACGGTGATCGTGCGCGGGTTTGACGCCGCGGCGCCGGGATCCGGCTGGCGCCGCTCCTCGAAGCTGCGCCACCACGTCAGCGCGGCATCCTCGTCCCACTGCGCGCCTTCGGGAACCGCGGCCAGCGCGGCCCGCAGCGCGCGCGCGCTGGCCGGGCGCGCCGCCGGATCCTTGGCCAGGCACGACAGCACCAGCGCCTCGAGCGCGGGCGAGATCGGCAGCTCGGTGCGCGCCGACGGCGGCACCGGCGCCTCGTGGACGTGGGCCAGGCACAGCGCGGCGACCGTCTTGCCCGCGAACACGCGCTGCCCGGTGAGCAGGAAGTAGGCCACCGCGCCGACCCCGTACAGGTCGCTGGGCGGGCCGACCAGCTCGGGGCTGGTGATCACCTCGGGCGCCAGGTAGGCGGGCGTCCCGAGCACGGCGGGGCCGTCGAAGTCGGTGGCGCCGCCGCGGTCGACCTCGGCGACCAGGCCGAAGTCGAGCACCTTGACCACGTCGGGCTGGTTGCCGCGTCGACACAGGATCACGTTGGCCGGCTTGACGTCGCGATGGGTGAGGCCGCGGCCGTGGGCCTCGTCGAGCGCGCCGCAGATCTGGCGCAGCACGTGGACCACGCGCGGCGCCGGCAGCGGGCCGTCGAGATGGACCAGGACCTCGAGATCGACGCCGTCGAGCAGCTCCATCGCGTAGTAGAAGACGCCGTCGGGGCTGCGGCCGTAGTCGTAGATGGCGACCGTGTTGGGGTGGGTGAGCTGGCTCATGTGCTGCACCTCGCGCTCGAAGCGGGCCAGGTTCTCGGCGCCGTGCTTCTCGGGCGGCAGGAGCTTCACCGCGGTCGGGCGACGCAGGAGCGCGTGGCGGGCGCGGTAGACCGCGCCCATGCCGCCCTTGGCGATCAGGCCATCGAGCGTGTACTGGCCGAGCTGGCGGGCCTGACGCACCTCGGCGCGCAGACCGTAGATGACCCGCGATCCGGTGGTGGCGAGCAGCGTCGCCATCCCCGCGAACAGCGCCACGCCGATGACGAACGGCCCCGGCGGGACCTCGAGCAACTCGGGGCGCTCGATCGCCGTGCCCAGGCCAGCGACGAGGAACGGCACGTACGAGACGGCGCCGATGACCGCCGAGCGCCGACCGGTGGACGGCACCACCAGGGCGCGCGAGAACACCGTGAAGGTGTGCCAGATGAACGCCGCCCACACCGCGGCGCGCTGCTCGGCGTTGACGTACGCCGACAGTCCGAACACGCCGCCGATCGACAGCGTGATCATGGAGTCGATCCGGTACAGCAGATCGATGGCCAGCGGCCGGCGCATCGCGATCCCCCACAACCCCCCCAGCACGGCGAGCCCGACCAGCCCGACACGGTGCACCAGCGCAGCTCCCGGTGGCCGGGTGTGCGGATACAGCTCGTAGAGCACGAGCACGAACCCGAACAACACCAGGCAGACCCAGAAGATCAACCCGGCCATCAGCCGCAGTCGCACCTGCACGTAGCCACGAATCTCGTCGGCGCTCGCCGATGGGATCCAGGGCACGCGGGCGCTGCGCGCGAAGCGCCGCGGGTCGGGGAGGGCCACGCCTCATCATAGACCCGGTGGCGAATCGGTCGCCGGCTCGGCTTCACGTGAACCTCACGCGTCCGGCCTGGGGCCTTCACGTGGCGGCGGGGCACAACAGATCATGGGCACTGGGTCGCCGGTCAGGTTCGCGCTCGGCGCGCTCGCGCTGGGCGCGCTGGCCGCCCGCGCCGCCGCCGCGGACGAGCCGCCAGCGGTGGCCGACACCGAGCGGCCGCGGCGCCGCGACGCCACCTGGCTCGAGATCGCGCGCGGGCCGTACCACTCGTCGCGCTTGTTCGCCACCCCGGTCGCCGACACCGTCGGGCCCTACGTCCTGGCCGTGAGCTGGGATGGCAGCCTGTTGAAGGAGCCCGGGGTGCTGTCGTCGGCGGGGGTGGTCGCGATCGGCTTCGGCGACATCGCCCAGCTCGAGTACCGCCACACCTCGGCGATCAGCCTCGACGAGCTGAGCGCGCCGCTGCCGGCGGTCGGGGTCCAGCTCGAGGCGCCGCTGCCCGATCGCCCGAACTGGCCGGCGGTGGCGCTGGCGTTTCGCCTCGGGGTGCCGCGGCGCGAGACCCGCGACGCGACGACCATCGAGGAGACGGTCACCGACCTGTACCTGGTGGCGCGCCAGCGCCTGCCCGGCCGGCTCGCCGCGGCGACGCTGCACGGCGGCGTACGCATGAGCTCCGCCGAGCTGGCGCTGGGCGGCGACGCCGTCGGCAGCGTGCGGCGACGCCTGTTCCTGCCCGCCGGCGGACTCGCGCTCGAGGTCGGCGACCAGGCGGTCGCGATCGCCGAGGTCGGGCTGGCGCCGTCGTTCGATCGCGATCCCGCCGGTGCGCCGACCATCGGCGCCGGCGTGATCGGCCGCCTCGGGGTGCGCTGGTTCCTGCACTCGGCCTTCTCGTTCGACGCCAGCGTCGGTTACCAGGTCGACGACGCGACGTCGGCGGCCGGCGTCCGCTCGGTCGTCGACTGGGACATCCGACTCGGCGGCGAGCTGTTCGTGCCGTGGGGAGCGATCGCCTGCCGCACCGCGGGTCTGTTCTGCAGCTAGCGAGGAGCATCATGCGTCACCTGCCATCCGTCACCTTCGCGCTCTTGTCGATCAGCGGCCTCGCGTACGCGCAGCCGGTGCCGCTGCCGGTGCCGCTGCCGCCGCCACCGGATCCGGCGCTGCCGCCGTCACCGGATCCGGCGCCGCCGCCGCCACCGGATCCGCAACCGCAGGCCGAGCCCGATCCCGGCCCCGCGCCGCCGCAGCTGCCGGGCTGGGCCACCGAGGCTGGCGACGCCGTCGAGCGCGCCATCACGCCCGATCCCGGGCTGCCGCCGAGCGCGATGCACTTCCCGCTCATCTTCACCGCGCCCAGCGGCCGCATGCTGCCGGCGGCGGTGATCTGGTCGAGCTCGGGTGTGCACACCGGCGGTGGCCTGTACGGTGACCTGTTCGTCGGCCTCGGCGATGTCGCCGAGTTCGGTATCGGCGTCACCGATCTCATCCGGGTCCGGCCGGCGCCCGGCGACGATCCGCTGCGCATCGCGCCGTTCGGGCAGGCGTCGTTCAAGATGGGCGTCGGCGAACACCGCTTCGTCCGCCACCAGCCGGCGCTGGCGCTGGCGTTCCGCAAGTCGTTCGAGCACACCTTCGGGGTCGCCAAGGTGCGCACCGCGGCGCTCTACCTGATGGCCTCGAAGTCGCTCGGTCGCCGGGTGACGTTGCACGGCGGTGGGGTGCTGTGGGATGCGTCGATCGGTGAGCCGTCAGCGCCGGCCGTGTTCTTCCACGACCAGGGGGTCCGGGAGCAGCTCCGACCGGTGCTGGCGATCGAGGCCGAGCCGATCGAGCGGTCCTCGATCATGGTCGAGCTCAACTGGGTCCCCGAGTTCACCCGCGCGCCCGCCGACATCCGGCTGTCGGCGATGCTGACCTGGGGGGTCCGCTACCGCATCACGTCCCTGCTCGCGTTCGAGTCGGGGGTGCGGATCCAGGGCATCGACGAGGCCAACCTGCTCGATGCCCAGATCTTCGGTCAGCTGTCGTGGGGCAGCGATCGGCTGCGGCGCGCGATCCACAAGCTCCGGTGAAGCCATGAACCCGGCGCCGCTCGCCATCGTGCTGGTCGCGCTGGTCGCGTCGTCGACGGCGTCGGCGCAGCCGGTCGCCGGCGTGCCGGGCGCGGGCCCGCCGCTCACCGCCGCGCCGCGGGCTCCGACCTCGCCGCGGGTGGTCCACGCGCCGACCGCGTGGCTGTTGCCGTCGCGGCAGCTCCACGTCGGGCTGGGCGCCAGCCATCGCCTCGATCCGTCGGCGCAGCTGGCGCTCGGCGTCGGTGGCGTGGCCGAGGTCGATCTCGAGCTGACCGACCGCCTGATCGCATGCCCGGGCTGCGGCGAGGAGCGCGTCGAGCACAACCTGTTCGCCGCCAGCGCGCTGTTCAAGCTGGGGCTGGCGACCGCCGCCGTCCGCCCGTGGCGGCTGGGTGCGGCGCTCGGCTTTCGCCGCACCATCGCGGCCCGCGCGGTGACGGCTGGCGGCCGTGACGCGGCGATCGAGGCGGCGCAGCTCCACCTCGTGGTCGGCGGCCGCTGGGCCGGCGTCGAGCTCCACGCCGGCGCCGAGCTGTTCGACGCCCAGCACGGCGACGTCCGCCTGCCGCGCGGCGTCGCGCACACGCTGCGTCCGCTGGCAGCGCTGGCGTGGACGCCGCCGCCGTACCCGCGCACCACCATGTTGCTCGATGTGGCGTGGACGCCCGAGGTCAAGGATGGTCCGCCGCAGCTGCGGTGGCTGGTCGGCTGGGGCGTGCGCTACCAGGCGATGCGCTGGGGCTCGATCGACCTGGTGGTGCGCCAGCGCGAGGACCAGGCGCTCGGCGACTCCGCGGTCCTGGTCCGCGTCGCCGGCTCGCTCGCGCTCGGCCGCCGCCTCGGCGTCGGGCTTCGCTGACGTCTACTGCACCGGCTGCGTCACCGGTGTGGTCGGCTCGGTGCTCGCCCGCCGCGGCTGATCATGGGTCGGCGAAGTCGCCGTCGGCTGACCAGTCGACGACCCTCAGCCCGGGCACGCGCGTCATGTGATCGCGATCCGCGGTCACCAGCGTCGCACCCGCGGCGAGGGCGTGGGCGGCGATCGCGGCATCGAAGTCCTCGATCCGGCGCCCCTTGCGCTCGAGGCTGGCCTTGATCTCCGCGAACCGGAGCGTCACGTCGTCGGTCCACGCCGCGCGCGGGATCTCTTCGCACAGGCGGTCGAACCGGGCGCGCAGCTGATCCTTGCGTTTCGACCTGGGCAAGCGTTCGATGCCATACGCGACCTCGGCGAGCACGGGGTGCGGGACGGCGACGTCACCGGGACTGACGACCGCGAACCGGTTCACCACGGCGGGCCGGCCGCTCATGAGCAGCGAGAAAGCGTTGGTGTCGAGGACGTACTTCACAGCACCAGCGGCTTCTTGGAGCGCCGATTGGCCCGCACCGCGACCATCAGGTCGTCGACCGCTCCGGACAGGCTGTCATCGACGTTGCGCAACCAGTCGAGGAACCCCGGTGACCACGCCGAGTCGCGCGCGAGCTCGCGCTCGAGGGCCTGCACGATGAGTCGGTTGCGACTGATCCGCATGCGCCGGGCGCGACGGTCCACCGCGGCGAGCAGGGGCGGTGGCAGATGAACGCTGGTCGGCATGAGTATACTCATGAGTATACTCGATCGGCTGCGGCGGGCAACGGCCGCCTACTCCGCGCACTCGCAGACGTAGGGGTGGGTCACGAACAGATCGCCGGTCGAGGCGAGCAACCAGTCGCCGCCCGACCTGAGCGTGAGCGCGTTCAGCTCGGTGAACGCGTTGTCGGGTTCGCCGGCGACCCACAGCGATCCGGCGATCGCCGCGCCGCTGTCCCAGGTCCAGCTGGTCGGGCCCTCGCAACCGAAGGTGGTGAAGTTGCAGCGCGCCCCGACCCACAGCTGATCGCCGCCGAGGGCGCCGGCGCTGGCGACCACGGGGTCGAGGTCGGACGGGTTCTCGAACGTCGCCAGCCCGGTGCGCCCGGGGAGGTCGTTGTGGCAGTCATTGCGCGCGTCCGAGATCCCGGCCGGGCCGGCGCGCCGGACATAGCGCGAACCGCCGAACCCGAAAGCGTAGTCGGCGGGGCAGGACGGGCGGGCATCGATCGGCGGCGCGGCATCGATCGGTAGCACCGCCGCGTCGCCGGCGCTGGCGGCATCGGTCGCCGCCGCATCGTCGCCGCCATCCGGGCCACCACCATCGTCATCCCCGCCGCCACCGTCCCCGGACGGCGCGAACTGACACCCGGCGCCGGAACCGACGGCGAGCGCGAGCACGAACGCAGCCCGGAACCCCATCGCTGCCAGGCTAGCCGGCACGCACGCCAGCGTACAGCGCATTGTGCGGCCGGTTGACGATCCAGCGCGGGTCGTCATCGAAGATCTCGCCGGCCACGCACTGGGCCCGCAGCTCGCGTTCGCGCGGCGCCAGCTCCAGGATCTTGTCGCGGACCAGGTCCGCGCACTTCTTGTACAGGGCCGGTCTCGGCTTCTGGCTGGCCAGGTGGGCGTAGTCGACCGGCTTGCCCATCATCACGATGATCGGTCGCTGGCGACGGATCCCGGGTTTGTAGTTGTCGCGCACGTCGCCGAGGAAGTCGTTGGACAGCCCCTGCATGAACACCGGGATGATGATCGCCTTGGAGTTGAGCGCGATCTGGCCGATGCCGGGCTGGGCCGGCAGCATCTCGTAGGGGTCCGGGCCCTTGCCGCGGGTCCCCTCGGGATGGAGGCCGATCACGACGCCGGGCTCGGCCAGCATCTTGATGATCCGATCCAGCGCGTCCTTGTTGAACGAGGCCCGCTCGGCCTGGCGGAAGATGGGCGGATACATCACGCCGGCGGCGATGGCGTGGTTGAGCACCAGGCCGAGCGGGCGTTCGTAGAAGAAGTTGGACCGCACCGGGAAACGGATGGTCCGGCACCACGGGGTCCCGGTCAGGTACAGCCCGAGCAGCACCGCGAACTGATCGAAGAAGCTGCGGTGGTTGGTCGCGAACACCACGCCGCGGTCGGGGTTGAGGGCGATGATGTCGTCGAGGCCCTCGAACAGGCTGCGCTGGCCCAGGCAGGCCCGGACCAGCGAGTAGGTGAACCCACGCAGGAACTTGTCCTGGTAGCGGTGGCCCATCGCGGTCTCGTTCGCGACGCGGGCCAGGCGAACCGCCAGGCGCTCGATCCGGTTGAGGTCGTCGGAGGCCTCGGGAAGGGCGACGGCGTCGGCCATGGCCTCGAATACCACAGGCCAGCCGCGGCCGGCATTCGCCCTCCGCGGGTCGCGTCACGCGGATCTCGGCGGGCCGTCTATTGACTCGTTACCCCCGCCCCCGTATTTTCCGGCCGCTCGTCCCCGAGAAGAGGCAACTGGCCGATGTCACTCGAATTCTCCGCCGAGGCCACCAAGAAAATCCTGGCCCTGTGCGAGCGCTACCCGACCCGGCAGCCGGTCGTCCTGGCGGCGCTCCACCTTGCCCAGAAAGACCACGGTCATCTCAGCGATGACGCCCTCCAGCTCGTCGCGCGGACGCTCGACCTTCCGCTCGCCCACGTCCTCGGCGTCGCGACCTTCTACACCATGTTCCGGCGCGAACCGGCCGGTCAGAACGTGCTGCGGGTGTGCACCAACATCTCGTGCATGCTGCGCGGTGCGTACGACGTGCTGGCCGCGTTCGAGCACAAGCTCGGCGTCAAGAAGGGCGGCACCGCGGGCGCCTTCACGATCATCGAGGAGGAGTGCATCGCGGCGTGCGCCAACGCGCCGGCGGTGGTGTGCGGGACCAAATACTTCCTCGATGTCACGCCCGATCAGGTCGACATGATCGTCGACGAGCTGCGACGCCATCCGCGCCCCGAGAGCGAGGTCGTCTGATGCCGGCCGATCGCACCACCAGGCTGGTCACCGCGAACTTCGGCAATCCCGAGGCCAGCACGCTGGCCGGGTTCGAGCGCCTGGGCGGCTACCAGCGGCTGCGCAAGGGGCTGGGCATGAAGCCCGAGAACATCATCGCCGAGGTCAAGGCGTCCAACCTGCGCGGTCGCGGCGGCGCCGGCTTCTCGACCGGGATGAAGTGGACCTTCGTGCCCAAGGACGCCAAGGTCGTGCACCTGGTGTGCAACGCCGACGAGTCCGAGCCGGGCACGTGCAAGGACCGCGAGCTGATGTTCTGGGATCCCCACCTGCTCATCGAGGGCATGGTGATCTCGGCGTACGCGCTGCGCGCCACCAACAACTACATCTACATCCGCGGCGAGATGATGCGCGAGGTGGTCGTCCTCCAGAAGGCCATCGACGAGGCCTACCAGCGCGGCTACCTGGGCAAGAACATCCTCGGCTCCGGCTTCGAGTGCCACATCACGGTCCACCGCGGTGCCGGCGCCTACATCTGCGGCGAGGAGACGGCGCTGCTCGAGTCGCTCGAGGGCAAGCGCGGCAACCCCCGCCTCAAGCCGCCGTTCCCGGCGGTCAAGGGCCTGTTCGAGAACCCGACCATCGTCAACAACGTCGAGACCTTGATGAACGTGCCGTTCATCGTCGACAAGGGTGGCGCCTGGTTCGCCGAGCTCGGCGTCAACCGCTCGGGCGGCACGCGGATCGTGTGCGTCTCCGGCCACGTCAACAAGCCGGGCGTCTACGAGCTGCCGCTGTCGATCACGATGCGCGAGCTGGTCTACGAGGTCGCCGGCGGGGTGTGGAAAGACCGCCAGCTCAAGGCCGTCATCCCCGGCGGCACGTCGATGCCACCGCTCGACGCCGACGAGCTCGACGTCATGTGCGAGTTCGACGCCCTCATGACCGACGAGCGCATCAAGCCGGTCGAGGTCCGCCCCGGCACCCGCTTCGACCTGGGTGGCGGCCGCCCGCTGCGCACGATGGCCGGCTCGGGAGGCGTGGTGGTCATGGATGATCACACCGACATCCCGATGGCGGTGTGGCGGATCATGAAGTTCTACGCCCACGAGTCGTGCGGCCAGTGCACGCCGTGCCGAGAGGGCACCGGCTGGCTCGAGAAGGTCGCCCGGCGGGTCGCGTTCGGCGACGGCAAGCCCGGTGACCTCGAGCTGATGGCCACCATCGCCCACGGCATCGCGGGCAACACGATCTGCGCGCTCGGCGAGGCTGCGGCGTGGCCGATGCTCGGGTTCCTCACCAAGTTCCGCCCCGACTTCGCGGCCAAGATCAAGGGAGCCGCAGCATGAGTGCCCGGCGAGTCACGCTGCTCTCCAGCCGCTTCGTGGTCGTCCTGGTCGTTGGGCTCACCCTCGGCCTCGGGCTCGGGGGCCTCGGGCTTGGCGGCGCGGTCGGGGTGCCGAGCGCCGCCGCCCAGGCAGCGCCGGTCGCGATCAAGCCGCCGCCGCGCTCGGCGACCCCGGCCGGCAAGCAGGTCAGTGATCGCGACGTCGTGACCCGGCGCGACGCCGCTGGTCGGCCCGCGGCCGCCGGCAAACCGGCCACCAGCAAGGGCATGGCGATCGCGTTCTGGCTGTTCGCGGCGATCACGGTCGCCGGCTCGCTGTTCGTGATCACGCGCAAGAACCTGATCGCCGCGGTCATGGGCATGGTCGGCACGTTCTTCGGGCTGGCCGCCCTCTACATGATGCTCTACGCCCACTTCCTGGCCGTCGTCCAGATGCTGGTCTACGCCGGCGCGATCATGGTGCTGTTCGTGTTCGTCATCATGATCCTCAACAAGCCCGAGGACGAGCCGTACGCGACCACCGGGCGCGCCGGCAAGGCGGTGGCCGGGCTGGGGATGGCGTACCTGATCTACCGCCTCGCGGCGGTCCTGGTCTCGGTCGACACCACCGTGACGGCGCCCCAGCTGGCGGCGCCGGCGACCACGGCGCAGGGCTACGACTGGGGCTCGACCGCGGCGGTGGGCTGGAACCTGTTCAACGACTACCTGTTCCCGTTCGAGGCGGTGTCCATCCTGTTGCTGGTCGCGGTGGTCGGCTCGATCGCGGTCGCCCGTCCCCTCAAGGACGACGATGGGGAAGTCCTCGCGGCCGACGGCGCGGCGCCGGGCGGGGGAGCGTGACGCCATGTTGATGACCATCGGGTTCAGCCATTTCCTGGTCCTGGCGGCGCTGCTGTTCGCGATCGGCACCGCCGGCGTCCTGCTGCGCAAGAACGTGCTCATCATCATGATGAGCATCGAGCTGATGCTCAACGCCGCCAACCTGACCATCCTGACCTTCGCGCGCATGCACGGGGACCTCGGTGGGCATTCGTTCGCGATGGTGGTCATCGCCGTCGCCGCCGCCGAGGTCGCGGTCGGCCTCGCGATCGTGGTCGCGATCTTCCGCGGCCGCCGTCACGTCGACGTCGACAAGATGAACATCCTGAAGCACTGACCCATGGAAGCCAGCAACAACGCGATCAACTTCCTGTGGGTGGTGCCTGCGCTGCCGCTGATCGGCGCGCTCATCAACCTCACCCTGGGCCGCCGCCTGTCGCGCCAGTCGGTGCACTTCGTCGCCGTCGCTTCGATCGCGGCCTCGTTCTTCACCGCGGTGTGGCTGGTCGTGGGACCGCTGCGCCAGGCCTACGCCGCCTTCAAGAAGGGCGATCTGGGCGCGGTCTTCGAGCTCAAGGAGACGCTGTACACCTGGATCGAGGTCGGCAACTTCAAGGTCGATCTCGCGTTCCGCCTCGACCCGCTGTCGAGCGTGATGATCCTGATCGTCACGTTCTGCTCGATGCTGATCCACCTGTACTCGACCGGGTACATGGAGCACGAGAAGCGCTACGGCGCCTACTTCGGCTACCTCAACCTGTTCACCGGCGCGATGCTCATCCTGGTCCTGGGCGCCAACATGCCGGTGATGTTCATCGGCTGGGAAGGCGTGGGCCTGTGCAGCTACCTGCTCATCGGCTTCTGGTTCGAGAACGAGGCCTTCGCCACCGCCGGCCGCAAGGCGTTCGTCGTCAACCGCATCGGTGACTTCGCCTTCCTGCTCGGCATGTTCCTGCTCTACTGGGCGACCCAGGGCATCGACGGCGGCAACTCGCTCGACTTCACGTCGCTGCGCAACGTCGGCGAGAGCACGCCCGAGGTCTACGAGCAGGTGTGGTGGGGCCGCGAGCGGCTCGCCGCCGCCGCCTGCGTGTGTCTGTTCATCGGCGCCGCCGGCAAGTCGGCGCAGATCCCGCTCTACGTGTGGCTGCCCGACGCCATGGCTGGTCCGACGCCGGTGTCGGCGCTCATCCACGCCGCCACCATGGTCACCGCCGGCGTCTACATGGTGGCGCGCACGTCGTTCATCTTCGCGCACTCGACCACGGCGATGGCGGTGGTGGCGACCGTCGGCGCGCTCACCGCGCTGGTGGCCGCGTTCATGGCGTTTGCCCAGAACGATCTCAAGAAGGTGCTGGCGTACTCGACCGTCAGCCAGCTCGGCTTCATGTTCGTCGGGGTCGGCACCGGCAACTGGACCGGCGCCATCTTCCATCTCGGCACCCACGCCTTCTTCAAGGCCGGCCTGTTCCTCGGCGCTGGCAGCGTGATGCACGGCATGGACGGCAGCGGCGACGTCCGGATCATGGGCGGCCTCAAGAAGTACCTGCCGTGGACGCGGGTGTGCTTCCTCATCTACTGCCTCGCCATCGCCGGCTTCCCGCTCACCTCGGGCTTCTTCAGCAAGGACTCGATCCTGGCCGGCGCCTGGGCCGCCAACCACGACGGCTGGCCGGCGTTCTACGGCAAGCTGCTGTGGGCGATGTTGCTGGTCGCGGCGACCGGCACCGCGTTCTACATGTGGCGGCTGTACTTCCTGGTCTTCGAGGGCCCGTACCGCGGCGCGGCGCAGGTCGCCCATCCCCACGAGTCGCCGTGGACCATGGTCGGCCCGCTGGTGGTGCTGGCGGCGCTCGCCGTGGTCGCCGGCTTCATCGGCGTCCCGCACGTGATGCCCCACCACCACTACATGACGTTCTTGCCCGAGTGGCTCGGCCACTCGGTGAAGCCGGTGTTCCAGGGCGAGCACGGCATGCAGGTCCTGCCTCACCTGTCCAAGGCCACCGAGTGGATCCTGATGGGCGCGGCGACCGCGGCCGGGCTCATCGGCATCGGCTTGGCGGCGGCGCTGTACCGCAAGGGGCCGTCGGAACAGGTCGCGCGCTGGACCGCCGATGGGTCGGGCAAGGCGCTGCTGCGGGCCTCGCACGACAAGCTGTGGGTCGACGAGCTCTACGAGGCGGTGCTGGTCAAGCCGTTCCGCTTCCTGGCCCGGGGACTGTTCGAGGTCGTCGACCGCTTCATGATCGACACCGTGCTGGTCAACGGGCTCGGCTTCGCGATGACGACCTTCTCGCGCATCTCGCGCTGGATCCAGAACGGCCAGGTCCAGCGCTACATGGTCGGCATCGTCATCGGCACCGTCGCCATCTTCCTGTGGACCTCGCGCGCCGATCACCCCAGCTTCACGTGGCGAGCGGTGCCCGCCGGCGTCGAGTTCACCGCCTCCCCCGGTCACGGTGTGCGCAAGGACGCCCAGGTGCGCTGGGACTTCGACGGCGATGGTCGGCCCGATGACGGCGCGACCGGGTCGGTGGTCATCAAGCGGCGCGGCGAGGTCGCCAGCCGGGTCACCCTGTTCATCGCCGACCCGGTGTGGGGCAAGAAGGGGCCCGACGGCAAGCCCCGCGAGTGGACCAAGGTCACGCGCAAGGTCGAGCTGCCAGCCGAGGTGCCGAGTGCGGTGCCAGCTCCCAACGCCGCCGCTGGAGGTACGCCATGAACCCCGGCGCCTGGGTCCTGCCCCTCATCCTCGGCTTGCCGCTGCTCGGCGCCCTGTTCGCGATGTGCACGCCACGCGGCGAGCACACCCTGGCCCGCGGCATCGGGATCGCAACCTCGGCGATCACGTTCCTGGTGTCGCTGTTCGCGCTGGCGTACTTCGACAAGTCCGCCGCCGGCTACCAGCTGGTCACCGACGCGGCGTGGATCCCGAGCGTCGGGGTTCGCTTCAAGACCGGCATCGACGGCATCACGCTGTGGCTGGTCCTGCTGACCACGTTCCTGACCCCGGTGACGCTCTTGGCCGCGACCAAGAGCATCGACAAGCACGTGCGCGAGTTCGTCGCCGCCATGCTGATCCTCGAGACCGGCATGCTGGGTGCCTTCGTCGCCGTCGACGCCTTCCTGTTCTACGTGATGTGGGAGGTGATGCTGATCCCGATGTACCTGCTGATCGGCATCTGGGGTGGCCAGCGCCGCATCTACGCCTCGATCAAGTTCGTCATCTTCACGATGGTCGGCTCGCTGCTGATGCTGGTCGCCATCTTCTACGTCTACGTCAGCTACGCCGAGGTCACCGGGGTCTACACCACCGATCTCGAGAAGCTGCAGACGCTGGTGCTGCCGCACCAGGCGCAGGTGTGGTGCTTCGCCGCGTTCGCGCTCGCGTTCGCGATCAAGATCCCGCTGTTTCCGCTCCACACCTGGTTACCCGACGCTCACGTCGAGGCACCGACGCCGGGCTCGGTGATCCTGGCCGGCGTGCTGCTCAAGCTGGGCATCTTCGGCTTCATCCGCTGGGCGATGCCGCTGTTCCCGTATGGCGCCTCGGTGCTGGCGCCGTACATCGCGATCCTGGCCGTGATCGGCATCGTCTACGGCGCGCTGGTCGCGTACGCCCAGGACGACGTCAAGAAGCTGGTCGCGTACTCGTCGGTGTCGCACCTCGGCTTCTGTGCCCTCGGCCTGTTCGCGCTCACCCCGGCCGGCATCGAGGGCTCGATCTACGCCATGCTGTCGCACGGCCTGACCACCGGCGGCCTGTTCCTCGGCATCGGCATGCTCTACGAGCGCCGGCACACCCGCCGGCTGGCCGAATACGGCGGGCTGTGGAAGCAGATGCCGGTGTTCGCGGGGCTGTACCTGGTGATCGTGATGGGCTCGGCCGGGCTGCCGGCGCTGTCCGGCTTCGTCGGCGAGTTCCTCACCCTGTTCGGCACCTTCAACGCCGGTGACACCTTCCCCGAGGGCTACCCGACCTACCTGCCCAAGCCGCGCCTGCTCGGTGCCATCGCGGCCACCGGCGTGGTGGTGGGTGCCATCTACCTCCTGTTCATGTTCCAGAAGGTGTTCTTCGGGCCGCTCGACAAGAGCCGTAACGGTCAACTCGCCGATCTCAGCGGCCGCGAGAAGGCGGTCTTCATCCCGATCGTCATCCTCATCTTCGTGATGGGCATCTTCCCGCGCCCGTTCCTCAAGCGCATGGAGCCGTCGGTGAACGCGTTCCTCGGCGCGTACCACGCCAAGCTCGCCGAGGGTGACGGCCCGGCGCGGCTGCTGAGCGAGCAGTTCGGCAGTCGGTCGCGACGGGCGATCGAGCGCATCCGCCGCGGCGGCGCGTCGCCCGACGCGCTGCCATCACCGGACACGGAACCGGCCGGCGCCGGCGCTCCGGGCCAGCTGGCGCCAAGGGGGCAACCGTGACCTTCGCTTCGGGTGACCTGCTCTACATCGCGCCGTTCCTCGTCCTGGCGCTGAGCGGCATCCTGCTCGTGCTCGCCGAGGCGTTCTACACCGGCAAGGATCGCACCGCGCTGGCCGGGCTGACCGTCGCCGGCGCGCTGTCGTCCACGGTGGTGTCGGTCGCGCTCTATCGCCACCTCGGCGCCACCGAGTCGCGCTTGCTGTTCACCGAGATGCTGGTCGCCGATCGCACCGGCTACGTGCTGACCGCGCTGTTCGGCGTGGTGGCGGCGCTGGCCGCGCTGCTGGCGCCGGCTCATCAGCGCGTCCACGGCTGGGTGGTCGGCGAGTACTACGGCATCCTGCTCCTGGCCGCGTCGGGCATGGTGCTGCTGGCCCAGGCAGCCAACCTGGCCACCGTCTTCCTCGGCGTCGAGACCATGTCGATCGGCGTCTACGTCATGACCGCCATGCGGCGCCGCTCCAAGCGCGGCAACGAAGCGGCCATGAAGTACTTCCTCATGGGCGCCTTCTCGACCGCGTTCTTGCTCTACGGCATGGCGCTGGTCTACGGCGCCATCGGAACCACCAGCCTGGTCCAGATCCAGGGCCGGCTGGTGAGCGGCAACCTCGGGCTGCTCACGGTCGGCACCTTCATGATGGTGGCGGCGTTCGCGTTCAAGATCGCGGCGGTGCCGTTCCACATGTGGGCCCCCGACGCCTACGAAGGCGCGCCGACGCCGGTGACCGCGTTCATGGCGGCCGCGGTCAAGGCGGCGGCGTTTGCCGCCATGATGCGCATGTTCGGTCAGTACATGGGCGGCGATCGGCTGCCGTACGGCGTCATCGGCTGGGCGTCGCCGATGGTGGTGCTGGCGGCGATCACGATCACCGTCGGCAACATCGCCGCGATCCGCCAGGACAACATCAAGCGCATGCTGGCGTACTCGTCGATCTCGCACGCCGGCGTGTTGCTGGTCGGGCTGTGCGCGATGGGGCTCGGCTCGGCGAGCGGCAAGCCGGCGCTGATCTACTACCTGATCTCGTATTCGCTCACCACCATGGGCGCGTTCGCGGTCGTCGCGTACGTCGGCAGCAAGGACCAGGAGCGGCTCGACATCGACGACTGGGCCGGCCTGGCGACCCGTCACCCGGGCGCGGCGCTGGCGATGACCTTGTGCCTGCTGTCGCTGGGCGGCATGCCACCCACCGGCGGGTTCTTCGCCAAGTTCTACGTCTTCAAGAGCGCCATGGACGCCCAGGATCAGCAGCTGCTGTGGCTGACCGCGATCGGCGTCATCAACTCGGCGATCAGCATCTACTACTACCTGCGCATCGTGACCACGATGTACTTCAAGGACCCGCGCGGCGAGATCGCGCCGACGCGCTCGGCGGCGCTGGCGTTCGTGATGGTGGCCTGTCCGCTGGTGATCCTCGAGATGGGCCTGTTCCCGAACTGGTGGCTCTCACTCTAGTGCCACTGCCGCCCACGTAGCGCCGCAACACCAATCATGTCGATCGGTTCCAACACCGTTCGCCCTGAGCGAGGCCGCGCAGCGGCCGAGTCGAAGGGCGCATGTTCGAGGGAGTACGTCCTTCGACTCACGCTCGCTTGCGCTCGCGTTTCGCTCAGGACGAGCGGGAATCTCGATCACTTGTCGCTACGTGATCGGCATTGACTCTGGTGCCGCTGAATGAAGATCGCCCAGCCGTGGGACTGACGCTCGCAGAGGAGGACTCGTGACCGTATCTCCCGAGCTGCTGGCGCTCGCCCGCGATGCCGGGCTCGAGCCGACGTATACCGGCTGGCGGGGCGAGCCGGTGACGGCGAGCGCCGAGGCGCTGGTGGCCGTGCTGCGCGCGCTTGGCTTGCCGATCGCCGCCGCCGACGACACCGGGCCGGCTGCCGCCGAGGTCGAGCGTCGGCGGTGGAGCGAGGTGGTGCCACCGGTGATCGTGGCGTGGGACGACGCCGCGGTCGCGGTGCCGGTGCGGCTGGCGGCGGAGGACGACGGTGGCTGGGAGCTCGAGGTCACGACCGAGGGCGGCCAGGTGCGGCGTGCCGCCGGCCGCCTTCACGATCTGCCGGCCCATGACCACGCCTGGCCCGCGGCGCTGGGCGGACGGGTGCACTGCGTGCGCACCGCGACCGTCGACCTCGGCGGCGAGCACGGCTACCACACGCTGCGGTGGCAGATCGGCGCCGTGCGTGGCGAGGCCCGCGTGATCGCCGCGCCGACCCGGGCCTGGGGCGCGCCCGGCGCGACGCCGCGCCGCTGGGGCGTGTTCGCGCCGCTGTACGCGGTCCGCAACCCGTCGAGCGGCGGCTGCGGCGATCTGGCGCAGCTGCGCGCGCTGTTCGAAGAGGTCAAGGCGCGCGGTGGCCACTACGTCGCGACGCTGCCGCTGCTGGCCGCGTTCCTCGACGAGCCGTGCCAGCCCAGCCCGTACTCGCCGGCCAGTCGGCTGTTCTGGAACGAGCTCTACCTCGACATCGAGGTCGACGCGCTGGGCCCGCCGGAGACCGATCCGCGGCAGCGCGGCGAGGTGCGGGCGGTGCGCACCCGGCTGGCGGCCGGATCGCTGATCGACTACCGCGCCCAGTACGCGTGGCGGCGCGCGATCCTGGACCAGATCGCCGCCCGGGCCTGGGCCGGCAGCGGGCTGGTTCGCGCCGCCATCGAGTACCGGGCTCGCGACAGCGCGCTCGCCGACTACGCCGTGTTCCGCGCCATCGGTGAGGCCGAGCGCGCGCCGTGGTCGGCGTGGCCGGCGGCGCTGCGCGACGGCGTGCCCTACGTGGCGTCGCTCGACGACCTCCCCGCCGGGGTCGACGTCGCCCGGGTCCGCACCCACGCCTGGGCCCAGTGGCGCATGGGCGCGCAGCTCGGCGAGCTCAAGCAGGAGTTCGGCGACGACGGCGGCCTGTACCTGGATCTACCGGTCGGCGTCAGCCGCGACGCCTACGAAGTCTGGCGCCACCGCGAGCTGTTCCTGCTCGATCTGTCGGCGGGCGCGCCGCCCGACGCGTTGTTCGTCGGCGGCCAGGACTGGGGGCTGCCGCCGCTGCACCCGGCGGCCATCCGCGCCACCGGCTACCGCTACCTCGTCGACTGCGTCCGCCACCACATGGACCGCGCCAGCATGTTGCGCATCGATCACGTGATGGGGCTGCACCGCCTGTACTGCGTGCCGCGGGGGCTGGCGGCCACCGACGGCGTCTACGTCCGCTACCACCCCGACGAGATCTACGCCATCTTCGCGCTCGAGTCGCATCGTAACCAGTGCGCGCTGGTCGGTGAGGATCTGGGCATCGTGCCCGAGCAGGTGCGACCGGCGATGCGGCGCCACGGCGTGGCCAGCCTGTTCGTCGGTCAGTTCGCGATGCCGGCCCGGCCGGGCCTTGCCATGGCGGTGCCGGCGGCCGCGCACGTCGCCAGCCTGAACACCCACGACACCCCCACCTTCGCCGGCTACTGGCGCGGCACCGACATCGACGACCAGCGCGCGCTCGGGCTGATCGACGACGACCAGGTCGCGCTCGAGCGCACCGCTCGCGCCGCGACCCGCGCTGCGCTGCGCGCCGACGGCGGTGACGCGGCCGACGACGACGCCGGCCACGCCGCGATGACCGCGTGCACGCAGGCGCTCGCGGCCAGCCCGGCCCACGTGGTGCTGGTCACGATGGAGGATCTGTGGCTCGAGCCGGCGCCGCAGAACGTGCCCGGCACCAGCGACCAGCGTCCCAACTGGCGGCGGCCGTGGTCGCGCACCTCCGACGAGGTGTTCGCTGATCCGAAGATCGCTGCCGCGCTCGCCGATGTCGCCACGCGTCGCGACGGCTCGGGTTAGGCGCAATGCCGATCAGTTAGCGTCAAGTGATCGAGACGAGCCACGTTTCCGCTCGTCCTGAGCGAAACGCGAGCGCACGCGAGCGTGAGTCGAAGGACGTACTCCGTCGAGGCTGCGCCCTTCGACTCGGCCGCTGCGCGGCCTCGCTCA
>CANKMW010000097.1 GCA_947483555.1 Myxococcales bacterium
ACCGAAACCGAAACCGAAACCGAAACCGAAACCGTCGCCGAAACCGTCGCCGAAACCGTCGCCGAAACCGAAACCGTCGCCGAAACCGTCGCCGAAACCGTCGCCGAAACCGAAACCGTCGCCGAAACCGAAACCGTCGCCGGCTACTCGAGCTGCAGCCCGCACTCCGGGCACGCACCGCCCACCAGCGCCGCGGTCGCCCCGCACGCCGGGCACGGCGGTTCCTCGCCGGCACCGTCGCCAGCCACCGCCACCGCCACCGGCGCCAGGCCCTCGCGCGCCAGCGACTCCTGCCACTCACCGCTCAGCAGCTGCGCCACCGCCGGAACGTCGTCCTCCTCGACCAGGAGGTGTGTGCGAGTGCCTCAACCCTTGCCGGCGCCGGGCGGACAGCCCATGACGACCGGGATGCCGACCGCCAGGCAGCGTGCCCGGACGTGCTTGATCTCGTCCATCTTGCCCGACAGCACGGCGACGATGGGCAGCCCGTCGAGCAGCTGCTCGGCCTCGGCGATGGTCAACGGCTCGCGATCCGACATGGCACCACTGTAGCTCACGGCGAGGAGGTCGCACTCCACTCGCTGCTGCTGGTCCCGTGATCTCACGAAGGGCTTTTTGACGACAAGTCGGCTAGATTCCCGCGCCCGCCATGACCACCCTGCCAGCCCAGGTCGCCCGCCGGCGCACGTTCGCGATCATCGCGCACCCCGACGCCGGCAAGACCACGCTGACCGAGAAGCTGCTGCTGTTCGGCGGCGCCATCCAGCTCGCCGGTGCGGTCAAGGCGCGCGGCGATCGCCGGCGTGCGACCTCGGACTGGATGAAGGTCGAGCGCGAACGCGGCATCTCGGTGACCACGTCGGTGATGACGTTCGACTACGCCGACTGCACCTTCAACCTGCTCGACACCCCCGGTCACCAGGACTTCTCCGAGGACACCTACCGGACCCTGACCGCGGTCGACTCGGCGGTGATGGTGATCGACGCCGCCAAGGGCATCGAGTCGCAGACCCGCAAGCTGTTCGAGGTCTGCCGCCTGCGCGACGTCCCGATCATCACCTTCATCAACAAGCTCGACCGCGAAGGCCGTGATCCGTTCGAGCTGCTCGACGAGGTCGAGCAGACGCTGGCGCTCGATGTCACGGCCGCGACCTGGCCGATCGGCATGGGCAAGG
Organism: Myxococcales bacterium; assembly: GCA_947483555.1. Taxonomy (GTDB): domain Bacteria; phylum Myxococcota_A; class Polyangia; order Haliangiales; family Haliangiaceae; genus UBA2376. The sequence continues at coordinate 1,176 of CANKMW010000097.1, forward strand.
GCTTCCTGGGTTGCTACGACCTGCGCCGAGATCAGCTGGTCCTCATGGAGCGCAGCAAGGGCGAGTACGTCCAGGAGGGCATCACCTGCTCCGGCCTCACCGACCCGCAGCTCGACCGGCTGCTGCCCGAGTACGCGGTCGCCAAGCTGCGCGACGACGTCGCGATGGCGCGCGGCCTGTGCAAGCCGCTCGACCTGGTCTCGTATCGCCAGGGTCACCTGACGCCGGTGTTCTTCGGCTCGGCGGTCAACAACTTCGGCGTGAGTGAGCTGCTGCAGGGGCTCGCCGAGCTGGCGCCCCCGCCGCGGCCGCAGCCGACGATGGAACGGACGATCGATCCCGCCGAGCCCGGCGTCGCGGGCTTCGTCTTCAAGATCCAGGCGAACATGGACCCCAAGCACCGCGACCGCATGGCGTTCGTGCGGCTGGCGTCCGGGCACTTCACGCGCGGCATGAAGCTGGTCGTGCCGCGCACCGGCAAGGTGCAGGGCGTCCACAACGCGATGCTGTTCCAGGCCAACGAGCGCGAGGTCGCCGAGGAGGCGTGGGCCGGCGACATCATCGGCATCCCCAATCACGGTGGCCTCCGCATCGGCGACGCCCTCACCGAGGGCGAGCTGCTGCGCTTCACCGGGATCCCCAGCTTCGCGCCCGAGATGTTGCGGCGGGTGCGGCCGGTCGATCCGATGAAGGCCAAGCACCTCGGCCGCGCGCTCGAGCAGCTCGCCGAGGAAGGCGCGGCCCAGACCTTCAAGATGGAGCTGGGCTCGGACTGGATCGTCGGCGTGGTCGGCTCGCTGCAGTTCGACGTCCTCGCCGATCGCATCCGCACCGAGTACGAGCTGCCGGTGATCTTCGAGGGCACCACGTTCGAGCGGGCGCGCTGGGTCGACGCCGACGATCCCAAGGCGATCAAGAAGTTTGCCGAGGCCAACCGCGACAACGTCGCCACCGATCACGGCGGGGCGACGGTGTTCCTGGCCCGCAACGACTGGCAGCTCAATCGCGCCAAGCAGGACTGGCCGGAGCTGCGCTTCGTGACCACCCGCGAGCACGCCAGCTGACGCGATTTCGTGGTCGAATGCTGCCAACGTGAGCTCGTTTCCGCCACCCCCGCCCGGCGCCGAACGTCGGGTCCACGAGCGCCGCGACGTGCTGGCCCAGGTCGAGCTGATGCGTGGCGAAGCGGTGGTGATCGCCAGCGTCAACAACCTCTCGCTGGGCGGCGCGTTCTTGATCCACCCCGACGATGACGTCGTGCTCGGCGAGCGCGTGCGCGTGCACCTGTCCGCCGGCACGGTCGAAACGGTGCAGGACGCCAAGGTCGTGCGGGTGTCGCGCACCGAGCCGCGGGGATTTGCCGTGGTGTGGATCGATGCCCACGCGCGCACGTTCGCCGTGCTCGAGCGCCTGCTCCGCGCCGGTTGATCCGGTGACGCTGCTTCGGTCGCGCACCTGAGTCGGCTTCGCCGATCTCCGAAACCCAAACGATCTCGCCGCGCTGACCCGTCCGTCATAACAGATACAAATCCTCTATGTTGACAGGGGTGCCCTCGATCGTGCTAGATGAGGTCACGATGTCGGATGGTCAGGCTGCCACGCAGACCCGGGTGTTCGCCGCCCCGACCGACGACGAGCTTGCCGTGTGTGTCGCCGGTGCCGTGGCGAAGCTCGAGGGCAGCGACCCGGTCGCGACGCTGCGGTGGGCGGTCGAACGCTTCGCGCCGCGGCTCGCCGTGGCGTGCAGCTTCGGTCCCGAGGATCTGGTCCTGGTCGATCTGATCGCTCGCCACCAGTTGCCCATCGACATCTTCACGCTCGACACCGGCGTGTTCTTCCCCGAGACCCTGGCGCTGTGGCGCGAGGTCGAGGCGCGCTACGGCGTCCGCGTGCGGGCGGTGCGGGCGGCGCAGTCGATCGACGAGCAGGCCGCAGCGCACGGTCCGGAGCTGTGGCGGCGCGCGCCCGATCGCTGCTGCCAGCTTCGCAAGGTGGCGCCCTTGGCCAGCGCGCTCGAGGGCCTGGCGGCCTGGATCACCGGGATCCGCCGCCAGCAGACCCCGGATCGCGCCGCGGCCGGCGTGGTCGAACGCGACCGCCGACCGGGCCTGGTCAAGGTCAACCCGCTCGTGCACTGGAGTCACGACGACATCTGGGCGCACCTGTACCTGCACGACGTCCCGACCAACCCGCTGCACCAGCAGGGCTACCCGTCGATCGGCTGTGCGCCGTGCACGTCGCCGATCGCGCTCGGCGAGGATCCGCGCAATGGTCGCTGGCGGGGCCTGGCCAAGACCGAGTGTGGGCTCCACGTCGATGCCGCCATCCCGGCCATCCCGGCCACCGGCGAGGACGGCCCGTGACCGATCATCGCCACCGCGTCTATCCAGTGTTCCTCCGCCTCGACGGGATGCCGGTGCTCGTGGTCGGCGGTGGCGCGGTCGCGGCCGGCAAGCTCGACGGCTTGCTCGCCGCCGGCGCGCGCCCGACCGTGGTGGCGCCCCTGATCAGCGCCGCCTGCCGGCGCGACGGCGTCACCGTCGTCGAACGCGGCTTCGACGACCGCGATCTCGACGCCGCCCGCTTCGTGATCGCGGCCGCCACGCCCGAGGTCAACCGCGCGGTCGCCACGGCCGCCGCCGCCCGCAACCTGTTCGTCAACGCCGTCGACGATCCGACGTCGGCGTCGGCGTTCCTCGGTGGGGTGATCCGGCGCGGCGACGTCACGGTCGCGATCTCGACCGGCGGCGCCGCACCCGCCCTGGCCGGTCTGCTCCGCGAGGCCCTCGATGCCGCCCTGCCCGACGAGCTCGACGCCTGGCTCGAGCTGGCGCGCGCCGAGCGGGCGCGCTGGAAACTGGACGGCACCCCGATCGCCCAGCGCCGCGCCCGCTTGCTCGACGCGCTGATCGCCGCCCGTGGCGCTGGCCCCGATGCCGCACGAGGATCGTCGTGACCACCACCTCGTCCTCGTTCAGGTCCGGGTTCGTGTCGCTGGTCGGCGCCGGCCCTGGCGATCCCGATCTGCTCACCCGCCGCGCCGTCGATCGGCTCGAGCGCGCCGATCTGGTGCTCAACGACGCGCTGGTGCCCGCCGATCTGCTGGCGCTGGCACCGCAGGCGCGCCGGTTCTTCGTCGGCAAGCGCGCCGGCCGCCACTCGATCACGCAAGAGGGCATCCACGCGCTCATGATCCGCGCCGCGCGCCGCGGCGATCGCGTCGTGCGGCTCAAGTGCGGCGACCCGTTCGTGCTCGGCCGCGGCGGTGAGGAGGCGCTGGCCCTGACCGAGGCCCGGGTGGCGTTCGAGGTCGTGCCGGGCCTGAGCGCGGCGATCGCGGCACCGGCCCTGGCCGGCATCCCGGTCACCCACCGTGGCCTGGCCGCCGGCTTCCTGGTGGTCAGCGGCCACGCCCGCTCGGCCTACGCGCCGATCCTCGACGGCCTGGCGCCCGGTGTGGCGACGCTGGTGGTGCTGATGGGCGTGCGCGGCCGCAGTGACCTGGCCGCGTACCTGGTGTCGCGCGGCTGGGACGCGGCGACGCCGGCCGCGCTCGTGCTGTCGGCCTCGCACCCGACCCAGGCGGCGTGGACCGGGACCTTGGCCGGGCTCGGCACCGCGGCCATCGCCGATCCCGAGGCCCCGGGCGTGCTCGTCATCGGCGCCGTGGTCGGCGTCGCGGCCCACATCGCCCCATCGCTCGCAGCGGCCGCAGCCGGCGACGTGCCGGCGGCGCACCTCGCCCCGGCCAGCGCGGCCAGCGCCGGTCGCCCGGAGTAGACTATGGCGTGCTGGCCCATCGGTTCCTCACCGGCGTAGCGCTGCTCGCCGTCGTCGCCGCCGGCAGCGGTGCGTCCGCCGAGACGTTGGTGCTGGTCTCTCCGCCGCCCGAGCTCGCCGCGGCGGTCCGGGCCTCGCTGGCGCCGTGGCGAGTGAAGATCATCGTCGTCGAGCTGGCGGCCGGGACGCCGGCCGAGCTGGCGCTCGGTCAGGGCGCCGGGTTCGTCGTCTGGCGCGATGACGATCAACTGGTGTTGTGGGACGCCGGGACCGGCACCGGCGCCCGCCGCGACGTTCCTCCCGATCTCGACGACGCGGGGGCCGCCGCACTCGCGCTCTCGATCAAGACCTGGATGCACCTCGGCTCGCCGCCGGTGCCGCCGGCGATCGACGTGCCGCCGGAGGCGGTGATCGACGGCCAGCCGCCGGAGCGGGCCGCGGTCGGCACCGTTGTGGCGCCGACCCCGCTCGCACCGCCCCGGCTCCGCCTCGAGGCGGCCTCCGGCGCCCGTGCCAACGCCGGCGATCAGGGGCGGACCGGGTTCCGGGCCACGGTCGGAATCGTCGCCCGCACCGGCCCGATCGACGTGGCGGTGACCGCCGAGCTGGGCCCGGCGCTGCCGGCCGGTGATGCCGCCGCCACCGGCGACCTCGGCACGATCGCCGTCGCAGCGCACGGCCGCTGGCCGGTGCCGGTGTCGGCCGCGGTCGTCGTCGCCCCCACCGTGGGTCTGGTCGTCCTGCGGAGCTCGTTCCGTGGTCTCGATGGGATGGACCGATCGTTCGCGGCGTCGGGGTCGGGGCTCGGGGTCGACGCCGCCGGGGTGGTCGAATGGCGCCGCGGCTGGCTGGTGGTGGCGGTCGAGGTCGGAGCCACCGTCGTGCCGCTGTCGCAGGAGCTCCAGGACCGCAATATCAAGCTGGTTACAGACGCCCACATCGAGCCCCGTGGGCTGCTCCGCATTGGATGGGTGCTGCGTTGATCGACAGGCGTGACTTTTCGCGCTGGCCCGCCACTAACTCTCCGTGACCTCCTCTGCAGCCGCCCGTGACCTCGACGTCGAGCTCGCTGCTCGGTGCGTCCACGGCGACCGCAGTGCGCAACGCGATCTGTTCCAGCGCTCGCGCGCCGCCGTGCATCACACCCTGTTCCGCGTCCTCGGCTCCAACCAGGACATGGAGGACGTGCTGCAGGAGACCTACCTCGAGGTCTTCCGCTCCCTGTCCCGGTACGCCGCGCGCTCCAGCCTGGTGACCTGGTGCTGCGCGATCGCGGCCCACGTCGCGCTCGGACACCTGCGAGCGCGGCGCCAACCGACGGTGGAGCTGTCGGCCGACATCCCGGCCCTGGGGCCGGATGCCCAGCACATCGCCCTGGCCCGCGAGGCCGCCCGCCGCCTCTACGCGGCCCTCGACCGCATCGATCCCGTCCAGCGCGTGGCCTTTGCACTCGCCGTCATCGACGGACGCCCGCTGCAAGAGGTCGCCGAGATGACCGACGCGACGCTGTCGGCGGTGAAGACCCGCGTGTGGCGAGCGCGCAAGGAGCTCGATCGGCTGGCCGGTCGCGATCCGGTGCTGGCCAGCTACGTCGCTGATCTGATCGAGCCGGAGCCGGCGAAGAGGGGCGCATGAGCCGCATCGGTCCTCCACCTGTTGACGCGTTGCCCGACATCACCTGGGCCCGGGTCGAGCGCGACCTGTGGGCGGCGCTCGACCGCGCGCCCGTCGAGGCGGCCGCGGCGGCGCCGATCGCGGCGCCCCGAACCTGGCCTCGCGTGGCGGTGGCCGGCGCGCTCATCGCCGCGGCGGCGCTCGTGGCCTTCCTGGTCTGGCCGCGCGATGGCGCCCAGCACGGCGATCTACCGTCGCGCGTGGCCACCGGCCCGGCGCCGACCACGGTCAGCTTCGGCGACGCCGAGATCACGGTGGCCCCACAGTCGACGATGGTCCTGGCCGGCACCCCGGCTCGCGGCGTCGACATCGTCCTCGAGGCCGGCAGCGCCACGTTCGCGGTGGCGCCCCGCCACCACCGGCCACCGTTCGTGGTTCATGCCGGGGCCGTCGACGTCCGCGTCGTCGGTACCCGTTTCACGGTCACGCGCAGCGGCGATTCCGCTCGTGTCGAGGTCGCCGAAGGTGCGGTCGAGGTCGTGGCTCACGGCCACCGCGAGCACTTGCTCGCCGGTAGCTCGTGGGATTCGAGTCGTGGTTGGGAGGCCGCGATTCGAAGCTCAGCCACGATCACCGACCCGGACGACGTCGCCGCTGCGCGCACTCTTGCCGACGACGGACCGGTCACCGCCCCGCCGCCGGTCGCCGCCCCGCCGCCGGTCGCCGCCCCGCCGCCGGTCGCCGCCCCGCCGCCGGTCGCCGCCCCGCCGCCGGTCACCGCCCCGGAGCCCGATCCGAGGACCGCCTACGAGGCGGCGGCGACGCTCGAACCGACCGATCCCACCGCCGCACTGGCGGCGTATCGCCAGCTCGCCCGCGGCCGTGGTCCGTGGGCGGCCAACGCGCTCTACGCCGCCGCCCGGCTCGCCGATCAGGAAGGCGACGCCGCGCTCGCGCTGACGCTCGCGAGCCAGTACGGCGAGCGGTTTCGCGACGGCGCCAACGCCGGCGACGCCGCCCGCCTCGTGACCCACCTCGAAGGAGCCGCCGATGCGCCGCGCCCGTGACGGTCTCGCGCTGTCGTAGCGGCTCGCCCCTGATCAGCGCCGGCGCCGGCGCCGGCACAGCAACCCGACCAGCCCGAGTGCCAGCGGCGCGCGCGGGTCGGAGCTGGTGCTGCAGCAGCCGCCGGCGTCGGGCGCGAAGCAGGCGAAGCGCTCGTCGTCGGCCGGGATGCACTCCAGCCCGCTCGGGCAGCTCGCCACCGCCGGCCAGCACGGCTGCGTGCAGGTGGTCTCGCCGCCCCGCGACACACACGCCTTGCTGGCGCACGCCGCCGCCGATTCGCAGGCCTCGCCGACCTGAACCCCGCCCGGTGGTGCCAGGCACCGACCGTCGGCGCAGCTCCAGCCGCTCGGACACGGGTCGGCGCTGGTGCACGCGGCGCCCTTGATCACCGTCAGCGCCGCGGTGCCGAGCGTCCCCAGATCGTCGTAGACCCGAACCTCGAGATCGAGGAAGCCATCGAACAGGTCGGCCGGTGTCGAGAACTGGTACGGCGAGTCGGTCAGCTTGCCAGGCAGCGCACCGAACGGCGCCCCGTTGATCCACAGCTCCACCGTGGTCGCCGGACGGCCGTCGACATCGACGAACACCGAGAAGGTCGCCGCCACGGTCGCGCCCGGCACCGGGCTGCGGATCACGATCGGCGGCGGCGCCGGCGGCGTTCCGGGACCCAGGATGTCGTAGAGCTGGCGGTGGGACGACTGCGTGGCGGCGCACTTGCACTCGCGCGGGGCGTCGAACTCGCCGCACGCCACCGTGCGATTGAGGAACACCTTGAGACCGCACCCGGTGAGGTAGGTCATCGGGTCCTTGCACTCGAACTCGTGATCGAGGCCGTAGATGTGACCCGCCTCGTGGGCGGTGGTGGCGCACAGCTCGCTGATCAGCTCTGGCCCGGCCAGGTGAGCATTGGCGAACGCGAAGGCGATCGCGCTGGGCAGCGCCGAGCAGTCGTTGGCGAGCGGCGCCACACCGAGCGTGTTGCCGGGCATCGCGAGCGCCGCCGCGGTCCCGGCCACCATCACCTCGACATGCGCGCCGCCCGGTGGTTCGGTCACCACCTCGACGCCGTAGATGGCGTAGGTCGCGCGCACGCAGGTGACCACGCCATCCCACGTGGCGTCGTCCCAGGCGAAGGGGGCCAGGCTGACCGACGACGGCGTGCCGTTGCGACCCAGGATCGACGAGCGATCGGCGACCGCGTCGTCGCGACCGGCGTCGGCGCTGCAGCCGGCGGCGCAGCGGTTGAGGTAGAGCAGGTTGGGCCCGGCGTGCCACAACGGCCGCGCCGGCTCGACGACGACGTAGTCGAGCTCGCGCCCGGGATCGTTCGGCTGTGCCGTCGCCGCGGAGCCATGGCCGATCAGCGCAGCCACGCCGGCAACGACGAAACGCGACATCCAGGCAGGATATCATGCGCCGGTGCACGTCGAGGAAGACCCGCGATTGACCGCCCGCGTCGTGTGCCGGGTCGCACTCCACTACCGCGGCGGCGCCGATGCGACCGTCGACCGGCCGTCGCATGTCCGGGCCGCCAGCGGGTTGTGCTGGTGGCGCGGTCGGCTGGCCGTGGTGTCCGACGACGCCAGCTTCGCCGGCCTGATCGACCCGGCGAGCGGCGAGACCGAGCCGATCACGCTGCCCCACGCGCCCGGCGGCCGCCGCCAGTTCGAGCCCGGCCGTGGCAACAAGGCCGACAAGCTCGATCTCGAATGCGCCATCGCGGCCGGACCGCGGCTGATCGCGTTCGGCTCCGACAGCGGGCTGGCGGTGCGCCGCCAGGCGGTCGTGGTCGACGGTGGCGACGCGCGGCTGGTGCCGATCCCACGCCTGTACGCGGCGCTCCACCAGCCGGCGCTCGGCCGCGGCCACCTCAATCTCGAGGCCGCGACGGTGCGCGGCGACATCGTCGTGGTCGGCAATCGCGGCGGCGATGTCGGCGACGACGGCCGGCCCACGTGCGATGCGATCGCCACGCTGCCGCTGGCGGCATTGCTCGCCCTCGTCGACGATCCCGGTGGCGCGCCGCTGCCACCGATCGCGTGGCAGGCGCTCGCGCTCGGCAACCTCGGCGGCGCCGCGCTGCACCTGACCGAGCTGGAGGCGGACGGCGACCGGTTGCTGTACGCCGCCACCGCCGAGGCCACCGCCACGGCCTACGACGACGGGGTGGTCACCGGCAGCGCGATCGGCTCGATCGCTGCCGACACCGCGCGCTGGTGCCAGATCGCCGATGAGCGCGGGGCGCCGCTGGTGGTCAAGATCGAGGGTGTGGTGGCGCTGCCCGGCGGCGGACGGCTGCTCGCCACCGTCGACGCCGACGATCCGTCGCGGCCGTCCGAGCTGCTCACGCTGGCCCTCGACGGCCCGTGGTGACGCGCGACAGGGCGCGACCGGCGCCGCTGCCAGCACCTGTCAGAGACCGTGAGCCAAGCTGTGCCGTTTCGAGCCGGAGCAGAGGAGGAGCTCATGCCCCGCACACTCGCGTTCGCGCTGTTCATCACGCTGGCGCTCGCCACGCGTCTATCCACCGCCCACGCCGCTGACGACCCGCGCGCGATGCTGCTCGCCATCGACGGCGAGGCCCGCACCGAGCTGCCGCTGGTGTCGAGCGCGATGCGGGTCGAGGTCCGCGGCCCGATCGCCCAGGTCCAGGTCACGCAGACCTTCGCCAACCCGAGCGAGCGGCCGATCGAGCTGGTCTACGTCTTCCCGCTCCACGAGGACGGCGCGGTCGGCGCCATGACGATGCGCATCGGCCCGCGCGTGATCCGGGCCCAGATCAAGAAGCGCGACGAGGCCCGGGCCGCGTACGAGAGCGCGCGCAAGGACGGCAAGACCGCGGCGCTCCTCGAGCAGGAGCGGCCCAACGTCTTCACGCAGTCGGTGGCCAACGTCATGCCCGGCGAGTCGATCGACATCGAGCTGGTCTACGACGTCCTGCTGGATCCCGACGGCGAGGTCTACGAGCTGGCGCTGCCGACCGTGGTCGGCCCGCGCTACGTGCCGGGCGCGCTGCTCGACGCGCCACCATCGGGGACCGGGGTCCGCCCCGACACCGACCGGGTGCCCGACGGTTCGCGCATCTCGCCGCAAGCTGCACCGCCCGGCAAGCTGACCGGCAACGTGGTCATCGTCGAGCTCGACGTCGACGCCGGCCTGCCGATCACGGCGGTCGAGAGTCCGACTCACCGCATCGCGACCACCCACCTGTCGGCCGATCACGTCCGCGTCGCGCTCGCCGACCACGACATGGTCGCCGACCGCGACTTCGTGCTGCGCTGGCGAGTGACCGTCGCCTCGCCGACCCTCGCCGCGCTCGCTCACAAGGGCAGCGGCCACGGCCACCTGGCGCTGATCGTGCAGCCGCCGCCGGTCGACGCCGGCCGGGCGCCGCCGCGCGAGCTGGTGTTCGTCATCGACACCTCGGGCTCGATGTCGGGCGAGCCGCTGGCGCTGGCCAAGCGCGGGATGCGCTACGCGCTCGACCACCTGCGTGCCGAGGACAGCTTCCGGGTCCTCAACTTCTCGACCTCGGTGGTCGCGTTCGAGGACGGCGACGCCCTGGCCGCGACCCGCGACAACCTGCGCGCTGGACTGTCGTACATCAACGGCATCGAGGCCGGCGGCGGCACCGAGATGCTGGCCGGCATCGTCGCCGCGCTCGACCGCCCGCCCACCGACGGCCGCGAGCGCTTCGTGGTGTTCATGACCGACGGCTACATCGGCAACGAAGAGGAGATCTTCGCCGCGGTCACGCGCCACCTCGACAAGCGGACCCACCTGTTTTCGTTCGGCGTCGGATCGTCGGTGAACCGCCATCTGCTCGATGGACTCGCGCAGCGCGGCAAGGGCGTCGCGCAGTACCTGCTGCTCGAAGCAGCGCCCGAGCCACAGGTCGAGAGCTTCTACGCCCGCCTCGACGCGCCGTTGCTCCACGATCTCCGCGTCGACTGGGGTGGCCTCGACATCAAGGACGCCACGCCCGGCGACATCGCCGATCTGTTCGCCGGTCAGCCCCTGGTGGTCGCGGCGCGCTACGGCAAGGGCGGCCGCGGCACCGTCAAGATCACCGGCAAGGCCGCCGGCCGCACGGTGGAGCTGAGCGTACCGGTGGTGCTGCCCGATCGCGGGGGCGATGGCCTGGTGCTGGCCCGACTGTGGGCGCGGCGCCGCATCGGCCTTCAACTCGAACGCCTGACCAGCAGCGGCGACCTCCGCGATCGCCAGGCGATCATCGACGACGTCACCGGCGTGGCGCTCGAACACGCGCTGCTGTCGCCGTGGACGGCGTTCGTGGCCATCGACGAACGACCGCGCGCCGAGGGCATGCCGACCGACACCGTCGCGGTACCGGTCGAGTTGCCGGCGGGCGTCAGCCCGGCGGCCGGCAACGTCATCAGCGGCGAGTACTCGGCGTCGATCCCGGTCGGTCGCACCTTCGAGAGCGCGCTCGGCGCGGCGGCCGGCTCGGCGGGTGACGGCTCCGGGGTTTCGTTCAGCGGTTCCAGCGATGGCGAGAGCTACTACCTCGTCGACGGCGTCAACAGCAGCGGCTTGCGTTACGGCGGCCACGCGGCGCGCCGCACCGCGCTGCGCTTGTCGTTCAGCGCCGGCCTCGGCCTCGGCGTCGCCGATGACGGCTACGCCGATGTCGGGCTGGCCGTGGATCGCCGCATCGCGCGCCGCTTCGCCGCCGGCCTCGAGGCCCGGCTGATGGGCCGCGGCGAGGCACCGAGCCTGGTGCAGCTGATGTTGACCCTGGCCCGGCTCGCGGTGCTGCGTCACCTCGACCTCCGCCTCGGCCTCGGGATCGGGACCGCCACCGACGGCAACCTCGGCCTGGCGTGGAAGAGCGAGCTGGCGTTTCCGATCCCGCTTCGCGGTCACCTGGCGACCGAGCTGTCGCTGGGCGTCACCGGTGCCACGGCTGGCGACGACTTCGTCGGCGCCGGCATGGGGCTCGGATTGCGATGGTGACCCCGCGACCGGCTCGAGACCGGCGTATAACGACGCCATGAACAAGCTCTCGACCGTGGTCATCGCTCTCGCGCTCGCGCTCACCATCACCGCCTGCAAGAAGAAGGCGGACCAGCCCGCCGGCGACAAGCCCGCCGGCGACAAGGTCACCGGCGACAAGCCGGTGACCCCGCCGCCGCCGCCGCCCGCCGCCGCCAAGCTCGCGCCGCTCGATCTGTCTGCGGTCGGCGAGGACTGGAAGGGCTGGACGATCACGGCGCCCGAGGGTGCGACCGCCAAGGACAGCTTCGGCGCCGCCGAGGTCGCCGCCGGGGCCACCTTCCAGCTCGACCTCCGCTCCAGCAAGGGCGACGTGGCCGGCTTCAAGAAGGAGATCGCGGCCAACGACATGAACAAGGTGAAGCAGTTCCTGGTCGACACCGCCGACGCCCTCATCTACGAGAGCGAGGTCATGGGCCAGAACGAGTTCCACCTCTACGGCAACGTCAAGGTCGGCGACAAGGAGGTCAACTGCGAGGACGTCAAGGGACCGCGCTACATGCAGGCCGACGTCGAGGCGATGTGGAAGGCCTGCACGTCGCTCGCGAAGAAGTGACCGGGGTCGCGGCAGGGCCGATTCCGCATTCGACACGGTCCTCCAAAGGGTCTAAATTCTGGCCAGGAGTATGACCATGAAGCGGTTCCACGTCGCCGACGACATCGTGCCGCTCGCCGACTTCAAGGCGCGGGTCTCCGAGGTCATTCGCGATCTCCGCGTCCACCGCCGGCCGGTGATCGTGACGCAAAGCGGTCGGCCGGCCGCCGTGGTGATGGCGCCCGAGGAGTTCGATCGCCTGATGGCGCGGGCGCGGTTCGTCGCCGCGGTCGACGACGGCCTCGCCGACCTGGCCGCGGGACGCACGCTCTCCGACGACGAGCTCGGTGCGGAGCTGGATCGCGAGTTCGGGAAGCTCAAGCGGTGAAACCCGGTGCGAAGCTGCGCTGGTCGCGCCGCGCCCGCGCCGATCTGAGCGCGATCGGCCGCTACATTGCCGACGACGACCCGCGGGCCGCGCGCGCCTGGGTGGAGCGGCTCCGGCGCCGCGCTCAGCTCGCCGCCGCCACTCCGGCAAGCGGGCGTGTGGTGCCCGAGTACGCGCGCGCCGATCTTCGCGAAGCGTTGGTTCGAAGCTACCGCATCGTCTACCAGATCACGGGCAAGCAGATCGTCGTGCTCGCCGTCGTCGAAGGGCATCGCCTCATGCCTGCGGACCTCGCGTAGCGGTCAGCGGGCGCACCCCGTTCACAAGCAGCGGTCGAAGACCGGCTGGCCGCGGAGCACGACGTGGTACTCGGCGTCGCGTTCGGCGACCGCCGACAGCGTGATGCGCGCAGCGGCGCAGTTGCCGAAGGCGGCGGCCCGGATCGCCTGCGCAGCAAGGCGCCCGGTCGCGATGTCGGTCGTGCGTGGCACGGCGGGCACGGTGGGCGCCGGTACGGTCGCCGCGATGGGGGCGGCCGGCGCGGTCCGCTCCGACGCCGGGGCCGGGCCGTCGGGTGCAGTGTAGTAGACCGCGATCGCCACGCCAGCGAGCACGGCGGCCACCTTCAGCGTGAAGAATCCGAGCGCCGGGCCGAGGCCGTCCGCTTCACACAGGTGGGCATCGAGGTCCGCGGCGGAGCATTGGCCCCCGACGACCAGGCCGACGCCGGTCACGGCCGCGACCCCGGACGTGACGCCGAGGGTGCCGGCGACGATCTTGGCCTGGCGCCGGGTGGCGCAGCCGGGCGCGAGCAGGGTGAGGACGAGGAGGGACGGCAGCAACGAGCGACGCATGTGCCACGATCGAGACCGCAGCCCGGAAACGTGAGCCCGCCCGCGGCCGTCAGGCCGCCGGCGACGCCGCGGCGGCGCCGATCTCTGATTCACCGCGATCGACCGCCTCGGGGCGGCCCAGCAGGCGCCGCACCAGCCGGGTCACCCGCACGCTCAGGCTGTCGAACAACGAGTAGAAGACCGGGATCGCGACCAGGGTGAGCGCCAGCGACAGGGTCTGACCACCGACCACGACGCCGGCGATCGCCCTGGAGAAGCCCGAGCCGATGCCCTCGGTGACCAGGAGCGGGATCATGCCGGCGACAAACGCGAACGTGGTCATCAGGATCGGCCGCAGCCGGTCGCGCGCCGCCCGCACGATGGCCTGGTCGCGCGCCATGCCCTTGGCGCGCAGCTGGTTGGCGTGATCGATCTGCAGGATGCCGTTCTTCTTCACCATGCCGAACAGCACCAGCAAGCCGAGCATCGAGAAGATGTCGAGCTGGTTACCCGACACGATGATCGAGACCAGCGCGAACGGCAGCGTCAGCGGCAGGGTCAACATGATCGTGAACGGGTGCAGCCACGACTCGAACTGCGCCGCCAGCACCAGGTACATGAAGAGGAACGACAGCGCGAACGCGAACGCGAACGCCTGACCGGTGCGCGCCATCTCGCGGGTCTGCCCCCAGGGCGTGGCGTGGTAGCCGGGCGGCAGGTCGAGGGCCGCGAACGCCTGCTCCAGCTCCTGCGAGATGTTGCCCTGGTTGTAGCCGGGCGCGACGTTCATGGTGATCGTGATGCTCTTGGCTCGGTAGGTGCGGTTGACCTGGGACGGCCCGCTGCCCTCGGCTTCGGCCACCACATCGGAGAGCGGGACCTGACCGAGCGTCCGTGACGGCACCGTGATGATGCCGAGCAGCGTCGGGTCCCAGCGGAACCGCTCGCTGGCGCGCAGGAACACGCTGTACTGGCTGCCGCGCTCCTCGTAGGTCGAGCCTTCGAGGCCGCCCATGAGCAGCGCCAGGCTCGACGTGATGTCGGCGGGATCGACGCCGAGCGCGGCGGCGCGGTCGAGCTGCGGCCGCAGCGTGCGCTCGGGGAGCGGCTCGGGCAGGCTGGAGTCGAGATCGACGACCCCGGGCACGGTCCGCATCTTGTCGAGGACCCGCCGGGTGTACATCGACAGCCGATCGAGATCGGGGCCGCTGAGCAGGTACATGACCATGGCGTTCTGCTGGGCGCCGATCGAGAAGTCGTTGACCAGCTGGGCCGCGACCCGCGTGCCTTCGGGCATGTCCACGAGCACGTGCTTGCGCACGTCGTCCATGACCTGGTTCTGGCTGCGACCGCGGCGGTCCGGATCCGACAGCCGGACGTAGATGCTGGCGATGTTCTGGATCTTCTGCTCGTTGTCGGCGACGGTGACCAGGGTGTGGGTGACCTCGGGGATCATGCGGGTGTTGCGGGCGATGCGCTCGGCCAGCACGATCGTGGCATCGAGGCCGGTGCCTTCCTTGGTGTGGACGTAGATCTCGAAGTGGGCCTCGTCGTTCTCGGGGATGAACCCGAAGCCGGCCCGGCCGGCCAGCGGCACCACCGACATCAGCACGGCGATCGCGGCGACCACGACCAGCCAGCGGCGGCGGAGCAGGAACTCGAGCACCCGCCCATAGCCGCGCTCGAGGGGTCCGTAGAGGCGGTCGATGATGCGCTCGAGCACCGTCTTTTTCGGTTGCTCGCCGGCCGGCGGCGGCAGCGGCAACAGGCGGGCGGCCATCATCGGCGTGAGCGCGAACGAGACCAGCATCGACACCGCGATCGCGAACGCCATCGTCAACCCGAAGCTGCGCAGGAACTTGCCGACGATGCCGCCCATGAACGCGACTGGCAGGAACACCGCGAGCAAGGACAGCGTGGTGGCCACCACCGCCGACGAGATCTCCCGGGTCGCCTTGATCGCGGCCGGGAACGGCTTCTCGCCCTTCTCGACGATGTGGCGATGGATGTTCTCGAGCACCACGATGGCGTCGTCGATGACGATGCCGACGGCGAGCGCGAGCGCCAGCAGCGTCATCATGTTGAGCGTGAAGCCGGCGACCATCATGAGGGCGAAGGTGCCGATGATCGAGATCGGGATCGAGATGGCGGCGATCACCGTCGAACGCACCGAGCCAAGGAACAGCAGCACGACCAGGGCGGCGAGGAAGGCGCCGATGATGAGGTGCTCGGTGACCTGCGAGGCCGAGGTCCGGATCACCTCGGAGTTGTCGCGCACCACGTCGAGGGTGACCCCGGGCGGCAACACGGTGGCGATCTCGGCGGCGGCAGCCTTGGCGCGGTCGACGACCAGGACCGTGTTGGACCCCGATTGCTTGCGCACCGCCAGTCCGACCGACGCGACGCCGTCGCGCACGGTGGCCGAGTCGGCGTCGGTCTCGGTGTCGATCACGAACGCCACGTCGCGCACCCTGATCGGGTGGCCGGGGAGCTGGCGCACGACGATGTCGCCGATCTGGTCGGGCGAGCCGACCCGGCCCTCGATGCGCATCGTCGCGGTGACCGGCCCGCGCTCGAGCCGGCCGCCTGGCACGCTGATGTTCGCCACGCTGATGGCGCGGAAGACCTCGAGCGCGGCGACGCCGGCCGCCTGCAGGCGGATGGGATCGAGCGCGACCTCGATGCGGCGCTTGCGGCCGCCGACGATGCGGACCAGGCCGACACCGTCGATGGTCTCGAGCCGGCGCTTGACCACGTCCTCGGCGATGCGGGTGAGCTCACGGACCGAGGTGTCGCCCTTGATGGCCAGCATCAGCACCGGGGCGGCGTCGGGGTCGGCGCGCTGGATCACCGGCGGGCGCACGCTGGTCGGCAGATCACGGACCAGCGCCAGCCGATCGCGGATCTCCTGGGCCGCGACGTCGGCGTTCTTCTCGAGCGAGAACTGCACGATCACCAGCGACGCACCTTCGGTCGACACCGAGGACAGGGTCTCGATGCCACCGACGGTGTTGACGGCGGCCTCGATCTTGTCGGTGACGTCGGTCTCGACCGAGGTCGGGGCGGCGCCCGGGTAGACCGTCGTGATCGTGACCAGCGGGAAGTCGATCTTGGGGAACTTGTCGACGCCGAGCGAGCGGTAGCCGACCGCGCCGACCACGACGATGGTCAGCATGATCACGGCGGCCAGGACCGGCCGGCGAACGGTGAGGTGACTGAGCCAGTTCATGACGATCTCCTGGAAACCGGGCGCTCGCCCTGGCCTCGCTACTCGACCTTGACGCCGTCGACGACCTGGTCGTCGACCTTGGCCGCGACTCGATCACCGGCGACGACACCGCGCAGGATCGCCACCATCTCGCCCGGCAGCTCGGGACCGAGTTGCACCACCCGCTCCTCGAGGCGGCCCTTGACCACCGCGAACAGGCGCCAGGTGTTGCCGCGCCGCACCACCGCCGGCTTCGGCACCACCGGCATCGGCGTGGTGCCGACCGTGATGGTGGCCTCGGCGAACATGCCCGGCACCAGCGGCGAACCGGGGGCCAGCTCGGCCTCGGCGATCAGTGCCCGGTTCAGGCGCCCGATCTCGGAGCCCAGCTTGGTGACCTTGGCGGCGAAGCGTTGCGCCGGGTAGGCGACCGCCTCGATGGTGACGTCCTGCTGCAGCTTGACCCGCGGCACCCAGGCCTCGGGCACGCTGAGGTCGACGCGCAGCGGGTCGTCGTCGACCAGCGTCACCAGCGGCACGCCGGGGCCGACCCACTCGCCGGGCGAGATCATGCGGGTCGTGATCACGCCGGCGAACGGGGCCCGGACCACGCCGTCGGAGATCGACTTCGAAGCCAGCTGGAGCTGCGCCCGGGTCGCGGCCACGGTCTGGGCGGCGGCGGTACAGCTCGTCATCTCACGCTCGTACTGCGAGCGGGTGATCGCCCCCTTGTCGAGCAGCTGTTGCGACCGCTTGCACTCGTCGCGGGCGAGCTGCTCCTGGGCCTGGGCCGCCGCGAGCTGGGCCCGGATCGACTGCGCCGACAGCGCGGCGTTCGACGCGTCGAGGCGAACCAGCGGATCGCCGAACTTCACCCGGCTGCCGCGATCGACGACCACGGTCAGGACCTTGCCCGGCACCGACGCGGTCACGTCCGACGACTCGCTGGCGACCACCGTGCCGGTGAGCGTCAGCCGCTCGGGCGCCGGCTGGGTCGTGACCTGATGGAGCGCGATCTTGGTCGCCGCCTCGGTGGTGCGGGCGTCGGCGGCCTTGGCGTCGGAGCGATTGCACCCGGCGGCGGCGATCGCGACGAGCAACAGGACGCGAACCGGCGTGAGCTTCATGGACGTCTTCTCCGGGGCTGGAAACCACAGGGCTCGCATGTCACTCGCTTCCGCTGACGTGGGCCAGGCGGACCCGCGCGATGCGGCGATCGATGAGCGCGTCGATGGCGGCGATCCGCGCCCGGGTCAGCTCGGTGTCGGCGTCGATCAGCTCGAGCGCCGTGCCGCGTTCGGCGGCCAGCAGCTCCTGCCGGACCCGGTGACTCTCCTCGGCGGCGGCCAGTCCGCGCCGGGTCGCCGCATAGGCGCGATCGGCGAGCACGACCGCCTGCCGGGCGGCCGTGACCTGGATCCGGACCCCGAGCTCGAGCCCGGCGCGATCGGCGTCGAGCGCGCGCAGCTGCGCGTCCCACCTGGCGTCGTCGGGACCATGATCGAGGTAGTCGTTGAGCGACCATGACAGCTGCGCGCCGGCGGCCCACGTGAACGAGAACGCGTCCTGGGCCGGGATGATGCGCTGATTGGGGTTGTCGTAGACCGCCTGGGCGAAGAGCGAGAGCCGCGGCAGGCGTTCGACGCCCGCGGCCTTGCGCTGCTGCGCGACCGCAGCGCGCGCCGCCATCAGGGTCTCGAGCTCCGGCCGACGGGCGAGCGCGGCGCGGGTCAACTCGGCGGCGCCGACCAGCTCGGCATCGGGGCCGACCGCGCGGATATCCTCGCCGATGGCGAGCGGCTCGTCGGCGCCGGCGCCGATCGCGATGCGCAGCTGCTCGCCGCGGAGCGCGGCCAGCTGCCCGACCTGGGCCTGCGCGAGCTCGACCTGCGCCAGCTGCGCCTGCAAGCGCAGCACGTCGGCGCGCGACACCCGGTTGACCTCGGCCAGCGCCTCGATCTGGCCCAGGTTGGCGCTGACCTGCACCAGCAGGCGCTCGGCGACCACGACCTGGAGTTCGGCCCGCACCCACTCGTAGTAGGCGACCCGGGCGTCGACCGCGGCGGTGAGCTCGGCGCCCCGCTGTCCGCGCTCGGCGGCGACGATGCCGAGCTCGGTCGCACGCCCGAGCGGCGGCAAGCGCAAGAACAGATCGGTGACTGGAATCGCGACCTGCGCGCCGAGGTGAAACGAATCGAGCACGACCGGAAACGAGAATCCCGGCGCCAGCTCGGGAAGCTCGACGTCCGACAGGCGGGTGTAGCCGGCGGTCAACGTCGTGTGGGGGACGAACGCGAACGTCACGTCGTCGCGGCCGGCTCGAGCGCTGGCGGTCTCGGCGACCTTGCGCCGCACGGCCGGACTGGCGGCGACCGCCCGCGCGGCGGCCTGGTCGGCCGTGAGACCGCCGGGCCTGGCGAGCAGCGCGGCGAGCGCGGCGTCGAACGGTGAGGGTACGAGTGGCGCTGGCGCCGGCGCGGCGGGCTGGGCGACGGCCGCGGTGGCCAGCCCGACCACGACGGTGGCCGCCAGAGGAAGCAAACGCATGGGGTCGCAACAAGCAGCGCCCATGCCACGTCGCGAGGGCCGCTTTCCGAGCAGTTACCATCACCGGCGGCGGTGTCGCAGACCGGCCTGTCGGTTCTCCGTACAGCCGTCGACGGTTCACTGTACGGCTGACGGGTCACCGACCGGCGGCCCCCGCGCTACGATGCGCGCATGTCCGCAGATCGGGCGTCGCGACGTGGACCGACCCTGGTTGGCCCGGCGCTCGCAGAGTCGGCGGCCGTGTGGCGTGGCACGCGGAACGACGTGATCATGGCGACCGGTCGCCAGAACGTGGCCTTCGCGGCCGCGTGCGGCCTGGTGTCGATGGGGCTCATCGTCGCGATCCTGGTCCACGCCGGGTACCCGACCTGGCGTGTGGTGACACCGTTCGCGGCCTGGGCGACGCTGATCGGGGCGCAGTTCAGCGTCCTGCGCTGGGTCGACCGCGATCGCACGCGCTTGGATCGCGCCGTGTACCTGATGCACGGCCTGGCCCAGGCCTACCTGGTCGCCACCGTCGCGGTCACCGGCGGCCTGCGCAGCCCGATGCTGCCGTCGCTGGGCACCGCGTCCGTGATCCCGGTGGTGTTCTTCGGTGCCCAGGCGGCGACCCGCTGGCTGACGGCGTCGATCGTCATCCTGTTCTCGCTGGTCGCGCTGATGCCGACCTCGTGGCTGGGACCCGTGCTGCCGCACGATCACTTCGTTGCCGCCGCCATCGTCTCCTTCGGCTGGACCATCGCGATCGTCACCAACTTCATCAGCCGGGTGCTCGCGGCGACCCAGACCGCCACCTTCGCCGTCGAGGTGCTCAACGAAGAGCGGGTCGCGGCCGCCGCCGAGCACGCCGAGCGCCTGCAGTCGGTGGGGGCCAAGGTCGCCCACGAGCTCAAGAACCCGCTGGCATCGATCAAGGGCCTGGTCCAGCTGGTGTCGCGGTCCGCGGACGGACCGCGGACGCCCGAACGCCTCGACGTCATGCAAGCCGAGGTCGCGCGCATGGAGGCGATCCTGGCCGAGTACCTGTCGTTCTCGCGCCCGCTCGAGGACCTGCGGCCGCAGCCGGTCGATCTGGCCGAGGTCGCCGGCTCGGCGCTGGCCGCGGTCTCCGGTCGCGTCGAGAGCGGCCGCATCACGCTGCACGTCGACACCCGGGCCACGCTGATCGAGGCCGACCCGCGCCGGCTCAAGGAGGCGCTGCTCAACGTGCTGACCAACGCCGTCGAAGCGACGCCGGCGGGTGGCACGATCCGGGTCTCGGCGCGGCCCGATCCCGTCGGTGGCGCCGGCGGGGGCGTCGTCGAGATCATGGACAGCGGTCGCGGCATCAAGCCCGACGACCTCGCCCGGCTGGGCACCAGCTACTTCACGACCCGCGACGGCGGCACCGGCCTCGGGGTCGTGCTGGCCCAGACGGTGATCGCCCAGCACGGCGGCACGCTGCACTACGCCAGCGATCCCGAGCACGGTACGGCGGTGACCATCCGGCTGCCGGCACGACCCGCTCCGGCCGGTGTCCATGACGTGCTGACCACCTCGGCGAGCCCGCCGCCCCAGGCGACGGCGTGAGCCAGGTCCTCCTCGTCGACGACGACCCCGGTGTGCTGTTCACGCTCCGCGAGGTGCTCGTCGACCGCGGCCACCAGGTGATCACGGCGAGCTCGGGTGCCGAGGCGCTGACCCGGATCGACGACGCCGCCGTCGTGATCACCGACCTGAACATGCCGGGCATGACCGGGCTCGAGCTGATCGCGGCGATCGCCAACCGCGACGCGACGCTGCCGATCATCCTGTTGACCGCGCACGGCTCCGAACGGGTCGCGGTCGCGGCGGTCAAGGCCGGCGCCTACGACTACCTGACCAAGCCGTTCGACATCGACGAGGTCGCGATCGTGATCGCGCGCGCGCTCGAGGCCCGCCGCTTGCGAGTCGCCAACCGGCGCCTGGCGATCGAACACGCCCTCGGCCGCCGCATCGTCGGCGACAGCGCGGCCATGCGGCGGCTGCTCGACGCCACCGCGCGGGTCGCGACCCGCGACGTCACGGTGCTGGTGCGCGGCGAGACCGGCACCGGCAAGGAGTTCATCGCCCAGCTCCTCCACGCGCAATCGAAGCGGGCCGCCGGTCCGCTGGTGCGCTTCAACTGCGCCGCGATCCCGGCCGAGCTGGCCGAGGCCGAGCTGTTCGGGCATGCCCGCGGCGCCTTCACCGGCGCCACCTCGGCGCGCGCCGGCTTCTTCGCCGAGGCCGACGGCGGCACCCTGGTGCTCGACGAGGTCGGCGAGCTACCGCTCGGCGTGCAGGCCAAGCTCCTGCGCGCGCTTCAGGAGGGTGAGATCCAGCCGGTCGGCTCGGGTCGGGTGGAGAAGGTCGACGTCCGGGTGGTGGCGGCGACCAACCGCGATCTCGCCGCCGAGGCCCGCAGCGGCGGGTTCCGCGAGGATCTCTACTACCGGCTCGCGGTCGTCGAGCTGGTGGTGCCGCCGCTGCGCGACCGCCGGGCCGACATCCCGGCGCTGGCCGCCGAGCTGGCCCGCCGCTACGGCGACAAGTTCGGCACCGGGCCGCTGGCGATCGAACCGGCGCTGGTCGACGCGCTGGTCCAGGCGCCGTGGCCGGGCAACGTGCGCCAGCTCGAGAACGCGATCGCGCGCCTCGCCGCGCTGACCGGCGACACGATGCTACGCCTCGCCGACTGGCAGGAGCAGAACGCGGCGTCGCACGCAGCGCCCGCGGCGCTCGGCACCGGCCGACCGCCCATCGACGATCCGGACGGCGACGTCGGCTCGCCCGAGCTCGGCCCTTCGCTCAAGGAGCAGGTCGAGGCGTTCGAGCGCGGCGTGCTGGCGCGCGCGCTGGCCGCGGCCGCTGGCAACCAGAGCGAGACGGCGCGCCGTCTGGGCACCAGCCGGGTGACGCTGGTCGACAAGCTCCGGAAGTACGGCCTGAGCGCGAAGAAGAGCGACTGATCCCTTACGATGGCGGGATGCCGCGCGCCACCCGTTCACGCCGCGCCGCGCTGAGCGCTGGTCTCGCCGCGGCCGTGACGCTCGCCGCGTCGCCGCGCGTGACGTTCGCCGACGACGTCGTCGCCGACCCCGATCGCCGGCTCCACCTGCCGTTGACGCTGGGCCTGGCCACGCTCTACTTCCTCAGCGAGGCGCCGCTCAAGGGCCCGCTGTCCAAGGACTCGTGTCGCTGGTGCGGACCGACCCTGTTCGACGACGCGGTGCGCGATGGGCTGCGGTGGGCGGACCGAGATCGAGCCCACGCCATCAGCAACTGGACCGGCTTCGCCGCCGCCCCGCTGTTCGCGCTCGGTGGCCTCGGCCTGGTCGGGCACCTCGACGATCGCGGCGAAAATCGGCTCGACGACGGCCTGATCGTCGCCGAGTCGGCGGCGATCGCCGGCGTGATCAACTTCGCCGTCAAGGCCGCGGTGGCGCGCGAGCGACCGTTCGTTCACCAGCTCGCGCCCGAGGACAAGCCCGACACGCCGCACCCGCAGGACAACAACCAGTCCTTCTACTCGGGGCATTCGACGTTGTCGATGAGCCTGGCGGTCTCGGCCGGCACGGTGGCGTCGATGCGCGGCTACCGGTGGGCGCCAGCGCTGTACGGCGGCGGGATCGCGCTGTCGTTGACGACCGGCTACCTGCGCATCGCCGCCGACAAGCACTGGGCCACCGACGTGGTCACGGGCTGGGTGGTGGGCGCGGCGTTCGGCTACGCGGTCCCCCGGTTTCTGCACCGCAAGGGCACCGACGTGACGCCGCTGGCGACCGGCTCGACGGTTGGCGTCGCGTTGCGCTGGTAGCGGTCTCGACCCAGCGCCAACCCGGTCGTGACGGGTTAGGCTCGGACGTGGCAAGAGACCTGGCTTCACGTCTGCGGGCGACGGCGCCGTTGTGGGTGGCGGTCGGCTGCTCGTCGCCGTCGCCGGCGGCAGGTCCAGCGCCGCCGGCGCACCCCGCCGGTGCGGTCGCCGATCATCGTCACGGTCAGCACGCCGAGGGCATGCCGCACCGCTTCGAGGACGCCGACCGCTGGGCCGCCGTGTTCGACGATCCGGAACGCGACGCCTGGCAACAGCCCGAGGTGGTGATCCGGGCCCTGGACCTGACCCCGGGCATGACGGTCGCGGACGTCGGCGCCGGCACCGGCTACTTCGAGGGTCGCCTGTCGGCGGCGGTCGGCGCGCGGGGACAGGTCATCGCGACCGACGTCGAGGCCGACATGATCCGCTACCTCGCCGAGCGCGGCGCGCGCGACGGCTGGACCAACGTGCGCTCGCTGCAGGTGGCGGCCGGGGATCCGGGCCTCGACCCCGGCTCGGTGGACCGCGTCCTGATCGTCGATGTCTGGCACCACCTCGCCGACCGGCAAGCGTACGCGGCCCGCCTCGCCGCTGCGCTGCGACCCGGCGGCCGCATCGTGATCGTCGACTTCACGCTCGACGCGGAGCGCGGGCCGCCGCGCCACCTCCGGATCGGCGCCGACGCGATCGTTGCCGAGCTCGGCGCCGCCGGGCTGGTGGCCGAGGTCACCGCCGACCAGCTTCCCGATCAGTACATCGTCGTCGCGCGCCTCGCTGCGGAGGGACGACCGCAGTAGCCCGACGTGGTCCGACCTGGGCGTGTAAGGTCGACGTCAGGACGACCGGCGCTCGGCAATCAGCGTGCAACGTGGGTCGGGCTCGTGCGTCATGACGAGGATGCGCACCAGCTCCGGACGCCGTGCCGTGGTCGCCCTGTCGTTCTCGGTCAGCGTCGGTGCCGGGTGCACGGCGCCCCCGATGACGCCCGGTTCGCGGGCCACCGTCGCCGACCAGGTGGTCGCCGTTCTCGAGCCGCCGCCTGACCCGTGCGCCGCCGCCGGCGCCTGGCACCCGCTGGCGGCGCTGCCGCTACCCGGCCGGGTCGACCACACCGCGGTCTGGACTGGCACCGAGATGGTGATGTGGGGCGGGACCCAGGACCCACGCCACCCGATGGGCGACGGCGCCCGCTACGCACCCGAGACCGATAGCTGGCAGCTAACGTCGACCCGCCTCGCGCCGCGGGAACGCGACGACCACGCCGCGGTGTGGACCGGCCGCGAGATGATCGTCTGGGGTGGCAACGCGTACAGCGAGGCCGAGGAGAAGCTGGCCACCGGCGCCCGCTACGATCCGGCCGAGAACACCTGGCGGGCGACGCCGCCGTCGGGGCTGAGCGCGCGTGACGATCCACGCGCGGTGTGGACCGGCACCGAGATGATCGTCTGGGGCGGACGCGACGCCGCCGGTCACGCCGACACCGGTGCCCGGTATGCGCCGGCGCGCGACCGCTGGCGACCGGTCAGCCATCACCGTGCACCCGCCGCGCGCGAGGACCACACCGCGGTCTGGACCGGCACCGAGATGATCGTGTGGGGCGGCTGGAACGGCGCCGACGACGCGCGCGACTATGCGCTGGGCGGCGGGCGCTACGATCCGTCGACCGACACGTGGCGCCCGATGTCCGCGATCGGCGCGCCCGAGCCGCGCGAAGATCACGCCGCGATCTGGACCGGCACCGAGATGATCGTGTGGGGCGGCGTGGTGCGCGAGGGCGTGCCGTCGGTGCGGCACCAGCGCGGCACCGGGGGTCGCTACACGCCGGCGACCGACACCTGGTCACCGCTGACGCTCGGTGACGCCCCGGGTGCCCGCGAGGATGCCGTCGTGGTGTGGACCGGCGACGAGATGATCGTGTGGGGCGGTCAGCGCGACGAGGTCCCGCTCGAATCTGGCGCCCGCTACCTGCCCGCCCTCGACACCTGGTGCGCCCTGCCGTCCACGGACGCGCCCACCGCGCGTCGCGATCACGCCGGCGTGTGGACCGGCGGTTCGCTGCTCCTGTGGGGCGGCCGCGATCCGGCCGGGGCCTACCTCGCCACCGGCGCCAGCTATCGTCCGCAACCGATCGCGGAGCGCTGACCGCGAGTACGCCGGGGGTCAGCGGATCCGCGCCAGCACCGGCACCAGCAACGCGCCGAGCAACGCGCAGATCAGCACGGCGCCGCCGTGGCCGACGCCGAGGTGGATCGGGTGCGTGATCGGGCAGTGCAGGTGCAACAGGAAGCCGCCGGCGGCGCCGCACGCTGCGCCCAGGCCGGAGCCGATGGCGGCACCGCCGACCGGGACGGCGCCACGCAGGAGGCGGGCGCCGAGCAGCATGGGGACCAGCGCGGTGATGGTCCCGAGGCCGGCGCAGGCGGCGGCGCGAAGCAGGTGATTGGCGGTGGTCGGCGCGTAGACCAGGCTGAGCGCCGTCGTCCGATCGAAGGTCAGGCCGGCGGCCACGAAGCCGACCGCGGCCAGCCCGGCGCCGACCGCGGCGGGCAGCCAGCGCGGCACCACGGCTCCCGCCCGCGGTACCAGCGACAGCCACGCCAGCAGCGCGAAGCCCGCCAGCCACGCGCCGCCGTAGCCGATCAGCCAGGCGCGCGGCAAGGCGTCGAGGTCGCGGCGCACCGCGAGGGTCACCACCAGCACGGCGATCGAGGTCGCGGCGGCGGCGGTGACCGCGGCCACGTCACGCCACGGCCGGCGGGTGGCGACCGGCGCCAACTCGCGGAGCTCGGCGGCCAGCAGGTCACCGATCGGCGGTGCCGGAAGATCCTGTCGATCGACCGTCATGTCGACTCCTCGGTTGCAGCGGCGGCGCCCAGCGCCTTGCGCAGCGCCTCGTAGCCGCGGTGGACGCGCACCTTCATGGCGCCCGGCGTGGTGCCCGCGATCTCGGCGGCCTCGGCGATGCTCTTGCCGCCCAGCTTGGTCAGCGCGACCGCTTCGCGTTGCATCGGCGGCAGCGTCTGCAGCGCGGCCAGCGTGGCCTGGGTCAGCTCGCGCTGATCGTCGGCGGCGGCGCGGACGCCATCGGTGGCGCCGGTGATGTCGGCCGAGACCTCGGGCGGCTCGCCGTCGTCGGCCAGGCCGACGCGGGCCCGCCGCTTGCCGCGGACGTCATCGAGAAACGAGCGGTGGGCGATCGCGAAGATCCACGGCCCGGGGTCGGCACCACGGACGTACGCGGCCCGCGCTCGATGCACCTTGAGGAACGTGACCTGGACCAGATCCTCGGCAGCGGCGCGATCGCGCACCATGCGCAAGAGGTAGCCCAGCAGCCGCGGCGCGAGCCGGGCGTAGAGCTGGCGGAACGCCTCGGCCTCGCCGCCGACGTAGCGCCGCATCAGCTCGGCGTCGGTACCTGACTCGTCCGCTGGACCGCCACCGCTCACGTCGGCCCTGATCACCCGGAGGTCGCGTCGTCGAGCGACGCCGGCAGCAGCGGCACCGGGATGTCGGTGAGCTGGGCGATCGCCGTCGGTAGGTCGACCACCTCGACCGAGGCCGGGGCGTTGCGACGCAGCATGAACGCGCACGTGCCGCACGACGTGACCACGGTGCCACCGCCACCGGCGGCGACCTCGGCGAGCCGGCGGCGCGCCATGGCGTCAGCGGTCGCCGGCGCGGTCTTGGGTAACAGCCCGCCGCCGCCGCAGCACTCGGTGTCGTGGCGCGACCACCCGAACTCGCGCACGGTGGCGATCTGCGACAGCACGCGACGCGGCGGTTCGATCACCCCGGCGTAGCGCGCCAGGTAGCAGGGGTCGTGGTAGTAGACCGATTTCTTGGTCGCCGGCACGGACAGCCGGCTGGCGTGCTGGGCCAGGAACTCGGCGAGCGAGAGCACCTCGGTGCCGACCGAGACCCCCTCGCCATCGTACTGACCGCGCAGCGCATACAGGCACGCCGAGCAGTTGATCACCACGGTGCGGAAGCGGCGCAGCGCGCCAGCGACCTTGCCGGCGTGCCAACGAAACAGATCGGTCAGGCCGGCGGCCAGCAACGGATAACCGGCGCAGGTCAGCCCGGCGTCGACCAGCCGGACGTGCTCGGCACCGACGCGCTCGAACACCGCGAACGCCGCCGCCACGTCGGCGGCGCCCTTGTCGACGGTGTCACAGCCGGGCCAGAAGCCGACCTGACCGCTGTCGGCGAAGCGGGCGGCGCCGAAGCGCTCCTTGCCCTGGCGCGCCAACCGCTCGTCGCGGGCGCGGAAGCGCTCGGCGTAACCCGCCAGCGCCGGATGCGCGACGCCCTTGCGCTGGGCTTCGGCGCGACCACCGAACAGCACCAGCCCGGGTTCGTTGGCGTGGTCGCAATACACCGTGCAGTGCCGGCAGCCGGTACACGCCCACAGCGGATCCGCGTTCTCGGTCGTCCACGGACTGACGCCAGCGCGCAGCTTGTTGAGACGATCCATCTTGGCCTGCGGGATCAGCGTCTCGCGGCCGGTGGTGGTCGACACCGGGCAGGCGTGCCGGCACATCTTGGGGCAGTAGGTACAGTAGTCGAGCTGCTTGGCGACGTCGGCAGGGGTGAAGCGCTCGGACACGGCGGCGACGATAACACGCGCTGGCGACGGCCCTGTGCCGGCCGGGCACTCGGCGTATGCTGGGCGCCATGCGACGCGCGAACTGGGTTCTCGGCCTGCTGGCCGCGTGCGGCGGCGGCGGTGATGATGGCGGCGGCGTGACGCTGGTCGACGCCCCGCCGGCGCCGGTGTCGTGGGACTACGGACCGGGCGCGGCCACGGTGGCCGCCACCGACTTCGGCCTCGCGATCGGATCCGGACTGGTGCTGCGCGGTGCGGGCGCGGCCACGATCACCGGCTCTGGCTTCACCACCGGCACCGACGCCGGCACGATCGAGGTGGAGTGGACCGAGAACGCCAACACGATGCGGCTGTATCTCTACTTCGCGCGCGCCGGCGGCCGCTGGAACGTGTCGCAGGTCCAGCACTGGGACGGCGCCCCGACGCCGACCTGGGTCTTCTACACCGGTCCGCTGTTCGACAGCCCGGTCGGCCAGCCGTTCACCGGCGATGTCGATCTGATGCCCGATCCGGGCCAGGCCGACGTCTCGCTCCACTTCCGTGGTCTGACGCTGACCGCGTTCGGCCGCGAGCTGACGCCGCCCTGACCGCCAGGTAGCCTCAGGCCGGGCGCCAGCGCGTGACCCGGGCGCTGCCGTACATCATGTTCTGCGCCGCGTCGGTGAAGAACGTGTACGGATGGCCGGGGATGATCCGGGACACGTCGTCGAGCCGGGTCCGCTGCGCGGCGGACAGGGTCAGCTCGAGCGCGCCGAGGTTCTGCGCCAGCTGCTCCACCGAACGGGCGCCGACGATGGTGGAGGTCACGCCGGGGCGACC
This sequence comes from Myxococcales bacterium, assembly GCA_947483555.1. Taxonomy (GTDB): domain Bacteria; phylum Myxococcota_A; class Polyangia; order Haliangiales; family Haliangiaceae; genus UBA2376. The sequence goes on from CANKMW010000097.1 coordinate 29,407, forward strand.
CAGCAACCAGGCCAGCGCCACCTGGGCCACCGGTCGATCGACCTCGCGTGCGACCGCGATGGCGACGTCGAGGATCTCGTAGTTGCGCGCGGTCATGCGATCGAAGGCCGGGTTGCCGCTGCCGCGGTGCTTGGCCAGGCGGCCATCGCCGCCGCCGTCCGCAGGGTACTTGCCGGCCAGGAAGCCACCAGCGAGCGGGCTCCACGGGGTGATCGCCATTCCCAGCTCCTGCGATGCTGGCACCAGCTCGCGCTCGATGCCGCGCTCGACCAGCGAGTACTCGAGCTGCAGCGCCACCACCGGCTCGAGACCGCGCAGCTCGGCGATGGTCTGCGCCCGCGCCGCGTACCACGCCGGCACGTCGGAGAACCCGACGTGGCGCACCAGCCCGGCGCGCACCAGGTCGTCGACCGTCCGCACCAGCTCGTCGACCGGCGTCACCATGTCCCAGCAGTGCAGCCAGTACAGGTCGAGGTAGTCGGTGCCCAGCCGGCGCAGCGACGCCTCGACGGCGCGCCGGACGTGCTTGCGGCCGTTGCCGCCGGCGTTGGGGTTGCCCTTCTCGGTGTTGAACGTGAACTTGGTGGCCAGCACCACCCGATCGCGCAGCTGGCGGTCGGCCACGAACTTGCCGACCAGCTCCTCGCTCTGCCCGCCGGTGTAGATGTCGGCGGTGTCGACGAAGTTACCGCCGCCGTCGACGTAGGCATCGAACATCGCGCGGGCGGCGCCCTCGTCGGCCCCCCAGCCCCACGCGGTGCCGAACGTCATCGTACCCAGGCACACGGGGCTCACGCGCAGGCCGCTGCGCCCGAGGGTGACGTAGTCGGTGAGCTTCATGCGCGGACCTTGGCACGACACGGAGGGCGTCAGCGCTCGATCGCGGCCCGATCAGCCGGTGAGCGCGCCCGGGTTCATGATGCCGTCGGGATCGAGGGCGGCGCGCAGCGCGGTCAGGTACGGATCGAGCTCGCGGGCCCGGGCGCCGAGCAGCCATCCTCCGGCGGCGCGGGCACCGGCCTCGGCGGCGGCGCGAACCTGGTCGTGACCGGTCGCCGCGACGAACGTCACGAACAACATCGCACCCGCGGCGTCGAACCGCGACACGTGGCAACGCGACGACGCGCCGGCGGCGGCGACCGCGCCGCGCACGGCGTGGTAGGCACCGCGCAGCTTCGACGGCGTGGCGGTGACCTGGAAGCTCGGTGGCGGGCCCGGCCACGGCTCGGCCGAGTGGCGGCGCTTCCACCAGGTCTCGGCCAGCGCGGTGTCGGCCTCGCGGCCGCCTTCGGCGCGCACCGCGCTGGCGATCAGGTCGCGATCGCAGGCCGCCAGATCGGTGGGACCGGCGGTGGCGGCCACGATCAGCGCCTCGTCGGCACCGACCACGCCCGGGCCGTACCAGTGCTCGGCCTCGGCGCCATCGAGGATCCGCAGCCCGGCCGGCGCCGCCTCCTCGCGGAGCGCGAGGTAGGTCGCCGCGATCGCGGCGTCCATCGTCGGTAGCGCGAAGGCGGCCAGGAAGCGGGTCTCGGGCCGGTGGTGGATACGCAGCACGACGCTGGTGATGAAGCCCAGCGTACCCTCGCTGCCGCACATCGCGCGGGCCAGATCGGGGCCGGTGGCGCGGCGCGGCGCCAGCCGGGTGTGGATGGTGCGGCCGTCGGCGAGCACGGCGGACAGCCCGACCACCGCGTCCTCGAAGAAGCCGTGGCGCACCGACGACTTGCCCGGCGTGCGCACCGCGACCAGCCCGCCGATCGTCGAGCCCAGGATGCTCGGCGGGTAGTCACCGATCGACATCCCACGCGGCGCCAGCACCTTCTCGAGCCCGAGGCCGGTGACGCCGGCCTGGACGTGGCACAACAGCGAGGTCTCGTCGAGGTGGATGACCTGATCGAGACGATGGGTCGCGACCAGCAGCCGCGGTCGCTCGACGCCGCGCAGCTTGGGCGCGCGCGCGGCCGAGCCGACCGGGATCACCACCGCGCCATGACGGCCGGCGATGCGGATGACCTCGGCGATCTCGGCCGCAGCGCCGGGCGCCACCCGCCACGCCGTCGGGGCGTCGACGCGGACGTGATCGGGGCCGACCGCGCGCTCGAGGTCGACGAGCAGCTCGGCGCTCACGCCGGACCTCCGCTACCGCCGAGCCCGAGCTTGCCCGGGTTCATGATGTCGTCGGGGTCGAGGGTCTTCTTGAGGCCGATCAGCACGCTCATCGCCTCGCGGTGCTCGCCGAACATGTACGGCGCCTTGAGCAGGCCGACACCGTGGTGGTGGCTGATCGTGCCACCGACCCGGGTCGCGGCCTCGAGCCCGTCGCGCCAGATGGCGTCGTAGAGGCGCTCGCTGCCGGCGCGGTCGTCGGCGTGGCCGGCGAACGTGAAGTAGATCGAGCAGCCGTCGGCGTAGGCATGGGAGAAGTGCGCCATCACCACGGCGTGACGGCCGATGGCCGCCCGCACCGAGTGATACAGATCGAGCAGCTGCTCCCAGCTCGCCGCCACCTCCATGGTGTCGACGAAGGCGCCGTCGCGGAACACCGGTGACATGCGGTAGCTGACCGCGTAGCGATGCGCGAGCCAGGCCCGGCCGGGCTCCTCGCCCATGTCCTTGGCGCCGGCGCGCTCGAGCTCGGCGAAGGTCAGCGCGGCCTCGATCTCGGTGCGGATCCGGGCGCCCTCGAGCCCGATGATCATCCGGCAGCCCTTGCGGGCGATCTTCTCGGCGACCGCCCCGACCAGGCCGTTGACGGCGCGCGGCCGCGACAGCATGGCGCCGAGGGCGTCCTTGCGCAGCCCGCGCGTGCCGCGCCGGCCCAGCGCCAGCAAGCGGCGCAGCGGGCCATCTTCGTCAGGCGGCGGCGCGCCGGGCAGGACCGGCAGCGCGCCCTCGCCGGGCAGCGGCGTCGGTGCGTAGGCGTGGCCACGCTCGCTGTCGTCGTGACCACCGCTCGGCTTCATGCTGTTGAGGAAGGTGTCGAGCTCGTCGTAGAGCCGCACCACCGCCGGGCGGAGCCCACGCTGCAGGACGCGGCGGATCGCCTCGACACCGGCGGCGACGCTGCCGACCTCGAAGCCGCGGAACACGCGCAGCTGCGGCGCCGGCGACAGCCGCAGCCGCGCCGAGGTGATCACGCCCAGCGTGCCTTCGCTGCCGACCACGAGCTGGGTCCAGTTGGGACCGCCGAGCGCGCGCGACGGCCCGTCGGTATCGATGATCTCACCGCTGCCGGTGACCACGGTCAGCCCGGCGACCCGGTCTTCGACCTTGCCGTACTTGGTCGACAGCTGACCGGCGGCCCGCGTCGCCACCCATCCGCCCACGGTCGAGCAGTAGATCGACGATGGGAAGTTGCCGAAGGTGAAGCCGCGCCGCGCCAGGTCGCGCTCGAAGCGCTCGCCCGACAACCCGGCCTCGGCGTCGGCGATCAGCTCGTCGCCGCGTACCGCCCGCAGCGCCTGCATGCGCTTCATGTCGAGGGTGATGCCGCCGCGCACCGGCACCACGCCGCCGCACACGCCCGATCCGCCACCGTAGGGGATGATCGGCACGCCCATGCTGCGCGCGGCGCGCACGATGGTCGCCACCTCGCGGGCGTTCTCCGGCCACACCACGGCGTTGGGCAGGCACGGCGGCGGTGCGCCGTCGCGGCGCGCGAACAGCAGGCGCGGCCACATGTCGCGCGCGTAGGTATCGAGATCGACGGGGCGCAACGACACCCGTCGCGGCCCGACGATCGCCTCGAGCTCCTTGCGGATACGGTCGGGATCGACGGCGGGCGCGGACACTGGCCCCGATGCTACCACCGCGGCGTGCGCTCGCCGCGCTGCCTGCTGCCCGGGCCGATCTACCAGCTCGCTGTCGCGGCCGTGTGACAGCGGCACGATGAGCTGTCCCAGCAAATGCTCACCCAGGACGGGCTTCGTGTGGCGCCGCGGCCGCGCCGGGCTGGCGCGCACACGTCGATCGCCGGATCTGGTCGTGGCGCGCGATCCTCGGGCGCACCGCGAGCGCGCTACACTCCTTGCCGATGAACCTGCGCGCGACCGCGATCGCCGAGCGCATCGAGGCCGAGTTGCGGCGGTTGGGGCGCTGGTCGGCGGATCCGATCGATCAAGCGCGCCTCGTCAACATGGGGGCGTTCGGGTGCAACACGCTGGCCGCCGAGGAGTGGCTCCAACACGTCCTGGTGCCGCGGATCCGCACGCTGGCCGCGGCCGGCGACCCGCTGCCGAGCGCGAGCGAGACCGCGGTGTGGGCCAC
>CANKMW010000098.1 GCA_947483555.1 Myxococcales bacterium
CCGGAGCCGAAACCGGAGCCGAAACCGGAGCCGAAACCGGAGCCGAAACCGGAGCCGAAACCGGAGCCGAAACCGGAGCCGAAACCGGAGCCGAAACCGGAGCCGAAACCGAACGCTGTTGCGGTCTCGCCGGCGGTGCCGGCGGCGGCGCGGCCACCCGCACCGGCGCCACTCGCGAGCCGCCGCCCCCACCCCCACCCGCGCCGCCACCAAGCCGCCGCTCCATCTCCCCCAGCCGGTCGACGAGGTCCCCGAGCGGCACGATCGGCTCCGCGGTCGCGACATCGATGAGGGCCAGGTCCAGCACCAGGCGCGGCTGCATCGACTTGCCGAGATCGTCGCAGGCTCGCAACATGCGCTCGAACATCTGGGTCAGGCGGCGGCGATCGATCGCGCCAGCCTCGGCCGCCATCGCCGCCCGCTCGTCATCGGTCCCGTCGACCAGCTCGCGCACGCCAGGCGCCACCTGCAGCACGGCCAGATCGCGCAGGTAGCGGACCACGGCCCGCGACAGCTGCACCTCGTCGACACCGCGCCCGCTCGCCGCGTCGGCCGACGCCAGCGCCGCCGCCGCGTCGCCGGCAACCAGCGCGGCGACCAGGCCGCGGGTCAACGCTCGATCGGCGACCCCGAGCACCTCGGCGACATGGGCCTCGGTGATCGCGTCCTTGCCGACGAACGAGATCACCTGATCGCTCAGCGACAGGGCATCACGCGCCGAGCCGCCGGACTCGCGCACGATCAACGACAGCGCCGACGGCGCCACGGTGATGCCCTCGGCGATGAAGATCCGGGTCAGGTGGGCGTGCAGCAGCGCCGCCGGCACCAGCTTGAAGTCGTAGCGCTGGCACCGCGACAGGATCGTCACCGGCACCTTGTGCGGCTCGGTGGTGGCCAGCACGAACGTGACGTGGGGCGGCGGCTCCTCGAGGGTCTTGAGCAAGGCGTTGAAGGCCTCGGTCGTCAACATGTGGACTTCGTCGATGACGTAGACCTTCTTGCGCAACACCGCCGGCTGGTAGCGCACCGCCTCGGTCAGGTCGCGGATCGCGTCGATGCCGCGATTCGAGGCGCCGTCCATCTCGTAGTAGTCGACCGCGTTGCCGGCGGTGATCGACGTGCACGCCGAACAGGTGCCGCATGGCTCGGCGGTCGGCCCGCGTTCACAGTTGAGCGCCTTGCCGAGGATGCGGGCCAGCGTGGTCTTGCCGACCCCGCGGGGACCGCAGAACAGGAACCCGTGATGAACGCGCTCGGTCGAGAACGCGTTGGCGAGCGTCCTCGTCACGTGCTCCTGCCCCACGACCTCCGAGAACGTCGATGGGCGGTACTTGCGAGCGAGAACCAGGTAGGACATGGGTCGATCGATCGATGTGCCGGCGACCTGGTCGGTCGCCGGCACTTTATAGCCTCTCGGCCCAAAAAAAGGTGGCCCCAGGCACCCGCTCGTTCCGCTACCGTTGCTCCCTTCCGGGCCTGGCGGGGTTCACAGACGTTGCGTCACCCGGGACCATAAAAGGGTCCCAGCTCGATCGTCGCTGGTCGCTGGAGGGCGCCGGGTCTGGGCCCGGCGTGGGCGGAGAGGGAGGGATTCGAACCCTCGGTACCTTTTGGATACACACGATTTCCAATCGTGCACCTTCGGCCACTCGGTCACCTCTCCAAGATCGTTTCCCGAGGAGGGCAGAGGCACAGAGGAGGGGGGGAGATTCGAACTCCCGAGGCTTACGCCTACCTGCTTTCGAAACAGGCACCTTCGACCACTCGGACACCCCTCCGGAGACAAGACGGAATCAATGTGGTTCGCGGCGCAGCGCCGCGAAGAACTGCTTCAGCTCGGCGGCGCATTCGTCGGCGCGAACGCCGGCGATGACGTCGACACGATGGTTGAGCCGCGGATCGGTACAGATCTGATAGAGCGACTCGACCGCACCAGCCTTCGGGTTGGTACATCCGAACACCAGCCGACGAACCCTCGCGTTGACGATGGCACCGGCACACATCGGGCACGGTTCCTGGGTAACGACCAAGGTCGCGTCCACTCGCCAGTGACCAAGCAGCACCGCGGCGTCGCGGAGCGCTTCCACCTCGGCATGTGCGGTCGGGTCGCCACGCTGCTCGCGGCGGTTGTGCCCGCGACCGATCACGGTGCCGTCATCGTTCACGATGATCGCACCGACCGGCACGTCACCCGCGCTACCAGCAAGCCTCGCCTCCTCGAGCGCGAGGCCCATCAACTCTTCGTACATGCGGCGGATCCGAGAGGGGTCGAACCTCTAACCCCCGGTTCCGTAGACCGGTGCTCTATCCATTGAGCTACGGATCCAAACGACAAACGACAAACGACAAACGACGTGGCCAACCTTGCGAGCCAAACTAGCGGAGAGAGAGGGATTCGAACCCTCGGTACAGGGAAACCCCCATACGTCGGTTTAGCAAACCGGTGCCTTCAGCCACTCGGCCATCTCTCCATGGGCCTATGGCAAGACGACGATCGAGCTATTCGGTTGTCAGCCTTGCGGAGGAGGAGGGATTCGAACCCCCGGAGCTTTCGCTCGGCGGTTTTCAAGACCGCTGCCTTCGACCGCTCGGCCACTCCTCCGGGAACCCCAGAGGTTGCGCGCAGTATATGGATGGCCCCCCTCTTGTAAAGGATCATCCGGTCGGTTTTTGAGCTGGCGAAATACGTTCCACCCCGCCGACATACGGGCGCAACGCCGGGGGAATGACGACCGAGCCGTCCGCGGCCTGGTACTGCTCGAGGATCGCCACCAGGGTCCGACCCACCGCGAGCCCCGACCCGTTGAGGGTGTGGGTCGGCCGTGGCTTGTCGCCCGCCGCCGGCCGGTAGCGAATCTTGGCTCGCCGCGCCTGGTAGTCCTCGAAGTTGGAACATGACGAGATCTCGCGGAAGGCGCCCTGCCCTGGCAGCCAGACCTCGAGGTCGTAGGTCTTGGCGGCGGTGGCGCTGAGATCGGCGGTGCACAAGGTGACGACGCGGTAATGCAGGCCGAGGCCTTGCAGCACCGCTTCAGCCTGCGCGCGCAACGTCTCGAGCTCGTCGTAGCTGGTCTCCGGCGTGACGAACTTCACCAGCTCGACCTTGTCGAACTGATGCTGGCGAATGAGTCCGCGGGTGTCCTTGCCGGCGGAGCCAGCCTCGGCGCGAAAGCACGGCGCGTAGGCGCAGTACCGACGCGGCAGCTCACCGGGCTCGAAGATGTGATCGGCGTGGAGGTTGGTGACCTGGACCTCCGCGGTCGGCGACAGGAACAGATCGTGGTCCGGAAGCTGCTCCGCGCTCGGCGGTGTATGGGGCGCCAGCCGGAACAGGTCGGCTTCGAACTTGGGCAGCTGGCCGGTGCCGCGCAGCGCCGAGCGACGCACCAGCGCCGGCGGCCACACCTCGTCGTAGCCGGCGCCGGTGTGCAGATCGATCATGTAATTGATGAGCGCGCGGGTGAGCTTGGCGCCCCAGCCGCGCAGGACGGTGAAGCGCGCCCCGGCCAGCTTCGCGCCGGCGTCGAAATCGAGGATGCCCAGCCCGACGCCGAGGTCGTGATGATCCCTGGCGACGAACCCGAGCGCCGGTGCCGTGCCCCACACCTGCTCGACGCGGTTGTCGTCCCCCGACCGTCCGTCGGGGACCGAGGCGTGGGGGGCGTTGGGGAGGGAGAGCAGCAGCTCTTCGCATTCCTGCTGCAGCGCCTCGTGGGCGAGCTCGCTGGTCTTGATCCCCACCGAGAGCGCACGCAGGTCGTCACGGGCGGCGGCGAACTCGGGCGATTTCTTGTCGAGCTTCGACATGAGATCATTGGCGGCGTTGCGCTTCGCTCGCAGCCCATCGAGCTCGCCCTGGAGCCGCCGCCGCTCGGCGTCGTGCGCCCGCCAGGCATTGACGATATTGTCGACGTTCGGGCGGCGACCCACGTCGGCCATGCGGTCCGGGTTGAGCATCGTAGAAACTCCAGCGATCGAAGCTAGTTGGACGTGCAGACTACTGCCGCCTAACCCTCAGCGCAAGCCGCGGGTCAGATCGCGGTGGACGCGGTTCTGCCACGGTCGTGGATCATCGACGCCGGTGGCAGCCAGGCCGATGCCGTGACCGCCGCCGTCGACATCGACACGACGCTGGTGGCGCGCGCCCGCCGCGGCGACCGGGCGGCGTTCGACGATCTCGTCCGTCGACACCAGCGCGGACTGTGGCAAGTCGTGCGCCGCTACGTCAAGAACGACGCCGACGCCGCCGACGTCATGCAACAGGCGTTCGTGCGCGCCTTCCGGGCCCTCGATCGCTTCCGCGGTGAGGCCAGCGTCCGGAGCTGGCTGTACCGGATCGGCATCAACGTCGCGCTCAACCACGTGCGCGACCGCGCCCGCGAGCAACCCAGCGCCACCGCCGGTGACGACCTGATGGTCGACGCCGTCGCGCCGGACGCCCTGATGGCGGCCGAACGGGCCCGGGCGCTGCGCGAGGCGGTGAGCGAGTTGCCGCCCAAGCAACGCATGGTGCTCGAGTTGCGCGTGTTCGACGACCTGCCGTTCCGCGAGGTCGCCGCGCTCGCCGACTGCACCGAGAACGCGGCCAAGGTCAGCTTCCACTACGCCGTCAAGCGCTTGCGCGAGCTGTTGCGCGGTGGCGCGGTGGCCGACGACCAGGCATCCTCCTCGGTGCGACACGAGCTCGACAAGCCCGGGGACAAGCCCGAGGACGCCCCATGACCGACGACCTCACTCCCGAGCAGCTGATCGAGATCTACGCCGACGACCCGGCGGTGCTCGACGCCGACGAACGCCGCGCCGTCGAGGCGCTGTGCGCGCGCGACCCGGGGGCGGCGCGGATGCTCGCCGAGTCGCGGGCCGCGCTGACCGTGTTGCGCGCCGCAGCCACGACGGGTGAACCCGACTGGAGCCGCCTCGCCGCCGACATCGGTGTCGCCGTCGATGGTGCCGCGCGCAAGACCCGCCGCACCCGGACGTTCGGCCTGGCCGGCGCGGTCCTCGCGGCGGCTGCCGTGGCGACGCTGCTGGTGTGGCCCGCCGCGCGCCGCGGCGATCACGACCCGCGCGCCGGCGCCACCACCGATGCGGCGACGGGCAACGCGGCAGTCGACGTCGGGCTGACCGACGAAGAGGTCGCGGCCGAGCTGGCGGTGCCCGACGATCTCGGCGGCATCACCGTCGACGACGACCTGATCGACGAAGCCGCGGCGGCGCTGGCCGACGAGCACCTGGACCGCGACGGCGGCGACGACGGCGACGACGGCGACGACCAGCTGTTGCCCGATGGCACGTGGATCGACGACCTCTCCGACGACGAGCTCGACCGCGCGATCGCGTGGCTCGATGGGGAGGCGGGGTGATGCGCGGCGCCGTGCGGATGATGACCTTCGGCCTGGCGCTCGCGCTGGCGACCGGGCCCGCGCCGACGACGGCCGGCGCCGATCCTGACCCCCGGGTCGCCCAGCGACCGGGCGCACCCAAGGACAAGCGCGACAAGGTGCGGCAGCGCATCCGGGTGATGCGCGCGCTGATCCTCGCCGAGGAGCTGCAACTGGACGAGGCCACCGCCGCCAAGCTGGCGCCGACCCTGAACCGCTTCGACGACGAGATGGCCAAGCTGCTGAGCGAGCGACAGTCCCTGCGCGCCGAGTTACACGACGCGCTCGAGGCCAGCGACGACAAGCGCCTGGTCACCGCGGTCGATCGGCTGGTCGCCAACCAGGACGCGCGCTGGGGCACGGAGCGCAAGCGTTTCGCGGACCTTCGCAAGGTGCTCACCGCGCGGCAGGCCGCACAGCTGCTCGACGTGCTGCCCGAGATCGACCGTCGCATCATGAAAGGCTTGCGCCCTCGTCTCGCCCCGCGGCGGCCGTCGGGACGGGGGCTGCGTGGGGGGCCGGGCGGGAGTCGACCCGCCGGACTATCCGGCGACGATCACGAGAACCCTTTCTGATACCGCGCGCCGCGCCGCGCGCCGCGCTATGATCGGGCGCACATGAAGGAGGTGGCCTGCGCCGTATGCGGCGCCGTGTACCGCTTCGCCCCTGCGGAGATCCCGCCGGCCGGCAAGACCCTCACGTGTGCCAAGTGCAAGGCCCGCGTGGTGGTGCCCGGCAGCGGTGCTCCATCGATGGCCGGGGGCGCGGGCGACGTGATCAGCCTCGCTGACATCCCGCCGCCGCGGCGGGTGCCGATGCCGACGTCCGGCTCAACGCGCGAGGCCGACGGGATCGACCTGCCGATGCCGTCGCTGTCGACGTCGGATCTCGGCCTCGACTTGCCGTTGCCCAAGGGCGTGTCGCGGCCGCCGGGAGATCCGCTCACGCTCGACAGCATCGATCTGCTCGCACCGGTTGGGCCCACCAGCCGTGGGGCGCGCGGAATCCCTGCCTTCGGAGACCCGCTGGACCTCATGCCGGACGCGGGGGTAAGCGATCTACCCGCGCCCAAGCGGCCCTCCGGCGCGGACCCGCATGCGCCCAAGCGGCCGTCGGACCCCGCCGACCTGCCCACGCCCAAGCGCAGCTCGGACATCGCCGATCTGCCCGCGCCCAAGCGCAGCTCGGACATTGCCGATCTGCCGGTACCCAAGCGCGCGAGCGGGCCCGGCGCATTCGAGATTCCGGATCTACCGGTGCCCAAGCGACCCTCCGCAAAGCCGCCAGCTCCACTTCCGGGCGGGCTGTTCGACGATCTGCCGGCGCCCAAGGGACCGGGTATCGGCGATCTGCCGGCGCCCAAGCGGCCGTCGGACATCCGCGACCTGCCGGCGCCCAAGCGGCCGTCGGACCCCGCCGACCTGCCGGCGCCCAAGGGGTACTTCGACGATCTGCCGCAACCCCGGTCCGCGAGCTCGTCGACCTCGACCACCGACATTGCACCGAAAGGATACTTCCAGGATCTCCCGCAGTCGAAAGGCCCGTCGACGACCGCCGATGGCCTGGCGCCCAAAGGTTTCTTCGACGATTTGCCGGCGCCCAGGTCCCCGTCGGCACCGTCGAGCGGCTCGGGCGGCTCCGGCCATCGATCGGCTCACCTCGATCTGGACGGCCTCGATCTCGCACCACCCATGGATGGGGGTCTGGAGCTCGAGCCCGCGGTCGCTTCGGCGCGGCAGGAGCCGACCTCATTCCCGGCACCGCCATCGCCGCCGCCCACGCGCGCGGGTTCGACGACCGCCGTGCCGCCGCTCGAGCTGGGCGGCGATGTCGATTCCCTGGCCGGGCTCGATCTGCCGGCGCCCAGCCCCGTACTGCCGGCGTCCAGCCGCGGGGGCGTGGTCTCGTTCAGTGCACCGTCGAGCGCCGACATGGACCCAGGGCGTCCATCGAAGTCGGGGCTGGCTGACCTCGAGGTCGACACGTCGCGGCGCGAGTCGACCAGCAAGCCGGCGGCGCGCCCGGTGCGGGGCGCCGCCACGCCCGAGCCGGTCGCCCGCCTGTCGACCAAGACGCGGCGCCTGCTGCTGATCGCCGCGCTGGTGTTCGTCATCGGTGGCGCCGGCGGTTACTTCGTCTACCAGCGCTGGGACGCGCAGCAGCAGCGCGCCGCCAGCCTGCGCGAGTCCATCGAGGTCGCCCGGCGCGCGATGAGCGCCGGTGGAAAGAACAGCTGGACCCGGGCGGCCAACGCTGCCCGCCAGGTGCTCGCGCGCGACCCGCGGAACCCCGAGGGGCTCGGGCTCGCGGCCCAGGCGCTGCTGGCCGGCTACCTCGATGAGGGGACCGATCGCGAGGCCCGGCTGCTCGAAGCGCAGAAGCACATCGCCGCCGTCCCCGCCGGCGCCGGGCGCGCGGCGCCCGTCGATCGGGCGATGGCGCTCACGCTGCTCATCGACGGCGATCCCGAGGCCGCCATCGCCCGACTGCAACCGCTCGCGACCCGCAAGGACGGCGACGCGGTGCTCTTCCTCGGCTGGGCCCAGCTCGCCGCCGGCCGCTGGGACGAAGCGATCGCGTCGTTCCGCGAGTCGATCACGCTGACACCCAATCGCAAGCTGTCGGCGAACTACGGCCTCGCCCGCGCGCTGCTCGGCAAGGGCGACCGTGCCGCCGCCCGCACCGCGTTCCTCGAGGTGATCGCCGCCGACAAGGAACACGTCGGCGCGATGGTCGGCGAGACCGAGGCGATGCCGGCCAACGAGTTCGTGCAGCAGGAGGGCGCCCTGCTGGCGATCCTGCAACGCAAGGGCATCGAGACCGCCGACGCCCGGGTGGTGTCGCGGGCCTGGACCCTCGCCGGCGACGACGCCCTCCGCGCGGGGCGGCTCGACTCCGCCCGCGAGCGCTACCGCAAGGCGCTGGCGATCGACGCCAGCGTCGATGCGATGGTGTCCATGACCGCGCTCGAGCTCCGCGATGGCCACCTCGATGACGCCGCCGCCCTGGTCGAAAAGGCCCTGGCGCTGGCGCCGTCGGACGTCGCCGCCAACCTGGTCGCCGCCCAGCTCGATATCAGGCGAAGTCGGCTGGTCGATGCCGCCCAGCGCGTCGCGGCGCTCCGGACCCGAACCCCGCCGCTGACCGGGTTGTCGCTGGGCCGACTCGATCTGCTCGACGGCATGCGCCTCGAGGCCGAAAAGCAGGATGACGCCGCGCTCAAGGCCTACGAGGCGGCCGGCAAGGTGCTCGGCGAGGACGAAGTGGAGCCGGCGATCGCGACCGCCATGCTGCTCGGCCGCATGGAGAAGGCGGCCCGCGACGGCGGCGAGGAGGCCAAGGCGGTGGAGCTGGCGGCGCGCGCCACCGAACGACTGGGTCGGCTGTCGGCGGCCGCCGAAGCCGATGCGGCGCTGGCGGTGACGCTCGGGGTCGCCTACCTGGCCGCCGGCGCCTCCGCCGAGAGCGAGGCCTGGCTACGCAAGGCCGTCGCCCGGCGGCCCGGCGACGTCGAAGCCAACTTCCAGCTCGCCGAGGCCCTGCGCCGCCAGGGCAAGCAGGACGAGGCCCTGGCCACCCTGGTGCGGGCGTTCGAGCTCGATCCGACGCGCATCGATCTGGGCGTCGAGCTCGCCCGTGGCTTCGAGGCGGCCGGCCGCGACACCGAGTCGGCGGCGCTGTACAAGCGGCTCGTCGACGTCCCCGCCGTGACCATCGACGTCCGCATCCGCGCCGGTCGGTTCTTCGCGCGCACCAACAACATCGTCGATGCGCGGGCGCAGGGCGAGAAGATCCTCGCCGTCGATGCCGCCAACCCTTCCGGGATGTTCCTGCGCGCCGAAGGCCTGATCTCCGACGGTCACTTCGACGAGGCCCGCCGCGGGTTCCAGCAGGCCGCCGATGCCGAGCCCGATCCGCAGTTTCTCGACGGGCTCGGCCGGGCCTGTGAGCAGCAGTCCGAACGCAGCGGCGATACCGCACGACGCGACGAAGCGCTGCGCGCGTACATCATGGCCAGCGAGAAGGACACCAAGCTCCTGAACCCTCGGCTCGGCCGCGGACGCCTGCACATGAAGCGCAGCGAGTTCGCCAAGGCGCTGGCCGCGTTCCAGGAGGCGCTGGAGATCGCACCCCAGGAGCCGAGCATCACCCACGGGATCGGGATGTCGTACGCCGCGCTCGGCGACCGACCCAAGGCCGTCGAGTGGCTGACCCGGTCGGTCAGGTCCCATCCGCTCGCCGACGCCTACTACCAGCTCGGCATCATCCATTTCGACCTGAACAACCTGGGGCCCGCGGAGCAGGCGCTGTCACGCGCCACCACGATCGCGCTCGCCGACGAGCGCGCCAACGGCGTGGCGGTGCCGTGGCTGACCGACGCCTACTGGTTGCTGGGCACGGTCGAGAGCGCGCGCCGCAACGACGCCGGCATGTGTCGGGCGTGGCGATCGTACCTCGATCGCCAGCCCCCCAGCGGGGCGCAGTCCGACGAGGTTCGACGCATCATGCTCGGTTGCCGCTAGGTCGTGACGTGTCCCTGCTCGCTCGCCTCAAGTCGCGCGCCGAGGACCTGGCGTTCGCCGCGCGGGTCCTGCGCGGCACCGGATTCACCGCCGCGCTCCGGCTGGCCGGGGTCGCCCCATTCGTCCGCGTCGCGCGAGCCACCCGGCCGGGGCCGCACCTCGCCGTGATGCTGCACGCGCGGATGAACCCGAACAAGGAGGCGCTCGTCGATGGCGCCCGCCGCTGGTCGTGGCGTGAGATGGATCGCGAGATCAACCGGCTGGCCCACGCCCTGGCGGAGCGCGGCGGCGGCGGTTCGCCGGTGGCCTGCATGCTCGGCAACGGCGCCGAGTACATCTTCGTGCAGCAGGCGCTGGCCCGGATCGGCGCCACCGCGGTGCAGATCGGTTACCGCTCGACGCCCGCCGAGGTCGGCTACATTCTCGACAACGCCGAGCCCCGGGTGGCGATCGTCGGGGCGGCGTTCGCCGACACGTTCGCCGCCGGTCAGCGCGCCGCCGCCACCCGCGCCGCGCCGCGCGTGATCGTCGCCGGCGAGGGCGGTCGACCACCCTCGGGGTGGGACCGCTGGGAGGACGCGCTGGTCGCCCATCCCGCCGACACCCCGCCGGTCGTGGCCGGTCACGATGGCGGCGGCGTGATCGTCTACACCTCGGGAACCACCGGCAAGCCCAAGGGCGCGGCGCGCAACTGGAAGCAGACCGGGCTCGACGCGGTCGCCGATCTGATGCTGCAGGTCGGGGTCCACCACGACGATCGCCACCTGGTGACGTGCCCGCTCTACCACTCGGCGGCGCCGGCGTTCGTCGCCGTCATGATGTCGCTCGGGGCGACCACCGTCCTCATGGACCACTTCGAGCCCGCGGCGGCGCTGGCGTTGATCGCCCGCGAGCGCATCACGTGTACGCTGGTGGTGCCGACGATGCTGGTCCGCATCGGCGCCCTCCCCGACGAGGTCGTGCGCCGTCACGACACGTCGAGCCTGCGCTGGGTGATGAGCGCCGCGGCGCCGCTGGCCACCGAGACCGCCCGCCGCTTCATGGCCCGGTTCGGACCCATCCTGTGGAACTTCTACGGTTCCACCGAGACCGGCGTGGTCACGCTCGCCGGTCCTGGGGATCACCTGAGCCATCCCGGCACGGTCGGGCGGGCGCTGCGCGGCAACGAGATCCGCCTGTTCGACGACGCCGGCCTCCCGGTCGCGGTCGGCGAGATCGGCGAGCTGTACGCGCGCAACTCGATGCTCATCGCCGGCTATCACAAGAACCCGGACGCGACCGCCCGATCGCTGCGCGATGGATTCTTCTCGGTTGGCGACCTGGCCCGGATCGACCGCGACGGCTTCTACTACATGGAGTCGCGCAAGCACGACATGGTCATCTCGGGCGGCGTCAACATCTACCCGCGCGAGATCGAGGACCACCTGCTGACCCATCCGGCGATCCTCGACGTCGCCGTGGTCGGCGTCCCCGATCCCGAGTGGGGCGAGGCCTTGCGCGCCTTCGTGGTCGTGCGCGGCGGTCACAGCCTGACCGCCGCCGAGGTCGGCGATCACTGCCGCTCGCACCTCGCCGACTACAAGCGCCCCCGGCAGGTCGTGTTCCTCGACGAGTTGCCGCGCAACCCGACCGGCAAGGTGCTCAAGCGCGAGCTGCGCGACCGCCCTGCCAGCCCGTGACCACCGGCGTGTCGTCGAGCCTGCCCATCGTCGTCGGCACCGCCGGCCACATCGATCACGGCAAGACCGCGCTGGTGCGGGCGTTGACCGGCATCGACACCGACCGGCTGGCGGTCGAGAAGCAGCGCGGCATCACCACCGAGCTCGGCTTCGCTCACCTCGATCTTGGTGGTCGGCGGGTGGCGGTGGTCGACGTCCCCGGTCACGAACGCTTCATCCGCTCGATGGTCGCCGGCGCCACCGGACTCGATCTGGTCATGCTGGTGGTGGCCGCCGACGAGGGCGTCATGCCGCAGACCCGCGAGCACCTCGACGTCTGCCAGCTGCTCGGCGTGCGCCGCGGGCTGGTCGTGGTCACCAAGCGCGACCTGGTCGACGACGACTGGCTGGCGCTGCTCGACTCCGAGCTGGCCGAGTTCGTCGACGGCGGATTTCTCGAGCCCGCGCCGCGGGTGGCGGTCTCGACCCGGACGGGCGCCGGACTCGACGAGCTGCGCGCCGCGCTGACTCGATCGATCGACGAGCTGCCAGCGCGGGCAGCGAACGGTGTCTTCCGCCTGCCGATCGACCGGGTCTTCACCCTGAAGGGCTTCGGGACCGTCGCCACCGGGACGATCGCGTCGGGCGCGGTGGCGATCGGCGACGAGGTGCGCGCCCTGCCGCGGGGCGTGGCCGCCCGGGTGCGGGGGCTCCACATCCACGGCGAAGCGGTCGAGCACGCCCGCGCTGGACAGCGCTGCGCGGTCAACCTGGGCGGCGTCGCCACCGACGAGCTGGCCCGCGGCGACGTCCTCGCCCATCCCGGCGCGGTGGCGCCGACCCATGTGATCGACGTCCGCCTGCGTCACGTCGCCGCCGCCCGCGTCCCGCTGCCGGGGCGCAGCAAGGTGCTCGTGCACCACGGGACGACCCAGGTCGGGGCGACCCTGGTGCTGGTCGGCGGCTCGTCGCTGGCGCCGGGCGCCGAGGGCTTCGCCCAGCTCCGCATCGACCGGACCACGCCGCTCGCCGCCGCGCCGGGCGATCGGTTCATCGTGCGCGGCTTCCAGCCCATGGCCAACCACGGCACGACGCTCGGCGGTGGCGAGATCGTCCGCGTTCATGCCGCCAAGGCCCGCGCCGCCGATCACGCGGCGATCGTCGCCGGCTTCGCCGCCGCCCGTGCCGAGGAACGGCTCGCCCTCGAGATCCGCGCCGCCCACGCCGCCGCGCCCACCGTGGCCGAGCTGGTGCGACGCACGGGCGCCGACGCCGCCGAGGTGAGCGCGACCTTGGCGCTGCTCGCCGCGTCGGGCCTGGTGCTGTCGGCCGGCGCTGGCGACGCCGCGGTTCACCTCCACGCCGCGGTCGTGGCCAGCCTCGAGCAGACCGTGCTCGCCCTCGTCGACCTGCCCCGGGAGGAGCTTCGCCAGAAGCTGCCCACGGCGCTGCCCGCGCGGGCGTTCGACGCCATCGTCGAGCGCCTGATCGGCCGCGGCCTGATCGAGCAGCGCGGCGAGCACCTGCGCCGCGCCACGATCACGCGGCCGGAACCCGCGAGCTCGGCGCTCGAGTCCGAGCTGGCGGCGCGCTTCGCGGCGTGGGCGCTCGAACCGCCCCGGCCCAAGGAGCTGGCCGCCGTGCTCGCCCGGCCCGAGCCGCAGGTCGCACAAGCGCTCGCCGCGCTCCACGCCGCCAGCCTGGTCACCAAGATCAAGCCCGACCTCTACGTCGCGAGCTCCGCGCTCGCGACCCTCGAGCAGCGGCTACGCGCCTACCTCGGTGCGCACCGCGAGATCACGCCCCAGGCGTGGAAGGAGCTCACCGGCGCCAGCCGCAAGTTCTCGATCCCGCTCGCCGAGTACTTCGATGCCCAGAAGATCACGTTGCGCGTCGGCGACTTGCGACGCCTTCGCTAGCTCAGAAGTAGTAACCGGCGCTCATGCCGAAGAACGGCACCGTGCGAAGGCCGGTCTCGACGTTGATGTAGATCTCGTCGGTGGGGCGGATCTGGAGGCCGATGATCGCGTTCACCACCAGCATGACCGGCGGCAGATCGTACGGGGTGTCGTTGTTCTCACCCAGCGGGTCCGTGTTGCACGAGTCGAACGAACCCGTGGTGCAGATCTGGTCGGTCCGCCGCACGTCGCCCATCAGCAACCCGATGCCGGCGCCGCCGCCGTAGCGGACCGCGAGCTGCGGCACGATCGGCGTGTGATACATGAACGACAGCTCGGCGGTGATCCAGCTGAAGCCATCGTCGCGGACCTGATCGACCGCGCCGGGCTCGGCAGGGATCGATTTACCCTTTTCGAGCCAGGGCCCGTCCGTCACGGTGAGCTTCTCGTACTCGAGCCCGAACTGGACCTCGAAGTCGCCCTTGCGCCGCAACAGCTCGGCGCCAAAGCCGACGTTGGACACGCCGCCCGGAACGTCCTCGACGAACCACTCGATCATGCCTTCCGGGATGCGCACGTTGCGCAATCGGAAGCCGGCCCCGATGCGCGTCTTCTGCGCGTCGTCGACGGTACCCGGCAACGCCGACGGCTCGCCGCCGCTGTCGTCATCGAGCGCAGCCTGCGCGTTGGCGCTCCCGACAGCGAGCGCCAGCGCGAGCACCGATGTCCCGGTGATGGCGAATCCACGAAGTGCTAGGCGAAAAAGCATGGTCTCCTCCGGATGCGCGGCATTATATAGGTGTCGCCCGCGACGCGTGCCACGTCTCCCGGGACAAACCGTGGCAGCCCCAGCGATCCCCACTGCCAGATGCTCTGCCACGGCCCGCCCGGCCGATGGTGCCGGGGAATCCATGCGCCGCGCCATGATCAGCGTCACGCTGGGGGTGCTGGCCGCATGCTCGGGCGGTGGGCATGGCGTCGGCGAGTCTTGCGACACCGCGGCCGATTGTGCCAGCGGCCTGCAATGTTTCGAGCACCAGTGTGTGCCTCGTTGCCTGCACCACGTCGACTGCGGCGACGGGTATCGGTGCGAGAGTGGCCAGTGCCGGCTGGTCGCTGCGGGCGAGGATGCCGCCTGCCACTCGGAGCTCGACTGCGGCCCCGGTCTGACCTGCCGCCTGCGCGAGCAGCTCTCGACGCCTCCCGGCCTGTGCCGACCTCACACCACCGCCGGCGTGCCGGGCTCGACCTGTGACGTCGACGATGACTGCCGCGGCGGCGCCTGCGCGCTCGGGCACTGCCTCGACCTGTGCGCCGCGGCGCCCGAGTGTCAACCGCGGTGGACCTGCGCCGCCATCCCGCGCTTGACCGCCGACGCCACCACGTTCCTCGGCAACTTCGATGCCTGCCTCCCCGGCAGCGGATCGATCACGTTCGAGGTCCCGCTCGACCCGATGGTCCGCGAGCCCACCGTCCTGATCTCCGTACCGAGCTCGGCGCTGGCGGTCGCCGCGGTGATCGAGGTCGCCGACCCGTTCCAGCGCATCGGCGCCACGCTGCTCGAGTCGCCGGCCGGCCGGACGCTGTACGAACTGCCGGTCGATCGGGACGCGTTCTTTCGCAACCGGGTCCGCCACGAGCCCGCCCCCGGCGTGTCGGTCGTCAAGATCCCCGGCTCACCGACGGAGCCGCTCGAGGCTGGGGCCTACGCGCTGTCGATCGGCGTGTTTCGCGACGACGGCGGGGAGCCGAGCCGCGACCGGCGGCTCCGGGTGACCGAGAAGCTCGGACTCGGCGCCGCGCTCGACCTGCACTTCTACTTCACCGATCTCGACGATCACCCATGCGCCGAGGGGATCGGCGGCGAGCTCGACGCCGCGACCGCCGCGTCTTCGACCGCGTTCCAGGAGGTGTACCTGGCCGAGTTGCGCACCATCCTGTCCAAGGCCCTGGCCTCCGGTGCGACGACCTACGATGACATCGTCGATCACCCCGAGCTGGGCGGACTGTCCCGCGAGCGGGCTGGCGAGCTGTTCTCGCTCAACACCTACGACCGCGGCGTCGCCGTGTTCTTCGTGCGCTCGATCGCACCCGCCGGCGTGCAGATCGTCGTCGGAGGCACTCCGGGTGCGCCGCTTGCTGGCACCCGCGCATCCGGGGTCGCGATCTCACTCGCTGCGATGTGCTATGCGCGGCGCGGTGCGGATGAGGTGCTTCGGCCTGGCGCTCGCGCTGGCGACCGGGATCGCGACTGGCGCATGATGGCGCGCCAGACCGCACACGCGATCGCCCGCCACCTCGGCCTGTTTCGCAACATCGAGCCCGATGGAGGCGAGGATCCGATCGGCGATAGCCCGCTCGGCGCCGACAACCTGATGCACTTCAGCGAGTTTGGCGGCACCACGCTCAGCCCAGGCCAGGCGCAGATGCTGCGGGCCAGTCCGGCGGTCCAGTGAGACGCCTCCTGTCGTCGACGGCGATGTTTCTGATCGTGGGGCTGGCCAGCAGCGACCCGGCCGGCGGGGGAACGGCCACCGCCGACGTCATCGAGGCGCTGTCCGGGATCGACTTTCTCCCCGGCGCGGCGACCTTGTCCGCCATCCTGGGCGGCGATCTGACGACCCTCGTTGCGGTCGCCAATGGCGACGGCGATCCGGGCGTCCGGGTGCGTGCGTACCGCTCGCTCGGTCAATTCAACGAGCCGGCGGCGCGCCAGGGGCTCAAGACCGGCATCGATCGCTATCGCAGCGAACAGTCGGGGACCAATTCGCTCTATCTCGCCGCCGCCGCCGAGGGGCTTGGCCAGATCGCTGACCCCGGCGACGTGTCCACGCTCGGCCCCCTGCTGGACGCTCCCAGTCGGGACGTGAGGGTGGTCGCCGCCCGCGCCCTCGGCCGGATCGGTGACCCGGCGTCCTGCGCACTGCTCCGGCTACGGCGGGACGTCGAGCAGGTCGAGCAGGTCCAGATCGAGGTTGATGAGGCGGCCGCGACCTGCGCCCCGTGACGCGTCCCACCGATAACTTCGGGGCCCGGCTCCGCGCTGACGCACGCGTCAGGCGGTGGGGTGCCCAGCGACGCGCGCGACGTGACAAATGACCGGTTGATCGCGGGTTTCGGGACTCGTACAATTTCGATCCTCAGGGGTGCAGGTAGGCCCTGGTGTGACGATGTCGCCTTCTGATTCCACGCCACGCCCCAAGTCGGCCACCGGGACTGCGACCGGAGCGCGCCGATCCGAAGCCGTTCGGGCGGAGCAACCGGAACCGACCGAGTCCCTGCATCCCTCGGCCTCGGGATGGGACGACGGCGCGCTACCGCCGCTGCCCGCGGCGCCGATGGGAACCCGGGACGAGCCGCCGAGTACAGTCAACACCCGGATCGATAGCCCGGGGGCACGGGTCCGCACGCCGGCGCGCCGCTCCGCTCCGCCGCCGCTGCCGAAGAGCAGCGAGCGCCCCGAGGACCGCGTCGGGCAGACGCTGGGTGCCTACCGCCTGCTCGAGCTGATCGGCAAGGGGGGGATGGGGTTCGTGTACCGCGCCGAGCACGCACGCCTGGGCCGCGAGGTCGCGCTCAAGGTGCTGCGGGCCGACTACGCCAAGCGTCGCGACTCGGTGAGCCGCTTCTTCCAGGAGGCGCGCACCGTCAACCGCATCCGCCACCGCAACATCGTGGACGTCACCGACTTCATCGAGCTCGACGACGGTACGACGTACATCATCATGGAGTTGCTGCGCGGCAAGAGCCTCGGCGCCTGGGCGCGGAGCGGCGCACCGTCCGTCGATCTCCCGCGCGCCCTGGCGTTGCTCATCCAGATCTGCGACGGCCTGTCGGCGGCGCACGCGGTCGGCGTGATCCACCGCGATCTGAAGCCCGACAACATCATCGTGGTTGCCACGCCGGACGGCACCGAGATGGTCAAGCTGCTCGACTTCGGCGTCGCCAAGCTGCTCAACCGCGATGACGAGGACGTCGGCCTCGAGACCGCCGCCGGCTCGGTGATCGGCACGCCGGCGTTCATGTCGCCGGAGCAGGCGGGCGGGATGGCCGTCGACCACCGCGCCGACATCTACTCGCTCGGCGCGATCATGTACGAGCTGTTCTGCGGTCAGCCGCTGTTCCGCGGCCGCTCGTTCGGCGAATACGTCCGCAAGCACCTCAACGAGACCCCGCTGCCGCCACGCCAGACCGCCGGCGGCGCGACGCTCGACGGGCGCATCGAGGCGATGCTCCTGCGTTGCCTCGAGAAGCCCGCGGAGCGTCGCTTCCAGACCGCCGAGGAGCTGCGCGACGAGCTGTTGCACCTGCTGGCCGGCTTCGAGACCCACGAGCACACCCTCGACGGTGGACGACCGCGGTTGCCGCTGCCGGCCGGGCCGCCGAGCGGCGCGCCGACGCCGTTCACGCCGTTGCCGGGCTCGGGAACCCTGCCGCCACCCGGCCCGGGCACGCTGATGGCGATGATGAGCTCGGGCGTCGGGTCGCAGCCGTCGTATCCGGGTTACGGGTCGCAGCCCGGATACGGATCCCAGCTGTCGCAGGTCTCGCTGGCTCCCAAGCGCAACTGGCTGGTGGCGCTGGTCGCGGTGGCGGCGATCGGCACCGCGGTCGCCGCCGTGTTCGTCGCGGCGACCAGGTCGGCACCGGCCCCGGTTGTTGCGCCGCCGATCCCGGCGCCAACACCGATGGAGATCACCGCGGTCGCGCCGGTCGCGCCGCGGACGCCGATCCTGGAAGTCCGGATCGACGCGCCCGCGGGCGCGCAGGTGCTGGCGGCCGGCGCCGGCATGGTGGTGTGCGCGGCGCCGTGCAGCGTGGCGATCGACCCCGCCGATGGCGGCTCGACGATCCGCCGTGACTACGTGGTGCGCAAGGCCGGGTTCGTCGATCACCTGCTCACGATCGACCTCTCGGATCCACCGCTCTCGATCGCGGTCTCGCTCGAGTCGCTGGCCTCGGCTCCGATCGAGAACGTCAGCGCCGGGCGCCGCGGCTCGCGCAGCGGCACCGATCCGCAGCCGGGCACCGCCGCCGCGGTCGACGGGCCGCCGGCAGGGGTGCCCCCGTCCGAGTTGCCGCCCCCGCCGCCGCCAGTGACGGTCGACAAGACCGACGGCACGTCCGTCGGCAAGGGCAAGAAACCGCGCCGGGACCAGGCCCTCGATCCATCGGCGACGATCGACCCGTTCGCGCCCAAGCCGAAATGAGCGCCCGCCTGGTTCCGCTCCTGGTTGCCCTGTCGCTGGGGCTCGCCGTGCTGTGCGCGCCCCAGCGCGCGACCGCCGACGATGCCGCGACCAAGGCCGCGAAGCGTCATTTCAGCAAGGGCGAGAAGTTGTTCGCGCTCGGGCGGTTCGATGAGGCGCTCGGCCATTACGAGCAGGCGTTCGAGTCCAAACCCCTGCCCGGGTTCCTGTTCAACATCGCGCAGTGCCACCGCAACCTCGGCAACCTCGACCAGGCGATCTTCAGTTATCGCAAGTACTTGCGATTGCAGCCCGACGCCGAGAATCGTGATGCGGTCGAGCGCCAGATCGAGGAACTGGAAGACGAGAAGGAGCGCAGCGGCGGACCGGTGCTTCGAGATCCTCGTGATCCGCGAAAGCGAGCCAGGACCAGCAAGAAACCGATCTATGCTCGCTGGTGGTTCTGGGGCGGCGTCGCTGCGGTGGCCGGAGCAAGCACTGGTACGTTCCTCCTCACCCGCGACGACGGCGCTCCGGCGACCGATCTCGGCAACGTCGTCTTCGACTGATCATGTGGTCCGCTCACCTTCGTCGACGCGCTGGCTCGCGGCGCGCACGACTCGTCACCGTCGTCACCGTCGCATGGCTCGCCACCGGGGCCTGTGGCGGCGACGGGATCACCGTGGTGACCGTCCGCACCCGGCCCGCGGTCCGCGCCGTCGAGCAGGTCGAGGTGACGCTGGCCAACGCCAACGCCACCTTGACCGAGACCTTCGAGGTCGACGCGCGCACGTTCCCGCTCACGTTCAGCATCGAGACCGGCGGTCGCGACGGGCAACTCGAGATCCACGGCAGCGCGCTCGACGGCGACGGCGTCCTGATCGGCACCGGGGACACCGCGGTCGAGGTCGGCGGCCGCACCGACGTCGAGCTGATGATCGACCCCACCGACTTCACCGTCAACACCAGCTTCGTCGGCGACCAGGCGCTCGCCTTTCGCGACGACGCCGGTGGACGCCAGCTCGCGATCTCGCCCGCCGGGGTGTTCACCGTGGGCTGGTCCGACTCGTGTCAGGTCGTCGGCCGCTGCGACGTCTTCGGGCGTCGCTTCGATACCCGCGGCGCGCCGGTCGCGACCTCGCTCGCCGCCGGCGTCGCTCAGTTCAACTTCAACCGGACCAATGGCCTCATCGGCTTCGAGCCCTCGCTCGCGACCAACGCCGATGGTGCCACGCTGGCGGCATGGTCCGACGGCGGCGACCTCCTGGCCGTGGTCATCGACGCCG
This sequence comes from Myxococcales bacterium, assembly GCA_947483555.1. Classification (GTDB taxonomy): domain Bacteria; phylum Myxococcota_A; class Polyangia; order Haliangiales; family Haliangiaceae; genus UBA2376. Next base: position 19,936 of record CANKMW010000098.1, read on the forward strand.
ACGGCGTGGCCACCGCGGTCACCGAGACGACGGTGGCCAGCGGCACGGCGCCGTCGACTCCGGCCGCGACCGCGCTGCCCAACGGTCGCTTCATCGTGGCGTGGACCGAGAACGGCACGATGGCCGGGCAGCTCGTCGTCAAGGCGGTGTGGCTCGACGAGCGCGGGCAGCCGGTGGCCAACCCGGTGACCTCCACCGCGGCGGCGTACACGGTGTCGACGACGATCATCACCGACAAGGCGCCGCCGGCGCTGGTCGCGCTCGGCGACCAGTCGGCCAGCGCGATCGTGTGGCGCAACGGCAGCGTCCTGCGGGCCCGGTTCTACACCCCGGGTGGACTGCCGCGGTCCGCGCTCGATCTCTCGATCGGCATGTTCGGCGTCGACGAGCTCGGCGAGCCGCAGATCGCCGCGGTGGCCCCCGATCTCGCGGTCCTGTTCGGCCGCCGCACCAGCGGCGGCGACGCCGACGCCGGCCAGCTCATCCTCCGCCGGGTCACCACCAGCGGCCAGCGCACCGGGGTCGACGCCATCGTCGCCCGCGAGGTCGACCTCCGGCCCATGGCCCTCGCCGCCCGACCCGACGGCGCGATCGCGGCGGTCTGGCAGGCCTGCCTCGGCGATAGCGACGGGTCGGCGTGCGGGGTCCGCTTCCAGCTGTTCCGCCCCACGCTGGCCGCGGTCGGCGCGCCGACGTTCGCCAACTCGACCACCGCCAACACCCAGATCGAGCCGTCGCTGGTCGCCCTGCCCGACGGCTCGTTCGTCGCCGCCTGGAGCGACGGCAGCCAGGCCGCGCCCGACACCGATGGCTTCGGGATCCGCGCCCGCATCATGTATCCGGCCTACGACGACACCGACGGGCTGGGCGCCAGGTGTACGCGGTCATCCGAGTGCGGCGAAGCCAACGTCTGCATGGCAGGCTCCGATAGCGCGGCCCGCTGTTACCGCGCCTGCGCCCTCGATCGAACCTGCGCCTTCGGCGGCAGTTGCACGACCATGGGCGACGAGTCCGGCTGCCTGTTCTGAGCCGGCCGGGTCGACGTCACTCGGGCTCCTCGGTGCCGGCGCGGTGGTCGATGCCCAGCACGCGCATCTTCTTGTAGAGGTGCGAGCGCTCGAGCTGGAGATCCTTCGCGGTGTTGGAGACGTGGTGGTCGTGGGCGTCGAGCGCGGCCAGGATGATCTCGCGCTCGGCGGCGGCGACCAGATCCTTGAACGGCGTCCCGGCCTCGTAGTTGCCCTTGACCGGCTGCACCCGCGGCAGCGCGTCGCGGACGTCGACCTCGCCGATCGCGTCGTTGTCGCCGGTCAGGATGACCATGCGCTCGACGACGTTCTTGAGCTCGCGGACGTTGCCCGGCCAGTCGTGCTGCATCATCAGCGTGACCGCGCCGGGCGCCACCCGCTTGACCCGACGATCGTCGCGGGCGCAGGCCATGGCCAGGAAGTGCGAGATGAGCGCCGGCACGTCGTCCTTGCGCGCCCGCAGCGGCGGCATCTCGATCGGCACCACCGCCAGCCGGTAGTACAGATCCTCCCGGAACCGACCGGCGGAGATCTCGGCGGCCAGGTCCTTGTTGGTGGCCGCGATCACGCGCACGTCGACCTTGATGGTCTCGGTGCCGCCGACCCGCTCCAGCTCGCCCTCCTGCAGCGCGCGCAGCACCTTGGCCTGCGCGCTCGGATTCATGTCGCCGATCTCGTCGAGAAACAGGGTGCCGCCGTCGGCCTGCTCGAACTTGCCGCGGCGGTCCTTGGTGGCGCCGGTGAACGAGCCCTTCTCGTGGCCGAACAGCTCGCTCTCGATCAGCTCCGACGGGATCGCGGCGCAGTTGACCTTGATGAACGCCCCCTTGGCGCGCCGGGACTGGTCGTGCAGCGCGCGCGCCACCAACTCCTTGCCGGTGCCGTTCTCGCCGGTGATCAAGACTCGCCCCGAGGTCGGCGCGGTCTTGGCGACCTTGTCGTAGATGGCCTTCATGGTGGCGCTCTTGCCGACGATCGAATGCTCGGCCTGGGCGCGGGCGCGCAGGCCGGCGTTCTCTCGTGACAGGCGCCCGAACTCGAGCGCGTTCTGGACCGTCAGGAGCAGCTTGTCCCCCGAGGCCGGCTTCTCGATGAAGTCGTGGGCCCCGAGCTTGGTCGCCTGCACCGCGGTCTCGACGGTGGCGTTGCCCGACATCATCACGACCATCGCGTCGGGGTAGCCAGCGCGGATGCGCGGCAGCACGTCCAGCCCGCCCTCGCCTGGCATCATGACGTCGAGCAGGACCAGGTCGATCTCGCGCTCGGCGAGCTTGGCCAGCCCGAGCGCGCCGCCGCCCGCGACCTCGACGGCGAACCCCTCGATCTCGAGCGCCCGCCGGACCGTGGTCAGGATGTTGGGCTCATCGTCGATGATGAGGATCGTGGAGCGTGGCATCCGGTGATGAAGGTATCAGATTTGACTCGGCGCGCCGGTGCCCGTAGCTTCCAGGCAATGCGTCTCCTGGCCGGTCTCAAGTTCTACCTGGCCGTCGTCGCGGTCTGCGTGGTCGTCGTTGGCGCGGTGGCGAGCTGCAAGAAGAAGCCGAAGACGCCGGCCTGTGACGGCACCGACGACTGCAAGGACGGGCTGGTCTGCGTCAACAAGCAGTGCGTGATGTGCTCGACCAACGCCGACTGCGGCGAGGGTCAGACCTGCAAGTCGGGCGCGTGCATCGCGAAGGCCGAGTGCACCAAGGACCTCGACTGCCCCGACGGCAAGGTCTGCCAGGCCGGGACCTGTCGCACCTGCGCCAACGACGGCGAGTGCGGCCCGGGCGGTCAGTGCGTGGTCGGCAAGTGCAACCGCGCCACCGCCTGCAAGAGCGACGATGACTGCGCCGACGACGAGGATTGCGTCGACGGCTTCTGTCAGCGGCCCTGGGTCGGCGCCGGTGATGGCGGCGCTTGCCAGCTGGCGACGGTCTACTTCGCCGTCGACGACGCCGCCATCGCCCAGAGCGAGCGCGACCAACTCGACGGCAACGCCGCATGCGTCGAGAAGACCAGCGGCAAGCAGGTCTACCTGATCGGCCACACCGATTCGTCGGGCACCGACGAGTACAACATCGCGCTGTCCGAGCGCCGCGGCCAGACCGTCGCCGACTACATGGCCCGGCTCGGCACCGACCCGGCCCGCCTCCAGGTCGTGCCCAAGGGCGAGAGCGAGCCGAGTGGCATGGGCGAGGACAAGGACCGCCGGGTCGAGTTCCAGTGGCGCTGAGCGGCATCCCGTGGACCGCCCGACTCTGCGACGAGGATTTCTGATGACCAAGACGTTGCCGTTCCTGCTCACCGCTGCCCTCACCCTGCCCGGCTGCTTCTGGGCCACCACCAAGAGCGAGGGTAAGTCGCTGCGTCGCGACGTCACCGATCTCGAGGATCGGGTCACCAAGAAGGAGGAGGACGTCGCCGGCAAGGTCAACGAGCTCAAGCGTGTCCTCGACGAGGCCACCAAGATCCTCAAGCGCAACAGCGCTGACATCGGCGCCGACGTGGAGGCCCTGCGCACCGACATCCGGGTCTCGACCGGCCTGGTGTCGGCGGCCAAGAACATGCTCGACGAGGTCAAGGCCGAGCTCGACAAGTACCGCGCCGCCAACGACGAGCGCTTCACGGCCCTCGAGGGACGGTTGGCGGCGATCGAAGGCAAGGCGGTCGCTGGTGGCGGGGGCGGCGGCGGCGGCGGCGGCGGCGTCACCGGCAACCCCGACGAGCTGTGGGCGCAGGCCACGACCGCCTTCGGCGCCAAGCGCTGGAACGACGCCCGCGAATCCTTCAAGAAGCTGTCGCTCGGATTTCCCACCCACGACCGCGCCGACGACGCCCAGTACTTCCGCGGCGAGACCTACTTCCAGGAGCAGAAATGGGACAGCGCCATCGGCGAGTACCAGAAGGTGTGGGACAAGTTCGCCGACAGCTCGCTCGCCGACGATGCGCACTTTCGTGCCGCCGAGTCGGCCGAGCAACTCAAGAACTGCACCGAGGCGCGCGCCTACCTGACCGCGATCAAGCAGAAGTTCCCGACCTCCAACCTGATCAAGAAGACCGAGGCCAAGGACAAGGAGCTCAAGGCGGCGGCCAAGAACAAGAGCAAGTGCACGTCCTGATCAGAGATTGCCGGCTTCCTTGAACAGCCGGAGTCCGTCCGGCTTGAGCGGATAGGCTCCGCCGACCTTGGCGTGGCACGTGGTGCACGTCGCCGCCGCGTGAGTCTTCTTGTAGTCCTTGAGGAAGGCCTTCATCACCTTCTTGGCTTCATCCTGGCCGCCCTTCTTGCACGCGTTGCCCAGGAACTTGGTCTCGGTCTTGGCCCGCGAGCACGGCTTGCCAGCCGACGCATCGTTCGAGGTCAGACCGACGATGGTGAGCGTGCCGATGAAGGCGGCGATGAGCGTGAAGAACCCGAGCTTGGCCATGTTGGATCCCCTCTAGCCGTGACGGCGAGTTGGTGGATGGACGATGCGTCCACGTGCGCCATTCATACGCGTGACGCCGCGAAAGTTACCACGACGATCGTCACGAGATCAGTCGGTTAGCGCGCCTCGCCAGGGGGCTCCCACCGCCTGGCCCGCGGCGCCCGGATCGGTGGCGGCGTTGACCGCCGCGATCGCGCAGGCCGCCGCCGCCCCGGCCCGCCACACCTGCCCCGCCCGCTCCACCGTGACCCCGCCGATCGCCACCACCGGGATCCGTCCGGCGGCCACGACCGCCGCCGCCAGTCCCTCGACGCCGACCACCGGATCCGGGTTGGCCTTGGTCCCGGTCGCGAACACCGGGCCGAAGCCCAGGTAGTCAGCACCGCCGCGCACCGCCGCCGCGACCTGCGGCAGGTCGTGGGTCGAGATGCCGATCACCATCGAAGCGCGCCGGGCCCCGAGGGCCGCGCACGCATCCGCGAGCGGCAGATCGTCCTGGCCCAGATGCACGCCGTCGGCCTCGACCGCCAGCGCCACGTCGAGCCGATCGTTGATGACCAGCAGCGCCGCCGCCGCGCGGGTCACCTGGCGAGCCATGCGCGCCGCCGCCAGCACCGAGCGCGTGCTCGCCGACGTGAGCCGCAGCTGCAGCACGGCAGCACCGGCGCCGCCCGCGGTCACCGGCGCCACCAGGATCCGGGCCAGCGCCTCGTCGTCGCGGTCGAGGATGGCGTAGAAGCCGCGGATCCGGCGCGCCAGCAACATAGCTGACAGGGGGGTGTCAACGATCGGGGTAGACTGCGCCATCGTGGCCTCGACGAAGAAGAAGCTCGCCGCCGCGCCGCCGTCGGCGCCGTCGGCGCTGTTCACGCTGCGCGCACCGTACCAGCCCGCCGGCGACCAGCCCAAGGCCATCCGCGATCTGATCGAAGGGCTGCGACGCGGCGACCCGGCCCAGGTCCTGCTCGGCATCACCGGCTCGGGCAAGACGTTCACGATGGCCAATGTCATCGCGGAGGTCGGTCGGCCGACGCTGATCATGGTCCACAACAAGATCCTGGCCGCCCAGCTCTACGGCGAGCTCAAGGAGCTGTTCCCCGACAACGCGGTCCACTACTTCGTCAGCTATTACGACTACTACCAGCCCGAGGCGTACGTGCCGACCTCGGACACGTACATCGAGAAGGACTCGACCATCAACGAGGAGATCGACCGCATGCGCCATGCGGCGACGTACGCGCTGCTGTCGCGACGCGACGTGATCATCGTGGCGTCGGTGTCGTGCATCTACGGGATCGGCGCCCGCGAGGTCTACGCCGAGATGACGTGCGAGCTGGCGGTCGGCGGCGACACGCCGCGCGACGACATCCTGCGCCGGCTCGTCGAGCTGCACTACGACCGCAACGACGTCGATTTCCACCGCGGCACGTTCCGGGTCCGCGGTGACGTGATCGAGGTCTTCCCGGCCTACGAGGCCGACACCGCCATCCGCGTCGAGCTGTTCGGCGACGTCATCGAGACCATGGCCGAGATCGACCCGTTGCGCGGCAAGATCAAGCGGTCGATCGACCGCGCGGTGATCTTTCCGGCCTCGCACTACGCGACCTCGAAGGAGACCCTGAAGCGCGCCATCTCGCAGATCCGCGTCGAGCTCCGCGACCGCCTCGAAGCGCTGACCCAGGACGGCAAGCTGCTCGAGCGCCAGCGCCTCGAGCAGCGCACCATGCACGACCTCGAGTCCATGGAGCAGATGGGCCATTGCCCCGGCATCGAGAACTACTCGCGCCACCTGTCGGGACGGGCGCCCGGTGAGCCACCGCCCACGCTCATCGACTACTTCCCCGCCGACCTGCTGCTGTTCGTCGACGAGTCGCACCAGACCGTGCCCCAGGTCGGCGGCATGTTCAACGGCGACCGCGCCCGCAAGGAGGTGCTGGTCGACTACGGCTTCCGCCTGCCCAGCGCGCTCGACAACCGGCCGCTGCGCTTCGACGAGTGGCGAGCTCGGTTCGCGCAGGCCATCTACGTCTCGGCGACCCCGGCCGACTGGGAGCTGGCCGAGGCCCAGGGCGTGGTCGCCGAGCAGATCATCCGGCCCACCGGCTTGCTCGATCCCGAGATCGAGGTTCGGCCCGTGGGCCGCCAGGTCGACCACCTGCTCGGCGAGATCCGGGCCCGGGTCGCGGTCGGGGCCCGGGTCCTGGTCACGACGTTGACCAAGCGCATGGCCGAGGACCTCACCGAGTACTACGCCGAGGTCGGGGTCAGGGTGCGGTACCTGCACTCCGACATCGACACCCTCGAGCGCATCCAGATCATCCGCGACCTGCGCCGTGGTGAGTTCGACGTCCTGATCGGGATCAACCTCCTGCGCGAGGGCCTCGACATCCCCGAGGTGTCGCTGGTCGCGATCCTCGACGCCGACAAGGAAGGCTTCCTGCGCTCGGCCCGCTCGCTGATCCAGACCATCGGCCGCGCGTCGCGCAACGTCGCCGGCCGGGTCATCCTCTACGCCGACAAGGAGACCGACTCGATCCGCCACGCGATGTCGGAGACCCGCCGCCGGCGCGCGATGCAACACGCCTACAACCAGGAGCACGGCATCGAGCCGCGCACGGTGGTCCGCTCCATCCTCGACGTCCAGCCGGCGGTCCCGCTGGTCAAGCGCGGCAAGGGCAAGCAGCCGCCGGCCCTGGCCGCGCTGTCGGGCAGCGCGATCGACGATCTCGATTCGCTGCGCGACGCCATCGGCAAGCTGCGCACGGCCATGAAGGTCGCGGCCGACGACCTCGACTTCGAGCTGGCGGCGCAGCTCCGCGACCGCGCGCGCGAGCTCGAGATGCTCGAGCTCCAGATGCGCTGACCGCCGTGGTGTTCTTCACGGGTCGCTCCTGAAATCTGAGGGTAGCGTCTCGTCGGTCTTGACCGTGCGCCCCCCGCTTGACAGCCTTCTGTCAGGTTTCATGCGCAAGAAGTCCCGCCTGTTCGCGCTCGCCGAGGCCCTGCGCGGCCGCCGCACCGGGGTCACGGCGCAACAGCTCGCCGACCGCTTCGGGGTCACGATCCGCACCATCTACCGCGATCTCGGCGCCCTCCAGGACGCCGGGCTCCCGCTGCGCGCCGACCGCGGCCGCGGCGGCGGCTACGCGCTCGACAAGACCTACCAGCTGCCGCCGATCAACCTGACCGCGCGCGAGGGCGCCTTGCTGGTCGCGCTCGGCAAGATGGCGCTCGAGCACCGCCTGTTGCCGTTCTCGACTTCGATCGAGTCGGCCCTCGACAAGGTGCGGGGCGCGCTCTCGACGTCGGCGCAGCGCGAGCTGCTCCGGCTCGTCGACCAGCTGCAGATCGTCGGCGTCCCCGCGCTGCCGGTCACGCCGGCGGTCCGGGCGGCGGTCGAGACCGCGTGGTTCGAGGACCGCGCGCTGCGCATCCACTACCGCAAGGTCGCCTACGACCCGCCCGGGCTGCGCACGGTGCGGATCCGCAACCTGGTCTTCGACCGCGCCGTCACGCTCCTCAACTGCATCGACCTCGACAGCGGCGAGGAGCGCCAGTTTCGTCTCGAACGCATCGTCCAGGCCGAGGTCCTCGCACCCGAGCTGGCTCAGGTGCGGCGGTAGCGGATCCGCCAGATCGGCAGGCCGGTCTGCTCGGCGTTCTGTTCCCGCCACGACCGCACGCCGTAGGGATTGCCGGCGCGCCAGAAGGTCCACTCGCCGGCCAGGTTGGTGAACAGCTCGTCGCGGCGCTCGAACGACTCCATCGCGTCGAGCGCCACCTCCCACACGTCCGATTGCACCAGCACCTCGGCGCCGGCCCGCGCGATCTCGCCGATCCCCACCACCAGCGCGTCGTCGACCATCCGGCGCTCGACGTGCCGGCGCTTGAACCACGGATCCGGAAAATTGATGTACACGCGATCCACCGCCGCGGGCGCGAAGATCTCGCCGAGGTGCTTCTGCGCCTGGCAGAAGACCGCGACCACCGGCAGGCGGTTCGCCCGGGCTCGGCGGTTGACCAGGTCGACCAGCTCGGTGCGGATCTCGAGGCCGACGTAGGTCCGGCGTGGATCGACGGCGGCGCGTTCGAACAGGAACTGGGCATCGGCGCACCCGATCTCGACCTCGATCGGGCACCCGGCGGGCAACGCCGGGCGTTCGCCGCGGAACGCGTCGTAGCTGGCGAGCAGCGGATTGACGTGCTGCCGGACTCGCATGGCCCTGCTACGCGTCGACCGGCGCGACGTGCGCGTCGAGCGCCAGGTATCCGAACTGACGGACGTTGAGGGGCGAGGCCAGGCCGTCGAGCCCGCCCTTGTCGACCCAGCGCCAATCCACCAGCTCGTCGTTGGGCACCACGGTGGCGTCGGCGGGGACATCGGCGACGAACACGAAGTTCATGTGCAGCCCCTTGGATCCGGCGACGTGTTCCTCGTAGCCGATGAACCCCCACGGCACCCCATCGAGCGCCCCGACCAGCGGGCCAAACCGCCCGATCAAGCCGCTCTCCTCCCGCAGCTCACGCACCGCGGCTTCGAGCGGCGTCTCGCCCGGCTCCACCTCGCCGCCGAGCGGCAGCCAGGTCTGCAAGCGGCGATGGAAGATCACCAGGACCTCGCCCGCAGCTCCGCCGCGGCGGGCGTACACCGCGACCGAGAACGCACGCCGGTCGACCGCGGCCGTCACGGCAGGACCTCGAAGGCCAGCGCGTTGGACGACCGCCCGTCGACGGTGACGATCACGTCGGTCATCCCGGTCGGGGCCGCCGCGGGCACGGTCACGTCGATGGCGGCTGCCGACCAGCTCACCACCCGGGCTCGCGCCATCGGCAGGTCGAGACCAAAATCCACCGCGCCGGGAGGCAAGCTCGTGCAGCTGCCATCGTCGGCAGCGGCGCCCGCGCCGCAGAAGCCGACGCCACGCACGGTCACCATCACACCCCGCACGCCCTGGGCCGGCTCGAGCGCATCGAGCATCGGCCCCGCCGCCGGCTGACAGGCCGCCAGCCCGATGGCTGCGACCGCCAGCTTCATGGCGCGACCTGCTTCCCGTCCTCGGATTCTCGATCGTCGGTGGTGTCGATGAAGAAACGCACGGGGCCTCCTCGATGCTCGGCTCGCAATGTTGCGCGCGCCTCGTGAACGGTCGTAGCGTGGGCCGCGCCGCGGCGTCAATCCATGGCCAAGCACGTCATCGTCGGCTGCGCCGGTCTACCGCATGGTGTGGGCTGGCCGCGGTACTTCCAGCGCCTACCGTACCTCGAGACGTCCGCGCTGCTGAACGGACCGGTCCGTCCATCGGTGCTGCGGCGGTGGAAGGAGGGCGCCCGTCACGGTGGGGCCTTCGGGGTCGTCGCGCCGGCGATCGTCACGCACGCACCCGGCCCGCGCGGCTACGGCCCCGGCGGATGGACGGTCCCTGCCGAGCGAGCCCATGAAGCGGGCAGCTTCCGCCCCACCGAGCTCGTGAAGCAAGGCGTCGCCACCCTGGTCGACGCCCTGACGACGCTCGACGCCGGTGTCGCGGTGTTCCGCACCCCGCCGGAGTTCTCGCCGTCACAGTCGAACCGCGACGCGCTGCGCCGGTTCTTCAGTGAGGAAGCGACCATCGACCGCATGGGCGGCCGCGCCCGGGTCTGGATGCCTTCCGGCCTGTGGGATCCGCTGACCGCGCACACCCTCGCCGGTCAGCTGGGCATCCTGTGCGGTCTCGATCCACTCGGCGCCGATCCGGAGAACCGGTTCGCGTCGATGTGGGCCGAGATGTCCGGCGACGACGCGTACCTCGTCGTGAGCGGCCTCGGCCGTGGCCGGCGGCGCACCAGCAACGATCACCTCGAGCAGATCGCCGAGATCGCGCTGCGACACGACCGCACATGGGTCGTGTTCGCAACCGTCGATCCGTTCCCCGATGCCATCCGGTTCGCCAAGCTCGCGAGTCCCCATGCGTTGCCGTTGCGCGGCAGTGACGCGCAACCTGGCGGACCCGACGGGGGCGACGCGGACGACGACCCCGATGGCGATCCCGATGATGCCGATCTGTCGGAGTGACTACAAAAAGAACGTCACGATCGGCACGGGTAGCTCGCCCACCACTTTGGGTGGCAGAGGCTTGGCTGGTTTCTCGACGGTCGCCTTGCGAGGTGCGGCAGTCGAGAGTGACGTCTTGTTAGAGCGCGTCGACTTGATGGAGCCCTTGCGCTGAGCAGGGCGTGCAGACCTTTGATCTCTGACCATATCTCCCCCCAAGGGAATGGACGCCCACAAGAGTAGAGAGTGCCCGAGCCGACTGTCAATCGAGGATCGGCTCCTTTACAAGGGGTCCGTCCTCTCCTATAAATGCCCAGCATTTCAGGAGAATCAGGTAACCAATGGATTTTTCTCACGTCGTCGAACCTGCCCTGTCCGCCGCCGTCGACCTGCTGGTGATCGTGGTTCTGGGTGACCCGACCAAGGACTCGCTGTTCCGGATCGTGGACGCCGCGACCGGAAAGGCCCTTGCCGAGGCCGCCAGGTCGGAATCGTTCGAGGGCAAGACATCTCAATCACTTACGTTCCGCTCAGCCGGGGCCCTGAGCGCTCCACGTATTGCCGTGCTCGGCGCCGGCAACCGCGCAGACCTGGAGGTGCCCGCGCTGCGTGACGTTGGCGCCGCCGCCGCCTCGATCGCCAACCGGGTCGGCGCCCGAAGCCTGGCCCTGGTGGTTCCGACGCTTGGCGGCGCTCGTGAGGCCGCCGCGATCCAGATGCTGACCGAGGGCGCCTTGCTCGGCACCTACAAGTTCGGTCGTTACCTGACCGGCGCAGACGCGAAGAAAGCCCCCAGCCTCCAGAGCTTCGCCTTCATCACCGACGCCAAGGGCAAGAAGCCCGGCGCTGCCCAGGCGAAGGCGGTCAAGATCGCGCTCGACCGCGCCCAGGCGGTCGCCGCCGCCGTGTGCAAGGCGCGCGACATGATCAACGAACCGGCCGCGTTCATGACGCCGACGCAGATCGCCGCCGAGGCGGAAGCCATCGCGAAGAAGCACCCGAAAGTCACGGTCCAGGTGCTCGGCCCGAAGAAGTGCGAAGAGCTCGGGATGGGGATGTTCCTGGCGGTCGGCAAGGGCTCGGATCAGGAGTCCAAGCTCATCCATCTCGTCTACAAGCCGAAGAACGCGAAGAAGAAGATCGCGCTGATCGGCAAGGGCGTCACCTTCGATTCGGGCGGCTACTCGCTCAAGCCGTCGAACGCGATGGAAGACATGAAGGTCGACATGTCAGGCGCCGCCGCGGTGATCGCCGCGATCGACGCCGTGGCGACGCTGGGATGCGATCATGAGGTTCACGCGGTGGCGGCGTGCTGCGAAAATCTGGTCTCGGGCCGGGCCTACAAGCTGGGCGACGTCCTGACCTCGATGGACGGCACCACGGTCGAGATCAACAACACCGACGCTGAGGGTCGGCTCACGCTCGGCGATGCCATCACCTACGTGCGGTCCAAGGTGCAGCCCGACGAGATGTTCGACTTCGCGACCCTGACCGGCGCGTGCATGGTGGCGCTTGGCCCGTACACCGCCGGTGTCATGTCCGACCATGACGCCCTGTGCCGGGGCTGGCTGGCGGCCGCCGAACGCGCCGGAGAGGACATGTGGCGCCTGCCGCTCACCGCCCGGCTGCGCGAACAGCTCAAGAGCCCGGTCGCAGACATGCGCAACACGGGCGACCGGTTCGGTGGCGCGATCACCGCAGGCCTGTTCCTCAAGACGTTCACCAAGGACACCCCTTGGGTCCACGTCGACATCGCCGGGCCAGCGTCGTTGTCGGCCAGCCGACCGTTCCAGCCCCGAGGGGGGACTGGCTTTGCGGTGGCGAGCATCGTCGAGTACCTGACGCGCGGTTGATCTCAACGCTCGATTATTACTGACATTTCAGTCTTACCGCGGTGTGTCGAAGATTGACGCGCCGCCTCCTCGCTGCTATAGTCCGGCGATAGCTCGGTCCGTACGGCGAGGTTCCATTGAAGCAACAGTTCACGATTGGCGACAAGGCGGTCTACCCGGTTCATGGCGTGGCGGAGGTGGTCGCGATGGAAATGCGCGACATCGGCGGGTCCCAGACCAACGTCTACATCCTCAAGATCATTGAGACTGGCCTCAAGATCATGGTCCCGACCGCGAACGCGGGGACCGTTGGGCTCCGCGACCTCATCGGCTCGAAGCAGGTCAAGGAGGTCTACGCGATCCTCAAGTCGCGCGATGTCCCTCGAGACACCCAGACCTGGAATCGACGTTATCGGGAGTACATGGAGAAGATCAAGACCGGCAGCATCTTCGAGATCGCCGAGGTGCTTCGCGATCTGAGCGTGCTGCGCGCCACCAAGGACCTGTCGTTCGGAGAGCGCCGCATGCTCGAGAGCGCCAGGACCCTGCTGGTGAAGGAGATCGCGTTCGCCAAGAGTTCCACGGAAGACAAGGTGGCGGCCGAGATCGATGCGATGTTCGCGAAGGCCGCGGCCTAGAACACCGAACGGTTTGAAACGGATCTGATTTCGCGACGTTCCACGACGGTGGAAATCCGTTTGCCCTGAGCGAGGCCGCGGAGCGGCCGAGTCGAAGGGCTCATCTCGACGAAGTCCGTCCTTCGACACGGACCTCGCTTGCGC
>CANKMW010000099.1 GCA_947483555.1 Myxococcales bacterium
TCTACTGCTCACGAGCACGCAAGACTCGCTTCCGCCCTGGCGACCTCCACCTTGGGCGGGGGGACTCTCACCCCGGGCTGCTCCTCGAAGTTTTGGGCGCTACTTCCCTCCTCTCCGACCAGGCTTGTCCTGGCGCACTGTGATCAATCCTGAGGGCGCGTGGCGCGTGGCGCGTAGCTGAGCTCGCTCACTCGGGCGGTTCGCCGGCGACGACGTCGAACGGCGACGGCGTGGCGAACTCCTGTTCGCCCTCGGGAGCGATCACGCGCAGCGCCCCGCGATCGAGCACCGCGGTGAGCCGCACCGGCGTCGGCACGGCGTGGGGACAGTCGATCACCACCAGCAGCGCCGCGTCGGCCTCCAGATCGTCGCGCCGGCCGCGGGCGGCGTCGATGGCACAGGTGCCATCGACAAATCGACGGTGCAGCACGTGCTCGGCGCCCGCGCCATCGGTCAGGGTCAGCGTGATGACCTGGCGCCGCGAGCGCGGATCGGCCTGGGCCCCGACGTCGACGATGGCGACCGCGAGCCGCGCGAACCCGGGCGCGAACCGCGACGGTGGCCGCGGCGGCGCCGGCCGCACCGGCGTGCCACAGCTCGCGACCGCCACCAGCGCCGCGAGCCAGCCGGCGGTCACGGCGCGCCCTCGTCGGTGGGCGCGGCCTCGGGTGAGCGCAGCAGCAGCAGGAACTCGACGTTGCCGGCCGGGCCGGTGATCGGCGACTCGACCACGCCGCCGACGCCGAAACCGCGGTCGCGCGCCCAGCCCGCGACCTTGTCGACCGCGCCCCGCCGCGCCGCCTCGTCGCGGACCACGCCGCCCTTGCCAACCTGGTCCCGCCCGACCTCGAACTGCGGCTTGACCAGGGCGACGATCGGCTTGCCCGCCGGCGGGCGCAGCAACGCGGCGACCCGCGGCAGGACCAGCGTGAGCGAGATGAAGGCGACGTCGATCACCGCCAGGTCGCACGGCTCCGGCACCAGGGCCAGGTCCATGGCGCGGACGTTGTGGCGCTCGAGCACGACCACGCGTGGATCCTGACGCAGCGCCCACGCCAGCTGACCGTAGCCGACGTCGATCGCGTAGACCCGCGCGGCGCCGCGGCGCAAGAGCAGGTCGGTGAACCCGCCAGTCGAGGCGCCGACATCGAGCGCGACCAGCCCCGCCGGATCGACGCCGAACGCGTCGAGGCCCTTCGCCAGCTTGAGCGCGCCCCGCGACACGTACGGGTGGTCCTCCTCGCGGAGCGCGACCTCGGTCTCGGCCGCCACCGGCGCGCCGGCCTTGGTCACGACCGCACCGCCGACCGTCACCTTGCCGGCGAGGATCAGGCTCTGGGCCCGGGCCCGCGTCGGGGCCAACCCGCGGTCGACCATCACCTTGTCCAGTCGCTCACGCGCGGCCACGCGCCGATCCTACGTCACGTCGTCGACCGTGTCGGCGATCACGGCGGGCTACTCGGCGATGCGTTCGCCGCGCACCAGGTGCTCGAGCGTCTCGCGGTCGCGGATCACCGTCCAGGTCTCGCCGCTCACCAGCACCTCGGCGGCGCGCGGCCGCGTGTTGTAGTTCGACGACATCGTGAAGCCGTAGGCGCCGGCGGCCCCGATCGCCAGCAACTCGCCGCGCTCCATCGGCGGCAGCGCGCGGTCGCGGGCCAGGAAGTCACCGGTCTCGCAGATCGGCCCCACGACATCGGTGACCCGAGACGCCGCCGCGCTACGCCGCACCGGCTGCATCGGGTGATGGCTGCCGTAGAACGACGGACGGATGAGGTCGTTCATGGCCGCGTCGACGATCGTGAAGTGCTTGACCTCGTTGTCCTTGTTGTAGAGGACGCGCGCCAGGAGCACGCCGGCCGGTCCGACGATCGATCGGCCGGGCTCGACCAGCAAGCGCACCTGGTGGTCGCCGAGCACCGACATCGCCTGCTTGACCGCGGCGCCGTAGGCGTCGTGGCTGGGCGGCGGCGCGTCGCCGTCCTTGCCGTAGTCGATGCCGAGGCCGCCGCCGATGTCGAGGTCGGTGATGCGGATGCCTTCGCTGGCCAGCGACAGGATCAGCTCGCACAGGCGCGCGATCGCGTCGCTGAACGGCGACGTCTTGGTGAGCTGGCTGCCGATGTGGCAATCGATGCCGCGGACGTCGAGCCCGGGCAGATCGGCCGCGCGCCGGAACGCATCGCGCGCCGCCGCCGCCGCGATCCCGAACTTGTTCTGGGTCAGGCCGGTCGAGATGTAGGGGTGGGTCTGGGCGTCGACGTCTGGGTTGACCCGCAGCGCGACCCGGGCCCGCACGCCGGCGGCCCGCGCCACCCGGTCGAGCACGTCGATCTCCTCCCCCGACTCGACGTTGAAGGCCAGGATGCCGGCCTCGAGCGCCGACCGCATCTCGGCCTCGGTCTTGCCGACCCCGGAGAACACCACCTTGCCGGCGTCGCCGCCGGCCTTGAGCCAGCGGTAGAGCTCGCCACCCGAGACGATGTCGGCGCCGGCGCCCAGCCGCGCCAGCAGGTTCAGGATCCCGAGCGACGAGTTCGCCTTGACGCTGTAGCAGATCAGGTGATCGATGCCGGCGAGCGCGGCGTCGTAGGCGCGATACGCCGTCTCGATCGCGCCGCGGCTGTAGACGAAGACCGGCGTGCCGACCGCCGCCGCGACCGCCGCCAGCGCCACGCCCTCGCAGTGCAGCGCATCATCGCGATATTCGAAGCCCGGGAAGGCAGCGGACGTCATGGGGATCCTCCAGCGTCGTTGGTCGCGGGCGCCAGCAGGCCGAGCTCGGCCTCGAGGCGGCGCAGCTCGGCCACCACGCGCACCCGGGCCGGCGCGCCGGGTAGATCGCGGCGATCGACCGCGGTGGCCGGATCGAGCCAGCCGTAGACATCGTCCGCGAACCGCACGTCGGCGGCGCGGAGCTCGTCGAGCGACAGGGCGGCCAGCTCGACGCCGCGCTCGATCGCCTTGCGCACCAGATGGCCGGCGACGTCGTGGGCGTCGCGGAACGCGACCCCCTTGTTGACCAGGTAGTCGGCGAGCTCGGTGGCGACCAGGTGGCCTTCGCCGACCGCGCGCGCCAGCCGCGCCTCGTCGAGCGTCAGGTCGGCGATCATCCCGGCCATGACCTCGAGGCTCGCGGTCACGGTCTCGACCGCGTCGTAGAGCGGCTCCTGGGTCTCCTGGAGATCCTTGTTGTAGGCCAGCGGCAGGCCCTTCACCACCGTGACCAGCGTGACCCAGGCCCCGACCACGCGACCGGTCTTGGCTCGCACCAGCTCGGCGAGGTCGGGGTTCTTCTTCTGCGGCATGAGCGAGCTGCCCGAGCACCAGCGATCGGACAGCCGCGCAAACCCGACCTCCTGCGAGCACCACAGCACCAGCTCCTCGGCCAGGCGCGACAGGTGGACCTGGGCCAGCGCACACGCCGCCACCAGCTCGATGGCGAAGTCGCGATCGCCGACGGCGTCGAGGCTGTTGCGGCTGATGGCCGCGAAGCCGAGATCCTCGGCGACCCCGGCGCGGTCGAGCGGAAACGTGGTCCCGGCCAGCGCGCCCGAGCCCAGCGGCGAGACGTCGGCGCGCGCGATGGCGTCGAGCACGCGGCCCTGGTCGCGCTCGAACATCTCCTGGTAGGCGAGGAAGTGGTGCGCGACCCGCACCGGCTGCGCTCGCTGCAGATGGGTGTACCCGGGCATCAGCGCGTCGACGTGCGCCGCCGCCTTCTTCACCAGCGTGGCGCGCAGCTCGCCCAGTCGCGCCACCAGCGTCGTCGCCGCGTCCTTGACCCACAGCCGTAGATCGGTCGCGACCTGATCGTTGCGACTGCGGCCGGTGTGCAGGCGGCGGCCGGCGTCGCCGATCTTCTCGATCAGGCGCGCCTCGACGTTCATGTGCACGTCCTCGAGCGCCGGATCCCAGGCCAGCTCGCCGCTGGCCAGCGCGTCGCGGACCTCGACCAGGCCGCGGTCGATCGCCGCGGCATCGTCGGCCGAGATCACGCCCTGGCGCGCCAGCATGCGGGCGTGGGCGCGGGACCCGGCCACGTCGGCGTCGAGCAGGCGGCGGTCGAAGTCGACCGAGGCGTTCATGCGCTGGGCCAGGGCATCGAGCCCGCCCTCGAATCGTCGACCGCGGGCGCCCTTGGTACCACTCATGGCGGCGCAGTATAAACACCCGGCCCTGACCCTGGAGGATCTGATGAGCGAGAGAGTGACGTTCACGTCGAAGAACGGAGACACGGTTGGCGCCGCGCTGGCGCTGCCAGCCGGCGGCGGCCAGGCACCGACCATCGCGGTGATCCACGAATGGTGGGGTGTCAACGCGCAGATCGAGGGCCTGGTCGATCGGCTCGCCGCCGAAGGCTTCGTGGCGCTCGCCCCCGACCTCTACCGTGGCGTGGTCGCCAAGGACGCCACCGAGGCGAGCACGCTGATGACCACGCTCGATCGCGAACGCGCGCTCGCCGACATCGAGGGCGCGGTCGCCCACCTGCGCGCCCATCCGCGCGGCACCGGCAAGGTCGCCGTCACCGGCTTCTGCATGGGCGGCGCGTACGCGTTCGCCGCCGCGTGTTTCATCCGCGGCCTGGCGTGCGTCGTGCCGTTCTACGGTCTGCCGTCGCGCGCCGACTGGAGTCTGGTCGACGCGCCGATCCTGGCCCACTTCGCGGCGACCGATGGCTGGGCAATCCCCGAGAAGGCCGAGGAGATCCAGCGCACGCTGGCCGCCCGCGGCGCGGCGATGGAGCTGCACATCTACGACGCCGAGCACGCCTTCATGAACGAGCAACGCCCCGAGGTGTACTCGGCCGCGGCCGCGGCGCTGGCCTGGACCCGCACGGTGGCGTTCCTGCGCCAGCACACGGCATGACCCGATGACTCGCCGCTGACGATGGAGGACGACGACCTACCGGGAGCGCGGTTCGAGCGCGCCAAGCGCAGCGTCGGGCTGGGCCTCGGTCCGGCGATCGCGGCGCTGGTCTACGTCATCACGCGCGATGGTCCGGCGCCGCTGCTCGCCGGCCTGATGGCGCTGGCGGTGACCTGGTGGCTGACCGAGGCGCTGCCGTCGGCGGCGGTGGCGCTCATGATCGCCGCGCTCGCGGTGTTGACCGGCCTGGCCACGCCGAAGCAGGCGTTCGGCGCCTTCGGGTCGCCGCTCCTGTTCATGTTCGTCGGTTCGTTCTTCATCGCCGAGGCGATGAAGGTCCACGGGCTCGGCCAGCGTGCCGCCGGCGCCACGGCCGCGCTGTCGCGCGGACCGGCGTCGCTGATGGTCGCGCTGTCGGGGACGACCTTCGTGCTGTCGACGATGATGTCGAACGCCGCCGCGACCGCGATCGTGTTGCCGATCGCGCTGGCGGCGGCGGCGACCAGCGACCGCCGCTTCCAGGCCGCGCTGGTGCTGGCGATCGCGTGGGGCGCGTCGATGGGCGGACTGGGCACGCCGGTCGGCACGCCGCCCAACCTGATCGGCATCGGCGAGCTGCGCAACCGCGGCGAGGAGCTCGGCTTCGGGACCTGGATGGGGGTCGGCCTGCCGATCGGCCTCGCGATGCTGGCCGTGATGTGGGTCGTGCTCCTCGCGCTGTTCGGGTTACGCGGCCAGGCCCTGACCGCCTCGTCGTTGCCGCCGGCGCCGGCGCGGCGCGCCTGGTCGCGCGGTGAGATCGCGACGCTGATCGCGCTCGCGGTCGCCGTGCTCGGCTGGCTGGTCCCGAGCGTGCTCGCGGTGGCGGCGCCGGGCAGCGCCGCGACGGCCTGGGCCCGGGGCCGCATGTCCGAGGAGACGGTGGCCATCGTCGCCGGCTGCCTGCTCTTCGTGTTGCCCGGCGGGCCGCGCGGCACGCCACGGCCGGCGCTGACCTGGACCGAGGCGACGCGGATCGACTGGGGCGTGATCTTGCTGTTCGGCGGCGGCATGTTGCTCGGCGAGCTGGCGCGCGAGACCGGGCTCACCCACGCCTGGGGTGCGGAGCTGGTCGAGTTGACCGGCGCCCGCTCGACCTGGGCGGTGGTCGCGCTGTGCACCGGCGTGTCGATCGTGCTCTCGGAGGCGACCAGCAACACGGCGACCGCGACCCTGATGGTGCCGCTGGCGGCCAGCCTGGCCGCCGCCACCGGCGACTCGCCGGTGCCCGCCGTGCTCGGCGCGACGATCGGCTCGTCGTTCGGCTTCATGATGCCGATCTCGACGGCACCCAACGCGATGGCCTACGGCACCGGCAAGGTGACGATGGGCCAGATGATGCGCGCCGGGATCGTGTTCGACGTCATCGGCTTCGTCGTCGTGGTCGCCGGATTGCGCGTGCTGTGCCCGCTGCTCGGCCTTGGCTGAGACTGGTTTCGGCGCCCGGCCGCGAAGATTGGGATCCGAGGTGGGGATCGGATACGATCGCGTCTGTATCCGTGGAGGCCGAACACCGCACCAAGGTCTTGCGGGTGGCCACGCGCTGCGTGTCGCTGGACCAGTTCGTCGAGACGTTCGCTCGCTACTGCGAGCGACGCACGCTGTTCATCGCCAGCCTGACCACGCGCTCCCCGGGCAGTCAGAGCCCGTTCGTGATCCTGCTCGCCGACGGCGCGCAGGCGATGCGCGGCACCTGCGAGGTGGTCGAGGCCTGGGCGACGCCGGCCGGGCCGTTTCGTCGACCGGGCGTGCGGGTCAAGTTCCTGCAACTCGACGCCGCCAGCGAGGCGGTCATCGAGCGGCTGCACAAGTTTGCGCCGGCCCCGCCACCGGTCCCGAAGGCTCCGGTGTTGCCCCCGCTACGGCCCCTGCGCACCGGCAAGGCCGCGGCGGCGACGCCCGCGATTCCGCCGCCGCCGGTGAGCCGCGCGCCGGTCCCGGTGGCGGTGATCCCGCTGATCCCGCCGCTGGTCCCGCTGATCCCGCCGCTGATTCCGCTGGCGCCGCAGGTGCCGTCGGTGCCGTCGCCGTCGCTGGTCCCGCTGGTTCCGTTGCCGCCGCGGGTCGCGACCATCCCGGCGCTCATCGAGCCCGCCGTGGCCACCGTCGAAGATCCGGTCACCGAGGTCGACATCGCGCCGGTCGCCATCCGCGCCATCCGCGCCGCCACGCCGGTGCCGGTGCCGGTGCCGGTGATGCCGGACCAGACGGAGGAAGCGGCGGCGGACGCGGACCCGCTCATCACGGCGAGCGGCGCGGGCGCTCCGAGCGAGGAGCGCGCGCCCGGATCTCCGATCATCTTGCCGGCCAACCCGCTGGCGCTGATCACCGACGACTCGTTGCGCGGCTTCGTCGAGTGCACGCTCTACGAGGAGACCGGCAAGTTCTCGTTCGACGATCTGCTGGAGCGCGCCGGCTCCGAGGCTGGGCTCCTCGACGACGACGCTGCGCCCGTCGAAGCTCAAGAGCCGCCCGACCTGGTCCCCAACCCGCCGCCCGAACTGCGCCCGAACCCGCGCCGCGACGCCACACCGCCACCGCGCCGCGACGCCACACCGCCACCGCGCCGCGACGCCACACCGCCACCGCAGCCGCAGCCGCAGCCGCAACCGCAGCCGCAGCCGCAGCCGCAACCGCAACCGCAGCCGCAGCCGCAACCGCAGCCGCAGCCGCAGCCGCAACCGATGCCGCTGCCGCAACCGCAACCGCGGCCGCAGCCGCAGCCGCAGCCGCAGCCGCAACCGATGCCGCAGCCGCAGCCGCAACCGATGCCGATGCCGATGCCGATGCCGATGCCGATGCCGATGCCGGCCCCGACCCGCGCGGCGCCCGACGACGACGACGGCCAGCCGGTTCGCCCGCGCCGCGGGCCGCTGATCGCCGGCCTGGCGGCGGCGGCCCTGCTCGGCGGCTTCGTGGTGTTCCTGATCGTTCGCCCCAGCTCTCGGGACGCCGGCACCGAGGGCCCGAGCCCGCCGTCAACCTCGGCGGGTGCCCGCGACGTCGTCGACGCCGCGCCGCCGCCGCGCGATGTGGTCGCCGTCACCGACGACGGGGGCGAGCCGCCGCCCGAGGTGGCCACCGCCACCGACGACGCTGCCGTCGAGCCGCCGCCGTCCGACGTCGCGGTGCCGGTGCCGGTCGCCGATCGGCCGGCCGGCGACTGTGCGGCGCGCATCACGACCAACCCGCCGGGCGCCGTGGTCCGCGCCAACGACCACGTGGCCGGCGAGACCCCGGTGACGGTCAAGGTCCCGTGCGGCCGGGTGCGCTTCACGTTCACCCGACAGCGCTACGCGCCGGCCGAGAAGACGGTGACGCTGGTCGCGGAGACCACGGCGCACATCAAGATCTTGCTCGAGCGTCCCGATCACAAGCTCAAGCTCGCGTCGACGCCGGGTGGAGCCACCGTCACCGTCAACGGCCAGCGGGTCGGCAACACACCGATGACGCTCACCATCCCCGGCTTCAGCATGCTGACGATCGAGATGCGCCGCGCCGGCTATCGCACCCATCGCACCAAGTTCTACTCGCGCAAGAACGGTGGCGAGGTGGTGGCCGCGCGCCTGGTGAAGGGGAGGCCGTAGCAGCCCGTTCGTGAACGCTCGCCGCGGCGAGCTAACCGACTTCTTCGGCGTACGTCATGACCAGGTACATCACCGCCTCGCCACGGCCGCCGTTGCGATACGAGTGGGGCGAGTCGGCCTCGAACAGGATCGAATCACCGGCCTCGAGGCGGTGGGTCTCGCCCGCGACCTCGATCTCCACCACCCCGGCGGTCACGACCAGGTTCTCGCTGGTGCCGGGCGCGTGCGCATCGGCGCTCTCGAGGCCCCCGGTGGCGAGCCGCAGCTCGTAGAACTCGACCCGGCGCGGTTCGTCGAACGGAAACAACGCCCGCGAGCTGAACGAACGGTCCTTGCTGGTCAAGACCTTGGCGTCGCTGGTGCGCAGCACCAGCGCGCCCGAGACCGTGCGCGTCGAGATCAGCGCCGAGAACGTGACCTCGAGGGCGCGCGCGATCTTCCACAGCACGTTGATGGTCGGCGCGCTCTGGCCGAGCTCGATCTGTCCCAGCATCGCGCGGCTGACTCCCGACAGCTGCGACAGCCGCTCCAGCGACAGGCCGCGCTTGGTGCGCAGCCGGCGCAGGTTGCCGCCGACCACCGGGGCCAGATCAGCGGCATCGTCAGCGTGACCTGCCGGCGCCGCCGACGCCGGCGCGGGCCCCTCGACGGACCCGGCCTTCTTCTTGGCCGCCTTGGCCGGCTCGGTGACGGTCGGGGTCGCGCGAACGGTCGGTTGCTTGCTCTTCACCGGAGCCAGACTGGTTATCCGTTGTAACGGACGCCGTCAATCCGTTCGGTGCGGCCATTCTCCATCATCAAGTTTTCGTTTCTCGATCGCCAATATCATATCGCTTTTTTGGCGGTCCGGGACGGTGCACCTTGACGCCATGGACTCCCTTCGCCTCGACAAGCTGTTCCACGTCCTGGTCGTGCTCGGCGCCGCGTCGTGCGGCGAGGACGACTCCTCGCGGCGCGATCAGCAACCCGACGCCCCGGTGTCGTCGGATGGCGACGCCACCACCGGAGACGCGACCACGACGTCACCCGATGGCGCCGAGGGCGCACCGTGCTTCTGCGACTCGCAGGCCTGTTGCGACCGCTCGCAGAGCCCGCCGGTGATGCAGGCCGGATTCACCTGCTGCTGGTCGACGGCCTGCGACTGATACCCTCCGATGGTGCTCGACGCCTCCGTACCTGCGCCGGTTCGCGACACCGTCGCCGCCATGTGGCGGTACCGCGAGCGCGTCGAGCACGAGGCCGCCGCCCTGTTCTCCGCCCTGGCCGTCGACCTCGACACCGCCGGCCACCCGGCCCTGGCCCACCGCGCCCGGGTCGCCGCCGAGGACGAGCGCCGCCATGCCGATCGCTGTCGCGCCATCGTCGACGCCTGCGGCGTCGACCTGCCACCGCTGACGCCGCGGGTGTTCGACCTCGGCCCGGTCGCCGACGCCGCCGGCCGCGCCGGCGCGCCCGATCCAGGCCGGCGGGCGCTCTACGCGTCGGTCGCCATCGCGTGCATCACCGAGACGCTGTCGTGTGCGCTGCTCATCGCGATGCGCGACGCGGCCACCTTCGGACCCACCCGCGCCGCGGTCGACGAGATCATCAAGGACGAGATCGAGCACAGCCGCATCGGCTGGGCTCACCTGGCCACCTGTGCCGCGCGCGCCGACGTGTCATGGCTGGCGGCCCACGTCGCGGCGATGCGCGCCGCCGCCCTCACCCACGACGTCGGCGAGCTTCCCACCGCTGACGATCTGGCCGGCTACGGCATCCTGCCGCGGTCCCGGGTGACGACCATCGTCGACGCGACCTGGCGCGACGTGATCGTCCCCGGGCTGGCCCGGAACGGGATCCACCTCGCGGGCTAGGCCGACTCGGCGGGCTCGAACGCAAGCGCCGTCGCCCGCGCCGGGTCAGCGGTCAGGTCCTCGAGGCCGCCGTGGCCGCCACCTTCTTCGAGGTGGTAACCGGCCTCGCCGTGATCGACCTCGTCGAGACCGGCCTCCTCGGCCTCGGCGCTCGGCCGCAGCCCGAGCACCGCCTTGAGGGCGTACGCGATCAGCGCCGTGCCACCGACCGCCAGCGCCAGCGTGATGCCGACCGCCTTCAGCTGCTCGATCCACAGACCGTTGCCGATGTACGCCTTGAGGTTGGTGTTGAGGTTGCCGTTGATGTCCGGTGAGGCGAACACGCCGGCCAGGATGGCACCGACGGTGCCACCGACGCCGTGGACGCCGAACGTATCGAGTGCGTCGTCGTACTTGAGCAGCGCCTTGAGCTTGGTGCAGGCGAAGAACGGCACCACGCCGGCGATGATGCCGATCAGCACCGCGTTGCCAGCGCTGACGAATCCGGCGCCGGGCGTGATCACCACCAGGCCGGCGACGGCGCCCGAGCAGAAGCCGAGCACGGTCGGCTTGCCGCGCATGATCCATTCCAGCGCCGGCCACACCGCCGCCGCCACCGCCGCTGCCAGCGTGGTCGACACGAAGGCGTTGGCGGCGATGTTGTCGGCGGCCACTGCGCTGCCGGCGTTGAAGCCATACCAGCCGACCCACAACATGCCGGTGCCGACCATCGTCAGCACCAGGCTGTGGGGCATGAACGCGCGCTTGCCGAAGCCGCTGCGCTTGCCGAGGATCAGGCACAGCACCAGCGCCGACCAGCCCGACGACATGTGGACGACCGTGCCGCCGGCGAAGTCGATAGCCTTGATCGATGCCTTGGCGTTCCACACTCCGTTCATCAGGCCGTCGATGCCCCACACCATGTGGGCGAGCGGGAAGTAAACCGCGAACATCCACAGCGTGATGAAGGCGACCACCGCCGAGTACTTCATGCGCTCGGCGATGGCACCGACGATGAGCGCCGGGGTGATGATCGCGAACATCATCTGGAAGATCGCGAACACGTTCTCCGACACCCAGTACGAGTAGTCGCCGTTGGGCGCGGCGGTGACGCCCTTGAAGAACGCGAAGTCGAAGCCGCCGATGATGGCGTTGCCCTTCGCGAACACCAGGCTGTAGCCAACCGCCCACCACAGGATCGTGACCAGGCCGGCGGAGCCGAAGCACTGCGCCAGCACCGACAACGCGTTCTTGCGCCGGACCAGGCCGCCGTAGAACAGCGCCAGGCCAGGCAGGGTCATGAACAGCACCAGCGCCGCCGAGGTCATCATCCAGCCGTTGTGGCCGGCACCGGCGGTCGCCGCGAGGGCGCCGCCAGCGGGGTCGGGCGCGCCATTGGTGACGTAGGCTTCCAGGTTGGCCAGCCGTTGCTCGACGGTGGGCGCAGCGGCTGGCTCGTCGGCGAGCGCGGTGCGCGGCAGGACCGCGAGGGCAACGACCAGGATCAGACCGACGATGCCGGCCCAGTGGATTCGGGCGAGGGTTCTCATTGCGTATCCTCCGCCGCGCGAGGCAACTGACATGTGCGCGGTCACGAGACGAACGCTACCCGGGCCAGGTTTCCGGTTCGTATCTCGTTCGAATATTGGGTGTACATCTTCGCGAAGCGCCTTCAGACCCGGGGCAGCGATGTCAGATCGCGCGACGTCCTGGTTGTTCGGTTTCTGCCATCCAGGATGGTAACCAGCTGAAATTACCAGCAGTTTCATCCTGGCCCCGATCATGTATTACGGTTACCCATGCTTCGCGTCACCGTGCTCACGGCATCCGTCCTCGCCCTCGCCGGCTCGGCCACCGACCCCTACTCGTTCAGCCAGCGCGGCACCGTCGCCACGCCGCGCGCGGCGCTCCACGACGGTCAGCCGCTGTCCACCCAGGTGCGGATCGAGGGCCACGCCAGCGCGACCACCAGGTCGTCGATCGACGCCTACACCGACGACGGCAACGGCGGCGGTCAGGTGCTGTCGGGCGACAGCGGCGCGGCGGTGGCGCGTAACCAAGCCGGTGGCGCGATCCGCTTCCGCGCCTCGGACATCATCGATCTCGGCTTCGAGGTCGACAGCTCGTGGTCGCCGACCCACTCGACCCGCGACGGCGCGTTGATCAATGGGCCCAACGAACCGGTGGTGGACGTCGCGCTCGCCGTGCGCGGCTCGAGCAAGGCCGGCGACGACGGCCTGCGCATCGGCTGGGTGGCCAACCTCGGCTCCCACTCGACGCCGATCCGGCGCGGCGACGATCCGAGCGCCGAGGTGTCGCGCAACGGTGCGCTGCTGTTCCGCGCCGCGATCGTGCCCAGCTTGCGGCGCGGCGTCGTCACGCTGTTCGGCTCGCTCGGCTTCGCCTCCGAGACCGACGTCCCATCGGAGGTCAACGTCGCCGGCAACTCGACCGATCCTGGCGTGCAGGCCAACGCCACCGGCGCTGCGTTCGTGCTCGCCGCCGGCGCCAGCGTCGACCTCGGCAAGGGTGCCCACCTCACCGCGCGCATCGGTGATGCGTTCACCGACCAGGGCACCACCAGCAACTACGGCCCCCAGGTCGACATCGGGCTTGCTTTCGACGTCGGCAACTAGCCCGAGCCCGAGCCCGAGCCCGTGATCAGCGCGCCGCTGCCGCCGGCGGGGCGTCGAGGGGGAGCAGGACCCCGCTGACGTACTTCTTCTTGTTCAGGTAACGGCGCGCCGACTTCTGGACCTGGGCGCTGGTCATCCGCGCCAGCGCCGCGTCGACGTCGATGATCAGGCGCGGGTCGTCGCCGAAGTCGTAGGCCTGGGACAGCTCGCCCTGCCACCAGTCGTTGTTGCGGAGCAGGACCTCGAAGCTGCGCCGGTGCTGCTCCTTGATCTTGTCGAGATAGCTGGCGGCGATACCGTCCTTCTGCAGGCGGGCGATCTCGTCGAACACCGCCTTGCGCAGCGCCACCACGTTCTCGGGTGCGCAGCCGAAGCTGATCGCGAACGTGCGGACCTGGCGTGGGGCTCGCGAGATGCCACCCCAGGCCCCGACGCCGTACACGCCGCCCATGTCCTCGCGCAGGATCTCGCGCAGCCGCATCCGCATCACCTCCGACAAGATCGTGAGGTCGACCTCGGCCTGGCGTGACCACTTCTCGTCGTCGTGGAACGTGATCGAGACCGACGCCTTGGGCTCGGTGCCGCCCTTGACCTGCTGCTCGATCACGCCGCGCGGGTTGCGGATGCCGACGTCCTTGCGTTTCTCCATGCGGCCCTTGCCGGGCAGGCTGGCCAGATAGGTCTCGACCAGGGGACGGACCGCGGCCGGATCGAAGCTGCCCACCACCGTGAACGTGAAGTCGCTGACGTCCGCGAAGCGCTCGCCGTAGATCGCGAGCGCGCGATCGAGGTCGACCTGGTCGAGGTCGGCCACCGTTGGCGGCCGGCGGCGCAGGTGATCCTTGGTGAGCGTGCGCTGCAACTGGTCGCGAAACACGGTCTCGGGGATGAGCGTGCGGTTGATCAGGAAGGCGACCTGGCCTTCCTTCCAGGTCGCAAACGCCGCCTCGTCGCGCCGCGGCGCCGTGAGCTTGAGGTGCAGGAGCTGAAACATCACCTCCAGATCGCTGGTCGCGGCCTGGCCCCAGGCGCCCTCCTCGTAGTCACCGATATACGTACCGGCGCTGGCGGTGCGGCCGGCCAGGAGCTTCTCCAGATCGTCGACGGTGTGGCGGCCGGCGCCCGAGACCGCGACCACGTCGTCGGCGCTGCGGGCGCTGAAGAAATCGCGGTCGGGGTAGAGAGCCATCCCGCCCGGGCTCGAGGCCGAGACGTGAACGGTCTGGTTCTCGAAGTCGGTCGGCTTGAGCACCACGCGCGCGCCGTTCGACAGCGTCCACTCGGTCACCCCGATCTCGGCGATCGCTTTCTCGGCGGTGATGGAGCCCGCCGTCGGCGTGCCGGCGAGCAGCGGCGCCGTGGTGGTGATATCGAGCCACGGCTTCAGCTCGCTGGCCTCGACCGCCCCGACGATCTCGAGCACCCGCTCGCGGCTCGGCAGCGTGGCGCCGGCCGGGCCGCTGATCAGGACGACGCGCGACTCGGCGCCTCCCCAGGTGCGAACCGCGCCGTTGACCTCGTCGATCGTGATGCCCGGCAACATCTCGGCCCACAACTCGGCCTCGGCCGGCCGGCCGACCATGAACTCGCCCTCGAAGAAGTGACGCGTGATCTCGCTCGCATACTCGGAGCCGTCCTGCTTGTCGCCCTCGGCCGCACTCTGTTGCGCGTTGCGCAGCAGGTCCTTCTTGGCGCGCTCGACCTCGGTCGCGTTGAAGCCGTGGCGTTCGACCCGGACCACCTCGGCGAACAGGGCCTCGAGGGTCGGCTCGGCCTGGCCGTCCTTGGCGAACGCCGAGCGCGACAACGCCTCGAACTGCCGCGTCATGTCGCCGGTGCTCGACGAGGCGAACACGAACGGTGCGCCCGGGCGACGCCGCAACTCGCCGAGCCGCGTGTTGAGCATCGCGTGGTAGAGGCCGTCGATCATCTTGGCGCGAAACGAGCTCCGGGTGGCCTCGCTGCGGTGCGGAAACAGGTTGTGGATCGCGACCGAGGTGCGCGGAAGCTCGGGGTCGGTCTCGATCGACACCTGGGTGCCGCGAGCCTCGAGGGCCTCGGCGCCAGGCCTGGTCCGCGGCTTCTTGGGGCCGCGCAGGTCGCCGAACCGCGCCGTGATGTCCTTGATGATCTGCGCCGGGTCGACATCACCGACGACGATGACCGCCATCATGTCGGGTCGGTACCAGTCCTGGTAGAAGCGGACCAGAGCGTCGCGCGGCGCGGCCTTGATGATCTCGGGCTTGCCGATCGGCAGGCGGCGCGCGTACCGGGTGCCACCGAACAAGACCGACGACTGCTTGTCAAACACCCGCCGGAAGGCGCCGCGGCCGAGCCGCCACTCCTCGAGCACCACGCCGCGCTCCTTCTCGACCTCGACCTGCTCGAACGCGATGCCACCGGCCCACTCGCGCAGCACGTCGAGCCCGGTGGTCACGAAGGTCTGGTCGTTGGTCGGGACCTGGAGCTGGTAGACGGTCTCGTCGAACGACGTGTACGCATTCACGTCCGGACCGAACTCCATGCCGATCTTTTCGAGGTAGTCGATGATCGCCTGCTTCGGATAACGCGCCGTGCCGTTGAAGGCCATGTGTTCGACGAAGTGGGCCAGCCCCTGCTGGTCGTCGTCTTCCTGCAAGGCGCCGGCGTCGACCGCCAGCCACATCGACGCTCGCTGGCGCGGCTGTTCGTGGTGCATCACGAAGTAGCTGAGGCCGTTGGGCAGCACGCCATGGATGACGTTCGGCCACAGCGGTATCCGCGGTTCGGCGGGTGCGGTCGGCGGCGCCGTGCTGCTTCCGGTTGCCGCGCCGGTCCCGGTTCCGGGAGTGGGCGTCGCGGGCGGGTGCGCGGGAGAGCCGCCGCACGAGAACGAGAACGTGAGCGCAAGCGCGAGCAGGCCGGCGAGGTGACGGGAGCGGTGGGAGCGCATGGGCGATCCCTTACCACGCGATCCCACACGATCACGGCCTGGTCAGCGCGGCCTGGTCAGGGCTGGATCAGAACGGCAGCCCGCCGTCCCAGCCGCCCAGCCCGCCATCCCAGCCGCCCAGCCCGCCATCCCAGCCGCCCAGCCCGCCGTCCCAGCCGCCCAGCCCACCGTCCCAGCCGCCCAGCCCACCGTCCCAGCCCGGCAGGCCGCCATCGCCGCGCGCGTCGTCGATGGAGCTCCCCGAAGCGTCGGTGCCGGCGTCGGTCGCGGCGCTGTCGTTGCCCGTCGCATCGACGGACTGGTCGCCATCAGGCTCCGCGCCGCCGCCAAAGCCGCACGCGGCAACGAGAGTCACAAACAAGGCCAGGCCAGAGCGCAAACGCATGGGTCGTCCTCCCCGGAGTGCGCATACCCTAGCCGCCCGTCGAGCCGCCCCCGACATCAGCTCGGCATCACAGCCGGCTACTCGAGCCGCCGGGACAGCCGTCCACGCGAGCTGCCTGGCGACTCGATCAGCCGCGGATTCAGCTCGTGATGACGCCTACTTGGGGCTGATTCAGGGTGGCATCGACCTTGCTGAAGCTGGCCGCGTCCCAAGGAGCTCCCCCATGAAGCGCATCCCCGCCCTCCTCCTCGCCGCCACCTGCGCGGCCCCCCTCACCGCCTGCACCATGGAGGACGACCTCCTCGATGGTGAGATCGTCAAGGACGAGGACGGCAAGACCGACTCCAGCGCCGCCGCCGTCTTCATCGACATCGAGTTCGACGGCGAGCTGCTGACCGACTCGTCGTGGAACGCCAACCAGACCGTCAACGACCAGCTCCTCTACACGATCGGCCAGCTCAACGGGAAGAACTCGGTGGGCCGGCTCGACAAGGTCGTGCTGACCAACGTGAAGAGCACCGCCGCCGGCAGCCAGACCAAGATCACCTACCACGCCAAGATGCCGGTCTCGTGGGGCGACAAGCGCAACCCGCCGTCGAGCGTCGCGCTCGTGTTCCCCAAGGACATGAGCTACGCGGCGATCGAGAAGTTCTCGACTGACTACAGCCACACCTGCGTCGACGCCGGCGCCCACGACGTCGACTCGGGAAGCATGTGGTACTACTTCCGACCGGCGCGGTCGGGATGCACGATGGCCGCCGACCGCGTGATTCGCGTCACCGCGCCGGCCGTGCTGTCGCCGATCAACACCACCGGCATGTTCCCCGAGTACAACAAGGTCTGGGAGGACAGCACGCTCAACGTCGTCGCCATCTTCGGCAAGTACGAGGACGGCGCCACCTCGAGCGACGCCGGCATCGACGCCTACAACAACTTCGTCGCCTCGATGAAGACCGAGCTGTCGCGCTACACCGTGACCTCGACCCCGGCGACGGTGCCGTCGAGCCCGGGCGTGACCACCACCGACATCGAGTGGAACGCCACCCTCCCCGGCGGCAAGAAGATCCGCGTCAACGCGCTGCTCACCGACAACGTCCGCACCGCGCTCGGCACCACGGCGTTCCGCACCCGCTACGAGGGCCTGTCGACCCGCGCCGACTTCATCGTCTACAACGGCCACGCCGGCCTGGGCGCCAACGTCCGCGCCCTGGCGCGCAGCGGCAAGTGGATCCGCGGCCAGTACCTGATCATGTTCGAGAACGGCTGCGACACCTACGCCTACGTCGATGGCGCCATCAACACCGCGCACGCCGCCATCAACCCCGACGACCCACTCGGCACCAAGTACGTCGACATCGTCACCAACGGCATGCCGGCCTACTTCTCGTCGATGCCGGGCGCCAGCATCGCGATGTTCCGCGGCCTGGCGGCGTTCGACGCCCCCAAGACCTACGAGCAGATCTTCGCCAACGTCGACCGCTCGCAGGTCGTGCTGGTCACCGGCGAGCAGGACAACACGTTCACCCCCGGCGGCGGCGGACAGCCCGAAGCGTGGGCCGGCCTGACCGGCGCCGGCACGGTGAAGAAGAGCGCGACCCAGAAGTTCTCGACCCCGACCCTGGCCGCCGGCACCTACTCGTTCGAGCTGACCGGCACCAGCGACGCCGACCTCTACGTCCGCGTCGGCAGCGAGCCGACCACCGCCACCTACGACTGCCGCCCCTACAAGAGCGGCAGCAACGAGACCTGCGAGGTCAAGCTCAACGCGCCGGCCAAGATCTTCGTCAACGTTCGTGGCTACGCGACGACCTCGACGTTCGAGCTCGCCGGCCGCAAGATCTGACCGCCCGCGGCCCCGCCGCTCGCTCGCGTGTCGCGCCCCCGGAGAGCGGGGGCGTTTGCGTTCCGGACCCGGTTGCGCGATACGGAGCCGTCGCATGGCTGTCTCGCCGGTCTCGCCGCGTGTCTCGGTGGTGGTGCGGTCGTACAACCGCCTGCCGGCGCTCGGCGAGCTGCTCGACGTGTTGCTGGCCCAGGACCACGACAGCTTCGAGGTGGTGGTGATCGAGCAGTCGACCGACGTGCCGGCCGCGGCCGGCGTCCGCCTCGCCGCCCTCGAGCATGACCCGCGCCTGCGCGTGCTCCGCTCGGGACCGCTGGGCGGGCCGCGGGCGCGCAACACCGGCATGGCGGCGGCGCGCGGCGACTTGATCGTGTTCGTCGACGACGATGACGTCCCGGTCGGCCGCGACTTCCTCGCCACGATCGAGGCCCGCTTCCGCGCCGACCCGAGGTGCCTCGGCCTCACCTGTCGCCACTACGCCGGTGACCAGGAGACCATCAGCCGCACCTATCGCTGGCTGGCGCACGCGCGCTGCATGCGCTTCTCGCGCCTGCTCCGGCTGCCGACGACCTACCCGCGTTACGACCGCGCGGTCGATCGCGTCGACTACGTCCACGGCACCGGCGGCGCCTATCGGCGCTCGGTGTTCGAGCGCTTCGGCGGCTGGGACGACGACACCCCGATCGAGGACGAGACCTCGCTCGGCATCCGCGTCTCGCGCGGTCTCCGCGACGGCGAGTACCTGTGCTTCGACCCGACCGCCCGCCTGCGCCGCCGCATGGACCTCGGCGGCGGCCTGGCCAAGCGCCGCGCCGGCGCGGCCGGTTTCTACCGCCGCTTCATGACCTTCGTGCACCACATCCTCGGCCGCTACCACCCGACCCGGGTGCGCGCGATGTACCCGCTCTACGTCATGGCCGGCTGGTGGTGGACGGTGGCCTGGATCTGGGTCGACTCGCACGCCCACGACCGCTGGTGGCGCCGCCTGCTCGGCAGCCTGGGCTTCACCTTCGCGTTGCCGTACCACGCCACCCGCCACCTGGCGCAGGTCTCGTTCGGCACCCGCCCCGGCTCGGGCGAGCTGCGCTCTAGCGAGTCTCCGCCAGCCGGCCCAGGGTGTGGGTGAGCGAGTGCAGCAGCTTCTCGACGGCGCCGTCGATCGCCTGATCCACGGTCGGAGCATGGCAGGTGACTGCGGTGGGATGGCGACCTTCGAGCCGGGCCTCCATCATGCAGCGCTTGTCGTCCGGACCGCTCTTGTCACCGTTCTCGTCGCTGAGATGGACCTCCACGCGGGTGATCCGCTCGCTGACGTGGCTCAGGCTCGCCTCGACCACGCCACGGACGTGGTTCGCGAGCCCCTCGCGCCCGTCGATGTGCTTGTCGGTGTTGAGATAGATCTCCATCGTTCTCCCCCGCTGATGATGTGACTACGTTGCCGGGGAGCAACGTAGTCACGCTCCACCATCAGGCCAACCCCTTGATCGGGCGCCGACGCGGTCATGTCGATCATGGCCGTCGGTGCCCGTGCCCGGCTCGGGCGAGGTACTTGCGTCGAAATATACGGAATGCTAATATTTTTATTGGATTATCCACTATGGAGAGTGCGTCATCGAAAGCAGATCTTCGTAATTCAAGGGGAAAGATCGCATCACGGGTCCGCAGCCTTCGCAAGGCACGGCTGTGGACCCAGGCCGATCTCGCGCAACGCATCGGGGTGTCGCAGGCCCGGCTGAGTCAGCTCGAACGGGGCACCGGATCGTTCACCGCCGAGCAGTTTCTGGTCATCTTGAAGCTCTTCAACGTGGACGTTACTCACTTCGCGCCCCGGGCGCCGTCCGACCACGATCGGGATGTTCAGAATGCCCTTGCCCGCCTGGGTGCGAGCCATCTCCGAGAGAGCGACGACGTGCTTCCCAGCAAGTGGCTCGCAGACCTGAGCGTGCTCGTCCACGAGACGCTCCTGGCTCCGTCACCACGGTTGCTCGCAGCCCTGGCGCCGGTCCTGGTTCGCAATATCGACCGGATCAATCTGCGCAAGCTGCACGCCGACCTCGCCGACGTCGGTCTCGAGCGGCGGCTGGCGTGGCTGGTGGACAACACGTTCGATGCGCTTCGATCCGGCCCCGTCGACCTGCCACGAACCTGGGCGCGGCAGTGCCGTCGAGCGGCTGTCGTCCTCGACGAATTCCGAGCGTTCGTGATCTCTTACCAGCAAGCCCTTCCACTTGAACGCCTGCCGACCGCGGTCGACGTACTGGATTCCGAGATCCGCAGCAAGAAGTCCCTCGACGCGGTGAAAGCCGCTTCGTCACTCGCCTCTCGCCGCTGGGGCATTGTCACGCGCCTTCAGCCCGACGACTTCTTGGTCGCCCTGAGGTCTGCTCATGCCGATCGTTAGCGGGATGCTCTGGTCGGCCGGCCACTCCCACCGTCGGTCGAGACGGTAGAGCGCGACCTTCTCGACGTGGCCGAGACCGAGATCGAACTCCCGTCGTGGATCTGAGCTCGCTCGTTCGCTGGATCGGCGCGGGGGTCAGCCGCGGAACGACGCCAGGTCGATCCCGAAGCGCCGGCACCAGCGCCGGATCTGCATCGGCGCCTTGTCCAGGGCCCGGCCGGCGGCGGTGACGTTGCCGTTGCTGTGGCGCAGGAGCTCGATGAGGCGCTCGCGGAGCGCGCGATCCTCGGGGCGCAGCGCCGACGCCCCGGCGGGGACGTGGTTGCGGATCACCTCGGGCAGGTGCTCGAAGCGGATCTCGCCGCCATCGGCGAGGACCGCGGCGGTGCGCAGCGTTTGCTCGAGCTCGCGCACGTTGAGCGGATAGGGATAGTTGAACAGCGCGCGCGCCGCCTGGCGGTGGAACGTGATCGACCCCGGGTCGCCGATCACGCCGGCGAGGCGCGGCAGGAGCGCGGCGACGATGGTGCCGAGATCGTCGCGACGATCGCGCAGCGGCATCAGCACCGCCTCGAAGCCGGCCAGCCGCCCGTAGAGATCGTGGCGAAAGCGTCCGTCGACGATGCGGGCGCGCAGATCCTGGTGGGTCGCCGCCACCACCCGCACGTCGACGGTGATGACGTCGCTCGAACCGACCGGGCGGACCTCGCCCTCCTGCAGGACCCGCAGCAACGCGACCTGGGCGTCCTCGGGTAGCTCGGCGATCTCGTCGAGGAACAGGGTGCCCTTGTCGGCGCGCCGGACCAGGCCGTCGTGGTCGTCGCGCGCGCCCGAGAACGCGCCGCGCCGGTGACCGAACAGCTCGCTCTCCACCAGGTGGCGCGACAGCGCGCCGCAGTTGACCGCCACGAACGGGCCGCGTCGCCCCGAGCAGTCGTGGACGGCGCGCGCCACCAGCTCCTTGCCGGTCCCGGTCTCGCCCCAGATCAGGACCGGGACCGGTGCCGGCGCGATCTTGAGCAGGTCGGCCGACCGCTGTTCCACGATCGGGACCAGCGACCGAAACGGCACCAGCGTGTCGGGCTCGGCCGACAGATCGCGGTCGCGCGGCACCGGCCCGTCCCCGGCGTCCTCGCGGAACACCAGGATCGTCGCGCCGACCTCGATCACATCGCCGTCGACCAGCGCGGCGCGCGCGATCCGCTCGCCGTTGACCTGGGTGCCGTTCTTCGAGCCGAGGTCGTGGACCTCCCAGCCGCCGACGGCGCGGACCAGCCGCGCGTGCTGGCGCGACAGCTCGTGATCGGCGAGCACCAGCTCGCGGCCGGTGCCGGTGCTGGTGCGCGTGACCGCCCGCACGGCGCCGCGGCCGACGATCAGCGCGCCGACTCCGACCAGCGAGACCCGGAGCCCGGCCGTGAGCGGCGCCCGACAGTCGAACGCGACCACCAGGCGCGGCGCCTCGCCGTCGTCGCTGCGATCGTCGGCGCGGTCGTCGCTGCGACTGACCGTGCGCGTGAGCTCGTCGGGGGCCGTCATGTCCCGCCCGCCGCCCGCACCTCGGCCGCCTGGCCGGGCGTCACGGTGGTGCCGGCCTCGAGCGCGGCCTCGACGAACACCAGCTGCGACGGTTGATCGATCGCTGGCGAGACATGCTCGACGATGGCGCCGATCTCGTCGCCGCCCTCGACCACCGCCACCACGCGGGCACCGGGTCGCAAGCGGCTGGTCTCGTCGGGCGCGACCGCGAAGCGCAGCCGCAGGCCGCCGCCGCCGATCACGCGCGCCACCGGCACCGTCGGCCCCACGGCCGCGCCCGGATCGTGGTAGCGAGCGCCGATCGAACCCGCAAAGGGTGCCCGCAGCTCGGTCTCGCCCAGCCGCGCGGTGGCGCGCGCCACGCGGGTGTCGGACTCGCTCGCCGCCGCGCTGGCCTCGGCGGTGGCGGCCTCCGCCGCCCGCACCGACAGGCGGGCGTCCTCGACGGTGGCGCGGGCGCTGGTGCCGGCGGCCAGGCCGTTCTCCTCGATCTGCAGCTTGTGGCGGGCGCGGTCGACCTCGATGCGAGCCCGCCGGGTGCGCGCCCGCGCCTCACGCGACGCGGCCTGGGCGGCGTCCAGCTCCTCGCGCGCCGGCCGCGGATCGAGGGTCGCGATCACGTCGCCGGCGGCGACCACGTCGCCGGGCCGCACCGCCACCGAGGCCAGCACGCCGTCGAAGCGCGGCGCGACATCGACCGACTCGGCGCTGGCGATCACGCCGACCCAGCGCGGCGCCAGCGCGACCGGCGGCAGCGGCCGGGCGGTCACCAGCGGCGCGACCGGCGGCGGCGGTCGCGCGCCACGATCGTCACCGCAGGCGGCGGCCACCACCGCGGCCGCCGCGAACGCGATCGCCCTCCGCGCCGCGGTCACGACAGGCCCTCGCGGCCGAGGCTGGTCTGGTGGCTGACCAGCGTGTGATAGGCGCCGCCGCGGGCCAGCAGCTCGGCGTGGGTGCCGGTCTCGACGATCGAGCCGTCCTCCATGACCACGATCAGATCGGCTTGTACCACCGTGCTCAGCCGGTGCGCGATCACCACCCGCGTGCAATCGAGCTCGGCGAGGCGGTCCATCACCCCGCGCTCGGTCACCGCGTCGAGCGAGCTGGTGGCCTCGTCGAGCAGCAGCACCGCCGGCTGGTGGACCAGCGCGCGGGCCAGCGCGATGCGCTGCCGCTGGCCACCCGACAGCGTGGCACCGCCGTCGGCCATCGGGGTGTCGTAGCCCATGGTGAGGGCGCGGATGTCGTCGTCGATGCAGGCGCGCCGCGCCGCCGCCACCACGCGGTCGAGCGACACACCCGGCGCACCGAGCGCGATGTTGTCGCGCACCGAGCCGGCGAACACGTGCGGCGACTGCGGCACCACGCCGAGCTGCTGGCGCAGCGCGCGCAGCTCGAGCCCGGCCACGTCCTGGCGGTCGTACAGCACCTGGCCGTCGGTGGGACGGTGCAGGCCGAGCAGCAGGCGCGCCAGCGTCGACTTGCCCGAGCCCGAGCGACCGACGATCGCGATCATCGCGCCCGCCGGCACGTCCAGGTCGACGTCCTTGACCACCAGCGGCCCGTACGGCCCGTAGCGGAACGAGACGCCGCGCAGCTCGATGGCGCCGCGCAGGCGGGTCGGCGCCGTGCCGGCGGCGCGCTGCTCGACCTCGCTGGCCAGCACGTCCTCGAGGCGCGCGGCATGCCCGCTGGCGCTGGCCAGCGACAGCCCGGCCTCGACCAGGGCGTCGAGCGGGACCAGGAAGCCGATCGCGATGCCGTTGACCGCCAGCATGGCGCCGAGGCTGAGCTGGCCATCGAGCACCAGCGAGGCGCCGATCCCCAGCAACAGCAGCGGGCCGCCGACCGCCAGCACGCTGCGGGTCGCGCCGATCACGGCGTCGAGGCGACCGCGGGCCAGCGCCACGTTGAGCTCGTCGACGTACAGGTTGGCCCACCGATCGACGGCGTGGCGCTCGGCGCCGGCCGCCTTGAGCGTCTCGATGCCGGCCAGCATCTGGGCCAGATAGCTCTGGGCGCGGGCCTGCGACTCGAGGTCGGCGGCCATCAGATCGCGGACCCGCCGGTAGGCGAGCAGGTAGACGCACACTTGCAGCACGCCGAGCCCGAGCGCCACCAGCGCCAGCACCGGCGCCAGCGCGAACGCCAGCCCGAGGTAGAGCAGGACCAGCACGCCGTCGAGCACCGCCGACAGGAGCGCGGCGGTCATGCGCTCGCGGATCGCGGTGTTGCCGGCGACGCGCATCATCAGATCGCCGGCCGAGCGGCGCTGGAAGTAATCGAACGGCAAGGCGACCAGGTGCTCGAGGAACCCGACGGTCATGCGGGTGTCGAGGCGGGCCCGCAGCTCGAGCAGGTAGAGCGAGCGCACCAGGTGGGCGAGCATCTGCACCAGCAGCACGAGGCCGAGCCCGAGCCCGAGCACCGGCAGGAGCGCGCGATCGCCGCGCGGCACCACGCGGTCGACGACCAGCCCGGTGAGCAGCGGCAGCGCCAGCGCCAGCACCCGGAGCGCCACCGACATGGTGATGGCGCGCGCCAGCACACCGCGCTGGCCGAGCAGCGCCGCGGCGTAACGGAGCAACGGTCGGCCCTTCGCGGCGCCCGGCACCAGCTTCATCGCCGGCTCGAAGGTCAGCGCGACGCCGGTGAACGAGCGCGACACCTTGGCGAGCGGCACCACGCGCCGGCCGTGTCCGGGATCCACGATCACGACGCCGCGCCGGGTGACGCGCTCGAACACCACGAAGTGGTTGAACTCCCAGTGCAGGATGCTGGCCGGCGGCAACAGGTGCAGATCCTCGAGCTCGACGCGCAGGCCACGGCCGCGCAGCCCCAGCGCCTCGGCGCCGCGGACCAGCGCCAGCGCGTCGACACCATCGCGGGTGCTGCCGATGACGGCGCGCACCGGATCGAGGCGGGCGTCGCCGCCGTGGTAGGCGACCACCATGGCCAGGCAGGCGGCGCCGCAATCGGCGGCCTCGACCTGCAGCACGTGCGGGACCTGGCGCGCCATCACCGCTCCCGCAGGCCGGGCACCAGCGCGTGGACCACGCGCTCGGACTCGAGCTCGATGTGCACGGTGCCGCCCATGCCATCGACCCACGGATAGGCGACGCCGTCGGCGACCAGCGCCCGCGGCAGCCGGGCCCGCACCAGCACCACCGGTCCGCGCAGGCCGACGTCGCCGGCGACGCGGCCGAGGTAGCGCAGCGCCTCCTCGGAGCCCATGACCTCGGTGGCGATCGACTCGACCGCGAGGTCCTGATAGGCGTGATGGAAACCGTCGAGCTCGAGGCGCAGCCGCTGGCCGGCCGCCAGCCGCGGTCGATCGCCGCCGGGGACGATGGCGTAGAGCTCGGCGCCGGCATCGGGGTCGACGATCGAGCCGATCACGTCGCCGAGCTCGACGCGTTGCCCGGGCCGGACCCGGATGTCGCCGACCACGCCGGCCCGCGGCGCGCGGATGCGGCGCTCGTCGAGCGCACCGCGGGCGCGCTCCAGCTCGACCCGCGCGGCGGCGACCGACTCGCCGGCGGCGGCATCGGCGGGCGACAGCAGGCGCTGGCGGACCCGGTCCTGAAACCCGCGATCGAGGCGCGCCACGTCGGCGAGCTGGGCAGCGTCGTCGAGCCGGGCGATGACGTCGCCGGCCGCCACCGACTGTCCGAGCGTCACGTCGAGCGCGCCGACGTTGCCGGCGGCGCCGGCCGCGATCTCGGCGCGGGCCAGCAGCCGCACCACCCCGGCCCCGCGGGCGTACGTCGACACCCGGCCGAGCACGAGGAACGCAGCGCCGGCGGCGAGCGCGACCACCAGCGCGGCGTAGACCCAGCGCACCCAGCCCGGCGTCACCCGCAGCACGTCACCCCACCGATCGCCGGCGTGCGCCAGCGCGGCCTCGCGGCGGAACAGCTCGTCGTCGCGGGCGCGGTCGAGCACCTCGCGCGCCTCGACGTGCCGCGCCAGCTGCTGCAGCAGCGGCCCCGCCGCCTCGGCAAACGCCCGCGCCGCCGCCACGTCGCGCTCGTCGAACGCCGGGCGCCGGGCGCCGCGCGTCGCGACGATCACGGCGTGGACCTCGCGATCGTCGCCCAGCACCGGCTGCACCAGCAGGCGGTCGTCACCGCGGCCGTCGGGATCGTCGGCGGCGCACCAGCGCGAGTCACCCGACGCTCGATCGGCCACGGCGCCGGCGCCGGTGCGCGCCGCCCACCCGACCAGGCCGCGATCGGCCTGCCACGACGTCTCGCCCGACCACAGCTCGCCACCGGCGGCGTCGACCAGCACGCAGCGCGCGCGGTCGGCGTCGACAAGCTCGAGCAGCGCGTCGGCGGCGACCCGCTCGGCGGCACCCAGATCCTGCGCCACCGCCAGCCCGCGGGTGGCGGCGTAGGCCCGCGATCGTCGCTCGGCCTCGCCGGCATCGAGCTCGCGGGCCACGTTGCCGGCCAGCGCCGCCGCGGGCCGCCCCCACGCCAGGCTGGTCAGCAGCGCCGCCGCCGCCGGTGCCGGCGTGGTGCGCGACAGCACGAACGCGACCCGTGCATCGGCGGCGAGCTGCGCCGGCTCGCCCAGCCGCACCACCCGCAGCACGGTCTCGTGCCCGGCGAGCGCGGCGAGGATGGCTGCCGGATCGGCGTCGGCGATGCCGTCACCGAGGACGATCAGCGACGCCTGCGGCGCCAGCGCCAGCACCTCGGCGAGCGTCGGCGCCTGCGTGACCCCGATCGCGCCGCCCAGACAACGGTGCAGCCACCCGGCGTCCGCGCCGTCATCGCTCGCCAGGAGGACCGAGAGGGTCATGCCACCGCCTGGCTCGAGGATATCCCACGCGCCCGCCGCCGCGCGTGCCAGCGCCGCAGCAGCTCGTAGATGACCAGCTCCTGCGCGCGCGCCGCTGGGGCCCCGTCAGTGCCCTCCATCCCCTCCATCAGCACCGGGGCTCGGGCCCGTGCGCCGCGCCGACGATTGATCACGGCTCCGGGTCGGTGGGGCCAAGCGGCATGGTGACACGCACCCAGCCCAGGAACGGGTACATCGGTTCATCCGGGAGGACAGGCAGGTTGACGACCGGCACATGGCGCCGAATGCAGTCGGCCACCACGGGGTTGGCGATCTCCGCCGCTCTGGCATCGTGGAGCTTCAGGATTCCGACGCCGAGTTCGACATGGAGGTCGACCGCCAGGTTGTGCGGCACAGGCTCGCCGGCAGCGACGAAGCAATCGGCCACGCTGACGTCGTCCTTGACGGTCAGCAACCCCATGACGATGTCTCGTTCGATCCGCTGCAGGTGATTCCGGCCGGTCACCGCTTCGTAGGTGTGTTCGATCAACACGTCGCGCGGGTACACATCGCGCAACACGGGTGGCGTG
This sequence comes from Myxococcales bacterium, assembly GCA_947483555.1. Lineage (GTDB taxonomy): Bacteria > Myxococcota_A > Polyangia > Haliangiales > Haliangiaceae > UBA2376. Next base: position 27,445 of record CANKMW010000099.1, read on the forward strand.
GCGAATGGTGTCGACAGCACTGGGCGCGGGGGCTGGGCGCCGCGCCCTGGCGACGGCAATAGCGCCGGCGCCATCGCGGTCTTGGGCTGCCGTGTCGCTTCGGTGTCAGCCTCACCTCCAGTTGCGCCGGACGACCTGGGGCTCGCGCGACGCGGCGAGTCGGCGCCGCGTGCGGGGCTGATCACGCGCCCCAGCATCAGCCCGCACGCCGCTGCGAGCACGAAGATGACGGGCAGACGCGCACTCGGCCTCACAGTTTCTCCTGCTTGCGTTGCAGCTCCAGAATCTCCTGGAACCGGGGCTGGTTGTCGATGATGAAACGTCGGTACGCGGCGGGATCGCGAATCTCGGGATCGAACACTCCGTGCGAGACGATCGTCGAGCGACCGTCAGCGTCGGGGCCGCGCATCTGCTTCGATGACATCCGACCAGGGGCGGCGGTCGTGCTGAGCACCGTGCGAGCCATCGCCGCTTGAGCTTCGGGCATCGCGAGTTCGACGCGGCAGCTGGCAGTGCGGCACTCGATGCTGGAGATCTCGAAGCCCACGCCCTCGCGCTCGAGTCCTTCGGCGATGACCGTGCGCAATGCGTCGGTCATCCGAGGTGCCCATTCGCGGTCGACGGGCTCACTGTCGAAGACCTCGCGGCTCGTCATGTCCTGCACGAGCGCCGTTCGGTACGCGTCATAGCCAGCTGCTCCCGGAGTGGTTTCAAGGAACGCGCCTTGGTCCGCCGGGATGCGCGTCGTGTTGCGCGGAGCTTCCGGTCGGCGCTCTCGGGTCATCCACGCCGGCTCGGATGACCGCGTCGTGGGTGCCGGGGTCGCCGGGGCGTCTGCGGAGGGGGACTGCGCGACGCTATTCGACAGACCGACCCAGGCAAGCCAGCCCGCTGCGAGGCCACCAAGCGTCGCGGCGACGTCACTCTTTCGCAATTTGCTCATCGAGGCCAACCAACAGTTCCACGCGCGTGTGCGCAGCTGTCTGCTGTAGGAGCATATCGTCCCAGCCAGACTCGGTCGCGTCCAAGACATCAATGCTCACGGTCGCGCCCCTCGTCAACACCGACATGGGGATGAGTAGGTGGGCCTCCTCGCCTCGAATGAGGATGCTGCGAGCTCCTATCGAGTCCCACGTCTCGCGGCCCGCGACAGAAACGAGTGCATGCACCTGGTCCACGCCGCCGGGTACGTTGATGAGCATCTGGAACATGCCGAGACGCTGTCGGCTGCCATCGATGCGAACCGAACTCTTGGACGCGACGGGCACCACGATCTCGTGCCGATCCCCGAGCGCGTCAACCTGGAGACGCGCCCGGTCCCCGGTCAGGCCACACAGCTTCAATGTAGCCATCGTTTCGGAGGCCACGCCTGACGCGGATGCGCAGGTGGCCCGATCCTGCCAGCAGACTCGTACTGGCGATGATGGACTTGCGAGATCGTGGATGTTGACGCTCGCCTGAGCGACTGTCACGTCGCCATCCTCCGGCGCTGGCGCCGTGGCAGTGAGCGTGACCTCGCCGGAACCCTCGTCGATGCGCCCGCTGACCAGCCATTGGCGGACCGTTCGCACCTCGATGCGTCGAAAGCGGCAAGTCGTTTGGGCGCCGGCACGAGTACATTGCGTCGATGGTTCGCGGTCCGGGTCAAGTCGACCGTCACCATTGGTGTCGATGAAGGCGCCGAGTGGCCGGCCGCTTTCGGCCAGGAGGATAGCGGCCGCCGAGGACAGCGCTGGTGAACTCGCGTCCAGCCATCCGTCGCCCACGAGCAGCCGCACCGAGCCGGGGTCGTTGAATCCTCGGACGTCGACGTCGACGCGGGGACTGTGGCTCCGACAGGATGCGAGCCACAATGCGAGTGCGACCCAATATGTGGAATGGTTGCGCATGGGTTGACGAGCCCGCCATCACCTCGGCGTCAGAGGATGGCCTGCCGTCGGGGCGGGAAAAAGAATCCGCAGGGCTCCCCGCCGCTTGTGCAGCGCAGCCCGCTGGGGAAGATAAGTTCGTCGCACTCGCTGAGGCCGAACATACTATTCGAAACGCACAGACTGCTGGTGCAGAACATATTTGAGCATCGGCAGGCCTCACAGGTGGCCCCATCACCGCCGCCTGGGCCCTGGCGTGCTGCGCTTGGCCGGGGATTGGCCAGCACTGCAAACAATATCGTCGTGGCTAGAAACAGTTTGATTCGCATTGCCGCCAATTAGCGACCTTTCAGCTCGACTGTCAAGTGGGCACTGACGTGCAGTGGCGCCGAAAACCGAGAAATATCATGTGCATGGTAGGTGGTGGCATGATGTGGCAAGGCAGGAAACCGTTCAGGCTCTCTGTCGATACTCTGGTGGGCGCTCCCGGGTTTCGGATGGCTCCCGACGAGCGACGTGATGGTCGCCGGCGGGTGCTCGACAGCGCACGTTTGGTGTTGCGAGGCGCCCCGGATGATGCGCATCAAGGCGGACTGATCGATGTGCGTCATCGCGGTGGCGTGCGATGGTCACCGCGGCGATGGTCATCGACAGCGTGGCTGGCGTGATCCGGAACACCGATGGCCATCGAGCCCCAGGGGTCCTCGCGGTGCGACGGAAAGCGATCTGTGTTCGCGTAGTGGCGCGGTCGCTCGTTGATGACGAAAGGTGGGAATTTCGGAGGGCGGCGGCATCGGCCGGTGACAGCAAGCGTTGGCGGACCCGGTCCTGAAACCCGCGATCGAGCCGCGCCACGTCGGCGAGCTGGGCGTCGTCGTCAGCCGGGCGTTGACGTTGCCGGCGGCCACCGACTGTCCGAGCGTTACGTCGAGCGCGCCGACGTTGCCGGCGGCGCCGGCCGCGGTCTCGGCGCGGGCGGCGCCGCGCGCGTACGTCGGCGCCCGTCCGAGCACCAGGAACGCCGCGCCGGCGGCGAGCGCGACCACCGGCGCGGTGTAGACCCAGCGCCCCCAGCCCGGCGTAATCCGCGGCACGTCGCCCCAACGATCGCCGGCGTGCGCGAGCGCCGCCTCGCGGCGGAACAGCTCGTCGTCACGGGCGCGGTCGAGCACCTCGCGGCCCTCGACGTGCCGCGCCAGCTGCTGCAGCAGCAGCCCCGCTGTCTCGGTTCGGGTTCTCGACGTCGACGTTCCCGGACGAACAACCTTCGGCTGCCGATCGGAACAGGCGGAACACCACCCGAACACGTGCCTTGTTCCGACTCGTCGCGAACGAATTCACGCACGTCGATCGGTTGAACATCGTGGGTCACCTTCCGGACCACTGAATCACGGTTCCCGCCGGGACCAAACGACCTCGACTCGCGACGTTCGCGGAGCCAGCTCTCGGCACGAGGAGTGCTAGTGCGGTCCTGGTGCCATCGCCTGCCGCAGTCACCAAAGGGCAAGTTCGGTCTTGCATCGCAACTCACGCCGCATATGGTGCACGCCGTCGTGCATGACGGTGACGGTCGAGAGGTGACGGCCGGTGATGCTCCGCTCGTCGTCGACAACGACGAAACGCACACCCGCACGCGCTCCGGGTCAGGTGACGACGCCGTCGCCGGCGCGCCGGGCCGCCCAGAAGCCGAGCGCCGGCTCCCGGCGCCGCTCCAGTACCGCGACCCCGATCGCTACGAGATCGTGGCCGAGCACGGGCGCGGTGGCCTGGGCCGCGTCTTCCGCGCCCGCGACAAGGAGCTCGGCCGCGACGTCGCCCTCAAGGAGCTCCTCACGCGCGGCTCCACCACCGAGCTCCGCTTCTTCCGCGAGGCGCTGATCACCGCCCGCCTCGAGCACCCCGGCATCGTCCCGATCCACGAGGCCGGCCGCTGGCCCGACGGCACGCCCTTCTACGCGATGAAGCTGGTCGCCGGCCGCCCCCTCAAGGCCCTGATCGAGGACTGCAAGACCCTCGAGGACCGCCTCGCCCTCCTCCCCAACATCATCGCGGTCGCCGACGCGATCGCCTACGCCCACGATCGCAAGATCATCCACCGCGATCTCAAGCCCTCCAACGTCATCGTGGGCGACTTCGGCGAGACGGTCGTGATCGACTGGGGTCTCGCCAAGGACATCTCCGCCCAGGACGACCTGCCCGATCCCATCGAGGACGGCCCCTTCCGCACCGCCGCCCCGCCCGACGGCCTCACCGTCGCCGGCAGCATCCTCGGCACACCCGCGTACATGTCCCCGGAGCAGGCCCGCGGCGAGCCCGTCGATGAGCGGGCGGATGTGTACGCCCTGGGCGCGATCGTCTCGGAACTTGCGAGCCCACGCCTGACGCCGGCCCCCGCCATCCCGTCCGAGCTCCAGAGCATCATCCGGAAGGCGAGGGCGAAAATACCCGGCGACCGCCATTCGTCGGCTCGCGCGTTCGCGGAGGACCTGCGCGCATTTGTCCAGGGCCGGCATGTTCTGGCGCACTCCTACACCCGCCCTGAGCTCGCATTCCGTTGGCTTCAACGGCGCCGGACCATCGCCATCACCGTAACAATTGCGGTACTCGTCCTTCTGATTGTGACGACGACTGCCTCTGTCCAGTTGGCGCGCCGCAACAAACTCGTCCAAAACGAACGAAACTCAGCTCTTGTCGCCCGTCGAGACTCTGACCTTCGCGCTGACGACCTGACCCTGGCCCAGGCGACCCTCTTGCTCGATTCGGATCCCGCGAAGACGCTCGAGATGCTGCGCGCCTACGAAGGCCGCACGTATCGAGCCTCCGAGGTAGCTGCGTTGGTCGCTGACGCCGAGAGTCGCGGCGTCACGATTGCTACTTTCGCGGGACACAACGGGCGCATCACCGCCATCGCCTCCGATGACTCTGGCACCGTGGCATCCACGAGCACGGATGGAAGCCTGCGCGTCTGGACACTCTCGCAGTCACACGAACTCCAGACCACATCCCAGGTCGTCGCGGACGGCGTACCTGAACTCGTCGACCTTGTGGTCAGGGACGGGCGAGCATTTGCGATCGCTACGTCAGGGAACCGAACCGCCTTCCTGTTTCACCCCCGCACGGGCTGAGGCATCCCCTCATATGACGCCGAAGATTTCGCGGAAGACCGCGTGACGGCGGACGCCGGCATCGAACGTCGCCATCAGCAGCTCGAGGCGCTCCGGCTTCATGTTTGGGATCGCGCTGTACCAGTCGAGCCCCTGGTTAAGCA
>CANKMW010000100.1 GCA_947483555.1 Myxococcales bacterium
CTACTCGATCACATTTCGGCGGAATGCGTCCTTCGACTCGGCCTCGCTGAAGCTCGGCCTCGCTCAGGACGGCCGGTTGTTGAAGCATCGCGATCAGTTGGCGGCGATCACAGCGCGCCACGTTGTGATCAATCCTGAGGGCTGTCGTCGGGCTCGGGCTCGGGCTCGGGCTCGGGCTCGACAGACAGGCCGCGCTCGAGCCCGGCGGGCGTGCCAAGCTGCGCCGATGACCGAACCGCGCCGCAGCGGCCTGCCGTTCATGGCCGCCGCGGCGCTCGCGTTCTCGGCGATGAGCGCGCTGGTCAAACACGCCGAGGCCGGGTTGCCGACCGCGGAGATCGTGTGCGCGCGGGCCGCGATCACGCTGGTGCTGTCGTGGTTGATGGTGCAGCGGGTTGGGGGCCCGCTGTGGGGCACGCGTCGTGGCGCGCTGCTGCTGCGCGGCACGCTCGGGTTCGTCGCGCTCGGCTGCTACTACTGGACGCTGGGCCGGCTGCCGCTCGCCGAGGCGACGACGGTGCATCACACCGCGCCGATCTGGACCGCGATCCTGGCCTGGCTGGTGCTGCGCGAAGCGCTCGGCCGCGGCACCGCGGCCGCGCTGGCGCTGGGGCTGGCCGGCGTGCTGCTGGTCGCGCGCCCTGGGGCTCACGGCCTCGGGATGGACAGCGCTGGTCTCCTGGTCGCCGTCGTCGGCGCGGTGTCGTCGGCGGCGGCGTACGTCACGGTGCGCCGGCTCGCGGTCACCGAGCACCCGCTGGTCATCGTCTTCTACTTCCCGCTGGTGGCGCTGCCGGCGTCGCTGGTGTGGGCGGCGCCGCAGTGGGTGGCGCCGACGGCGAGCGAGTGGCTCCTGCTCGCCGGGATCGGCGTGACCACGCAGATCGGTCAGGTGTGCCTGACCTACGGGCTGAGCCGCGAGCCAGCCGCGCGCGCGATGGCGGTCGGCTACCTGCAGGTCGTGTTCGCGGTGGCGCTGGGCGCGTTGGCCTTTGCCGAGGTGCCGCCGTGGACGACGCTGGCCGGCGCGGGGTTGATCATCGCCGCGACCGCGGTGGCGGCGCGACGGAGCTGAGACCGGGCTGATCAGGCGTCTGGCCGCGGCTCGAACCAACGAAGGTGACCACGTCCGTGATACCAACCGGTCGTGAGCACACCGATCCGGTCCATCGTCATCTCGATCGTCGTCGTCGTCGTCGTCGGCTGTACGCGGTCCGCGACGACCGCAGCCCGGCCGGCGGGCGGAGCCCCGTTCCTGGCCGCGAAGCTCGACGACAAGCACGGCGTCGTGTTCGCCGAGACCCGGGGCGGCACCGTCGAGGCCACCGGCGCCGGTGGCGCGAAGACCTCGATCGCCGACGGCACGGTCGCCGAGATCGCGGCGGTGAAGGAGGCCGACATGTCCAGCTCCGAGGACGCGACCGTCGACGTCGTCGTCGATGGTCAGCCGGTCACCGTCCCGGCCGCGCGGGTGCTGCTCGAGGCCAACCTCCTGCGCTCGCCCGACGGGGCGTTCGCGCTGTTCAGCGTGATCGAGTCGTGCGGCGACCTGTGCCACACGATCCACTACGTGATCGCGACCGACGGCCGACGCGCGAAGCTCGGCGGCGGCGTGGCCGACGTGGTCGCCGCCTGGCGCCCGGACGGCACGCAGGCCGCGATCGGTAGCGGCAACCTGTGGCTGGTGAATCTGCCCGAGCTCGCGGTGCGCGAGGTCGCGGACTTCACCGCGCCGGCGTATGCCCCTGACGGCACCCTGTACGTCCGCGATCACGACGGCTCGGCGTTCACGGGCGTCGACGGCGGCAAGCCGAAGCGGGTGTGGAAGGCGGAGCCGCTCGAGTCCGAGGAGGACGACTACGGCGCCGACGATCCGCCGCCGGTCGAGTTCGACGCCGCCGGCAAGCCGTCGTTCGAGTTGCCCGGCCCGCCGATGCCGGATTGACCGCTGCGCGCCTCGCGCTCGCCCGTGCGGCACCTGCGTGCCAGCCGCGGCGGTAGAGTCGACCGGTGGAGCTCGCGATCGCCGCCGCCGCCGGGCTCGTGATCGCGATCGCGATCGGTGCCGCCGCCGGGTGGCGCCACCGGCGCCGCCCACCGGTCGCGCTACCGGCCGACTGGCTGTGGGAAGGCATCGAGCTCGAGCCGCTGCCCGAGCCCCACGACCAGGCCGGGTCCGCAGCGACGCTCGCGGACGGCCAGCTCCGCGGCCAGGCGCCGCGGCTGATCGTGCGCGGCCGCTACATGGCGCGGCCGTCGATCCTGCACGCGGCGCCGTCGGACTGGGCGTTCGCGACCCAGCCGACGCCGTTCCTCGTCCTGGTCGAGGTCGCCACCGGCGAGGAGCTGCTGCGCGCCAGCCTGGACCGGATCCGCAATGAACGGCTGGCGATCGTCGACGGCCTCAGCATCTCGCACGCGCTGCCCTCGCCCTTGCCGCCGCAACCCGACGCCGGTCGCCGCGAGGGCGCCCCGTTCGCCATCGACGTCGGCTTCTACCTGCCGGTGCGTGCCGCGCCGTGGACCCTGCGCATCCACGCCGAGCTCGGCCCGCTGCGCGCCACCCCGGTCGAGGTGCAGATCCGGCCCCGGAACGCGCCACCAGCGTGACCACGTCGAGCCGGAGCTACTCGCCCGGCGCCGGCTTCGCGGTCAGGGTGCCGACGTCGAGGCGCTGGCCGGCGACCAGCGTCAGCTCCTGGGTCACCAGCGGCGTGAAGCCGGCGTCGGCGTCGAAGATCATGAGCTGGCCCGTGCCGGCCGCGAGCCGGCCGACCTCGAAGCGACCGGTCGCGTCGGTCGTGATCCCACCGCCGGTCATGATCTCGGTCATCGCGTCGCCCATGTCGCCGCCCTCGCCGTGCGCGACGACGCGGAGGCCGGCCCGGGGCTGCCCGGCCTCGTCGACGACGACGCCGGTGACCGACGCCCAGCCGGTCAGCGCGAGCTCGAGGCGGCCGCGGCCGTCCAGCGGGATGGTGCCACGCGCCGAGCCGGCGTCGGCGCTGGCGACGCAGCGGTAGGTCCCCGCTGGCAGTCGCTCGATCACGGTGCTGCCATCGACCGCCGCGACCTTGCGCCGGTAGCTGTCGGCCGGGCCGTCACAGCTCAGATCGTACGACGGCACCGGGCGACCGCCGGCGGTCACGACCACGGTCAGTGCCCCGAGCGGCTCGAGCGTCAGGGTCACGGTGGCACCGGTCTTGACCCCGGACTTCTGCGCCCGCTCGCCGCCCTTGGTCGCCTCGGCGGTGACGTGGTACGCGCCGCGACGCAGACCGTCGACCGTGAAGCGGCCGTCGGCCCCGGTGAGCACGGTCTTGCCGGCGCCGAAGCTCCGGCCTGGCCCGCGGTCGTCCTCGTCGTCGTCGCCGCCGTCACCGATCGTCACGCTGACCTCGGTGGTGGTCGCGGTCCCGGCGTCGGCGTCGGCGCCGGGCGCGTGGGCGGCGCGCTCGGCGCGCATCTGCTCCATGCGCGCCGCCCAGGGTGACTCCATCGATCGCGCGCTCACCCACGCATCGGCGACCGGCCGCCGATCGAGGCCGATCACGACTCCGCGGATCACGCCATCGCGGGCCTCGATCGTCAGCGTCACGTCGCGAACCTCCTCGGCGCCGGTGATCGTGACGGTGCGCGCCGGCTGGTCGCGATCCGCCCACGCCAGCGGGCCGTGCTGGTCGCTGACCGACAGCGAGATCGCGCCGGGCTCGAGCCCGGCGACCCGGAAGCCACCGTCGGGCGCCGTGACGCTCTGGTTCAGGCCCTGATCCATGGTCCCGAACGACATGCCGCCCGAGGACCCCGAGGCCTCGACGGTCACGCCCGCGACCGCGGTTCCACTGGCGTCGACGACCCGACCGGAGACCGATCCGCGCGCTTCGAGCGGCACCAGCAGGCCGGTCTGATCCGCGGCGGCCACCGTCACCGTCAGCTTGCCGCTGCGCCCGTCGCGGGTGTGGGCGACGATCGTGAACGTCCCGGGCGGCACGCTGCGCAGCGTGAAGCCGCCGGTCGCGTCGCTGGTGCCGTTGACCATCGCCGCCTTGGCGACGTCGAACATGTTGCCGATGCCGATCTTCGACGGGTCGATCTCCAGCGACAGCCGGGCGACCGCCGCCGGGTTCACCCGCCCCGACAGCGTCGCGCCGGCGTCCATCGTCACCAGCACGTCGGTGAGGTCGTGGTCGACCACCGCGACCGGCTTGCCGATCTCGGGCATCACGCCCTCGCCGAGCGCCGCGATCATGTAGCTTGCCGGTCGCACACCGAGGATCTCGAAGTAGCCGTCGGCCGCGCTCGGTTGCAGCGCGAAGGCCGCGGTCTCCTCGCCGACCGAGAACACCCCGACCCGGACGCCGGCGACGCCCTCCCCGCTGGTGCCCTTGCGGACCACGAAGCCCGAGACCGTGTAGGCGCGGTCGACCGTCACCGTCACGCCGGCCACCTCCTCGCCGATGCCCAGCTCGACCACGGTCGGCTCCGCCGAGGCGTAGCCGCGCCCGCTGGCCCGCAGCGTCAGCGCGCCCGAGCCGACCCCGCGCAGCGTGAAGTTGCCGGCCGCATCGGTGGTGGCGCCGCCACGACCGCCGAAGTCATCGCCGCGACCGCCGTGACCTCCCGCGGCGGTGACCTGGGCCGCGGCCACCGGCTTGCCGGTGTCGCGCGCGATCACCTGGCCCCGGATCGTGCCACCTGGGGTCAGCGTGAAGTCGACCGTCACCGGTCGGCCGCGGACCACGAACGAACCATCGTCGTCGGTGTAGTCGGCGTGGCCGGCGGTCGCATGCCAGCTGGCGTCGGGCAGCGTCAGCCGGTAGCCGCCGTCGGCGCCGGTGATCGCGACGTACGCCTTCGCCGAGTGCAGGGCCTCGATGCCGGCCGGGATCACGGTGACCCGGGCGTCGGCGATCGGCCCGCCGCCGATGTCGCTGACCGTCCCACTCACCGTCGCACCACCGGCCTCGAGCGACAGCTCGATCCCGGTCTTCGCCACGCCGGCGTCGACCTCGACCTCGACGCTGGCCGGCAACAGGTCCATGGCCGCCGCGCTCACCACGTGGGCGCCCGGTCGCACCGCGGGCGCGGCCCAGGCTCCGGCGGCGTCGGTGATCGCGACGATCGCGTCGTCCTCGCTGCCGGACGGGAAGATCGAACCGCCGAACTGGCGCGGGTTGACCGTCACCACCGCGCCGGCCACGCCGGCCCCGTCGGACGCGCGGCGGACGTGACCGGCCAGCGACGCCAGCCGGGTGTCGACCGCGGCGTCCCCGCGCGCCGCGCGCTTCTTCGCGATCAGCGACGTCGAGTCCTCACTCGCCCACGGATCGTCGGCCGCCGTGGTCGCCGGCGCCGCCGGTCGCGGATCCGGACGCAGCTTCCACCAGACCAGCCCGCCGGCGATCAGCGCGACCAGCAGCCCGACGATCGCGATGGTTCTTCGACGTCTCATCGAGCCGGCATTCTATGCCGAGATCGGTGCGACGGCGGTGGAGGTCAGCCCAGGTTGCGGACCGCGAACAGGCGGTGCAAATAGGTGATGCGATGAACGCCCCACAGACGCAGCTGCGCAGCAGGAACAGGTACGTCGACCCCGCCGGGCCCGGCATTCATGTCGTTGGCAACGCCGAGAAGTCCGATGACGAGGGCGCGACGCGCACGGCGTGGGGCAAGGCGCTGACGGTTCCTGCCGAGTCCGTGCGCGCGCTTCACCTCAGACCCACCGCGGCGCAGGCCAAGGGCGCGAAGCTGCCCGCGTACATCGACGCGATGGCGTCGCTCCGTTTCCTCGCGGTGCCGTATCCGTTTCTGCCCGGGCTGAAGGGCGCGGCGGTCTTGCAGCGCATCACCACGCTGCAGCTCGACTACGCGCTGGAGACGACCGCGGCCTACGACCCCCGGAAGTTCGCATGGCCCGACGAGGTGACCCCTGGGCTCCTCGGGCTCCGGGTGGTCGGCAGCGAGACGAGGCGGGTGGTGCCCTGGGCCGACCTCGGCCTGACCGCTGACCGCGCGCCGTCGCTCGAGTTCCTCGGCTGCGACGTCGGCAAGAGGCCCGCGCTCCTCGCGCTCGTGGGGTCGTTCTCGAAGCTACGGCACGTCGAACTCTACCTCCTCGGTGACAGCGACGTGTTCGGTCACCTCCCCGAGTCCGTGGCGTATGCGTTCATCAGCAGCACCGGGCCGAAGTTCGCGTTCGGCCACATCGCCCGGCTGTGCGCCCTCCAGGGGCTATCGTTGCTCTGGGCCCGCAACGAGGTCGACTGCGAGGTCCTCGCGGCGATGCCCGCGCTCACCGAGCTGAAGCTGCACAGCTGCAAGAAGGTCCGCGCCATCGAGGCGCTGCTGGCGTCGAAGAGCCTGCAGAGCATCGAGGTCGTCAACTGCGGGCGGCCGTTCTCCAAGCCCGTCGCGCAGCGGTTCGAGGCGCGCGGCTTCGATCACCTGAGCATCGGGTTCGCGTAGGTGCGATGACCCAGCACGACCAGCAGCCCGACGATCGCGATGGTTCTTCGGCGTCTCATCGAGCCGGCATTCTATGCCGAGATCGGTGTGGCGGCTGTCGCCGCCCGCCGCCGGTGATAGCCTCGACGCCCCGTGCCGGCCGAGACGATCGATCCACCGGGGCCCCTGGCGCAACCGGCCCGCCTGGAGGTGCAGCACGGCGCGACGCCGTGGACCGCCCTGCTGCGCGGCGACACGGTGACGATCGGCCGCGCGCCCGATTGCGACGTGGTCCTGACGCCGACCTGGGTGGCACCGGTGCACGCCCGGCTGGTGCTGGTCGCCGGCGCCCACCACGTGGTCGCGGTCGATGGCGCGCCGGTGTTGCTGGGCGGCGTCGCGGTCACCGACGCCGTGCTGCACGACGGCGACCTGGTGCGGCTCTCGGATCCGGCGACCGCCAGCCTGGCGACGCTGGTGTACCGCAACCCGCAGGTGCCCCCGATCGCGAAGCTGCACCACTTCGCGACCCCGCCCGGCCAGGCGTTGCTGACCATCGGCCGCGCCGGCGCCGATATCGTGCTCGATCAGCCGCTGGTGTCGCGCCGTCACGCCGAGCTGGCCTGGGAAGCTGGACATCACGTGCTGCGCGACTGCGGCTCGCGGCACGGCACCTGGGTCAACGGTCAGTCGGTGCGCGGCGGTCGGGTGCTCGCGGCCGGCGACCAGGTGCAGATCGGCACCTTCCGGCTGACCTACGACGGCGACAGCCTCGACTCGCTCGACCAGCACGGCTGCATCCGCCTCGACGTCCGCGATCTGCGCCGCGTGGTCGCCAGCGGTCGGGTCCTGCTCGACGCCACCACGCTGTCGATCGAGCCGTGCGAGTTCGTCGCCATCGTGGGGGCCAGCGGTTCGGGCAAGTCGACCCTGATGATGGCGATGTGCGGCTTCCAGCGCGCGACCAGCGGCCAGGTCGCCATCAACGGCGACGATCTCTACGCCGGCTACGACGCCTACCGCTCGATCGTCGGCTACGTGCCGCAGGACGACATCTTGCACCGCGCGTTGCCGGTGGCACGCGCGCTCCATCACGCCGCCCGCCTGCGGCTGCCGGCCGACACCGCGCCCGCCGAGCTCGAGGCCCGCGTGGCCCACGTGCTCGAGGCGGTCGAGATGACCGCGCACCGCGACAAGCGGGTCGACGAGCTGTCGGGCGGACAGCGCAAGCGGGTGTCGATCGCGTGCGAGCTGCTGGCCGATCCGCTGCTGCTGTTTCTCGACGAGCCGACCTCGGGCCTCGACCCCGGCCTCGAGCGCAAGCTGATGCACACGCTGCGCCGGCTCGCCGACGGCGGCCGGACCGTCGTGCTGATCACCCACGCCACCGCCAACATCCGGGTCTGCGACCACATCGCGTTCCTGGTCGCCGGCAAGCTGGTCTACTTCGGGCCGCCGTCGCAGGCGCTGGCGTTCTTCGCGGTCGACGAGTTCGCCGACATCTATGCCACCACCGATGCCGCGGCCGATTCCGCGGTGTCGCCCCACCGGCCGACGCGCGCGCGCGTCAGCCCGGAGCCGGGCCCCGAAGCCATCGTTGGGCCGGCCGCCGAGGCGGCGGTGTGGCAGGAGCGCTACCGGGCGTCGCTACAACACCAGAGCTACGTCGTCGCGCGACCGGCGCGGGCGCCGGCGCGGCCGTCGGTCGCCCAGCGGGCCGAGAAGGAACGCCGCGCCCGCAGCTACGCGCTGTCGCGCTGGCGTCAGCTCGCCATCCTGAGTCGCCGCTATGCGGAGCTGATCCTGGCCGATCGCCGCAACCTGGCGCTGCTGTTGCTCCAGGCGCCGCTGATCGGCGTGCTCCTGGTGCTGGTATCGCGGGGCGATGCGTTCACCGCCGATCGCATCGAGGCCAAGAAGTTGATCTTCATGCTGGCCACCACCGGCGTGTGGTTCGGGGTCATCAACTCGGCGCGCGAGATCTGCAAGGAGGCCGCGATCCTGCGTCGCGAGCGCCTGGCCGGCGTGCGTGCCGGTCCGTACCTGGCGTCGAAGGCCGTGGTCCTGTTCGCGCTGGTGCTGGTGCAGAGCGCGGTGCTGCTCGGCGTGGTCGCCGTGCGCGTCGACCTGCCGGCCGACGGGATCGTGGTCCCGGCCGCGCTCGAGCTCTACGTGACCATCGCGCTCGCCGGGCTCGCCGGGCTCGGGCTCGGGCTGTGCGTGTCGGCGGTGGCGTCGACGCCGGACAAGGCGACCAGCTTGATCCCGATCGTTCTGGTGCCGCAGGTGCTGTTCGGCGGCGTCATGTTCACCCTGCACGGCGCCACCGCGACGGCGTCGTGGCTGGTGCCGAGCCGGGCCGCGGTCGACGCGCTGAGCGCGACCACCGACACCAACCGCCTCGGCGGCGTCTTCCGCTTCGCCGCCGAGCCGCAGTACGCGCACACCCAGGCGGTCTTGCTGCTGGCGTGGGCGACCTTGGTCGGCCAGGCGCTGGTGTTCGGTGCCATCGCCTGGTGGACCCTGCGCCGCCGGCCATGACGGGGAGCTGGTGATGACGAACGACAAGCGCATCGAGGACGAGCTGGCGGCGCGCCGGGCAACCACGCGGACGGCGACGCCAGCGTCCGACGACACCATCGCAGCCCCCGGAACGCCGCCACTCGCGGCCGGCGAGCGTCGCGACGCACGCGAGGCGCCACTTCCTGATTACGCCGAGCTGGTGACCATCAGCTCCGAGCACTACGTCCTCGACCAGGAGATCGCCCGCGGCGGCATGGGACGCATCCGCGTGGCGCGCGATCGCCGGCTGGGCCGCGCCGTCGCGGTGAAGGAGATCCTGGTCCGGGCCGGCGGCGACGTCCGCCGCTTCGAGCGCGAGGCCCGCATCACGGCGCGGCTCCAGCACCCGTCGATCGTGAACGTCCATGAGGCCGGGCTGTGGCCGACCGGCGAGCCGTTCTACGCCATGCAGCTGGTCAGCGGCCGCTCGCTCGACGAGGTCATCGCGGCGGCGACGTCGTTCGAGCAGCGCCTCGCGCTCTTGCCCAACGTGCTCGCGGTCGCCGACGCGATGGCCTACGCACACGGCGAGCGCGTGATCCACCGCGACCTCAAGCCGAAGAACGTCCTGGTCGGCGGCTTCGGTGAGACCGTGGTGATCGACTGGGGGCTGGCCAAGGACCTCGCCGAGCCGAGTGGGGCCGCCGAGGTGAGCGGCGGGCCGTTCCGCAGCGGCGGCGACGCCGGTGAGACCGCCGACGGCGACGTCCTGGGGACGCCCTCGTACATGCCGCCCGAGCAGGCCGCGGGCCGGCCGGTCGACGAGCGCGCCGACGTCTACGCGATCGGCGCGATCCTCGATCACGTGCTGTCGGGGAAGCCGCCGTACAGCGGGGTGAGCAGCGTCGAGATCCTGGCCGCCGTGAAGCGCGGGCCGCCGGTCACGCTCGCGGAACGGCAGCCGGGCGTGCCGCCGGACCTGCTCGCGATCGTCGATCGGGCGATGGCGCGCGACCCGGCGGCGCGATACCCCACGGCGCGCGAGCTCGCCGAGGACCTGCGTCGCTACCACACCGGCCAGCTGGTCGGCGCCCACCGCTACTCGCTGTCGCAACTCCTGCGGCGCTGGCTGCGTCGCCACCGCGCCGCCGTGAGCGTCGCCGCCGTCGCGGCGGCGGTGGTGGTCGTCTTCGGCGCGATCGCGCTGCGACGCATCATCCGCGCCGAGGGCCGCGCCGAGGCGCAGCGCGCCCGGGCCGAGGCCCAGCGTGGTCTGGCGGACGACAGCCGCCGCGAGGCCGAGAACCTGCTCGGCTTCATGCTCGGCGACCTGCGCGACAAGCTGCGGCCGCTCGGCAAGCTCGACCTCCTCGAAGACGTGGCGAAGCAGGCGGTCGCCTACTACGACCGGCGGGGAGCGAACCTCTCCGATGCGGAGCTGGACCAGCGCGCGCTCGCGCTCGGCAACCTCGGGGACGTGCTGTCGCCGCAGGGCCACGCCGAGGACGCGCTCCGGCAGTACCGGGCGTCGCTGGCGATCCGCGTGGCGCTGGCGGCGAAGGACCCGACCAGCGCCGACCGGCAGCGCGACCTCGCGGTTGGCCGCGAGAAGGTCGGCACCGTGCTCCGCGCGCGGGGCGATACCGCGGGAGCACTCGCGGAGTACCGGGCGGCGCTGGCCATCAGCGAGACGCTGGCGGCGAACGATCCGGCCAGCGCCGAGCGGCAGCGGCACCTCGCGGTCGGGCGCGCCAGGGTTGGCGACGCGCTCCGCGCCCAGGGCGACGCGGCGGGCGCGCTCGCGGAGTACCGGGCGTCGCTGGTCATCCGCGAGACGCTGGCGGCGAGCGACCCGACCAGCGCCGACCGGCAGCGCGACCTCTCGGTCGGTCACGACAAGGTCGGCACCGTGCTCCGCGTGCAGGGGGACACGGCGGGCGCGCTCGCCGCGTACCGAGCGGCGCTGGCCATCGACGCCACGCTGGCGGCGAAGGATCCGACCAACGCCGACCGCCAGCACGATCTCTCGGTCGGCCACGACCAGATCGGCACCTTGCTCCGCGCCCAGGGTGACACCGCGGGCGCGCTCGCCGAGTACCGGGCGGCGCTGGCCATCGACGACACGCTGGCGGCGAAGGATCCGACCAGCGCCGATCGACAATGGGTCCTCGCGGTCAGCCACGAGCGGGTCGGCAACGTGCTCCGCGCCCAGGGCGACACGACGGGCGCGCTCGCGGCGTACCGGAGGGCGCTGGCCATCGTCGATGCGCTGGCGGCCAAGGACCCGACCAACGCCCGCCTGCAGAACGACCTCTCCGATGGCCACGCCAAGGTCGGCGACGTCCTCCTGGCCCAGGGCGACGCGGCGCGAGCGCTCACCGAGTACCGCACCGCGCTGGCCATCGCCGAGACGCTGACGGCGAAGGACGCGACCAACGCGCACTGGCAGGCGGTCCTGGCGACCTGCCACGAGCGGGTTGGCGACGCACGCCTCGCGCAGCGAGACCCGGCGGGCGCGCTCGTCGAGTACCGGGCCGGACGGACCATCTTCGATGCCCTGACGGCGAAGGACCCGACCAACGCCGACTGGCAATCGAGTCTCGCGGTCAGTCACGAGAAGGTCGGCGACGCGCTCCTCGCGCCCGGCGACGCGGCGGGTGCGCTCACGGCGTACCGGGCGTTCATGGCCATCGCCGAGACCCTGGCGGCGAAGGACCCGACCAACACCGACCGGCAGGCGGCCCTCTCGGTCGGCCACGCGAAGGTCGGCGACGCGCTCGCGGCGCACGGCGACCCGGCGGGGGCGCTCACCGCGTATCAGGCCGGGCTCGCCATCGCGCAGCGCCTGCAGGCCGAGGACCCGCAGAACGCGGAGTGGAGCAAGCACGCGACCGAGCTGGCGCGCAAGGTGGTGACGTGCTGCGGCGCGACGGGGACCAGGCGCCCGCGGTGAGGCGAGGCCGATGCTACGCTCGCGGCCTCGGGTCGTTGGTAGGACGTGCGCCCAGCCTGCCTCCTCCTGACGCCAGGAGGCCGCCGTGTGCTCGAACAACATCCGCTCCGCCGTGCTCGCCCTTTGCGGGCTTGCCGTGTTTGCCGGGCTCGTCGCCTGCACCGAGGACGCCAGCCAGTTCCCCGACGGCCCGCCGGCGGTCGATGCCGCGATCGACGCGGTGCCGGCGTGTGTGGCACCGATCGGCGCCGGCACGATGCACGGCGGCAGCGTCAACGCGGCCGAGACGTGGACCGAAGCTGGTAGCCCTCACGTGCTGCCGTTCGACACCAGCGTCTACGCCGCGGTGACGATCGAGGCGTGCGCGGTGGTCCGGATCGCGGTCGGCAAGACGATCACCATCCAGCCCGGCGGCGGGTTGATCGCCACGGGCGCCACCGGACGGCCGGTCACCATCGAGGCCGTGGTTCCGGGCATGGCGTGGGCGTCGATCCGCACCCTGGGTGGCGACCTGTCGTTGACGCACACGATCGTGCGCGGTGGCGGCGCGCCGCTCGCCACCGTGCCGGCCTTCACCGGCGTGCTGTACATCCAGGGCACCGCGGCGACCGGCACGTTCCACGTCGACGACGTCGAGATCGCGGACTCGCAGAGTCAGGGTGTCTACATCCCCGGCGACCGCGGGTTCGATGCGGCCTCTCGCGACCTGCGCGTCCATGGCTCGGCCAGCTTTCCGGTCCACGTGTACGCGCGCGTGATCGGGTCGATCCCGACCGGCGTCTACACCGGCAACGGCCGCGACGCGATCGCGATCGCCGGCACCGGAGGCCCGGTGCTCGACGCCCAGACCATGCGCGTTCGCGGGGTCCCGTATCACGTCGGCAGCGGGACCGACGGCGGCCGGATGGACGTCAACTCGCAGGTCAACGGCACGGTCGCGGTGCTGACGATCGAGCCCGGGGTCACGATCCAGTTTCCACCCGGTGGGACGCTGAACGTGGAACCGGCCGGCGGAACCCTCGCCGCCCACGGCGCGCTGATCGCGATCGGCACCGCGGTGCAGCCGATCGTCTTCACGTCGGACCAGGGCGTCGCCGCGGCGGCGGGCGACTGGCTCGGCGTCGGCTTCGGCGGCCAGGTCGATCCGCAGAGCGTGATGCAGCACGTGCGGGTCGAGTTCGCCGGCGGCCCGGGCACCGGCAGCAACTCGTGCCCGTACCCGGGCCGGGTCGGGCAGAACGACGCCGGGATCCGGATCTTCGGGCCGACCCTGACCCAGTTCATCACCAGCACCGCGATCGTCGCCAGCGCGCGCGACGGCATCGATCGCGGCTGGCGCGCCGACCTGCAGCCCGACTTCCTGGCCACCAACACGTTCACCGACGTCGCCGGCTGCGACCAGACCACGCCCCGCACCCAGGCCGGCGTCTGTCCGCCGACGCCGCCCTGTCCGTGATGACGTTTTCCGAATTGATGCACGAGGATCCAGTGACATCACGCCAATCCGAACGATTGCTCGAGACCTTCACTCCGGCAGTGTGAGTCAGCGCTGCGCTTCGGTCCTGGCGCGCTCGAGCAGGTCGTCGACGCCGAGCTCGCGCGCCCAGCGTTCGAGGTACGCGCGATCGAGCGACTCGCCCTGGATCCGGAACACGCCGAGCACGTCTTCCCACTGGCGCTCCGAGACGCCGTCGCCGAGCCGGTACCACTCCAGCTTGTGGAGGATGATGTCCTCGGCGGTGGTGAGCGGGAAGACGCGGCCGTGGTCGGTGTCCAGCGGGGAGCGGGTCATGCGGGTAAAGGCCTCGCGATCGAAGGCGCGGTGCTTGAGGATGAAGACGTCGATCTTCATCATCGTCGCGAGGTGGATGACGTTGAACGAGGACCGCCGGCGGATGGCGTCGTCGATCATGTCGCGGTCGACATAGTAGGCGTCGCCGAGGTAGTCGACGAACGCCTCGACCTGACGCGCCGGGAGATCCGCGACGAGATCGATGTCGAAGGTGGAGCGGCCGACGCCCAGCGCCGAGCTGGCGACCGAGCCGCCGACGCGGTAGTCGACGCCGAGCGCTTCCAGGGCGTCGGCGACCGGCGCGAGCGCCGCCGACAGATCGTCGTTCATCGGCGGGCCGCGAGGTGCGTGCGCACGCGGTCCGTCAGCTCCTTGCCGTAGTGGTGCTCGGCCCACAGCAAGCGGACGCCCTCGTCGTCGAGCTCGGGATGGAGACGGGCGATGGTCTGCCGCGACGCGTGGCTCAGCGAGCTCGACAAGCGCAAGGCCATGCCGGCCCGGCGGGCCGGCCCCGCGGCGCGGAGCAGCTCGAGCTGTCGGGCGGCCATGGCCGGGTGGGTGTCGGACGGCTTCACACCGTCATGATAGCCCGATCGCGGCGGCCCCACCTGGTGGCTCGCCCGCGACCGGCGGCGCTTGTCAGCGGCGCTGACGTGCTTCGTGCGCGCGGTGTGCTGCTGGCAACGCGCGCCGGCGCGGGCGGTCAGGCCGTAGTTGACACCGCAAACCACGCCGGAACACTTCACGCTGTCGTCACTGGGGCCCCCCGGTTCTGATGCGGGTGGCGGGCGCGGACGCCATCGTCCGGAATCCGGACGATGCACAACGTGCTTGCAGTTGCTTGCGCGCGGCACGATCCTTGCTGACCGACCCGCCATGAACCCCGACCGCACCTCGCTGGCCACCATCGGCGATCTCCAGGATCTCAAGATCGAGCTCAAGGAAGAGATCAGGGAGCTCAAGGACGAGCTCAAAGAGGAGCTCAAGGAGCTCAAGGAGGAGGTCAAGGAGCTCAGGGACGAGCTCCCCGCTCTCGAGGTCCGCCTCGAGGTGCGGATCACCCGTTCATTGTCGGCGGAGATCGGGCGCGTCGCCAACGTGATCATGGAGCACACGACGGCGCAGATCCGCGCCGCCGGTGATCACCCCAGGGCCATCGAGGATCGCCTCGACGCGCACATCGCCGACGCGAGCGTCCATCGCCGACCCGCCCGCGCGCGCCGATCCTGACCTACGGCGGCGGGCGTTCGCGACCGTGGCAGGCGTGTGGTCCTCGGGCTGTTGTTGCCCGTGGTTCGGTATTTCGTTCTTGATGCTGGTCCCACGGACTGACCGAGCAGGCGTACTTGTTCTTCGCCGGATCTCGTCCCGGGGCCCTTAGCGCGCGCAGCGAGGTAGTAGCCGCCGAGTCGACGAGCACGCAGGGACGAGCGTGATGGCCGAGCAACGCGCCGGTCACCGCCTCGAACAGCTCGTCGAGCGTGCCGAAGCCGCCGGGCAGCGTGATGAAGGCGTCGGCGGCGCCGAACATCAGCTCCTTGCGCTGTCCGCCGACGCCGCCTTGTCCGTGATGACGTTTCTTCCGGATTGACCCGCAACCGGCGGGCGGCGACGCCGATACGCCAGGCGTGATGGAACCAACAGGACTTCGGCCGCCGGTCCGACTGCCGGCGCTCGCGGTGGCCGTGGCGAGCGGCATCTGGCTCGGCGGATCCACGGCGTGGGCGAGCGAACCGGCGCCGTGGCTGGTGCTGGCGCTGGCGGCGTGGCTGGCGGCGCGCCGCACCGTGGTGGTGCGGTGGGTCGCGACGGTGACCCTGGTGGCGGCCGCGCTCGGCGCCCGGGCGCGCGGGCCGCTGCCGGCGCCCGTCGGGGTGACCGTCGACGACCGTCACCTCGACACCATCGACGGCCTGGTGTGCGGGCCGATCACGACGACGCGCTGGGGCGTGAGCTTCGACGTCGAAGCCGGCGACGCCCGACTGCGCGTGGTGGCCGAGCGCGCCCGCGTGTTGCCCGGCGATCGGGTGCGGGTCCGCGGCCGGGTCATGGCGGTGCGCGGGTTTCGGAACCCGGGCGCCGTCGACCGCGCCGCGATGGCGCGTGCTCGCGGCGCCGCGTGGGAGATCCGGGCCCAGGACGTCGAGGTGCTCGCGGCCGGGCAGGGGCTCAGCCTGTGGCGGTGGCCGGCGGTGATCGCGCGTGACGCCAGCGCGCAGGTCGCGGCGCGGGGCGGGGATGAGGTCGGCAACGCGCTGGTGCGCGCCGCGGTGCTCGGCGACCGCTCGGCGCTCGACGATGACACCGAGGCGGCGTGGCGCGCCGCCGGCGTGTTCCACGCCCTGAGCGTCAGCGGCCTGCACCTGGCGGCGGTGGCGCTGGTCGCGTTCGTGGCGGTCGGCTGGCTGTGGGCGGCGGCGGGGCTGGGCGCGCAGCTGGCGCCGCGGCGGGCGGCGGCGGCGATCGCGTTGCCGCTGGCGATCGGGTACACGCTGGTCACCGGCGCGCAGATCGCGACCGTGCGCGCGCTGGTGGTGGTCGCCGTGGTGCTGATCGGGGAGCTGTGCGGGCGGCGGGCGCGGACCGTGGATGCGCTCGGGCTGGCGGCGCTGGTGGTGCTGCTGCTGTCGCCGCTCGCCCTCCACGATCCCGGCTTTCAGCTCTCGTTCGTGGCGGCGGCGACGCTGATCGTGGCGGCCCGGGCCGCCCGGACCGATCGATCCGCCGACCCGGCCCGGTGGCGGCGCGCCGTGAGCGCGCTCGGGCGCGCGCTGACCACCTCGGGCGCGGTCACGCTGGCGACGGCGCCGATCACGGCGTGGCACTTCCACGAGGTCTCGTTCGGCGGTGTGGTCGGCAACCTGGTGGCCACGCCCCTGGTCGAGCTGGTCACGATCCCGGTCGGACTGGTCGGGCTGGCGCTGGCCGCGATCATCCCGGCCGTCGGCGGCCCGGTCCTCGACCTCGCCGTCACCATCGCTGGCTTCACCGCCGCGCTGGTCGCCGCGATCGGCGCCCGCACGCCCAGCCTGGCCGTGCCGCCGCCCTCGGGTCTCGAGCTGATGGCATGCGCGGCGCTGTACGCCGCCTGGGCCGCGGCCCGCCTCGCGTGGTTGCCGGGGCGGCGCGCGGTCGTGCTCGCCGCCGTGGCGGCGGTCGCGCTGACCGGCTCGTGGGCGCTCCGCGCTCGTCACCGCGCCACCGACGACCTGCTGCGCATCACGTTCCTCGACGTCGGGCAGGGCGACGCCGCCGTGCTCGAGCTACCGGGGGGCGCGGTGTGGCTGGTCGACGCCGGCGGAGCGCCCGGCGTCGGCGATGATCTGCGCGCCGCGGCGCGTCCCGGCGAGGAGGTCGCGCGCTTCCTGCGGGCGCGCCGCATCGAGCGCATCGACGTCGTGGTGATCAGCCACCCGCATCCCGATCACTACCTCGGCCTGCTCGCGCTCGCGCCCCGCATCCCGATCGGCGCGCTGTGGAGCGCGGTCGAGCCCGACGACCGTGGCGGCGGCGACGCCGGCGACGTCGGCGGCGACCGCCGGGGCGCTGGCTTCGCGCCGGTCGCGGCCTGGCTGGCGGCCGCCGGCACCGCGCACGTCCACCCCGCGCTCGGCAGCCACGCCCACGGCGATGTCACCATCCGCGTGCTGGCGCCGATCTACGACCCTGGCGACGGTCCGCGGCCGCTCGCCACCTCCGATCCGGTGCGCACGGTCAACGACAACTCGCTGGTGATCACGGTCGAACGCGGCGGCCGCTGCGTGCTGTTCACCGGCGATCTCGAGCAGGAAGGCGAGGCGCTGGTGGTCGCCGCTGGCGCCGGGTCGCAGCGATGCGACGTCGTCAAGGTCGCCCACCACGGCAGCCCGACCTCGTCGAGCCCGGCGCTGGTGGCGGCGACTCGCCCGGCGTGGGCGGTGATCTCGCTGGGGCGCGGCAACCGGTTCGGCTTCCCGGCGCCGCAGGTCGTGGCGCGCTGGCAGGCCGCCGGGGCCGAGGTGCTGCGCACCGACCTGGCCGGCGCGGTCACCGTCACCATCGACCGGGCCGGAGACCTCCGGGTCTCGACCCACGACGCGGTCGAGGTCAGAACGCGTAGCCGACGCGGAAGTAGCCGTTGAAGAACACCTCCTCGTCCGACTCGTAGGACCCCGGATCGGAGTCCTGAGCGTTCAGGTTGCGACCGATCCCGGCCGCGGCCGCGACGTTGAAGCCGCTGTCCCAGGTCAGGTGCCAGCCGAACAGCATCTGCGGTCCCGCGATGACCTCGGTGACCATCGCCTCGCCGCCGACGTAGTTGCCGTTGCTGTCGTAGGTGGTGGAGTAGTCGTGCTCCTGCGATCCACGGACGATGATCCCGGGTTCGACGAACGGCCCCGAGTAGGTGCGCTTGAGGTAGAGCGGGACGCCGACGCCGGCCTCCCAGAACTTGACGCTGCTGTCATCGACCATGTCGACGTAGTTGAGGTCGGCGCGGACCGCGATGTGGTCGCTGACGGCGTGGCTGACCGAGGCGCCGAAGAACCCTGCCATCCAGCCGATCGGGTTCGACGAGATGTTGGTCTTGCGGAACGACACCTCGTACTCGTTGGTCTCGCCGACCTTCACCGGAGTACCGTTGATGTGGTTCACCTCGTTCCACGCATGGGTCTGGGGCGGCGACGAGGGCGGGGTGGCCGCCGGCTGGGCCGCGGCGGTGGCGGTGGTGGCGGCGATGAGGGCGGGGGCGAGCAGTCGAATCGACATTGTGGCTTCCGACAAAGCAACCGGCGGGCCAGCTCGCGGTGCCCGGCAACCCGGCGGATCCGCGGCGGTTCCAGATCGTGCCAGCCGACGTCCGACCGCCAGATCCATCACCCGCCCGTTGAAGGTCTGCCACCGTCCAGGCCGCCCCGGCGCGCGACAACCTGCCAGGGGCGGCGTAATAATGCAGCGGTGACCGCCACCAGCCCGCTGGGCGCCGCCGACCGCTTCGACCAGCATCTGATCGCCGGTGGCGAGCTGCTGCGCCAGAGCCGCCTCCCGCAGGCGCAGCAGGAGCTCGAGGCGGCGCTCGAGCTCGAGCCCGACAGCGCCAAGGCGCTGGCGCTGCTCGGCCTGGCCTACTTTCGCGGCGGCAAGTTCGACCAGGCCCGGCCGGTCTACGAGCGGCTGATCCACGCCGCGCCGCTCGAGGGTTCGTACCAGCTCAACCTCGGCCTCGTGTACCTGAAGCTCGGTGAGGCCGATCTCGCGGTGGTGGCTCTGGAGAAGAGTCGCGATCTCGATCCGAGCCAGAACCGCGCCGTGAACTATCTCGGGCTGGCCTACGCGCGGGGCGGCAACTTCGTCGCCGCGTACGAGGCGTTCCTGCGCGCCGGGCAGGCCGATCTGGCGCGCGAGATCGCCGAGAACCTGGGCCCCGACGTGCGGGCCGAGATCGAGCGCAATGTTCGCCGTCCGGCCGCGGCGCCGCCGCCCGCACCGGTGCCCGCAGCCGCGCCCGCAGCCGCAGCCGCGCCCGCAACCGCATCCGAGCCCGAGCCCGAGCCCGAGCCCGAGCCCGAGCCCGAGCCCGAGCCCGAGCCCGAGCCCGAGCCCGCGCCCGCAGCCGCAGCCGCGCCCGCAACCGCATCCGAGCCCGAGCCCGAGCCCGAGCCCGAGCCCGAGCCCGAGCCCGCATCCGAGCCCGAGCCGGCATCGGCCGCCGCGCCCGACCTCGAAGCCGAGGACGAGGCCAGCGAGTCGCAGCGCTTCATCAACGCCGCGCTCTCCGAGGAGAGCGGCCACGACGAGAGCAAGGAGCTGATCATCAGCGGCGCCGTCGAGCGGCCGGCGCGAGGCGCGATCTCGCGCGCCGTGGCCAAGGCGGTGCCGGCCGCCGATGGCGCCACCGGTCTGCGGGTCGCAGCCGGCAGCCGGCCGCCGCAGCCGCTGTCGGAGTACGCGACCTCGCGCCTGGTCCGGCCCGAGGACGGCGATCACCCGTTCGAGATCAGCGCCGGCGGGGTCCTCATCGTCCGGGTCACGGACAAGATGTTCACCCGCACCGAGGGCGTCGACGTCACCGGCGGCAAGCTGGCCTACGAGCCGGCGATGCGCCGTTCGCGGGGCCAGAACCGGACCGAGCCGTTCGACACCGACGGTCGCCCGATGTTCGTGGTCACCGGCAAGGGCCACCTGATCGCCGCGCCGCTGGGTGGCCAGTTCACCGCGGTGTCGCTCGACGACGACATCTTCTACCTGCGCGAGGATCTGGTGTTCGCGTTCGAGCCGGCGCTGCGCTGGGAGAACGGCCACGTCCCCGGCTCGAGCAACCGGGTGCCGATCGTCCAGTTCCGCGGCCACGGCGCGATCGCGTTCCGCACCGAACGGCCGTTGCTGTCGGTCAAGCTGGCGCAGGACCGCACGCTGTACGTCGATGCCACCGCGCTGGCGGGCTGGATCGGTCGGGTCGTGCCGCGCGCCGTGACCCCGGTCGACAGCGGACCGACGTCGGAGCTGTTCGTCGAGTGTACGGGCGAGGGTGTGGTGCTGGTGCAGGAAGAACAGGCGCCGGTGCGACCGGTCCCGCCCGGATCCTGATGGGCGGGATGGTCCGGATGTCGCCGGTGGCCGCCGCGGCCCGGCTCGCCGGACGCCGCGGCCGGGTGCTGCTCGACAGCGGTCGCGACGACGACGGCTGCGGCGCGTGGTCGTTCCTTGCCGCCGAGCCGGTGGCCACGCTCGAGGTGCGCGGCGCCGAGGTGATCGAGCGCGGTGCCGGCGGTGCCGTGATCCACGCCGGGGCGCGCGATCCGCTGGCCGCGATCGACGCCTTCGCGCGCGCCCACGGCGCCGGGCTCGACGGCGGCGGCCTCGCCCGCGCCCCGGGCGATCCACGGCCGCGGGTGATGGGGTTCCTGTCCTACGACCTGGGGCGCGCGATCGAGCGGCTGTCGCCGGGGCCGGCGCGCGGCGACGACACGCCCGACGCCTGGCTCGGCGCCTACGACGCGGTGGTTCGCTGGCCCGCCGGTGCCAGCGCCGGCGAGATCGTGGCCCACGATGGTGGCGGGGCGGAGCGACTGGCCGCCGCGCTGGCGCCCGGCCCGGCGGCGCCCGGGCCACCGCCGCATCTCGGCGCGCTGATCGCCGACGACGACGGCGCCGCCCACTGCGCTCGCGTCGAGCGGGTCCGCGACTACATCGCCGCCGGCGACGTCTATCAGGTCAACCTGGCCCGCCGGCTGACCGCGCCGCTGCACACCGACGGCGACGCGCTCGCGCTGCACGCCGCCCTGAGCGCGATCGCGCCGGCGCCCTACGGCGGCCTGGTCGAGGCCGATGGCGTCCGCGTGGTGTCGGGCTCGCCCGAGCGCTTCCTGGCCCGCGCCACCGCCGGCCATCGCCTCGACACCCGCCCGATCAAGGGCACCCGCCGCCGCACCGGCGATCCGGTGCGCGACCGCGCGCTGGCCGCCGATCTCGCCGTCCACCCCAAGGATGACGCCGAGCACCTGATGATCGTCGATCTCGAGCGCAACGACCTCGGTCGGGTCGCCGTGATCGGCTCGGTGTTGGTCGACGAGCTCGGCTATGTCGTCGAGCTGCCCGGGCTCTATCACAAGGTCTCGACGGTGAGCTGTCAGCTGCGTGCCGACGTCGGCTGGGCCGAGCTGCTGCGGGCCACGTTTCCCGGCGGCTCGATCACCGGGGCGCCCAAGATCCGCGCCATGCAGATCATCGACGAGCTGGAGCCGGCGCGGCGCGGCCCCTACTGCGGCGCGATCGGCTGGATGGGCGAGGGCGGCGCGTTCGCGCTGGCGATCGCGATCCGGGTCGTCACCATCGCCGGCGGCGAGCTGCGCCTGCACGTCGGTGGCGGCATCGTCGCCGACTCCGAGCCGGCGGCCGAGCTGGCCGAGACCGAGGACAAGGCCGCCGGCTGGCGCGCCGCCTTGGCCGGGCTCTGATCCGGTCAGCGGTCGCGGCGGAAGCGTTCCAGCGCGGCCAGGATGCGCGCCCGATCGAACGGCTTGCTGACCTCGCGATCGGCCATCGCGTCCAGGAACCGAGCCGCCTTGTCGGTGGTGGCGCCGCCGGTGATGAAGATCATGCGGTCGGCGAGCGCGGCCGACGCGGCCGACTCGGCGCACAGGTGGCGATGCATGTCCATGCCGTCCATCCCCGGCATCGACAGATCGCACAGGATGACGTCGAAGCCGCCGTCCTCGAGCTTGGTGAGCGCCTCCTCCGCCGAGCCGGCGGTGGTGACGTCGGCGTGCTTGCGCAACATGCGCTCGACCATCGCCGTCATGAGCTCCTCGTCGTCGATGACGAGGACCTTGATGCGCTGCGACCCCTCCGGGAACCGTCGCTGGGTCACGGTCGCCAGATCGTGCACCGTCCGATCCCCGAGCGCCATCACCCCCACGGGGCGACCGATCCCTGGCCTCAGGGCGGCGCGGCCAGGCGCACGCGCACGAACGTGATCTCGTCGGCGACCACCGGGACGCCGGTCAGGCGCGCCACCCGCTGATCGGCCGCCGCGCCGTCGAGCGTGACGTTGCCCACCGGCACATCGACGAACAACGCCACCCCGGCCACGCCGGTGCCACCGAGCTGGGTCCACGCCAGCGCCCCGCCATCGTCGTAGAACGGCGCGATCGACGAGCCGGCGACCGCCGCGAACGTGACCCCGGCGGCCGGGCCCGCGGTGTCATCCACGTACAGCGCGATCACCCCACCGCCATCGGGCACCGACACGCCGAGCGCGCCGAGCACCGCCGCCCACGCCGGTCGGGTCACCACCGGGGTGTGCACCAGCGCCGTGGTGGCCGCCACCGGCACCCGCGAGCGCTCCAGCGTCGCCGAACCGGCGGCCACGCCGAGCACGGCGATCCCGCCGCTCAACGCCACCGCGAAGCGGCCGTCGGTGTCCGAGGTCGTGGTCGTGGTCGTGCCGGTGACCGCGATCGTCACCCCGGCTCGCGACGCCACCGCCGGACACGCGTCGGGCGCGCGCAGGTCGGTCACCACGCAGACCAGCCCCGACACGCCGCCACCGCCATCGGTCCCCGCCGCATCGGCGAGCCGGGCATCCCCACCCTGGTTCGAGCCGCCGCCGGTGCCGCCGCCGCCGCCGGGCCGGAACGGGCCGTGGTCTTCCTCGGCGATGCAGCCGCCGAGCGCTCCGGCGCAGCACAGGATCGCGATCGGGCAGCGTGGCACCGACCGATCGTACCTGATCGTCAGGCCGCGGGCGCGGGCTTCTTCTTCTTGCCCTTGTCGTCGCCGGACACGAACAACATGATCCCGACCCCGATCACCAGGGCGACATCGGCGACGTTGAAGACCGGCCACTCGTTGACGTAGCGGTAGGCCGACTTCGGCTCGTGCGCCGGCGTGTGCCACAGGACGAAGTCGGTCACGACTCCGTAGTACATGCGATCGATGAGGTTGCCGACCGCGCCGCCGGCGACCAGGCCGAGCGCCCACACCAGCCACTTCTGGTCGTCCTTCGCCTTCTTCACCATCCACAGCATCGCGCCGAGCGCCAGCACGCCGACGATCGACAGGAACACGCGGGCGCCGCCCTGGCTGTGGAACAACCCGAACGCCGAGCCCTGGTTGAACGACAGCCGCCAGTCCCAGTAGCCGCTGATCAAGGGCTCGTTCACACCGGTGCACGTGCCGGCGACCACGGCGGCCGGGATCTCGCACCCCGCGGGGTGGACGGCGAGCGCGTCACGGGCCCAGAACTTGGTCGCCTGGTCCGCGACCATGGTGAACATGGCGACCAGGAGGAAGAGCTTCCAGCGACGCGGCATGGGTTCATGCCTTTAGCGCGGCGACCGCGCCGGCGCAACGGTCGCACACGTCGTTTGGCTCGGCGGCCAGCTCGGCGAACCACTTCCAGCACCGCTCGCAGCGGTGGCCGCCGTGCTCGACGACCGTGAGCAGCGACTCACCGGGCTGCTCGATGACCTCGACCGCGGACACGATGAACAGGTCGGCGAGCTCGGTGTCGGCGTCGAGCAGGGCGTGGACGTCGCTCATGGGCCCGGAGATGGTCACCCGCGCATCGAGCGACTTGTGCTTGGCGGCGCGGAACGGCTCCAGCGCCTTGGTCACGCGTTCGCGCCAGGCCAGGAGCGGCGCGAACGCCGCCAGCCTGGGGTCCTCGGCTTCGAGCCGCTCGCCGTCGGCGTAGGTGGCCATGTGCACCGACGGCGGATCGCCGTCGCGTCGCGGCAGGTGGCTCCAGATGTCCTCGGCGGTGAAGCACAGGATCGGTGCCATCAGCGTGGTCAGGGCCCGCAGCGCCTCGTACAGGACGATCTGCGCGCAGCGTCGGCCCGCCGAGTCGGGCGCGTCCAGGTACAGCCGGTCCTTGGCGACGTCGGCGTACAGCGCCGACAGCTCGACGGTGACGAAGTCGACCAGCGCGCGGTGCACGGCGTGGAACTCGTACGCCTCGTAGTGGGTGCGCACCCGGGCGACCAGGTCGTCGACCTTGGCCAGCATGTAGCGGTCGACGGCCAGACCGTGGCGCGTGACGTGGGCTCGATCGTCGAAGCCGCCCTCCGACGCGAAGCCCTTGAGCGTGCCCAGCGCCCAGCGCACGGTGTTGCGCAGCTTGCGGTACCACTCGGCGAGCCCCTCGACGTGCTCCTGCGAGTAATGGATGTCGGAGCGAAAGTCGGTCGAGCCCACCCACATGCGCAGGATCTCGGCGCCCAGCTTGGCGAGCAGCACGTCGGGCGGTACGTAGCTCGACTTCTTGCCCTCCGCCTTGGCGCGCTCGAGCGCGCTCTTCGACAGCGGGTATCCGTTCTCGTCGAGGATGAAGCCGTGGGTGAGCACCGCCGCGTACGGCGGCCGGTTGGCGATCCCGATCCCGGCCAGGAGCGAGCTGTGGAACCAGCCGCGGTGCTGGTCGCTGCCCTCGAGGTAGAGGTCGATCCGCCCGTGATCGGGGTCCTGATCGGCGATCGCCAGCCACGACACCCCGGACTCGAACCACACGTCGACGATGTTGTGTTCCTTCTCCCAGCGGTCCGGCGCGGCGCCACAGCCGGCGCACGACACACCGGCCGGGACCAGCTCGATGGCCGGCCGGGTCCACCACGCATCGGCGCCCTCGACTCCGAAGATGTCGGCGACGTGGTCCATGGTCTTGCCGTCGGCGTGGGGCGTGCCGCAGTCGCCACAGTAGAACGCCGGGATCGGCGTGCCCCACAGCCGCTGCCGCGACAGCACCCAGTCGGGCCGGCCCTCGATCATGGCGTGGATGCGGTTCTCGCCCCAGGGCGGAATCCATTCGACCTGATCGCGGATCGCGGTCAGGGCGCGCTGGCGCAAGTTGGCGTGATCGATCGCCAGGAACCACTGCGGCGTGGCGCGGAACAGGATCGGGCCCTTGCATCGCCAGCAGTGCGGGTAGCTGTGCGTGACCTTCTCGCCGGCGGCGTTGAGCAGGTGACCGCTCGCCACCAGGCGCTCGACCACCAGCGGGTTGGCCTCGTCGGTGGTCTTGCCGTGCAGCCACGGCGGCGCCTCGTCGGTGTAGCGACCGGCGTCGTCGAGCGGCGCGAACGGCGGCAGGCCGTGCTTCTGTCCGGTCCGGTAGTCGTCGACGCCGTGGCCGGGCGCGGTGTGGACCAGCCCGGTGCCCTGCTCGGTGGTGACGTAGTCGGCGAACCAGACCCGGAACCACGGCTCGCCGTCGCTGCCGGCGACCGGCGCCACGAACGGGTGGGTGTAGCGCTTGCCTTCGAGCCGGAGCAGCCGATCGGGCGCGATGTCGACCGCCTGCGCGGCCAGCTCGGGGCGACCGATCGCGGTGGTGAACGCGAGCGCCAGGTCACGGGCCGTGAGGAGCCACTCGCCGGCGACCGGGGACGGCACCGCGACGTACGCGATCTCGGGGTGGAGCACGGTGGCCAGGTTGGCGGGCAGGGTCCACGGTGTCGTGGTCCAGATCGGCAGCGCCAGCGTGCCGCCGGCGAGCTGATCGTGGAGCCCGCCGGCATCGAAGTCCTCGACCGGGAAGCGGACATAGATCGACGGCGACTGCTTGTCGGCGTACTCGATCTCGGCCTCGGCGAGCGCGGTCTTGTCGCGCGCGCACCAGTAGACCGGCTTCTTGCCGCGATACAGGTAGCCGCCGGTCGCGAACGCGGCCAGCCCCTTGACGATCGCCTTCTCGTACGCCGGCGACAGCGTCAGGTACGGCCGCTCCCACTCGCCGAACACGCCGAGGCGCTCGAACTCGTCGCGCTGGATGGCGACGAAGCGCATCGCGTACGCCTTGCACGCGGCGCGCACCTCGGCCTGGCTCATCGCGGCGCGCCGGGGCCCCAGCTCGCGCTCGACGGCCAGCTCGATCGGCAGGCCGTGGGTGTCCCAGCCCGGGATGTACGGAGCCCGCAGGCCGATCATCGTCTTGTGCTTGACGACGATGTCCTTGAGGACCTTGTTGAGGATGTGGCCCTGGTGGATGTGGCCGTTGGAGTACGGCGGGCCGTCGTGGAGCACGAACAGCGGCGCGTCCTCGCGGGCGCTCAGGATCTGGTGGTAGAGGTCGTCGGCCTTCCAGCGCGCGACCATCTCGGGCTCGCGGCGCGCCAGGTCGCCGCGTTGCGGGAACGCGGTCTCTGGCAGCAGGACGGTGTCCTTGTACTTACCCTGCTCTTTCGCGGACATGGCGGGGGGACGCTAGCACGCCGAGCCGCGGCCGTGGCACGGTGCGAGCGTGCTTGCTCACCACCGCCTGGTCGCCGTCGCGCTGACGCTGGCGCTCGCGTTCGCGTTCGGCGGTTGCGGCGATCGGCGACGGTTCGAACCGCGGCTGGTCCTCATCTACGAGGTCGAGGTTTCGGACGGTACCTCCGCCACCCAGGCTCGCGACCGCGCCCTCCACGGCCTGCGCGAGCGCCTCGACGACCGCGAGGTGCGCGCGGCGGTGGTCGCGGACGGGGCGGCCCGGATCCGCGTCGAGCTGGCCGGCGACGATCTCACGCTCGCCCGCTTGACCGCGCTGCTCGAGCGCCGGGCGGTGCTCGGCATCCATCGCGTCGACGAAGACAGCGTCACGATGCGGGCCCTGACCGCGCTGGCGCGGGCGGAAGCCCCGACCGGGATCACGGCCACGGTCGATCACTGGCGGGGGCCGGACGGCGACGCCCACCAGGATGACTACCTGTGGTCCCTCGATCGGCCGGCGCTCGAGGCGTGGATCGCGGCCGCGCCGACCCGTGACCCCCAGACGGCGGTCGCGGCCGATCGTCGCCTGTTGCTCGAGGCCATGAGCCCGCACGGCGCCGGGTCGGCCCGCTGGCGGACCTACCTCGTCGACCCCGACGCCATCATCACCGGCGACGACGTGGACGACGCCGATCTGGTCTCCGATCCGGACACGCTGCAACTGCAGGTCCGCCTGCGCCTGAGCGACGACGGCCGGGTCCGCTTCGGCACCGCGACGGCGGCGGCCCTGGGCCACAAGCTGGCCATCGTGCTCGATGGCAAGGTCCAGTCGGCGCCGGTGGTGCAGTCCCCCATCCCGGGCGGCGAGATCGTCGTGACGATGGGCAACGGCTCGCCGGAGGAGGTGCTGCGCCAGGCGTCCGACCTGGTCGCCGTGCTGCGCGCCGGCCGCATGCCGCCATTGAGGCGGGTCCACAGCGAGATCGTCGGACCGGCGCGCTAGGTTCGCGGACATGAGCGAAGCCAGCCGGCCGCGGGCGTCCTGGGACGAGTACTTCATGAGCATCGCCCAGGTGGTGGCGACCCGGTCGACGTGTCCGCGCAAGTACGTGGGCTCGGTGATCGTCCGCAACCGGACCATCCTCTCGACCGGCTACAACGGCTCGATCCGGGGCATGCCCCACTGCTCCGACGTCGGCCACATGATGGAGGACAACCACTGCGTGGCGACCATCCACGCCGAGGCCAACGCCATCATCCAGGCGGCGCGCAACGGGGTGACGATCGAGGGCGCCACCATCTACGTGACGGCGTCGCCGTGCTGGCACTGCTTCAAGCAGATCGCCAACGCCGGGATCGGACGCATCTGCTACGGCGAGTTCTACCGCGACGAGCGGATCTTCGACGTCGCGAAGCAGATCGAGATCGAGCTGGTGCATCTTCCGCTGCTTGGAGTGGCGCTGCCCGGCGTGGCGCTGCCGGCCGCGACGCCCTCGACCTGAAGTTGGTCGGACCCTTTCAAGCTGGCGTGCTTCTTTCTTGATCCGCCGCCGGCGCTCGCCTAGCCTGGCAATCCCCGTGATGTTGCGACGGCTACTTCTGGTCTGCGCGCTGGCCTTCGGGCTCGGTGCCGCGCTACCCACCGCTGGCGGATTCGGTCCGACGACTGCCGAGGCGCGCGTCAAGACCAAGAAGAAGGTCGTGGCGAAGAAGCGGTCGGGCAAGAAGCGGTCGGCGAGTTCGAAGAAGGTCGCCAAGGTCAAGCTGTGCTCGGCGTCGGGCAGCGGCAAGAAGGCGAAGCGCAAGTGCTCCTTCGTGAAGGAGTTCCAGGGCCACGGCGTTGCCAGGGCCACGTTGCGCACCGATCCGTTGCCGCCGGCCTCGGGTGTCATCTGGGTCCGCGCCGAGAACCTCGGCGAGGAAGCTCGCGTCGACATCTACAAGGAGGACGGCAGCTTCGACGAGGCCGCGCTGGCCCAGCTCGACGAGCTGTTCCGCTGCAAGCGCACCGGCGAGACGCGCGCCGTCGACCCGCGGCTGTACGAGCAGCTGGCGCGCATCTCGGATCACTTCGGTGGCAAGCAGATCGAGCTGGTCAGCGGCTTCCGGTTCGCCGAGCGCAGCTCCAGTCGCCATTTTCACGCCTCGGCGATGGATATCCGCATCAAGGGCGTCTCGATCCGCGACATGTACGGCCTGGCCGAGAGCCTCGACGGCGGCGGCATGGGCATCGGCATCTATCCGCGCTCGGGCTTCATCCACGTCGACTACCGTGCGCCCGGCGAGCCCAGCTACCGCTGGACCGACTACTCGGGTCCCGGCTCCGGCCGCGGCAAGGGCAAGCGCAGCAGCAAGAAGACCGGCCGCACCGCGCGCGCCAAGAAGCCGACCAGCTGAGGCTGATGGCGCCGCCGGCGCCGGCGCATCACGTGTAGCCGCCGCCGAAACCGGGACCGAAACCGGGGCCGCGGCCGAAACCGTCGCGCCCACCCGTCCTGGCAAGGCCCCGTGACGCCTTGCCCCGGCGCGCAGGGTAGGTCTTGACCAAAGCGTAAACCTCGTTTAGTTTATACCGGTGATTCACGAATCGGCCAGGACGCCGCGCGCCCGCCGCCACGATGCCAACGTCGGTCGTATCCTCGAGGCTGCCACCCAGGTGGTGGCGGCCGGGGGACTCGACGCGCTGTCGATGGTCAAGCTGGCCGACGCCGTCGACTACACGCCGGGGGCGCTGTACCGGTACTTCGACTCCAAGGACGCGCTGCTGGCCAGCCTGGTCCAGCGCATCCTCGACGACCTGCGCGGCGCGCTGCACGGCGCCGTGGCCGCGTTGCCGCCGCGCACCTCGCCGCTGGCGCGGGTGGTGGTGCTGGTCCAGGCCTACCGCGACTTCGCACGCCGCGAGCCGCACCGCTTCGGGCTCCTGGCCCTGACCATGGCCGAGCCCCGCGTGCTGCTCGAGGATCGCAGCCACGCCCAGGCGGTGGCGACCGCGGTGGTCGCCGCCCTCGAGCCGATGGCCAGCGGGCTCGCGGACGCCGCACTTGCCGGCCTGCTGTCCCCCGGCGACACCACCGAGCGCACGCTGTGCCTGTTCGCGATGCTGCACGGTCTCCTGCAGTTTCCGAAGCTGGCCCGCGTCGCGCCCGCCGCACTCGATGTCGATCGCCTCGCCGTCGCCGGGACCCGCGCCCTGCTGGTCGGCTGGGGCGCCAATCCCCGCAACGTGGCTCGTGCCCTGGAGGTCTCGTGATGTCTGCCGGTCTGGTTGCTGCTGTGGTCGTCGCCGCCGTGCTCGGCGCGTTCACCTGGTCGTTCTTCGAGTACGTGATCCACCGCTGGCTCGGTCACGACCGTCGGTTTCGGGGTAACCCGTTCGGACGCGAGCACCTGCGCCACCACGTCGAGGGCGACTACTTCGCGCCCGCGTACAAGAAGCTGGTGTTCGCCGCGCTCGCGACCGCCGCGCTCGGCGTACCCGCGGTGGTGCTCGGGGGCGTGCTGGGCGTGGCCGGGGTCGCCGGGTTCGTCGGCTTCTACGCGGCCTACGAGGTCCTGCACCGTCGCGAGCACACCCACGCCGGCATCGGCCGTTACGGCCGCTGGGCCCGCGGTCACCACTTTCACCATCACTTCGTCGATGGCCGCACCAACCACGGCGTGACGTCGCCGCTGTGGGATCTGATGTTCGGCACCTACCGCCGTCCCGCCGTCATCCCGGTGCCACCGAAGCTGTGCATGACCTGGCTGCGCGACGGAGACACCGGTGGGATCCGGGCTGAACATGCCGGCCGCTTCGTGCTCCGCGACACCCGGCGGTGAGCCGCGGCGCCGCCGGCGCTACAGATCGCGCAACACCTCGCGCGCGGCGCGTTCGCCCGACTCGAGCGCACCCTCGAGGTAGCCGGTCCACTCGACCGCGGTCTCGGTGCCGGCGAAGTACACCCGGCCCACCGGCGCTCGCAGCGTGGTCGTGCTGGTGGTCAGCGCGCCGGCCGACATGACCGCCACCGGACAGCCGCGACTCCACGGCTCGGCACACCAGTCGGTGGCGGCGATCGCCGTCGGCTCGCGGGCGTCGTTGCCGAACCAGCGCACCAGCTGGGCCACGGCGGGTCCGGTGTCGCCGGTCCAGCCGCGCGCCGGGCGCGCCTGCACGAAGCCGACCAGCGCCGGCTGGGCGCCGTCGCTGCTGGTGTTGTCGAACAGCACCGACAGCGGGCCGCGCGTGCTCACCACCTCGCCCGACATGCCGCGCTCGCGCCAGAACGGGCGCTCGTAGGCGAACACCAGCTTGACGATGGCGCCCATCGCCGCCCGCTGCACCAGCTGATCGCGGGCCGGCGCCGACGGCGTGAGCTCGATGGCCGCCGCCAGCGGTGGCGGCACCGCGACCACGACGGCGCGCGCCGCCAGCGTGCCGCGATCGCTGGTGACGATCACGTCGCCGCCATCGTGGGCGATGCGGCGCACCGGCGCGCCGGTGATCACGGGCACCTCGAGCTGGGCGGTCCAGCGCTCGGCCAGGGTCTGGG
This sequence comes from Myxococcales bacterium, assembly GCA_947483555.1. Taxonomy (GTDB): domain Bacteria; phylum Myxococcota_A; class Polyangia; order Haliangiales; family Haliangiaceae; genus UBA2376. The sequence continues at coordinate 30,896 of CANKMW010000100.1, forward strand.
CGCCGCCGACGAAGCGGCGCTCCTGGGCGCCGCCGGTGATGGTCGACAGGTTCATCAGCCCGCCGCCGGCGCGCAGGTAGGCCAGGAACCACAACAGCGACAGCTCGGCCGGGTCGACGCCGAAGATGGCACCGATCGCGACGTCGAACACGCCGCGCACGCGCCGCGACAGCCGGCGGGCCTCGTCGGCGACGGTGCGGGAATCGAGCGCCGCGGCATCTCGAGACCCCACCGGATCGCGCGCCGAGACCCGCGCGGTCAGCTTGTCGATCCGCCGCAGCGCGAAGTGCAGCTGGGCCAGCTCGAGCGGGCCCAGCTTCGGGATGTCGCCGGCGTAGCGGCGAACCTTGTCGCCGTCGTCGAGCACCTTGTCGCCGGTGGCCCAGGTCGCGAACGTCTCGACCTCGAGCCGAGCCGCCAGCGCCGCCAGGCGATCCTGCCCGGGGCCGATCCACTGGCCGCCGCGATCGAACCGGGCGCGGCCGAGCTGATCGCTCCAGGCCCGGCCGCCGACGCGATCGCGGGCCTCGAGCACGGCGACGCTGGCACCACCGGCGCGCAGCCGGTCGGCCGCCGCCAGCCCGGCGAGGCCGGCGCCGACGATGGCGACGTCGACGCGGGTGGGAAGGTCGGTCGAGAGCATCGCGGCATCCTAGAACACCGAACGGTTTGGAACGGATCTGATTTCGCGACGTTCCACGACGGTGGGAATCCGTATGCCCTGAGCGAGGCCGCGCAGCGGCCGAGTCGAAGGGCGCATGTCGACGAAGTCCGTCCTTCGACACGGACCTCGCTTGCGCTCGGTCCGGCTCCTAACGAACGGCATCGCTAACAGGCCGGAGTTGCGAGGGATCGATCTCGAGGCCGAGGCTGCGGAGTCGGTTGACCGCGCTGCGGACGGCGCGCTGGCGATGGGA
>CANKMW010000101.1 GCA_947483555.1 Myxococcales bacterium
GGCGCCGACCGACGCCGGCGGCGGCACCGAGGTCACCGGCGGCAGCTACGCGCGCCAGTCAGCCGCCTTCTCGGCTCCGTCCGGCAACCAGATCAGCAACTCGGCCCAGGTCACCTTCCCCGAGGCCACGGCCAACTGGGGCACCGTCGTCGCCTTCGGCGTCTTCGACGCGGTGACCGCCGGCAACCTCCTGGGCTGGAACCTCATCACCAACGTCACTATCAACAGCGGCGACCAGCGGTTCTGGAACGCTGGCGAACTCACGATCAGCCTGGACTGATCACAAGGACCACCATGGCCATCTACAGCCTCTCCCAGCGCATCACCGTCGGCACCATCGGCGTCGCCGCATGGGACGCCCGCGCGGCGGCCTCCCACAAGCCCAAGATCATGGAGGTGGGGCTCTCGATGAACGCGGCGACCGCGTCGGTGTACGGCCTTGGCCGGCCGGCGGCCGCCGGCACGCAGACCACGCCGGTGGTCTGGCTCGACGAGGCTGACGGCGAGGCTCCGGCCGGCGTGATCTCGTCGGCGGTCGCGTTCTCGGGGGCGCCGACCGTGCCCACGCAGTTCCTCCGCCGTGTGTCGACGCCGGCCACCATCGGCGCCGGCATCATCTGGACCTTCCCGCGCGGGCTGGGCCTCCCCGAGTCCGGCAACATCGTGCTCTGGAACATCACGGCGGCCGCCGCGACCTCCGACGTGTGGGGAGTCTCGGACCAGTGAGCCACCCGCAGATCCTCATCCCGACCGAGCCGGTGATGACGCCGGAGAAGCACGTGATCGCGGAGGTCCGCATCAAGGTCCACGCCGACGAGACCATGTCGATCGAGGGGCCCATGCACGACCCGCGCTGGATGCTCGAGGCGCTCGAGCACGCCAAGGACGCCGTGCGCGCCCAGGTGCGGCGCCGCGAGCAGCTCATCATCCCCGCCAAGGACGTGACCCTGCCGATGATCCCGAAGGAGCGCCAGCGGTGAGCAACTTCCTGGCGCCGGGGCAAATGCTGCAGGTCGCTGGGATGTTCATCTACGGCGACCGGAACGAGGGCGGCATGCCCGCCTCGTTCCGGTGGGGGCCGTCGCCGGTGCTCGATGCGCCGTGGACCGATGGCGCGTTGTGGCCTCGGTCGCGCGTCTCGGGTGCCGAGATGTCGTGCGCGATGCTCAGCGAGGACTCGACCACGGCGGGCGTGTGGGGCTTCGCGGACCGGGCGCCCGAGTACTCGCTTGGGGCGCACTCGCTCTTCAAGATCACCGGGATGGTGAAGGACGCCGCCGGCGACCCCGTGGCAAACGCCATCGTGCGTGGCTTCCGCTCGGCCAACCACGAGTTCGTGCGCGAGGTGGAGGCCGACGGCAGCGGCAACTACTGGTTCGGGACGCAGTACCTCGAGGCGCACTACCTCGTCGCGTACAAGCCCGGCTCGCCCGACATCGCCGGCACCACCGTCAACACCCTCATGCCGGCCTGAGCCGTGGGCTCCGACGTCACCCTCCACGCCGGCGCCCCGAGCCCGTCCGACATCATCGTGCGGGCGCTCGGCGCCGCGGCCGCGGCCGCCGCGGTGGCCATCCACCTCTACGCCGGCGCGCCAAGTCCGTCGGACATCATCATCCGCGACACGGCGCCGGTCGACGGCGGCGCGGCGCCGGAGGCCTTCGACCCGGCGTCCATCACCGCCCAGGCCGCGCTCGCCCTCGCCGGCGACCACGTGAAGCGCCACCTGGACGTCGCCGCGATCACCGCCCAGGCCGACCTGCAGCTGGTTGGCGACCACGTCAAGCGGCACATGGGCGTCGTCGCCATGGCCGCCCAGAGCGCCTTCGCGCTCACCGGGAACCACCTGCTTGCCAGGTTCGCGGCCGCGGCGATCGCCGGCCAGGCGACGGTCGCCGCGAGCTCGATGCACGCCTACCCGAAGCCCATGCCCTTCGCGACACTCTCGTCCTCGAGCTTCATGTCCGTGCCGGCGCCGCGGCGGCCTCGCCTTCGGTACCGGTTCAAGAAGACCGGGCGTCCCTGACCTTCGACGGGTTTCTGGCTCGCCGCGCCGGCCGCCGCGCATCGTGCCGAGCATGAGCGCAGCAGCCTGGTTTCCGATCGTCACCGGCGCGGTCAAGGTCGCCCTCGAGACCGCGAAGGCCCTTGGCCTCGAGCTGCCGGGGGAGGACGAGCTCGAGGAGCTGAAGGCGGCCGCCAACGAGCAGGCGGCACGGCTCCTGCCGGCGGAGTTCGCGCTGCTCGCGATCGCCGTGAACGCGGTTGCACTGAATGCTCAGGCGCGGATCGCCAGCCTCGGCGAGGTCGAGCGGTGCCCGAAGTGCAACGGGGTCCTAACCGTCTCCGCCGTCAAGGACGTCCACAGCGGCGAGGTCGAGCGGCGGACATCCTGCAGCGCGTGCGGGTGGAAGGCGCCGTGACCCCGCTCGAGCGCGCCTGGGCCGCCATCAATCGCGTCGCCGACCTGCTCGGCGGCGCCGGCCGCCTGCCCGAGCTCGAGGACGTCGCCGGCGGCGATGATCAGCTCGAGGACGAGGCCCCCGACTGGGACGGCGGCTGGTACCTGGGGGCTCGGCGCGCGCCGGCGCACCCGGGCCGGGTCGGCCGCGGCATCAAGCCCTGGCTCGTCGTAGTTCACACCACAGACATGTTGCCCGGCACGATGGCGGGCCTGCTCAAGCGCCGCGCCAGCGAGCGCGGCAAGGGCAACGGCGAGCACTTCGTGCTGGGCCGGGACCCCGGCCAGGGCCTGGTGCAGGAGGTGCCGGTCGACCGCAACGCCAACCACGCCGGCGGGCCCGCTGGCGCTCACGGGTGGGTTGTCGCCGGCGGCGCGCGGTTGCACCCCAACACGCTGAGCGTCGGCATCGAGGTCCACAACGCCGGCGGCCTGCGCCTGGTCGCCGGTGCATGGCGGACCGGCAGCCGCGACGATGACGGAGTGTGGCGGCCGGCCGGGGCGCCGGTGCCCGGCGCCGACGTCGAGCGCGACCCGCAGCGCGAGGGCCGGGGCTGGCACATCCCCACCGCCTGGCAGCTCGAGCAGCTCGAGCAGCTCCTCCGCGCGTTCGGGGGCTGCCAGGTGATGGTGCCGCCGCCGGCGACCTGGTCGATCGACCCGAGCGGCACGCCGCAGGGCTACGCGCCGCTGGTGGAGATCGCCGGACATCCGGTGGTCGGGCATGTGACGCTGGACCCGGCCCGAAAGGGCGACCCGCACCCGCCGATCAGTCGGTGGCTGCGCGAGCTCGCCTGACCGCGTTCCGGACCTCCGCGGCCTCGGTCGGCGTCGACTCGCCGACCGCCAGGCGCAGGACCTCGTTCTCGGCTCCGAAGATACTCCACCCGGAGAATCAAGGGGAATCAGCGTACGCACGTGCAGTAGTCGGGGCCGCGGGCCGCGGAGCCCATGCAGACCGGGACCCGGTTGCCGACGCCGCACCGTCGGGGGCGCGCCGGCTTGCCGCCGAGGGCCTTGAGGCCGGCGCGCAGCGCGGCGATCTCGCGCTCGAGCTGGCGGACACGCTCCTTGAGCAGCTGGTGCGGCGAAGCCTTCAAGGCGGCAGGTCCATCATCGTATCGCTACCTTTTCCCCACGCAACCCTTGGAGTCCGTTCGGGAAACCGACCGCGACGAGCGGTTGGGGAAACGGGTTCTCCTCGGGCGCGCTGGATTCAGGTTCCAGTGGGTAACTCCGTGGGGGTTCGAGTCCCCCCTTTCGCACCAGAAAGGCTGCCGTCAGGGCAGCCTTTCTCGTTCCGGACCCGATCGGTCTGCTGGCGGTGGAATTTCGCCAGACTCCCGATAGTATCGTTGTCATGCGCGCGCGTTCCTGGCGCCGACACGTGTTCACGGCCGCGGTGATCCCGCTGATCGTGCTGGTCGGGCTGCGGTCGGCGTGGGCATCGTATCTGTGCTTGATGGACGGCGCGGTGCGCGACACCTGCTGCTGCCCGACCGGGCCCGAGCGAGACGCGGAAGCCTTGGACGACGACGAGCGACCTTACCCGACGCCGCAGATTGCCGCCGCCGGCTGCTGCGCGGTGTCGGTGCACGAGACGCCGCCGACCCTGGATGCGACCGCGTCCGAGCGGATGCTCGCCCGCCAGCCCGCCGTGCTCGTGGTGGAGGTGGTTCCGCCGCTACCGCCGGAGCCGACCGTGGTCCTGATGGCGCCGCTCGACGAGCGTGCCGCACGGCCACCACCCCGCGTGCCGATCTTCCTCGACAACCACGCGATCCTTCGCTGAGCACCTGGCCGGCGCTGGCGGGATGTTCCCGTCGCGCGCCGGCACGGCTCCCGGTTCGCCGGTGATGCCGCAGGTGCTTGGCCGCGGGCGTCCGGCGTCCGCGCGGAGGATCCATGGTGGCTCGATCGTCGCTCTCTGTTCGCACCGCGTTGTGGTGCGGGTTCTCGCTCCTGCCGGCGTGCGCCGCCGCCGGCCCGGATGTGCGTCATCGTCACGCCGTCACGCTGGCGCGAGCGCAGCCGGTGGCCGCCTTCGACACCGATCCGTTCGCCGGCGCCGTGGAGCTCGAGCGCGGCGTGCTGGTCAGCGCGGTGCTGGCGCGCAACCCCGACGTCGCGGCGGCGCGAGCCGGATGGCGCCGGGCGCTGGCCCGCTATCCACAGGCGCGGGCCATCGACGATCCGGTGGTCCGCTATCGGGTGGCGCCGCTGTCGATCGCCGGCGATGCACCGTTCGGCCACGCGGTCGAGATCGAACAGATGGTGCCGTGGCCCGGCAAGCGCGGGCTGGCCGGGGAGGTCGCGCTCGCCGAGGCTGACGCCAGGCGCGGCGAGGTCGAGGAGGTCCGGCTCCGGCTGGCGCTGATGACGGCGCTGCTGTTCGACGACTACTACGTCGTCGCGCGCGCGCTGGAGGTCAACGCGCGGCACCAGGCCTTGCTGGGGCAGATCGCCGCCAGCGTCGAGGTCCAGTACGCCGTCGGCCGAGGCTCGCCGCAGGACCCGCTGCAGGCGCAGACCTCGATCGTCCGCGCGGATCGAGAGCGGATCGGCTTCGAGACCGAGCGGGCGGTGGTGGTGGCCCAGCTCAACGGGCTCCTGCACCGCGATCCCGAGGCGCCGATCCCGCCGCCGCCGCACGAGCTCGCGCTCCCGCTGGAGGCCACGCTGGATGGCCTCGACGCCGCGGCGCTGGCCTCGACGGCGCTGGGCGTCCGGCCCGAGCTCTCGATTCGCGGCGCGGAGGCCGCCCAGGCCGAAGCGTCGCGACGGCTCGCCGCGCAGGGTGCGCGTCCGGACCTCGGGATCATGGCCGGATACGACTCGATGTGGGACATGGCTGCCCATCGCTGGATGGTCGGCGTGTCGGTGGCGATCCCGCTGGTCGGTTCCGGGCGCACGGCCGCGGTCGACGAGGCCGAGGCGGGGATCGCCCAGGCGCGCCATGATCGCTCGGCGACCGAGGACATGATCCGCGTCGAGGTCGCGACCGCGGTGGCCCGGCTGCACGAGGCGCGCGCGGTCGGCGAGCTGTTCGACCGCCGGCTGCTTCCCGCCGCCCGGGCTCAGGTCGACGCCGCCCTCGCTGGCTACATCTCCGATCAGAACTCGCTCCAGGTGGTCATCGAATCGCAGCGCGGACTGCGCGACGCCGAGCTCGACCGCGAGCGCGCCCGCGCCGATGTTCACCGCCGCCTCGCCGAGCTCGACCGGGCGGTCGGCAAGGTGCCTGGCCTCGACGATGGAGGTGTGCGATGAGGCCGCGCCGGCGATGGATCGTGCCGGCGGCGTCGCTCGCAGCCGCGACCGCAGCGGCGCTGATCTTCCGTGGGCCGCTGGTGGCCTGGTTCTCCGGCGGCGCGTCGTCGTCGTCGTCGTCGTCGGTGGTCGTGGCGCCGGCCGACGCCCGAGCGTCCGCGGCGCTCGCTGACGGCAGCGCGCTGCCGGTGGTGACGCCGGTCGACCTCCCGGCATCGACGCTCGGCGCGCTGCGACGCGCGCTGGTCGCGTACGATGCGGCGCGGGCGAGCCTGGCGGCCGATCGCGTGGACTCGGTGTCGGCACCGGCCCGAGCGCTGGCCGCCGAGCTGCGAGCCGCGGCCGCCGCGCCGTCGACGGCGCTGCCGCCTCCGGTCGCGTCGCAGGTCGCGAGTGCGGTGGCCGGCGCCGATGCGCTGGCGGCGGCGACGTCGATCGACGATGCGCGACGCGCGTTCGGCGACGTCAGTCTCGCCCTGGTCACGCTGTCCTTGGCCGACCCCCGGCTGCAGGACGGATGGCATCGCTACACCTGCCCGATGACCCCGGGTTTCGGCGAGTGGCTGCAGCGCGGCGACCCGCTCGAGAACCCGTATATGGGCGCGGCCATGCTCAGCTGTGGCAGCACCGAACCGTGGGCCGCCGTGGCCGGCCCCGACACCGAGATCGATCACCGCGGCCACGGCCACGCGGGTGACGACGTGTCCTTCTACACCTGCTCGATGCACACCGCGGTGCATCAGTCGCAGCCGGGGGCCTGCCCGATCTGCGGCATGTCGCTGGTCTCGGTGACCTTCGAGCAGGCCGAGTCGGGGACCATCATCGTCGAGGAGGCGCGGCGCGGCACGCTCGGGGTCCGGACCACGGCGGTGACGCGGGCCCCGCTCCACGTCGGCATCCGGGCGGTCGGGCGGGTGACCTACGACGAGACCCGGCTCACCGACGTGACCCTGAAGGTCAACGGCTGGGTGACGCGCCTGCACGTCGACTCCACCGGCCAGGCCGTCAAGCGCGGACAGATCCTGCTCACGTTGTTCAGCCCCGAGGTCTTTGCCGCCCAGCAGGAGTACTTGCTGGCGCTGCGGGCCACCGGTGCCGGCGTCGGCGACGCCACCGTCGCGCCCACCGGACCAGCGGCGGCGCTGGCGCGCGCGGTCGCGACCAAGCTGCGGTTGTGGGGCTTCTCCGAGCGACAGCTCGACGACCTGCGGCGCCGCGGCGAGCCCCTCGAGGCGGTGCCGGTCGCGTCGCCGGCCAGCGGCTTCGTGATCGAGAAGGACATCGTCGAGGGCGCCGCCGTCGAAGCCGGCCAGCGACTGTTCCGCATCGCGGCGCTCGACCGGGTGTGGATCGAGGCCGACGTCTACGGACAGGATCTGGCGCGGGTCGCCGTGGGGCAGGCGGTGAGGGTCACGCTGCCCTATCTGCCGGGGCGCGAGCTGACCGGCAAGGTCGGGTTCATCTTGCCGTACCTGCAGGCCGAGGCGCGCACCGGCCGGGTCCGCATCGAGTTGCCCAACCACGAGCTCGCGCTCAAGCCCGACATGTACGCCAACGTCGAGATCGAGCTCGATCTGGGTGCCCGGCTGCAGGTGCCGATCTCGGCCGTGGTCTACACCGGGCCGCGACGGCTGGTGTTCGTCGACCTCGGCGGCGGGCGCCTCCGTCCCGTCGAGGTCACGCTCGGTGCTCGCAACGCTCTCCAGGTCGAGATCGTCAGCGGGGTGAGCGAAGGCCAACTGGTGGTGTCGGCGGGCAACTTCCTGGTCGCGGCCGAGAGCCGCATCCGCTCGGCCGCTACCCTGTGGGAGGACGACGATGGCGCCCGCTGACCAGGCCGAGCGGCCAGGCGTGATCGGCCACGTCATCGCCGCCAGCGCGCGCAACCCGCTGCTGGTCATCCTGGTGGTCGGGGCGATGGCGGTGTGGGGCTGGATGTCGATGCGGCGCGCGCCGCTCGACGCCATCCCCGATCTCTCCGACGTGCAGGTGATCATCTTCACCGAGTGGATGGGCCGCAGCCCGGATCTGATCGAGGACCAGATCACGTATCCGATCTCGTCGTCGCTGCTGGCCGCACCCGGCGTCGAGTTCGTGCGCGGTCAGTCGATGTTCGGCATGTCGTTCGTCTACGTCATCTTCGAGGACGGCACCGACCTGTACTGGGCTCGAAGCCGGGTCCTCGAGTACCTCAACGAAGCCCAGCGCCGCTTGCCGGCCGGGGTCACGCCGACGCTGGGACCCGACGCCACCGGGGTCGGCTGGGTGTTCGAGTACGCGCTGGTCGACGAGCGCGGCCAGCACGATCTGCAACAGCTGCGTTCGCTGCAGGACTGGGATGTCCGCTACGCGCTCGAGAGCGTGCCGGGCGTGGCCGAGGTCGCGACCATCGGTGGACAGGTCAAGCAGTACCAGGTGTCGCTCGATCCCAACCAGCTGCTCGCCTATCGGGTGACGCCCCAGGACCTCATGATGGCGATCCAGCGCTCCAACCAGGACGTCGGCGGGCAGGTCATGGAGGTCGCGGGTCACGAACACGTGGTGCGCGGCCGCGGCTACATCCGGCGCATCGCCGACCTAGAGAGCATCCCGATCAAGGTCGGCCCCGGCGGCGTCCCGGTCTACCTGCGCGATGTCGCCGAGGTCGCGCTGGGTCCGGATATCCGTCGCGGTGCCGCCGAGCTCGACGGCCGCGGCGAGGTGGTCGGCGGCGTCGTGGTCATGCGCTACGGCGAGAACGCGCTCGACGTGATCGCGGCGGTCAAGGTTCGCATCGCGGAGATCCAGCGCAACCTGCCGCCGGGCGTGAAGCTGGTGGTGACCTACGACCGTTCGCATCTGATCGAGGAGGCGATCGCGACCCTGCGCGGCACCTTGATCGAGGAGATGATCGTCGTCGCGGTCATCATCTTCCTGTTCCTGCTCCACGTCCGCAGCGCGCTGATCCCGATCCTGACCCTGCCGCTCGGCGTCTTGCTGGCCTTCATCCCCATGAGCCAGCAGCACCTGACCGCCAACATCATGTCGCTGGGCGGCATCGCGGTCGCCATCGGCGCCATGGTCGACGCCTCGATCATCATCATCGAGAACATCCACAAGCGGCTCGAGGACTGGGAGGCGGAGGGCCGGCCCGGTGACCGCGGTGCGGTCGTGGTGCACGCGATGCAGGAGGTCGGTCCGTCGATCTTCTTCTCGCTGCTGGTGATCACGGTGTCGTTCATCCCGGTGTTCACGCTCGAGGCCACCGAAGGCCGGCTGTTCAAGCCGCTGGCCTACACCAAGACCTACTCGATGGGCTTCGCCGCGGTGCTGGCGGTGACCCTGACGCCGGCGCTGGCCGCGATCCTGATCCGCGGCCGACTGCTCGGCGAGCACCGCAACCCGCTGAATCGCTGGCTGACCGCCGCCTACACGCCGGTGGTTCGCTTCGTCGTCGACCACCGCTGGACGGTCGTGATCGCGGCCGCGGTCGCGGTCGCGCTCACCGTGCCGGCGTTGTTCCGGCTCGGCAACGAGTTCATGCCGCCGCTCAACGAGGGCGCGGTGCTCTACATGCCGACCGCGCCGCCCGGCATGTCGATCGCCGAGGCCACCGACGTCCTGCGCCGCATGGATCGCGAGATCAAGGCGTTTCCGGAGGTCGAGAGCGTGTTCGGCAAGACCGGCCGTGCCGAGACCGCGACCGATCCGGCGCCGCTGGGCATGGTCGAGACCACGGTCGTCTTCAAGCCCCGATCGCAGTGGCGCCCTGGCATGACCTGGGACCGCCTGCTCCGCGAGCTGGACGACAAGCTCCGCTATCCCGGCATGCCGAACATCTGGTGGATGCCGATCCAGACCCGCACCGAGATGCTGTCGACCGGCGTGCGCAGCCCGCTCGGGGTCCAGGTCTTCGGCGCCGACCTGCAGGAGATCGAGCGGGTGGCGGTCGAGATCGAGCGGGTGCTGGCCGGCGTGCCGGGGACCCGCAGCGTGTTCGCCGATCGCTCGACCGGCGGCTTCTACATCGATGTCGAGGTCCGGCGCGAGGAGGCGGCGCGGTTCGGGCTCACCGTCGGTGACGTCAACGACGTGGTGCAGACCGCCATCGGCGGCATGAACATCGGCGAGACCGTCGAGGGCCGCGAGCGCTACCCGATCAACCTGCGTTATGCTCGCGAGCTGCGCGACGACCCCGAGTCGCTGCGCCAGATCCTGGTCGCCACGCCGACCGGGGTCCAGGTCCCGCTCGGCCAGGTCGCCGACATCAAGACCGTCACCGGCCCGCCGATGGTGCGCAGCGAGAATGGCAAGCTGGTCGGCTTCGTCTTCATCGACACCGGGCGGCCGATCGCCGACTACGTCGCCGACGCCCAGCGCGCGGTGGCCCGCGAGGTCACGCTACCGGCGCGGACCCGGCTGGCCTGGATCGGGCAGTACAAGCACTTCGAGCGCGCCAAGGAGAAGCTGTCGATCGTCGTCCCGATCACGCTCCTGCTCGTGGTGGTGCTGCTGTACCTGAACACCCGCTCGCTGGTCGAGACCGGCATCGTGCTGCTGGCGGTGCCGTTCTCGTTGATCGGTGCGGTGTGGCTGCTGTACCTCCTCGACTACAACCTCAGCGTCGCGGTGTGGGTCGGGCTCATCGCGCTGGCCGGGCTCGACGCCGAGACCGGGGTGGTGATGTTGCTGTACCTGACGCTGTCGCACCGGCGCTGGCACGAACAGGGTCGGTTGCGCAGCCAGAGCGACCTGCGCGACGCCATCGTCGATGGCGCCGCCCGCCGCATCCGACCCAAGCTCATGACCGTCCTGACCACCATGATCGGCTTGGTACCCGTGTTGTGGAGCACGGGCACCGGCGCCGACGTCATGAAGCGCATCGCGGCGCCGATGGTCGGCGGGCTGTGCACGTCGTTCGTGCTCGAGCTGCTGGTCTATCCCGCGATCTTCTCGATCTGGAAAGGGCGTGGGCTACCGCCGGCGCCCGAACCCGTCACGCCAACCCTCACGGAGACCGCATCATGAACATCAGTCCCCGGATCCGCATGGTCGGCCTCGCCGGCGTCCTCGCCGTGCTGGCCGCCTGTGGCAGCGACAAGGCCGCCCCACCTTCCTCGCCACCCGCGGCGGCCCCGAAGCTCTCGGTCAGGGTGACCACCAAGGGCTTCGAGCCCGACCGCCTCATGGTACCGGGCGGCGCACCGGTCATCCTCGAGTTCACCCGCACCACGAACGAGACCTGCGCCAAGCAGGTGGTCGTCGAGGTCGGCGGTGGGCAGAAGGTGACCAGGGAGCTGCCGCTCGATCAGGCGGTCGCCATCAGCGCCACGTTCGCCACCGGCGGCGAGCTCCGCTACGCGTGCGGCATGGACATGATCAGCGGCGTCATCAGCGTCCGGTGACGGCAGGTCACGGCGAGCGCGATGCGCAGCCCAGGTGGGGTAACATCCACGACACCAGGTGATCGGCACGATCCAGGAAGGCCGGTATCGGATCCTCCGCAAGCTGGGCGCTGGCGGGCAGGGCGAGGTGTACCTCGCCGAGCACGTGCACCTGGGGCGCCACGAGGCGATCAAGGTGTTGCGCGAGGACGTGGCGCGCGACGAGGACTTCGTGTCGCGCTTCCGGCGCGAGGCCCGGGCGACCAACCGGGTGCAGCACCCGCACATCGTCGGGGTCTACGACTTCGGCCGCCTCAGCGATGGTCGTTACTTCCTGGCCATGGAGTACGTCGACGGCGAGCGGCTCGATCATGCCATCGGCGGGGCACCGCTGGGCGTGCGCCGCACCATGCGCATCGCGGTGCAGCTGGCGCGCGCGCTCGGCCACGCTCACTCGCTCGGGGTCGTGCACCGCGATCTCAAGCCGGCCAACATCATCCTCACCCGCCACCGCACCCAGGACGACGTCGTCAAGGTGCTCGACTTCGGGATGGCCAAGATCCTCGAATCGGCGGGCATCGACAACGTGGTGCGAACCCTGGGCGGCACGCTGCTCGGCACCGGTCCCTACATGGCGCCCGAGCAGTTCCTCGATCACGCCGCCGCCGATCCGCGCATGGACGTCTACGGGGCCGGATGCATCCTCTACGAGCTGGTCACTGGCGCGACGCCGTTCGACGGCGGCATGGTGGCGCAGATGAACCAGCACATGCGCAAGCAGCCGGAGCGGCCATCGCGCCGCCAGGCCGCGGCCGGCATCTCGAGAGAGCTCGACGAGGTGATCGTGCGCGCGCTGGCCAAGCGTCCCGCGGAGCGGTTCGCCGACGGCAACGCGCTGGCCGACGCGCTCGAAGCGCTGGTCGCGGCGCAAGCGCCCGCGGTGGTGCGCACGACCCGGCTCGGCGTGGCGGTGCCGCGCCCGCTCGACGACTTCGCCGGCGACACCGATACCGGTGGCGTGGCCAGCGCGACCCCGGCCACTGCCGCCAGCGGCGCCACGGGTGGCACCGATCCCGGCCCGCCGTCGACGCCGGATCCGACGCCCACCGAGCGCATGAGCCGTGGTGACGCGATCGAGATCGCCAGCGCCACGCTCGGGGTGGTCGCCGATGCGTTGCTCGATCACGGCGCCGCCGACGCCAGTCTGGTCGGCGTCGCGGCCCAGCTTCGCGATCAACGCCGTCACGCGGCGCGGCTGCGCGCCGAGGCTCCCGAGCTCGAGGCCCGCGCCAACACGCTCGAGCACTCGGCGCGCGCGCGCCAGGCGTCGCTCAGCTTCGCCATCGGCGAGCTGACCTTCGATCGCGACGGCGGCGACGCCGGCAGCGTCGACGTCGACGTCCAGATCGACGCGCTCAGCGCCAGCCTGGCCGCGCTCGGCGCCGAGACCCGCGCGATGCTGGTGGCGCTCGACGAGCAGGCGCTCGCGGTGGCCGGCGCGGTCCACGACGCGCTCGAGGCCGAGGCCGACACCGCGGCGCGCCTCGCCGCGCTGGCCGCGACCGCGATCGCCCGCCTCGACGAGGCCCGCGCGGCGCCGCTCGGGCGTCAGCTCGAGCTGGCCCGCGTGCTGCTCGCGGCGACCTGACTTCCGGTTTCCCTGAGCCAGGCCAGTGCGCGCCGGATCATCCTCTGGTGTTGAGCGAGGCCGAAGGGCGAGTCGAAGGGCAGCCGCCAGCACCGCGCACCGCCGCGCGCCCTTCGGCTCCGGGCTCGCTACGCTCGCCCTACGCTCAGGGGCACCGGAACCCTGCGCTCAGGGGCACCGGAAAGCGGCGGCCGCTCACTCGGCGGCGGCGGCGGCGGCGGCGGCGGCCGCTCACTCGGCGGCGGCGGCGGCGGCGGCGGCGGCGGCGGCGGCGGCGGCGGCGGCGGCGGTGGCGGCGACGGCATCGACCGCCAGCACGCCGAGGTCGTCGCGGCCATGACCGCGCGCGATCAGCTCGTCGGCGCGGGCGGCGATCGTGCGCAGGGTGGCCAGCGGGGCGTCGCCGACCGCGTCGAGCATCAGGGCCAGATCCTTGCGCGCCATCGCCAGCTCGAAGGTGGCGGCGAAGTCGCCGGTCGCCATCCGCTTGCCACGCAGGTCGATCGCGCCGCCCGGCTTGAGCCGAGCCAGCACCGAGAAAGCGTCGGTCGCGGACAGGCCGACGCCGCGCCCGACCGCCAGCGTGTCCGCCACTCCGCCGGCCAGCGCGATCAGCATCGCGTTGCCGACCAGCTTCATGCCCGCGGCGCGGTGCAGATCGTCGCCGACGTACCACAGGTCGCCGGTCATGCCGGCGAGCGCGGCGTCGACGCGCGCGAACACGTCGGCCGGGCCGGCGCACAGCATGATGCCCTTGCCGTCGCGGGCCGACGCTGGCGACATGAACACCGGGGCGTGCAGGAAGGCGTGGCCGCGGCCCGCCAGGCGGGCGCCGCGCGCCGCCGCGCCGGCCGCCGAGGTGGTGGTGTGATCGATGACCACGGCACCGGGCGCGATCTCGTCGAGCAGCGCCGCCACGACGTCGTCCACGGCGTCGTCGTCGCGCAGGCAGAGGTGGATGCGCTCGGCGTCGCGGGCCGCAAGGCCCGGCGTGGCCGCGAGGCGAGCTCCGGCGGCAACCAGCGGCGCCGCCCGTTGCGCGGTGCGATTCCACACCGTGACCACGCCGGTGGTGGCCAGCAGATGATGCACGAAGCCCGAGCCGAGCAAGCCGGTACCGAGAAAGGCGATCCGCATGGCCGGCACGGTAGCCTCGCCGGGCTCGGGAAGGCAACGCCGCGCCTCGGAACGTGCGATAGAACAGACGCAGCGTCCGTGAATCCATGACCACCAGCGCGCGCCTCATCGAGTCCATCCGTTCGAGCATCATCGGCGACGATCAAGCGCTCGACGGCCCATACGGGGCGCGCCGGGTCACCTACGCCGACTACACCGCGTCGGGCCGGTCGCTGGGGTTCATCGAGGACTTCATCCGCGCCCACGTGATGCCGCTCTACGCCAACACCCACACCGAGACCTCGGGCACCGGGCGGCAGACCACCCGGTTCCGCGAGGAGGCGCGCGCCATCGTCAAGGCCGCGGTCGGCGGCGGGCCCGACGACGTCGTCATCTTCTGCGGCGCCGGCGCCACCGGGGCGATCAACAAGCTGGTCGACATCCTCAACCTGCGCCTGCCCGCTGACCTCGACGAGCGCTATGGGCTGTCGGCGCACATTCCGGCCGACCAGCGGCCGGTGGTCTTCATCGGTCCCTACGAGCACCACTCCAACGAGCTGCCGTGGCGCGAGTCGATCGCCGACGTGGTGGTGATCGGCGAGGACCCCGACGGACACGTCGACATGGCCGAGCTCGAGGCCGCGCTGATCCGCCACGCCGCGCGTCCGCTCAAGATCGGGAGCTTCTCGGCGGCCTCGAACGTGACCGGCATCGGCAGCGACACCCACACCATCGGCGCGCTGTTGCACCGCCACGGCGCCTACGCGTTCTGGGACTTCGCGGCCGCCGGGCCGTACGTGAAGATCGAGATGAACATGACCGACGGCGGTCCCGATGGCGACCTGGTCTACAAGGACGCCATCTTCCTGTCGCCGCACAAGTTCATCGGCGGCCCCGGCACGCCCGGCATCCTGGTCGCCAAGCGGCACCTGTTCAAGAACCGGGTTCCGACCGTGCCCGGCGGCGGTACGGTCGCCTACGTCAACCCCGAGGAGCACCGCTACCTCGCCGATCCCGAGCACCGCGAGGAAGGCGGCACGCCGGCCATCATCGAGTCGATCCGCGCCGGCCTGGTGTTCCAGCTCAAGGAGGCGGTCGGCTGGCAGACCATCCGGGCCCGCGAGGAGGACTTCATCCGCCGCGCGATCGGGTCGTGGTCGAACAACGACAGCCTGCGCATCCTGGGCAACCTCGAAGCCTGGCGGCTATCGATCGTGTCGTTCGTCGTCCGTCACGGCGGCCGCTACCTGCATCACAACTTCATCGTCGCGCTGCTCAACGATCTGTTCGGTATCCAGGCCCGCGGCGGCTGCTCGTGCGCCGGACCGTACGGCCACCGCCTGCTCGGCATCGACCTCGCGACCAGCAAGGAGTTCGAGCGCGAGATCGTGCGCGGCTGCGAAGGCATCAAGCCGGGCTGGGTGCGCGTCAACTTCAACTACTTCCTGTCCGAGGCCCAGTTCGAGTTCCTGCTCGAAGCCATCCACCTGATCGCCCACCACGGCTGGAAGCTGCTCCCCGACTATCACTTCGCGCCCGACACCGGTCTGTGGCGGCACGCCGGTGGTACGCCCGACGCGTCCATGCGGCTGGCCGACGTCACCTACCGCGCCGGCAAGATGGAGTACCGGTCGCGCCATGCGACCGAACCGGAGAGCGCGCTGGCCGGATATCTCGACGAGGCCCGCCGCGTCTTTGCCGCCGCGAGCGTCGGCGAGGGCCGCCGCGTCGTCCACCAGCCCGAGGTCACCGCCGACTTCGAGCAGCTGCGCTGGTTCTGGCTGCCGCGTGAGGTGGTCGCCGAGCTCGACGGGCGCGAGCTGGCCGGCGGCGCCGGGATCTGAGGTCCGGCGAAACGGTTGCCGGTTGGTGTGGCCCGGCGCACATCGCGATCGCGACGGCCCGCGTGCGACGGCGGTGTTAGGCTGCGCGCCATGTCCGGCAAGCTCATCGTCCTCGGCGCGCTCGCGCTCCTCGCTGTTCCCTCGCTCGCCGCGGCACAGGGTGGTCCGCCGCCGCCGCCGCCGCCGCCCGGCTATGGCCCGAGCCCGGGCGCAGCGATCATCGGACCCGACCGCAGCGGCATGACGTTCGAGCTCAGCCTCGGGCTCGGCATCACGCAGATCACCGCCGACGGCCCCAACGGGAGCGCTTCCGACAGCTTCAACGGTCTGTCGGGCCTGAACGTCGGCGTGGGCGGCTGGATCTCACCGAAGACCGCCCTGACGGTGCGGATCGCCGGCACGTCGTTCACCCAGAGCTTCGACGGGTTCGGCGACGTGCAGTACATCGCCGGCGTGCTCGCGCTGTCGGGCCAGCAGATGCTGAACGAGAACGCCTGGGTCGGCGTCGGGCTCGGCATCGGCATCCTGACCACCGATCAGGACAACGTCGACCCCGAGAGCGGTCTCGGCCTCGACCTGCGCGGCGGCTACAACTTCTACCAGTCGGCCAAGAACGCCTTCAACGTCGCCGTCGAGATCACCCCCGGCTTCTTCGATGGCGGTCGGGTGACCGGCATCGGTTTGCAGCTCGGCTGGCAGAGTCTGTAGGCTGGCGCGGGTGATACAGTACGGGCCGGCGTGAGCGACGATCTCGAGACCGCCACCTGGATCACCCCGCATCAGGGTCGGGCGCCGTCGCTGAGCGTGCGCCGCTGCCGCCTTGAGGTGGTGGCCGGCCCCGACACCGGTGCGGTCGTCGAGCTGGCGCAACCGGCGATCGTGATCGGCCGCGCCGGCGGCAGCGCCGATCTGGCGCTCAACGATCCCAAGGTCTCGGGGCTGCACTGCGAGCTGCGGCTCGAGGCCGGCGGCTACCGGCTCCGCGACCTGTCGTCGACCAACGGCACCCACGTCCGCGGCGTGCGCCTGGTCGAGGCCTGGCTGTCGCCCGGGGCGACCATCGCGGTCGGCAAGAGCGCCATCTTGTTCACGCCACTCGCCGACGCGGTGGCGTTGCCGCTGTGGGCCGAGCCCGGGCTGGCCGGCATGATCGGCCACAGCGCGCCGATGCGCCACCTGTTCGAGTTGGTCGAGCGCTTCGCGCACAGCGACGCCACCGTGCTGATCCAGGGCGAGACCGGCACCGGCAAGGAGCTGGTCGCCGATGCGCTCCACCAGCGATCGCCGCGCGCCGGCGGGCCGTTCCAGGTTCTCGACTGCTCGTCGTTGCCCGAGCAGCTGGTCGAGGATCAGCTGTTCGGCCACGAGCCGGGCGCCTTCACCGGCGCGGCGCGGGCCACCATCGGCGTGTTCGAGGCCGCCCACGGCGGCACCCTGTTCCTCGACGAGATCGGCGAGCTGCCGCTCGAGACCCAGGCCAAGCTGCTACGCGCGGTCGAGAGTCGACGGATCCGCCGCATCGGTTCGACCAAGCAGATCGCGTGCGACGTCCGCATCGTCGCCGCCACCAACCGCGACCTGGCCGTCGAGGTCAACCGCGGCACGTTCCGCGCCGATCTGTTCTACCGCCTGGCGGTGGCGCGGCTGTCGGTGCCGCCGCTGCGCGAGCGCAAGGAGGACATCCCGCTCCTGGTCGAGCACTTCCTGAACCAGCTCGACGGCGCCGGTCTGGCCCCGTTGCCCACCGACTTCCTCGAGCGGGCCCAGGCTCATGCCTGGCCCGGCAACGTGCGCGAGCTGCGCAACGCCGTCGAGCGGGCCGCGCTCCTGCCCCACCATCCGACCGTGCTCGCCGCCGAGGCGGGACCGGGTCCGGCCGGCGCCGGCGCCGTACCGATCGACGTCACCGTGCCGTTCAAGATTGCCAAGCAGCGCATGGTCGACGACTTCGACCGCCGCTACCTCGAGGCGCTGCTGGCCGCCAACGACGGCAACATCTCGGCCGCCGCCCGCGCCGCCGGCATCGATCGCATGTCGATCTACAAGATGATCAAGCGGCTTGGCCTCGACGACCGCACGGCGGCGGACGACTCGGCGGCCGAGTAGCGGTCGCCAGGCGCGGCCCGGCCGGCGCGCTCAGATCGAGCCGGAGCTGTCCATGACGACGACGGTGGCACCGTCGCCGCCGGCCATGACGCGGCGGGTGGCCATGCCGGGCACGTTGACCTCGATCAGCGCCGGGCGCCGGGCCAGCACCGTGAAGGTCCCGCTCGCGCCGGTGGCGCTGGTCTCGACGCGCGCGTAACCGCCGGCGGCCGGGGTGGTGTACTGGATGACGGCCTCGGACCCGGTGGTGATCGTCGCGCCGGCGATCGGTCGGCGCTGGCGGTCGAGCACGACGCCGAACACCACGTTGGGGTAGGTCAAGATGTCCTCGATGCCGAGACTGGCGTCGCGGACCTGGGTGTACGGGATGTAGTGGAACTCGGACTCGGCGCCGCACGCGCCGCGGCCGGCCGGGGTCAGGCACGCATCGACCGCCTGCGCGCCGTCGTTGACGTACAGCCCCAGGCACGACCCGCTGCTCGCGCCGCTGAAGGTGTAGGGCACGTCGACGATGCCGGTGGCCGGGGTCGGCGTCGGGGTGGCCCAGAAGTAGCTCCACCACTGCACGCCCGAGTAGCTGTTGTAGAGCATGGTCGGGAACAGCTCGCCGGGCTGGATCACCAGCCCCTCGACCGCGACGCAGCTGCCGTCGGCCAGCAGCGACTCCATGTCGACCACGCGCACCGGCGCCGGCTGGTCGAGCTTGTCGGCGCACGACAGCACGCCGCGCATCGGTAGCTCGACGACGTCGTCGATCTCGTCGCTCGAGGCCACGAAGATCGTCGGACCGACGGCGCGGCCGGTGGTGCAGCCCTGCGGCGAGGCCGCGCCGCGGAGCTGGATGCCGATGATGTCGAACGGCGGCAGCGCGAGGTCGAAGGTGCCATCCAGGCCGTGGTCGCGCAGCGAGCGGACGTCGCCGGGCTGGACCTCGACGCAGTAGTAGGTCTCCTCCTCGGCGAGGCGGCCGGTGAGCGTGAGCTCGACCGCGGTGACGCACGAGGTGTCGACCTCGTCGCCGGTCGGCGGCATCAGGCGCATCTCGATCGCCTGCTCGCAACCGGCGCTGGTTGCGGTGGCGACGATGACGACGGCGATCAGGTGCTTCATCTCAGAACCCCCGGATGGACGTCGGTTCACGGTGGGTGAGCTCCCAGGTCGCGTAGCCGCCGCCGGCGAGCGCGACGACCCCGACCCACACGTACCAGCGCTCGTACCAGGCCCGGTCGCGGTCGCGCTCGCGGCCGAAGCCGCCCTCGACGCCGAGCATCTCGGCGAGCACCGAGGTCCGCGACGCCTCGCGCAGTGACATCGGCGCCGACACGGTGCGGGCGTCGAGGTCGAAGACCCGGACCGTCAGCTCGTCTTCGCCCTCGATCACGAGCAGCTTGCGGGCGCCGGTGATCTTGGCCAGCGGCCGCGCCTTCTTGAGGCGGGCCTTGTCGGAGCGGGCGGCGCCGACGGCGTCACGGGCGCGGCGGGCCCGTGCCACCTCGCTCTCCGGCGACAGCTCGACGCTCAGCGCGACGGTGCGATTGGGGCCGACCTTGACCAGCTTGGCGAACGGGCTGCGCCGGGGCGCGGTGACGACCACGAGGTGGTAGCCGGCGGCGACGCCGAGTGGGCCGCCCAGGCGCGTGAGTGGGCCGCCGTCGACCGCGGCGCGCACCGCGTCGTCGTCGAGATCGACCAGCTCGATCGCGATCCGCCCGTCGGGGCGCTGGGCGGTGCGGGCCTTCTCGATCACGCGGCGGACCCGGGGCGGCGTGGACTCGCGGTCGATCGGGTGCTCGGGGTCGAGCCGGTACGAGGCGGCGAACCAGGTCTCGGCGTCGCTGGCGTCGTCGAGCTCGTCGGAGATCATGCCGCGCCAGTGCAAGAGCTCGGCGAGCGGCGCCGCGATGCGCTCGGGATCGCCGGCGGTCAGCAGATCGTTGATCGCCTGCTCGAGCAGCTCCTCGGCGCCGTCGTAGTCGAACTTCTCGAACGCGGCCTTGATCGGCACCAGGTTGGCCCCCGCGCTGCCGTCGAGCGCCGCCGCCAGCTCGGGCGTCGTCGGGTGGAGCGCGCCGAGCGCGTCGAGCCGCTTGCGGAGCCGGGCGAGCTGGCGTTCGGAGGCGTGCCCGGCTGTCGGCGACGCGGCGTTGACGACCGCGACGCCATCCTCGTCGTCATCCTCGCTGTCGGCGCTGGCGACGCCGGTGCCGCCGATGACGCCGATGAACGCGGTCATCGCCAGCAGCGTCGTGGCGATGATCGGCCGGCCCCTCATGGCACCAGCCTGACGGTGAGCGTCTTGGGCTTGCCGGCCCGGACCGTGACCGTGACGGTCTTGCGGATCTTCGATTCGGGGTTGTACAGCGAGATGTCGTGGACACCGGCCGGCAGGGTCAGCGTCGTCGGCGTTTCGAGCCGGCGCCCGCCTTGCTCGACGTAGGCCCAGGGCTTGGCGAAGATGCGGACGGTACCGGTCTCGACGTCGGCTGCGGATGCGGTTGCCCTGGGCTGCCTGGCGGGCGGGGGGAGCTCACGAGCCCGTTTGGGGGTGCGTTGGGTGCGGGATCCCGAGCCCGAGCCCGAGCCCGAGCCCGGGGCGGTTTCGGTTTCGGTTTCGGTTTCGGCTACGGCTACGGCTACGGCTACGGTCGCGGGCACGGGCACGGGCACGGGCACGGTCACGGTCACGGTCACGGGCACGGGCACGGGCACGGGCACGGGCACGGGCACGGGCACGGGCACGGGCGCGGCGGTCACGGTCGTGATGGCGGCTGCTGGCAGGGTCGTGATCGCCGCGGCGTGCTGCTGCACGCGATCCGGTGCCTGACTCACGATCATCGCCGCCATCGCGGCGCCGATCGCGGCGGCGGCCGCCAGCCCCAGCACGGCCGGCTGCCAGCGGCGCCGGCGGGTCGGCACGGCGGTCTCGCTCGCCCACGCGTGCGGTGTCGTCGACTCGGCGCGGGCGGACAGCGCCGGCTCGGCCGCCATCGGGGCCGCCGCGAGCACCGCGACCTGCGACGGGTCAGTTCCCTCGAGCAACGAGCGCGTCACCAGCGTCACCGGGCTCGACGTCACCTGGGTGCGGGCGGGGGCTGGCGCCGGCCCGCGGGCCGGCGCCGCCTTGCGATCGACGGCGGTCGCCTCGCCGACCGTCGCGCCTGACTCGGCGATCACCGTGGCCAGCTCGGGTGCACCTTCGCGCCAGGCGCATGCGAAGCGGATCTCGGCGAGCGCGTCGTGGAGCTGCTGCAGCCGCGCGTAGCGGTCCGACGGGTCGGGCGCCATGGCTTTCAGGCATGCGGCTTCGAGGTGAAGCGGGATCTCGGGCCGGATCGCGCGTGGCGGCCGGACGTTCTCCACCGCGCCGGCCTCGCGGCCGTGCTCGCTGACGCGGCGCGCGAACGGGTGCACGCCGGTGATGAGCTCGTACAGCACGACCCCGAGCGCGAACTCGTCACTGCGCGGGGTCAACGCCTCGCCGCGCGCCTGCTCGGGCGGCATGTACGCCCACTTGCCCTCGACCGCCGCCGCGATGCCCTCACGGCGCGCGATGCCGAAGTCGGCGACCTTGACCTCGCCGGCGGTCGTCAGCAGCACGTTCGACGGGCTGACGTCGGCGTGGATGATCGCGCCGCTCGGCCGCGTGTGCGCGTAGTCGAGCCCGGCGCAGGCGGCTTGCACGACGTACGCCGCGAGCCCGAGCGGGAGCGGCCCGCCGCCGCGCTGGCGGCAGACGTTGATCAGCTGCCGCAGGCTGGGACCATCGACGAACTCCATGACCAGGAACACGTCGTCGCCGTCGCGGACCAGGTCGAGCACGCTGATCACGTTGGTGTGCTGCAGCCCGACCAGCAGCTTCGCCTCGGCCACCAGCCGGGCCACGAACTCGTCGTCCTGGGCCCGCTCCGGGAGCAGCCGCTTGATGGCCACCGGCTTCTGGAACCCCAGGCTTCCGATCGCCTGGCCGGCGAACACCTCGGCCATACCGCCCCGGCCGAGCAGCTCGCCGAGCACGTAGCGCCCACCGGCCGGCCGCGTCACGGCCGCGCGTTGCCCGCCGGCGCGGGGTCGGCCCGCGGACGTCTGGCGCTCCACCGCAAACGAGGTGTTCCCCACGACACCCACCACAGCAAGCACCGGGCCAGCATCCGAGCGCGCTGACGACGCGGATCTACAATGTGGAGTGCTCGGGCCCCAGCTGCGCTGGGGGGGAAAGTCCCGCCTTGGCGGGGCGGCGCTGACCAGGGATCTGCCCTGACCTCCCGATAAACCGGCCGCCGGTAGGTGAGGGTGGTCAGAACCCCGTCGTCAGGACCGGGAGCACCAGCGGCGCCGTACCGGGAGCGTCGTTGACGGCGAACATCCGCTGGTGGCCGCGCAGCACCAGGTAGCCGAGGCCGGCGGAGGCGGCCGCGAACCCGAGGCGGACCGGCAACCGTCGCCACTCGTTGCGTAGCCCGAGGATGGTCGTCGCCTTGACCAGATCGTTGTGGCGCGAGAACACCAGCGTGTCCTTCGCGAAGTCGACCCACAGCCCGGTGGCCAGCACCGTGAGCACGAGCTGCCCGTACGCGCCCGAGGGATAGCGGCTCGACTCGGACAGCGCGATCCAGCCGCCGAGCAACGCCAGGTCGGTGAGCTTCGGCGCCATGAAGAAGAAGAAGCGCTGGCCATCGCCGTGCAGGCCGCGCACGCGGGTGAGCCCGAGCTGGAACGCGCCGGTGAGCGGATCGCGTCCTGGCCAGGGCCGGAACGTCACCGTGTCGGCGCCGACCAGCTCGGCGGCGACCACGTGGCTGCCTTCGTGCGTGATCGTGCCGAGCGCGTAGGTCGGCAGTGCCAGCGCCAGCCCGGTGATCACCAGGCGGCGGTCGCCGGGCTCGTCGGCGGCGGCCGGGCCGAGCGGCACCAGGCTGGTCGCGAGCGCGGTCGCCACGGCGGCGAGGGCGCGCGCGCGCAGCGTCACGGCGCGACGCCCGACAGGAACGAGATGGCGGCCCGGGCGTCGTCGACCAGGCACTCGTTGACGTTCTTGCCTTTCCACTTGCCAACCCGACCCTTGCGGAACTGCGCCTGCTCGAGCGCGGAGATCGCGCGCTTGTCGCCGAGCGCGCGCAGCTTGACCACCGCCTCCTTGCGCTGCGTGCACAGATCGCGTTGCTCGAGATCGTAGAGGTAGCTCTGCAGCCAGTTGACCTCGCCCGACAGGCCGAGCTTGTCGGCGACCGCGGCCGCGGGTCGTCGGCGCGGCATGTCGGAGCCGCCGGCCAGCTCGATCACGGTGCGCCGCGCCTCGGCGTCGTCGAGCTTCACCCGCAGCGCCAGGGCTGCCATCGCGGCGTCGATGTCGGTGTCTTGCGAGATGGTGCGCAGCGCCGCGCGCATCGAGTCGTCGGCGACCTTGCGCGGATCGAGCTCGACCGCGCGCCGGTACGCCGCCACCGCCTCGCCGTTCTTGCGCTGCGCCTGGTAGGCGTGGCCGAGCTGGAGCTGGGCGTCGGGATCGCTGGCGCTCTCCTTCTTGCCGGCCTCGATGGCCTTGATCGCCTCGCCGGGCTTGCCGCGGTCGAGCAACGCCGCCGCCTTGCCGGCCGGCGTCGTCGGATCGACCGGCGTCGACCGGCGAGCGGGTGGATCGCGCAGGAGGATGGCGATCAACACCCCGAGCGCGGCGGCGCCGACCAGGGCAACGCCGGCGATGGTGTGCAGCGATGGACCCGGCCGCTTGCGCCGGTGGGTGAGCAGCACCGGCGTCGGGGTGGACGGCTGGGCGTCGAGCGCGAGCGCCGGGGTTGGCGTCAGCCCCACCGCCCCCGTCGAGGGCGCGCGCGGACCCTCGTAGGTCGGATCGACGAGCAGCGACTGGACCTGATCGATCGCCGCCATGTACTCGCCGGCCGTGGTCCAGCGATCCTCGCGCCGCTTGGCGAGCCCCTTGCGGATGATGTCTTCGACCGCCGCAGGCATGCGGCCGCTGTGACCGACCACGCGGGCCAGCACGTCGGCCATCGGCGGCGGCGGCCGCGTGGTGTGCATCGACAGGATCTCGAGCTTGTCGTCGGCCCAGAACGGCGGCCGGTTGCACAGCATCTCGTAGGCCATCACCGACGCGCTGTACAGGTCACTGCGGCCGTCGAGCGGATTGCCGAGCGCCTGCTCCGGTGACATGTACACCGGGGTGCCGAACGCGACCCCGGCCTGGGTCAGCCGGACGCCGTCGTCGACCTCGCTACCATCGATCATCTTGGCGATGCCGAAGTCGAGGATCTTGGCGAACTCGGGCTCGGTCTCGGTGGCGACGACGTAGACGTTCTCCGGCTTCACGTCGCGGTGCACGATGCCAGCCTGGTGAGCGTGTCCGAGTCCGGCCAGCACGTGGCGGAGCAGCTTGAGCGCCCGCTCGGGGACCAGGGGCGCCTCGGCGTCCATGAGATCGCCAAGGGAGCGGCCATCGAGCAGGTCCATGACCAGGAACAGGGTGCCGTCGTCGAGCCGCCCGAAATCCGAGACCCCGACGCAGTTGGGATGATCGATGCGGCCGATGGCGATCGCCTCGCGCTCGAAGCGCGATCGCAGCTCGGGGATCGCCGCCAGGGACGGGTGGAGCAGCTTGATCGCCAGCTCGCGCCGGATCGCGACGTGCTCGGCGCGGTAGACCACCCCCATCCCGCCCCGGCCCAGCAGCTTGTCGAGCCGGTAGCGACCGTCGATCACCTGGCCGATCCGGGCCAGATCCTCGCCCTCGTCGGGGGCTTGGACCTTGGTCCGCGGCTCGGTCGAGGGCATGACCCCACGGTTCTAGCACGGGCGGTGGGGTCTTCCGTCCGGGCCCTGTCGGCCGTACTATGGGGCGGTGACCGAGCTGGCCGAGGCCGAGAGTGTGCGCGTCCAGACCATCGCGCTCGCCGCTGCGGGCGTCGCGGTGTGGGTGTGGGATGAGAGCGGACAGACGTGTCGGGTGACCGGCGGCGCGCTGGCCGGGCTGCCGGCCGGCGAGGTGATGGGGCGGGACGACCTGCTGGCCCGGGTCGTCGAGGAGGATCGGCGGCCGTTCGAGCGCGCGCTGCGCGAGCTGCCGGCCCGCGGCCGGATCGACGTCCGGTTTCGGGTCCACGTCGATGGTGGCGAGCGGTGGCTGCAGCTGCGCGGCTGGCGCGAACCCGACGTCGGCGTGGTCGCCGCGTGCACCGACGTGACCGACGAGGTCGAGCTCCGGGAGGTCGAGCTGCGTCGCCGCCAGGTCGTGACCCGCCAGAATCAGGCCCTGCGTCGCATGGCCGGTCGCCTGGTCGAGAACAGCGACCTCGGCGAGTTGCTCACCGCCAGCTGCCGCGACATCGGTCAGACGCTCGCGGTCGCCCGGGTCGGGGTGTGGATGTTCGATGCCCGCGGCGCCTCGCTGCGCTGCCTGACGATGGTCGACGGCGCGACCGGTGAGCCGATCGAGGGCCTGCCGATCACCGAAGAAGAATGTCCGCGCTACTTCGACGCCATCCGCCGCGACCGCGCGATCGCGGCCGACGACACCCGGTGCGACCCGCTGACCATCGAGCGCGCGAGTTACTTCGCGGCCCACGGCATCACCTCGGTGCTCGACGCCGCCTGTCGCATCGGCGGCCGGGTGGTCGGCGTGGTGCGCCACGAGCATGTCGGCCCGGCGCGCTCGTGGACGCTCGAGGAACAGGCATTCGCGGCCTCGGTCGCCGACGGTGTGTCGCTGGTGCTCGAGGGGCAGCGGCGCCGCGAGGCCGAGGCGGCCCAGGCGTCGCTCGGCGAGAGCCTGCGCCAGGCGCAGAAGATGGAGGCGGTCGGCTTGCTCGCCGGCGGTGTCGCCCACGATCTCAACAACATGCTCACGCCGGTGCTGATGGGCGCCGAGATGCTGCGCGACGACCTGGTCGGGGTACCTGATCAGCTCGAGCTGGTCGAGTCGATCGTCACTGCCGCGCTCGACGCCCGCGCGCTGGTCGCGCAGCTGCTCGCCTTCTCGCGCAAGCAGGTCCTCGAGCTCCGCGATCTCGATCCGGTCGACGAGGTCCACCGCATGGTCAAGCTGCTGCGCCGGACCCTGCCCGCGACCATCACGATCGAGCTCGACCTGACCGCCGGCCTGGCGGTGCGCGCCGACTCGATGCAGCTACAACAGGTCTTGCTCAACCTGGCCATCAACGCCCGCGACGCCATGACCGACGGCGGCACCCTGCGCATCGGCGTCCGCGCCGCCGCCACCGACCAGGTCGAGATCAGTGTCGAGGACACCGGCTGTGGCATGGATCAGGAGATCGTCCCCCACATCTTCGAGCCGTTCTTCACCACCAAGGGCCTCGGCCGCGGCACCGGCCTCGGGTTGTCGACGGTCTACGGCATCATCCAGCAGCACGGCGGGACGATCAGCGTCGACAGCGCGACCGACCTCGGCTCGCGCTTCGAGATCCGGCTCCCGATCGCGTCCGGCGCCCCGGCCCGCCACGGCGACTCGCGAACCACCCCGCTGCCCGGCACCCGCGACACGATCCTGGTCGTCGAGGACGAGCCGGCGGTGCGCGGCCTGGTGATCCGCCTGCTCGGTCGCGAGGGCTACCACGTGCTGGGCGCCGGCGGCCCCGATGAGGCCATCGCGATCGCCACCCGCCACCCCGGGCACATCGCTCTGGTGCTCACCGACGTCGTCATGCCGGGCATGAACGGCCGTCGCATGTTCGAGGCCATCCACGAGCTGAGGCCATCGTCGCAGGTCATGTACATGAGCGGCTACGACGCCGACGTGCTCGCGCCCCAGGGCATCCTCGCCTCGTCACGGCGGCTGCTGAAGAAGCCGTTCACCGCCGCCGACCTCCTGCGCACGGTCGCCGAGGCCCTGCGGGCCGGAAAAACTCTCGTCCCCGTGGACAAGCCCACCGTCGCCTTGTAGCTTCCGTTGCCCACGCCCGGGTAGCTCAGCTGGTAGAGCAGCGGACTGAAAATCCGCGTGTCGGCGGTTCAACTCCGTCCCCGGGCACTCGATATCCACCCGAGATCGCGGAATCCTCGACGGAATTCGTGATCGCGGCCTGCGCGATGGCCGTGCCACCAGCGCCATGTTCGCCACGGTTTCGCACCGTGTCCGTGACACCGGCGTTACACCCGCCCGGCATCCGATCCATCGCCGCCCGGTAGTCGTCGGGACCGAGGCGGCCGTAGACCAGGTCCACCATGCGGGTGCTCTTGTGGCCCATCAGGTTCGCGATGGCCTTGAGCGGCACGCCGCCCTGGACCTGCCAGCTCGCGAAGGTCCGGCGCAGATCATTCGGGGTGCAGCGCGGCACACCCGCGCGGGCGCACGCCGCCGGCATGTCGCGGCCCACGCTGCCCCAGGGCTCGACCACGGGCCCCGTGCCAGCGTGCATCGCCTCCAGCCACGGCCGCAGCACGTTCGTGATCGGCACGTCGCGCTTCACCGTCTTGCCCTTGGGGACGTGGATCAGCCCGCGCGCGAGGTCGACGTCCTCCCACCGCAACTTCTCCAACTCGCCGCGCCGCGCGCTGGTGAACGCGATCAGCAGGCAGTAAAGCGTGCGGCGCATGCGCCGGTCCAGCGCCGCAGCCAGCGTCGCCGGCTTCGCGTTCGGTCGGACGGGCACCAGCTCCTCGGTCAACCGCATGAACTGATCGGGCGTCAGGTAGTTCTCGCGGGGCACGTACTCGGCCTTGAACCTGGGCACGATCGACGGGTCGCCGCCCTGCTTCTTGCGGGTCTTCAGCGCGCCACGAAGAACGACCAGTTCCTTGTGGACCGTGTGCTTCGACGCCCCCTCGCGGAGCCGGGTGGCGATGTACCGCTCGACGTGCTCGGGATCGAGCCGGCCGAGCACGGTGTCGCCCATCAGCCGTGACAGGTGCGCGGCCTTCTGCTGGTAGCAGCGCACCGTCGCCGCCGGGCTCGCCGCGTGCGCGACGTTGGTGAAGTAGTCGAGGGCGTTGCTCAGGACTTCGGTCGAGTCCGCACCTCGATCGGTCGTTTGCAGCTCGTACTCTCGGAGCCGGGCGAGGGCGACTTGACGATCGCCGGTGCGCGTCGACCGTTGCTGGCGCCTGCGCTGCGCGTCGTAGTAGTCCGCGTAGTACGTGCCGCCGCGCTTGTAGAGATTGCCCATGTCTCACCGTCCCTGAGTCGTGCGTCGACGTACCGATCCACCGCGGGCTCCGGCACCAACAGGCGCCCGCCGATCACGACGTGCATCATCTCGCGGGCTACGCGGTAGGCCGATCGCCTGCTGACCCGCAGGCGCTCCGCCAGCTCCGGGACCGTCAGCAGCCGCGCCCTGGCTTCCGACCTCACGGGCAGCCACCACCGCCATCCGGCGCAACCACGAGGCCAGCGGCTCGTACCCAGCGGCCCGCTTCATCGCTGCGAGTTCGTCCAGGGTGACCCGCACGCCCACGACGTGCGTTGCAGCCTCCGCGTTTCTGCGGGGTCGACCGGTGTTGGCCATGGGGCCATCTTAGTACTTTCGAGAAACGAAAGCAACATAGATCGCCTTCACCAGGGAGGGTGGTGCCCAGCCCCCCAGCAGCTGCTGGCCCATCGCCAGGGGCCGCGCGGGCGGGGCGGGCCCGGCGAGTGCGGCTCCGCCGAGCGGGCCTGCGGGGCGGCCGAGCGGCCCGGCGCGGCGCGGCACGGGCCGGCGGCGAAGGCCGGGTGCGCCTGGCGCGGTCGCCGCCGAAGAGTCTGTCGTGGAAGCGCGCCTCACGCCGGGCGAGGTGCCGCAGTCGTGACGGCCGGTCGCCGTAGATCTCGGCGCGGGCGAGCCGACCGGTGACGCTCAGCCACCGCCGGCCAGCCGGTGTTGCTGCTGCAAGCCGATATTCGGCGGCTCCCTCGTCGGTCACCGCCGGAAAGTCGAACTCAGCGCTGTCGTTACCGTCGCCATCGGGTCGCTGCGATCTCTCGGTCGAGGTTGTCGCCGACGACACGATCATGGACGTCAGTATGGCGATCACCCCCGACGTTCTAGGCGTTCTGCGGAAAATACTCCGCAAACCCGCGACGTCATTGGTACGCCCCAGCAGCATGGGTCGCGGCGCCGTACGGCTGGGGCCGCGCCGTGGCAGGCGCTACACGTTCGCCGCCGGTTGATCCTCTCCGTCGATCGACTCCTCCACGGGCGGAACGCCGACCACCGCCTCGACTACCCGCCGCCGGTGCCGCCGCCCGAGCAGGACCGGCGGCTGCACGAGCCGACCCGGTCGCGCTGAACCCGCGCTGGCGGCGACCACGATGCAGCCCGCGACGATCCTCGACACCGGGACACCGCGGTGCGCGGCCTGGTCGCGGAGCCATTGCACGAGCGTGGCATCGATCGAAACACAGAGGTTCATTGCTTTGGCCCGCTGCGCGCCGTCGATGGCGGTAGTCAGCGAGTCACTACGGATCTTCCTGCGACTGAATGTCATTGATCGTCCTCGTGGTAATCGTCATACTGGTTCAATGAGGATGAATATTGACGTCGGGCCAGAGCGCGCGATGCTGAACGAGAGCTGCCTGGCATGTCGTGCCGGATATCGCACGGGATACCCGCTCCGCAACGGCAGCGGCATGATCTGCCTGGGCTGCTACCACGGCACGCGGGTGGACCTCGACAACCACCTTCCACCCGGCAATGGCGGGGTGTGCGGCTGGTGTCAGCGAGCGGCTCAGCAGAGTCACCATCGCGATCACGCGCGTGCGTCCGCCCGTCGCCCGGGTGAGACGTGCATCCTGTTGCGGCCGGGTCGAGTTGCAAAGCGAGCCGAGGCAGCGGCGACCCTCCAGCGTGAGATCCTCGACTTGGAGCTGGTCATAACGGTCAAGCGAGCGAGCTTGGCCCGGCTTACCGCCGACGCGGCGATGGACGAAGTCACCTGATCGCTTGACCGTGGCACGCCGCTACTCGCTGTCGTCGTCCTCCTCCTCCTCGGCAAAGTGGATCGCGCACGGCTGGCAGAGCGCAGCCGCCGCCTCGTCGTCATCGTCGGGATCACGGGCGAGGCACGGCGCACAGAGGTTTTCGGCCAGCTCGTCACCGGCGTCCCGGCACTCGTCATCCGTGAGGGTGGCCGCCTCGGGGGAGTTGGAGGTCGCCGCACCGGCGTCGCCGAGCAGCGCGACCGCCTGCCCGAGGTTCGCCGTGGCGGCCCTGATGTCGGCGGCGGCAGCGTGGATGTCGGCGACCGAGGCGGCGGCATCGATCGGAGGACACGCCGGCGGCGGGCACGGCGGCGGTGGACACGATACGGGCGGTGGCTGGCAATTGGCGTTGGGCATGTTGATCCCAATAGGCACGAGTGGAGTGTCGTTGTCCAGCGATCTCGTGTCGCCTGCACGGTAGACGCCATTGCCCCTCTCCTAATGCGGTGGTGACGGCGACTACACTCAAAATATACTAAATACTACTCTTGTGAAGGCTGATTTTAGCGCCTACTGAGCTTTCGCGCAGGGTGTGGCACCGCCTGACCGATTGCGCCGGTGCCTCGACGCCGAGCTGGGCTACGTTGTGGGCGGCTCGATGACGCCCGAGGCCGTGTACTGCGTGATCCGCGGCCGCGCCCGCCGCGCCGGCATCGCGGGCGTCAGCGCGCACACGTTGCGTCACAGCTGCGTGGCGCTGTTGCGGGCGCGGGGCGTGCCCGAGGTGGAGATCCAGCACCACGTCGGTCACGAGCGTGTCGAGACGACGATGGGCTACGGCGGCGACGTGGTCCGCCCGCCGATCGGCGACGGGCTGCCAACGTGATCGCCACGGGTGCTGGTTGGCCGCGGCCTACGGCCGGCGCCGTCGCCGAGCGCTCGGCCTCGACCGTGACGGCGGTGATGCTCGGCAGGCGCGGCGGGCCGCTGGGACGGTGAGCTGCGTGGCGCGCCGAGCCCACCAGCGACCGGTCCGCCAACGGCACGGCGACCGTCGTGCTGGCGCGGTTCGTGGACGTGGACGACACGCCGCGGATCTTTTTTCCCGGTGCCGCGCCCTCGGTTTCGCCCGTCATCGCAATGAGTTGGCAACGTCACTCCTGACAACTGCGTGCCTCACCTCCGATCTTCAATTGACGCCAGCAATGCGCATCAGGTAGGTGTAGCTAGACACAACGAGCATCAAACAGCCGTCGTACGGCTGACCAAGAACCCCGATCTAGGTCGGGGCTGCGGCCACTTCCCCTTGTTGCGCTGAGGGTCGCGTTCACCAACCCCGAGGAACTCCCTCGCCGGTGGCTGGAGCGCAACCGTCTACTCCACCGCCGGATCAGTCCGCTGGAGGTAGACGTCATGACTCGTGAGTTCTTCACCGCGCACGAACTTTCGGCGCTGCTTGGCGTGAGCCAGCATGTCGTCTGTCGGGCCGCGTCAACTGGCCAGCTCCCCGCTCGCCGCGTTGGCCGACGATGGATCTTTCTGCGCTCGGCGCTGGAGTCGTGGTTTCGCGTCGACGCCGTCAACGTGGCGATCAAGGACCGCAACCGCGGTAACCGCGGCGAGCGCACACGCGCACCTCGGGTCGCCCCCGTCGCCCCCAGGAAACGCGGCGAGATGTTGGTGGAGGCCGGCTAGCCGGAACCATCACCAGCGGCCTCGACGACGATCTAGCGCACGGCAACCCCAGGGAACTGGACTCGGCCGGGGGCGGCTGGGGGGGTGCGTCCTAGATTCATCCGCCGCTCGGTCAGTTACCAACGTCCAGGGTCGCCACGACGACCACGACGCGAGTGGCCCTACTAAGGGTGTGGCTCTCATGCTGATCACGCGGCCGCCCGGACGGACTTCCGCAGCGGCTGCAGCGTGAGGCTCATGGCCTCGGCCCAGCGGTCGCTGACGGCCAACGCGCGGAGCTGAAGGACGTGTCGGCCGGTCGGCGGCTTCCAGCGCGA
>CANKMW010000102.1 GCA_947483555.1 Myxococcales bacterium
CGCCCACCCGTTCAAGTGGACTACCTCGTCCTTCGACAAGGTGCTTGAACGCGCCGCGGGCTGGCGACCACGGGAGCGCCACTGGACCGACGACCTCAAGGCCGCCGCGTAGTGGTCACCAACTTGCGGTGGGGTGTACTTAGTACAGGCCGCCTCGCCGAGTTGCGTGCGATCTCGAAAACAAGAATGGGCGGCTCGTGCTGCGGCGAAGAGCCGCGCAATTGCAAGCGGTTGACCCGGCGGAGATCCTCGGGCGATCCGCCGCCGTCAGCGCTGCGGGACCAGCGTCGCCACCGCGGCCTCGGCCAGCGTGCGGCCGGCGCGGCTGTCGGGTGCCGCGGCGGCCGCCGCGATCGTGACGGTCCGGAACAGGAGCAGCCGCACCGCCACGATCTCGGTCGTGCCGTCGGGCGCCTGGCGGCGCACGGTGACGTCGAGGACGGGCACGCTGTCCTTGCCGAGCTGCTTCCGCTTCGCGCCGAGCTTGGTGGCGCCGGCGGCGAGCAGACCGGCCTCGACCTCGTCGAGGTACGCGGTCCGGGTCGCCGACCGCCAGGCGGCGGTGTTGGGGGCCGCGGCGCGGGTCACCGTGAGCAGCGCGCCGTCGCGCCGCCGGACCAGGAGTGGCGAGCCCTCGATGGCGACCGGCGGACCGTTCCACAACGGGTCCAGCTCGATCTGTGCCGGGCCGACCTTCAGCGGCTCGGCGCTGGCGACACCGACGAGCCCGAGCCCGAGCCCGAGCAAGTGCACGAGCCCGAGCCCGAGCCCGAGCGCCCAGGCCCTCACGCCACGGCCGCGACGGCCAGCGCGTCCAGCACGCGCCGTTGATCCGACTCGCTGGCGAACCAGTCGCGCGGGTACGCGAACGCCTTGCCGCCGGCCTCGACGACCAGCACCGGCGCCGCGTGGGTCCACGGCACCGAGCGGCGCAGGAAGTAGGCGGCGGTCACCTCGGCGCGCTTGAACGGCGACGGCTCGCCCTGGCACAGGCCGCGCGGCAGCGAGATCTGATCGCCATCGACGACGATGGTCCCCGGCGGGTGGCGATAGGTCAGGAACAGCTTGAAGGCGGCCCACGCGGCGAGCAGGAGCAAGACCACGCCCAGGCCCTTGCCGAGCGTGCCGAGCATGATCACGCAGGCCACGCCCAGCGCGCCGCCGACCAGCGTCCAGCGCAGGTGCGCGCCGCGGGCGTGGGCGAGGTCGACCGCGACCCGGCCGCCCGGCTCGGCAGCGTCGTCGGTGCCGTCGTCGTCGTCGTCGTCCCCGTCGTCGCGCCCACGGCCACCGCCGCCGTCCTTCGAGGCGCGGTCAGGGCGCATCTGGCCCTTCGTCGCGGCGCCAGTCGCTGGTGAGGAGGCGGACACGTTGCTGGATCTCGTCGAGAGGTACGCGGGTCAGCCGGCGGTCGGCGACGACCACGTCTCCATCTACCACGACATCGGTGATGGCGCGAGACGACAGCGCATAGACCAGGTTCTTGGCCAGGGCCTGCTCCGGCCACAGCGACGGGTCGTCGAGGTCGACCGCGACCAGGTCGCAGCGCAGCCCGACCGCCAGGTCGCCGACCGGCAGGTCGAGCAGCTGCGCGCCGCCGCGGGTGCCCATCGCCCACACCGTCTCGGCGGTGATCGCCTGACCGTCGGTGCGCGACACCTTCTGCAGCAGTGCGCACGCCCGCATCTCGTCGAACACGCTGACCCGGTTGTTGGAACAGCCGCCGTCGGTGCCCAGCCCGACCGTGACGCCGCGCGCGACCAGATCGACCACGTCGGTGACGCCGTCGCCGAGGAACATGTTCGAGCCCGGGCAGTAGGCGAGGCGGCCGCCTCGCTCGGCGAGCAAGGCCCGCTCGCCGGCGTCGAACCAGCACGCATGCACCACGTTCATCGCCGCCAGGTCGACGCCCAGGCTGGCCACGGCGTGCATCGGTCGCAGGCCGGTGCGCTCCAGCGACTGCGCCACCTGGTACTGCTCCTCGGCGAGGTGGATGTGCCAGGGCACCGCGGCATCGCGGGCGCAGCCGGCGCCGGCCTCGATCATGGCCGGGGTGGCGCCGTGCTGGCTGTGCGGCGCCGGCTGCACGCTGACCAGGCGGCGGTCGCGATCGTGGTAGCGCGCCGACAGGGCCTCGAAGTTGGCCACCGCCTGCGGGACGGTCTCGCGGTACGCCGACGGGGCGCCGTCCCAGTCGTAGAAACTTCGCGCCAGCACCACGCGGATGCCGAGCCGGCGCGCCGCCTCGATGGTGGCCGACGCGTGGTCGTTGCCGCCGGCGTTGAGGTAGTAGAAGTCGCACACCGTGGTGACGCCGTGGAGCAGCATCTCGCCGAAGGCGAACAGCGCCGCGGTGGCCATGCCCTCGGCGTCGAGCCGCGGCGAGTAGCGGTACAGCGCCTGATCGCGCCAGGCCAGGAACGGCAGATCGTCGCCGATGCCGCGCAGGAGCGACTGGAAGCTGTGGTTGTGGGCGTTGACCGTGCCGGGCACCATCGCCTTGCCGCGCCAGCGCACCACCGCGGCGGCGTCGGCGGCCGGCTCGGCGGCGACCTGGTGGGGATCGCCGACCGCGACGATGGCGCCGTCGACCGCCAGCACCGCGGTCTCGCCGCGGGCGACGCCACCGACGACGGCGCGGTCAGCGATGAACAGCGTGGCCATCGCCCGATTACACCACGGGTCTGGTAGGTTGCGGCGGTGAGCGATCTCGTCGCCGCCGCCGCCGCCGGCAAGCTCGACCCGGTCTACGTGGTGTCGTCGGACCACCCGGTGCTGATCGACCGCGCCCTGGCCGCGGTTCGCGACGCCGCGGTGCCGGCGTCGATGCGATCGTGGAACTACGACGTCATCGAGGGCAAGACCACGGCGGCGCGGGTGATCACGACCTGTCAGACGCTGCCGATGATGGGCGCGCTGCGGATGGTGATGGTGCGTGATCTGGCGGCCACCGCCGCCGACGAGCTGGCCGGGCTGGCCGCGTATCTCGACGCGCCGTCGCCGTCGACGGTCCTGTTCGCCATCACGACCAAGCTCGACAAGCGGCTCAAGCTGTACGCCGCGGTGGCCAAGAAGGGCTGGCTCCACGTCCTCGAGGCGCCGCGTAATCCCGAGCCGTGGATCCGCGCCGAGGCGCAGGCTCGCGGCGTCAAGCTGCTGCCGGCGGCGGTCGGGCGGCTCGCCGAGGCGGTCGGCGCCGACCTGTCGCGCCTGGCCCTGTGTATCGATCAGCTCGGCCTGTACACCAATGGCCAGCCGGTCACCGCCGACGACGTCGACGATCTGGTCGCCGACACCCGCGAGCGCACCGTCTTCGAGCTGACCGACGCCATCGGCGCTGCCGATCTACCGCGCGCGCTTGGCGCCGTGGCGTCGCTGGCCGATCAGCGGCAGAGCGGGATCGGCGTGCTGGCCATGCTGGCCCGCCACGTCCGCCAGCTCGCGCTGTGCCACGTCGCGCGCATCGAGGGCGTGGCGCGACCGCAACTGCCGGCGCGCCTGGGGGTGCCGCCGTTCGTGGTCGACAAGCTGCTGCCGCAGGCCCGCCGCTACTCGGCTGGCGCGCTGTCGCGGGCCACCGAGCTGATCGCCACCGCCGACTGGGCGCTCAAGGGCCACCCGGATCCGGCCGCGACCGGGTTGGCGGCTGACGCCGTCGCCAGCGGCGCGGCACAGAAGACGCTCGGGCGGCAGCTCGGCGAGCGGCTGATGCTGGAGCGGCTCGCCGCCGCGATCATCGCGTCGGCTGATCCGCGCTGATCTGGATGGATCAGGTGGGCTGGTTCGGGCTGGATCAGGCCGCGGTGGTCGCGAGCCGGGACGCCAGCCGCGACACGTAGCGCGAGGCGGTGGTGCGCTTGAGCACCCCACGACTCACGGCCTTGTCGATCTTCGAGATCGCGGCCTTGCGCAGCTCGACCGCGTTGGCGGTCTTGGTATCGATCGCCGTCCGCGCCTTCTTCACGGCGGTACGGAGCGCACTCATCGCGGACTTGTTGCGCGCCCGGCGCTTGAGCGCCTGGCGGTTGGCCTTCTCGGCCGAGGGATTGTTAGCCACGTACGTGTCTCCTCAGGAACCGGTGCTGGGGGAGGGTATGTATCGAGGTGCGGGGGGCGTGTCAAGCGGGCCGCCCTTCGACTCCGGCCGCCGCCCGGCCCTGGAACCCAGGACCGTCGAGGAATCGGGGCGTTTCGCCCCGAACGTCGACCGCCAGCCTCGGCATCGGCCCGCCGAAGCCGGCGCCGCTGTGGACAAGTTGGGTGTTACCGCACCGTCATGGTCCCGGAACATGTGTGATGACGCGGCCTCGCCCAGTGGTGCACAAAAAACGTCAGGTTTCTTGCCCGGTCACAAGATCCCGGCGCGCGCGGTTCGCGATGACACGCTCAAGCGCCGGTGACGCCGACGCCGGCCGCCTTGGCGTCGTTCCACAGCGCGTCCATCTCGTCGAGGTTCGACTCCGAAGGCGTTCGTCCGCGCTCCCGCAGCCGATCCTCGATGAACTCGAACCGACGCGCGAAGCGGCCGCACGCGTCACCGAGCGCGCTCTCGGCGTCGACCTCGAGCTTGCGAGCCAGGTTCACGACCGCGAACAGGAGGTCGCCGATCTCGTGGTGGGTCTGGGGCGTCGCGACCGCTCCGGTCTCGGCCAGCTCCTCGACCTCTCCGACCTCCTCGCGCACCTTGGCAAGCGAACCCGCCCAGCCACCCCAGTCGAACCCGACCCGGCCGGCCTTGCTCCCGACCTTCTGGGCTCGGGCCAGGGCCGGGAGCGCGCGCGGCACGCCGGCCAGCGTGCGCCGGGGCTCGGCGCCGTCATCGGCGTGCTTCTCGGTCGCCTTGATCTGCTCCCACTGGGTGAGGACCTCCCCGGCGGTGCGAACCTCCGACGCTCCCGGCGGGCCGAAGACGTGCGGGTGGCGGCGCACCAGCTTGTCGACGATCGACGCGACCACGTCGTCGATCGCGAACGCCCCCTCGACCTGGCGCAGCGCCGCATGGAAGACCACCTGCATGAGCAGATCGCCGAGCTCCTCGCGGTGGCCGGCGACGTCGTGACGCTCGAGGGCGTCGAGCACCTCGTAGGTCTCCTCGACCAGGAACGGGCGCAGGGTGTCGAAGGTCTGCTCGCGGTCCCACGGGCAGCCGTCGGGTGCGAGCAAGCGAGCCATGACCTCGACCAGACGGGGGAACGACGAACCGGCGATCATGGGGCGCAACCTAACACCACTACCGGCGTCGTCACCGAGCCCCACCCCGAGCCCGAGCCCGAGCCCGAGCCCGAGCCCGCGTTCGGCGCGCAGGTGTGCTAGACCCTACCGCCCTGCGAGCCGGTTCACTTCGCTCGTGCGGGCCGGAACCGATTCCCGTGACCAAGCCGACCCTCCGCCGCGACAAGCTCTCGTTCGACGATCCCGAGGCCCTGCAGGCGCTGTGCGGGACCAACAACACCCGGCTCAAGCTCATCGAGCGGACCGCGGGGGCGCAGCTGCACCTGCGCGGCAACCAGATCACGATCGAGGCCGACGACGCGGCCACCGCGGTCGTGCGCTCGGCGCTCGAGCAGCTCTACGGCTTCGCGCGCAAGGGCAAGCACCTCGGGTCCGACGATGTCGTGCGCGCGGTCAAGGTCCTGGCCGCCGACGCCACCGCCGAGCTGGGGTCGATCTTCAGCGACACCGTGCTGGTGCCGCGCGGCGGACGACCGATCGCCGCCAAGGGCGTGGCCCAGAAGCAGTACATCGATCTGGTCCGCAGCAACGACATCGTGTTCGGCGTCGGGCCGGCCGGTACCGGCAAGACCTACCTGGCGATGGCGCTGGCGGTCCGCTCGCTGCTCGACAAGGCGGTGCGGCGCATCATCTTGACCCGGCCGGCGGTCGAGGCGGGCGAGCGGCTCGGCTTCCTGCCCGGCACGCTCGAGGAGAAGGTCGATCCGTACCTGCGCCCGCTCTACGACGCGCTCCACGACATGCTCGATCCCGAGAAGGTGCAACGCCTGATGGCCGACGACGTCATCGAGGTGGCCCCGCTCGCCTTCATGCGCGGCCGCACGCTCAACGACGCCTTCGTGATCCTCGACGAGGCCCAGAACACCAGCGTCGAGCAGATGAAGATGTTCTTGACCCGGCTCGGCTTCGGCGCCAAGGCGGTCATCACCGGCGATCCGTCGCAGACCGACCTGCCGCGCGGCCAGCGGTCGGGGCTGCGCGACGCCCTCGACCTGCTGGACGGCATCGGCGGCATCGGCATCGCCCGCTTCACCGACGTCGACGTGGTCCGCCATCCGCTGGTCGCCGAGATCATCCGGGCCTACGACGCCCGCGACCGGGCCCGTAACCAGGTCCACGAGCCGGCCCGCGGGCTGGTTGGCGCCGAGTCGCTGGCCGCGACGCCCGGCGTTGCCGAAACCAAGCTAGACTAGCGGCGTGGGACGACCTCTGGTGACGTCGCAGGACGACGTCGTGCGTGCGGTCGAGAGCGACGACTGCTTCACGGCGTGGTCGGTGCGGCGCCAGGGCGACGGCTGGATCGAGCTCGAGACCAGCGGGGTGCTGGAGCGGGCCAAGGCGCCGTTGCTGGTGGTGCTGGCGTGGCCGGTCCTGTGGCGCGACGCCGACCGGGTCGCGCCGCACCTGGCCCGCGCGCGCAGCGGCAACTACACGCTGTTGCTGGTCGGCACCGACGACGAGTTCATCACCGGCGCGGCGCACCGCCTGGCCGACGAGGGTGACGTCGCGGCGCTGGGCGTGCCGGCGTCGGTCGAGCGGGTGGCCCTGGCCCTGCGCGCCCGCGCCGAGTCGTCGGCGCTGCGGCAGGTCGCGGCCAACCTCGAGCTGGAGCTGGCCCAGGCCCAGTACGAGATCAACCTCCTGATCGATACCGGCCGCGCGCTGTCGCAGCAACGCGACATCAATTCGCTGCTCGAGATCATCCTGCGCCGGGCCCGCGACGTCACCGGCGCCGATGCCGGCTCGGTCTACATCGTCGAGGGTGACGACGACAACGCCCGGCGTGTCCTGCACTTCATGGTCACCCAGAACGACTCGCGCCAGATCGACTCCAAGGGCTTCACCATGGCGGTGTCGGGCGGATCGATCGTCGGGACCTGCGTGATGACCTCGGACGTCATCAACATCCCCGACCTCTACAGCCTCGACGCCCGCGGCGAGGGCAACAACCCGTGGGGGTTCGTCCACGATCGCAGCTTCGACGACAAGTACACGTACCAGACCCGGTCGATGTTGACGGTGCCGATGATCTCGGCTCGCCACCAGGTGATCGGGGTCATCCAGCTCATCAACAAGCGCGCCCGCGGCTACATCAGCCTGGCCGGCGCCGAGGACTTCGTCTTCGGGGTGGTGCCGTTCGACGCGCCGTCGATCGCCTATGCCACCTCGCTGGCGTCGCAGGCCGGCATCGCGCTCGAGAACACGATGCTCTACCAGGAGGTCCGCACCCTGTTCGACGGCTTCGTGCGGGCCTCGGTCACCGCCATCGAGTCACGCGATCCGACCACCTCCGGTCACTCCGAGCGGGTCGCCCAGCTCACCACCGGGCTGGCCCAGGCCGTCGATCGGGTCGACGCCGGGCCGTACCGCGACATGCGGTTTCGGCCCGACGACCTCAAGCAGATCGAGTACGCGGCGCTGCTCCACGACTTCGGCAAGGTCGGCGTCCGCGAGCACGTGCTGGTCAAGGCCAAGAAGCTCTACGAGCATCAGCGCGATCAGATCCTGCAGCGCTTCCAGCTCATCCGCCGCGGCGTCGAGGTCGAGGATCTGAACCGCAAGATCGAGTGTCTGCAGGCCGGCCACCTCCACGAGATGACGTCGATCGACGACCGTGCCGTGCAGCGGTTGCTCGAGCTCGAGGAGATGATGACGTGGATCCTGTCGGCCAACGAGCCGACGGTGCTCGATCAGGGCGGCTTCGAGCGGATCGCCGACATCGCCGGTCGGGTGTTCGTCGATCCCGACGGCACCAGCCGGCCGTACCTGACCTCCGACGAGGCGACCGCGCTGCAGATCATGCGCGGGTCGTTGACCAAGGAGGAGCGCTTCGAGATCGAGAGCCACGTCGTGCACACCTTCAACTTCCTGCGCCAGATCCCGTGGGGCCGGCAGTTCCGCGACGTCCCGGACATCGCGGGCGCGCACCACGAGAAGCTCGACGGCACCGGCTACCCCAACCACCTCACGGCCGCCGCCATCCCGGTGCCGGCCAAGATGATGACGATCAGCGACATCTACGACGCGCTCACCGCCAAGGATCGGCCCTACAAGAAGGCGATGCCGGTCGAGAAGGCGCTCGACATCCTGTCGTTCGACGTCAAGAAGGGCCTGCTCGACGTCGAGCTGTTCCGGGTCTTCGTCGAGGCCAAGGTCTGGGAGCTGGTCCACAAGTGACGGGTGGCGGTTCGGCCGGCTCGAGCCTCCGCGTCGACGCCGGCGCGCGGCGCTTGCCGCCGCCGCTGCTGGCGCGGCTGCGCCGCCAGCTCGACCGCATGGTGCGGGCCGCCGCGCTGAGCGAGGGCCGGCCCCTGGAGGCCGCGTTCCGCCTCACCACCGACGCCGAGATCCACGCCCTCAACCGCCGCTACCGGGCCACGGACAAGCCCACCGACGTGCTGGCCTTCGCCCAGCGCGAGGGACCCACGGCTGGCTTCGGGGCCCGGCGCCGCGCTGACGCGCACCCGCGTCAGCCGGTGGGGCCTGTTGGGCCGGTGGGGCCCCCGGGTGCCGCCGACGCCGAGGTGCTCGGCGACGTCGTCATCTCGGTCGAGACCGCCGGCCGCCAGGCCCGGCGCCGCGGCCCGCTCGGGCTGTGGACCGAGGTCCGCTTCCTGGCCAGCCATGGGCTGTGCCACCTGCTCGGCTACGACCACGGCAACGACGCCGACGAGGCCGAGATGAACGCCCGCATGGCGGCGCTGCTGACCGAAGCGGCCCGCCGCGGGCGTGGGCGCGCGGCCTGAGGCGGGCGGTCGGTCGCTTGCTCAGCGGCCGCCCGCGTCTACTGGCAGACGCTGCCGTTGCAGGTGCCCGCGCAGGCCAGGACGCCCGACGTGAACAGCGCGCTGGTGCAGACCTGTCCGGCGGCCACGGTGCCGCGCACGTTGAGGGTGTAGGCCCCACTCGCGGTCGAGAACCCGTCGACCATGATGGCGTAGGTACCCGGCGCCACGTTGGCCTGCGAGATCCGCGAGTTCGGGAAGCCGCCGCTGTCGTCGTCGCAGGCGATCGACGTTCCGCACGTCGAGTCGCGGAAGTGCAGCACGGTGTCGAACGAGCTGCCGATGGTGTCCATCACCAGGGTCTGCACCGGCACCGGCAGGGTGAGCAGGTGCACCTTCTCCGGCGCGGTCGACCCCGACGAGCACGACGGCGTGAAGTTGTGGGTGGCGCCGGCGGTGGTGCCGGTGCTGACCGGCGCCGTGACCGTGGTCAGCGGGTCGGTCTCGCCCATGCACTCGAGCTCGCTGCCGCCGGCGGCCGAGGTGCAGCCCAGATCGATCGGGTAATCGACGCGGGTGTCGTTGTCGTCGTCCAGGCCGTTGGCGCACACCGGGCACGCCGGGCCGATGGTGGGGAAGCAGTCGTCGGCCTCGTTGGTGTCGGAGATGTCGAGGCAGCCCGGATCGCTGGGGTAGCCGTTGTCGCCGTCGCCGTCGGCGTCGACGTTGTCGTTGCACACCGTCGGGATACAGGTCTCGGCGCCGCCGGCGCCGCCGCAATAGTAGCCGGCGGTGCAGATGAACGACGTCGAGGCCGGGTTGCAGGTGTTGCCGGCGGCGAGGGTGCCGCTGACGTTGAGGTTGTACGTCGTCGGGGTGGCGGTGCTCTGGTCGTCGACGATGAGGAAGTACTCGCCGACCGCGACCGTGGTGAGCTGGACCCGCGAGTCCATGTTGCCGAAGTTGTTCACCCCGCACGCCAGATCGGTGAGGCCGTTGCAGGTCCCGGTGCGAACCGCCAGCGCCGGCACGATGTCGGAGCCCAGCGTGTCGACCACCAGCGTGACCAGCGGCTGGGTGACGTACAGGCGATAGATCTGGTCGCGGCCGTCGGCGCCGCAGGTGAGATCGAGGTCGTTGGCGCGACCGGCGGTGCTGTGGCCGGTGACGTTGGCGGTGAACACCAGCACCGGGTCGGTCGAGGTGCACGGCGCCAGCTCGCTGTCGACCGAAGCCGCGAGGCAGGCCGGATCGGCCGGGTAGTCGGTGAAGCCGTCGAGGTCGTCATCGACGTCGTTGGCGCACGCCGGGCAGCCGACGCCCGGGGTCGGGAAGCAGGTGTCGGTCTCGTCGCCGTCGCTGGTGCTGGTGCAGCCCGGATCGTTGGGGTAGCCGGGCAGGCCATCGCCGTCGGCGTCGGTGGCGTCGTTGCAGGCCGCCGGGTTGCAGGTCTCGGCGCCGGCGGTGCCGGTGCAGGCGAACCCGGTGTTGCAGGTGAAGACGTTGGTGGGGTTGCAGCGGCCGGCGTCGGCGTAGTGGCCCTGGACCCGCAGGCTGTAGGTCGCCGGGTTGGCGACGTTGCGGTCGTCGACGACGATGAAGTACTCGCCGAGCGCGGGCGCGACCAGGAACACCAGCGAGTCGCCGTTGCCAGCCGCGTTGTCGTCGCACTGGAGATCGAACGACGCGCAGCTCGGGCTCTTGATCGCGACCACGGTGTCGAGCGCCGAGCCGATGGTGTCGACGCGGATCTCGTCGAGCGGGTGATCGACGCGGACCCGGAACACCTCGTCGCGGCCA
This sequence comes from Myxococcales bacterium, assembly GCA_947483555.1. Classification (GTDB taxonomy): domain Bacteria; phylum Myxococcota_A; class Polyangia; order Haliangiales; family Haliangiaceae; genus UBA2376. Next base: position 10,758 of record CANKMW010000102.1, read on the forward strand.
TCGGTCCCGCACGACAGGTCGAGGTCGTTGGCCAGGGCCGCGGTCGACTGGTTGGTGAGCGTGGCGGTGGTCAGCGTGCGCACCGGGTCGGTGGTGATGCACTGCTCGTTGGCGCCCGAGGCCGACATGCACCCGGTGTCGGCCGGGTAGTCGGTGAAGGTGTCCATGTCGTCGTCGAGACCGTTGCCGCACTGCGGGCAGTTGGGGCCCACGGTCGGGAAGCAGTCGTCGGCCTCGTCGCCGTCGCTGGTGCTGGTACAGCCGGGGTCGCTGGGGTAGCCGTTGCGGCCGTCGCCGTCGGCGTCGACGGCGTCGTTGCAGGCCGCCGGCTGGCAGGTCGCGGTGCCGGCCGGGCCGGTACAGGCGTACCCCGCGCCGCACACGAACATCGGCATCGTCGGGTCGCAGGCCGCGCCGTTACCGTAGGTTCCCGACACGTGCAGGGTGTAGGCGCCGTTGCCGGTGCTGTAGCCGTCGACGACGATGGCGTAGCTGCCCACGGCGACGCCGGTGCGCGCGATCCGCGAGCGGACGAAGTCGGGGGCGCCGTCGTCGTTGCACTCCACGTCGGTGGCGCACAGCGAGTCCTTGAGGGTCAGCACGGTGTCGAACGCCGAGCCGATGGTGTCGATCACCAGCGTCGCCAGGGGCGCTCGGACATAGAGCATCTGCACGCGGTCGGGAGCGGTGGAGGTCGTCTGACACGCGGGCATGAACTGGTTGCCGGCGCCGGTCGTGGTGCCGGTCGTGGTGCCCGCCGTGATGACGCCGAGCGGATCGACCTCGACCGGGCAATCAGCCTCCGAGGTCCCCGACGCCGACGTGCAGCTGGTGTCGTCGGGGTAATCGATGCGGGTGTCGAGGTCGTCGTCGACACCGTTGGCGCACGCCGGGCATCCGACGCCGGGGCAGGTGTCGGTCTCGGTCATGTCATCGGGGGTGGTGCAGCCGGGGTCGAGCGGGAAGTCGATCTTGGTGTCGGCGTCGTCGTCGCGGCCATCGCTACACACCGGCCGCTCGCAGGTCATGCCGCTGCCGCCGAGCGCGACCCGGCACACGAAGCCGGGCGCGCACTGCGACGCCTGGGTGCAGGTCTCGCCGAGGCCGGCGTACAGGTTGGCCTGCAGGGTGAAGGCGCCGGTCGCCGCCGGGGTCTTGCCGTCGACGATCAGGAAGTACGAGCCGGGAGTCAGGCTGGCGGTGAGCGACGAACGGGTGTTGGTACCGCCGACGTCATCCGAGCAGGCGACCTGGGTGCTGGCCTCGGTACACGCGCGCCGCACGTAGAGCACCGAGTCGAAGCTGGTGCCCGGGAAGTCGGTGGTGGCGACCAGCGTCATGGGCTGGGCGATCGAGATGACGTACGCCACCTCGGTGCCGGTGCCGACGGTGCCGGCCCCGCACGACGCCGACACGTTGCTGGTGCCGGCCGACAGCGCGCCCGAGACCACACCGCTCGACGGCAGCGGGCTCACGCTGGTGCCCATGCCGCACGCGTTGTTGTCGAGCGCAAACTCGGCGCGATCGGACGCCGAGGCGCAGCCGATGTCGCCGCCCGCGTAGTCGATCTTGGTGTCGAAGTCGTCGTCGACGCCGTTGCCGCACTCGGGACAGTTGGGGCCGCTCGGGCAGTCGTCACCCTCGCCGGTATCCTGATTGGGCGCCAGGCAGCCGGGGTCGTTGGGATAGTCGGTCTTGCCGTCGCCGTCGTTGTCGAGCCCGTCCATGCACTGCGCGCCGGTGCCGTCGTACTCGTCGTTGTCGTTGGGGTCGGTGCAGCCGGCGTCGTCGGAGTCGACGTCGCCATCGGCATCGTTGTCGATGCCATCGGCACACTGCGCCGGCGGATCCTGGTTCTCGCGGTCGTTGCCGGCGATGCACGCCGGATCGGCGCCGTCGACCAGCCCGTCGCCATCGTTGTCGACCCCGTCGTCGCACTGCGGCACGCTGCTGCCGCCGTCGGCGCAGGCCGCGAGCGAGAGCGCCAGGCCGCTGGTGACCAGGACGGTGCGCAGGAGCGCGAGCAGGGAGGGGAGGCGAGGCATCGGGCGCTCCAGGCGAAGGGGCAGGACGGCAGAGAGGCGAGGGGTCCGGGCTACGTAGCGGAGGTAGACCGATGTAGTCAAGGAGCGTTCTGCTAACCACGGTGTCGCCTGCGATCCACACCCGCAAGAAGCGTATGCAGCACCACGCGCGGTGACATCAAAGGCGTGATTGATCACGCCACGCAGATCAGCAGCTTCAGGTAGCGGCCTTCCGGGAACCCGGGCAGGGTCGGGTGGTCCGCGGCGGCGCCCCGCGCCTCGATGACGCGCAGCTCGCGGGTTCGGCCAACGCTCGCCAGCACGCTGCGCAGGTCGCCTTCGGTGACGTGCGAGCTACACGACGCCGAGACCAGCACACCGCCACGAACGGTCACGGCGAGGGCCAGCCGCGCGAGGCGCTCGTAGGCGGTCAGCGCCCGTGGCCTGGCCGCCTCGCTGGGCGCGAAGCTGGGCGGATCGGTGATCACGACATCCCAGCGCTGGTCCCCGCGGGCCGCACGCTCGAGAAATTCGAAGGCATCGGCGGTGACGCCGGCGTGCCGCTCGGGCGCCAGCCCGTTCTCGCGCCAGTGTCGCGTGGCCACGGCGATCGCCGGTGCGGCCAGATCCACGCTGGTCACGTGGGCCGCACCGCCCAGGCCGGCGTGCACCGAGAAGCCGCCGGTATAGGCACACAGATTGAGCACCCGCGCGCCGGCGGAGAGCGCGGCGACCCGGCCTCGATTGGCGCGCTGATCGAGGAAGAAGCCGGTCTTCTGGCCGCGGCGGACGTCGACGCCGAAGCCGGCCGGGCCCTCGCGGATCGCGATCCGGGCCGGCACCGGATCGCCCTCGCCCTCGCCGCCGCCACGATCACCGCGCGTCGGGCGGATCCAGCGCGCCGCGATCGCGATGCCGCCGGCGCGAAGTCCGTCGATGACCGCGTCGAGGCGTGGTCGCCAGAAGCGAGCCGCCGCGTCGCCGTCGAAGACCACCACCGCGACGCCGGCGTAGACGTCGATGGTCAGCCCGGGCAGGCCGTCGTTCTCGCCGTGGACCGCGCGCACGGCGTCGGTGGACGCGAGCTCGGGCGCCAGCCGGCGGTGGGCCGCGGCCAGCCGGGCGCGCCGGGTCGCCCACGCCGGCCCGACCTCGGCATCGGGATCGAGGGCGATGATGCGGGCCCGGATCGGCGCCCCGGGTTCGACGAACGCGGCCGCGAAGCGCCCCTGCTGATCGGCGATCGCGACCACGTCGCCGGCCGCGCCGTCGACGGCGTCGAGGGCACGATCGTAGATCCACGGGTGGCCGCGCTCGATGGCTCGGCGCAACGGGCGCCGCAGCGTCAGGGTCCGACGCGCCACCCGTCAGTTGCTGACGAACTTGGTGAGCACGAACTGCTGGCCGTAGCTGTTGAGCACCTGCACCGCCCCGGTGCCGTCGACCATCCAGAAGAAGTTGACCAGCAGCGGCGGTGCCTTCAGCGGCAGCACGGGTGCCGGATCGATGGTCACCTTGACCGTGGTCTCGAGGCCGAGCTTGAGCGCCTTGAGCTGCTCACCGGCGTGGTCGCCGATCCGGACCTCGAGGGTCTCCTCCGGAAGCACCACCCAGTGGCGAACCACCTCGAGCGTGCCCTTGCGCATCCTGGCGCTGCCCTTGCCGGTGACGAGGTGCTTCCACTTCGCCTTGAGGTCGTCGTGCCATTCGAGGCCCGCGATCTTGCCGGCGGCGAGGCCGAGCGTCTGGCCCTTGCGCTCGACCTCGGTGAGCTCGATGCCGTAGGTCTGGCCGGGTTCGCCGGCGAACCAGAACCCGTCAGGTGCGACCGAGAACGTGCCCCCGGTGGTGCAGCGGATGGTCGTGGCGTGAATGCGGCCGTCGTGATCCTCGCTCAGCGTCACCGTGGTGCCGTCGTCCTTGGACTCGATGCCGGTGACCTTGATGACCAGCTTCTTGGGCTGCAACGGGGTCAGGCGAAGCTGCGGATCCGAGAGCGTCCGATCGGGAGGCGGCGGCAGCGGTTCGTAGGTCCACTCGTTGCCCATCGCCAGCGGGATGGCGGTCACACCACAGGCCCGCGGCGCCTTGACCGGTGGCTTGGCCGCCGGCCGGGGCTGGGCGACGGCCGTGGTGGCCGTCGTGACCAGGCCGCCGAGCAGGCTACCAACGAGGCTGATGGACAGGACGGGCGCGAGCAGCGTGGAGAGCTTCACGGGGTCACCGGAGGTGGAGCGTCCGTTTGTACGGCATGGCGCCGACCGGTACAAGCCGCGCGTCGCTGTCCACGGCTGGCTCGATGCGGCGTCAGATCGCCGCGGCGGCGGTCGCAGCCGCCTGGCGACGCGAGGCCCTGGCTTCGCGAGCCGGCCTGGCTGCGAGGCGGAGGTGCCGGCGGTTACCAGCAGTGGACCGGCTGCTCGGCGCCCATGTTGTTGATGAGACAACCAAAGCGCTTGTCCTGCCGCAGATCGTTGAAGTCAGGATCGAGCGCGGTGTTGTTGCGTCCCAGCAAGCGATCCAGCTTCTTGCCAACCTCCACCTTGCGGCTGTGGTGGTCGCGCATCAGGATCACCCGCTCGAGCATGTTGAGCGAGCACTGGGGACGGTTGATGCGCGCGTAGGCGGCGGCCAGGTTGTAGGTGGCGTGGACGTTGTACGGATCGGCGTTGAGCGCGTTGAGCAGACCGTCCACCGCATCGGTGAGGAACTTCTCGCGCGTGGCGCCGTCGAGCTCGGCGCCTTCGGCGGCCTGCAGGTTGGCCACCGCCGCGTTGGCCAGCTTCTGGGCCTCGTCCATGCGGGGCTGACGCTGCGCGAACGTCACCGAGTCGGTGGTCGAGTTGGGCGAGGACGGATCGCACTCGGTGCGGGCGGTCGGCGGCGGCGGCGGTGGCGGCAGCGGCTCGGGGCGGAGCGGTGGCGGTGGCGGCGTGAGCGGCGGGGTCTTCTTGCAGCCCGCGACGAGCGCCAGCACGAGACCGAGCGCGATCGCCGGAGCGACGAGGAAGCCGCGGGACGCGGCGAGGTTCGAACGTGAGCTGTGCATGTTTGGAATTACCTGCGACCTACTTACCGAGCGCCTCGAGCATTTCCTTCTCGAACAGCTTGAGGGTGCTGTCCTCCTGGGCGCTGTCGATCATGCGCTTGGCCTCGGCCTGGAAGTCGGGATACTTCTCGAGCGCCGCCAGCCGCTTGAGCAGCGCCTTCGAGCATTCCTTGCGGCGCGCGCGGGCGTAGGCGACCGCGAGCTGGTAGGTCGCCTTCGCGCTGTACGGCGCCTCGTCGAGGACGCGGCGCAGGGTGTTGATGGCCTGCTTGACGTTGCCGGCCTTCTCGTCGTCGGTCGCGGCGGTGGTGGCCTGGTCGAGCAGCGCGGCGCCCTGGTCGATCTGCGGCTTCATGCGATCGACGTTGCGCTTGTGCTTGGCCATGGCCCCCGCGGGCTCCTCCTGGAAGCCGGCCTTGCATTCGGTCACCCACTTGATCTCGACCGGTCCGGTGGGCGCGTCCTCCGGCATCTTCTCGGTCTTGGGACGACGCACCTTTTCGGGCTTGCCGGAGTAGAGGCCGGCGCAGCCGCCGACCATGCCCAGAATCACGGCAGCCAGGATGATGATCCTCATGCGCCGACGAGGGTAACCCCGCGTGCCGAGCCGGTCAACGCGACCCGCCGGTCTCCGTAGGGTCAGATCACGCTCGAACGCAGCCGCTCGAACACCGGCCGCGCGAATGGCACCACCGCGGCCGCCAGGAGCGCCGCGGCGAGGATCCCGGCCAGCGGCGCGGGGCCGGGCGCGACCGCCAGGTGCATCGCCGTGGTCAGCGAGGCACCGGCCAGCGCGAACAGGCCCCAGGTGCGCATGCGCAACAGGCCCCACATCCCGGCTCCCGCCAGGCCGGCGCCGGCGAGCACCGGGATCACCGCCGCCACGTCGGCGGCGCGTGGCAAGAGCAGATAGAGCATGAGCCACGGCAGGCTCATGCCGGCGCGAGTGACCGACTTGCCCAGCCGTTCGACACCGTTGTCGTCGAGGTGGAACCGGGTCCGCCATTCGCGGCGTCCCTCGAACGCCGCCGCCATGCTGTCGCCGGCGAGCAGCAGCGAGATCGCCGCGTTGCTCGCCGCCCACACGATGAGGAACTGCTCGATGCCCAGCTGCCACATCATCAGCAGCCCGACGACGATGCCCCAGTAGCCGAGGCCGCGCGCGTACCAGCGGCCCCAGAACCATCCCAGCACCACCGCGATCAGGCCGACGCCGTACAGCGCGGCGATGGCCCACATCGCCTTGGCCAGCACCGGCGGTGCATAGCCGGCGTAGCTGGCGAAGAAGTAGACGTAGAAGCCGAGCACGGCGACAGCAGCGGCGCGGCGCAGGAGCGGCATGTCCCGAGTATAGACCGGACCCCGGCCGGGTGCACGCCCGGCGATCACGGGCCGGCGGTCACTTCGGCGTGATGAGCTGATTCTTGCGCACGATCAGGCGGAACCGCTTGTAGCCGGCTTCCTTCTGCTTGGCCGAGAACATCACCGACAGCAGCAAGCCATACGGTGTCGTGCGGTCAGCGATGATCATGAGCTCGGGAACCGGGGGCACTGGCTTGCCATCGCGCTTGAGGGCGACCTCGTGCTCGCGGCGCAGGTTGCCGAGGAAGTTCGAGAGCCGCGGGATCTTGCGACCGTCGGCGCCGCCTTCCTTCTGCGCGGCGTCGACGTCGCCGTTGCGGACCGCCACGATCTCTTCACCTTCGACGACGATCGCGGTCCGGGTGATGACCAGCGTCGACGCGGTCTCGGGCATCGGCTGCTCCGAGATCGACGACGGCAGCACCACGGTACCGGCCACCACGGCGGTGGCGCTGGCGGCGGCTTGCGAGATGAAGGCGACCAGCAAGATCGTCATCATGTCCATCATCGGCATGATGTTCAGGTGACGGATCTCCTCGCCTTCGGGAACCCGACCGCACGCCTTGCGGACGATGCCGCGCGCCTCGCGGATCGAGAAGCTCATCGGAAGCCCCCCGAGAAGACGACGTCGGCGAACAGCGCGTGCTTGGTGGAATCGTACGGGGTCCGCAGCGTGTCGTACAGGCGAGCCACGTCGTCGACCGGATTGGCCGCCGCCTTGAGCTTCTCGTCGGCGGTGGGCAGGTAGCAGATCGCGAGCTCCTTGCCGAACTCGGGCATCTTGCAGCGCATCGCGCTGATCACCGAGATCAGCGTGCCGTAGGGCACCGCCGGATCGGCCATCAGCACCGCCTGGTAGGTCTCCGGCTTGCGCATCTGGTTACCGAAGCGCCGCTGCGCGATCTCGACCAGCGCCGCGTTGAGCTTGCGATAGTCGAACACCGGGTTCGGATCCATGCTGGCATCGTCGACGCACACCTGCTTGACGCACTTGTTGGTCTCGCACTGGTAGGCGCCGTCGCACGGGTCGCCGGGACGACCGGTGAGGCTGAGCAGCAGCTTGGGGGCCTTGAGCGAGCCCTCGAGGCCGGACAGCGAGAACAAGATCAGCTTGTCCTTGGTCACCGCCACCGCCAGCCCGATCGGCTGATCGTTGGGGTTGGTGCTCGGGTTGTTGATCTGGTCTGGCGGCGGCGCGCCCTGGTCCGGCAGCTGGGTGTTGATCTGTCCGAACACCACGTTCGCTGACACCGACGCCAGCAGGAACAACATCAAGTTGGTGACGATATCGAGGTACGGGATGAGGTTGATCTCCCCGCCCTCGATCTCTTCCTGCTCGATATCGTCTTCGCGCCGCTTGATCGCGCGGCGGGTCTTGTTGCGTACCTGATGCGCGCTGAGCATGGGGGTCGGCCTGACGCAGTAGTGCTAGTCGGCGCGGTCGAGCCCGGGGGCGGCGCTGGCGCCTCGCGCCTGGCCGGCGGCGGCAGCGCCTTCGGCGAGCAGGTTCTCGAAGCGCAACGCGAAGGCCTCGAGATCCGCGATGACCTTCTTCATGGCGGCCGACAGCATGAGGTGGGCGAGCATGCAGAGGAGCGCGATCGAGAGTCCGTAGGCGGTGTTGTACATGGCCTCGGCGATACCCTCGGAGAGCTTCTCTTCCTTCTCGGCCGGGTTGGCTTCACCCAGCGACGCGAAGGTCCGGATGAGGCCGGTGATGGTGCCGAGCAGACCGGTCAGCGTGGAGATGTTGGCCATCGACCACAGCGCACCGATGCGCGTCTTCACCTCCGGCATCGCGTCGGTCATGGTCTCTTCCATGGCCTGCGCGACCGCAGCCTCGCCACGGTGCAAGCGGTTGAGGCCGGCCTTGGCGACCCGCGCAACCGGCGCGCTGGTGGCGTCGCACAGCTTCTTGGCGCGGTCGACGTTGTTGGCCGCGAGCAGGCGCTTGATCTGCTCGAGAAAGGCCTTGGCGTTCAGGTGGCCACGGCCGAGGAAATACATCGACCGTTCGACGATCAGCGCAATGCAGACCGCGAGGAAGAACGTGTTGACAATGAAGAACGGCCCGCCCTTCGAGAAAACATCGCTTAGCCAGTCCATGGGGATCGTCGGCCTCCGCGGAGAATGTTCTGGTTGTACCGATGAGCGGTCGTAGCCGTCAAGGTAGGGGGCGGAAAATCCATTGCCAAATGAACAGCTTATGGAGGCGTTGCCCGAAGTCAGTCGACGGTCAGTCGACGCCGGCGTCGATGGCGATGCCAGCATCGACCGGAACCAGGTCGGTCGCACCCGCCGCGATCCAGCGCTCGACCGCGTCGAGCTTCTCCTGGCACAGCTTCGGGTTATTGTACGGCATCGTGCCGACGTCGGGGTCGAGCGGACCGGGGTACGCGCCGAGGATGATCATCATATAGCTGTTGGCGGGATCGTTCGGCACGATGCGCTTGAACTGCGGAAACAGCACGGCGTCGACGTTGACGGTCTGCGGGATCGTCTGGCCCGGTTCGAGTGACAGGCCGCCGGCCTCGAGCGCGGTGCCCTTGTGGCACGACACGAACGCCGAGCAACCCGGGGTGAAGACCTTCTCCTGAAGCCACGCCAGGTCGCTGTGCGTGGTCGCCTCCATGCAGGAAACCGAGAGGGCGTCGATCCCGCCGTCGCCGTCGCCGTCGTCGCCGCTGCAGGCGTGGAGCTGAGCCGAGCACAACGAGAGGAGCAGGGCCGTGGCGAAGGACTGCTGCGACATCGCCGCGACGGTATCATGGCGCCGTGCCGATCTCGGCGCGCCCGAACGCGAGCATGAGGTCCGTCACGGCGGCGGCGGCGGCGGCGGCGGGATCAGGTCGTCGAACACCGGCCGCGGGCCGCTGGCGCCGAAGCGCGCCGGCACCGTGCCGCGCACGAACGGTACCCACACCGAGCTGGTCGACGGGCCGGCCGGATCTCCGCTCCACTCCTCGGCGCGCGCGAACGTGATCCCGGGCGGGACCGGAAAGTCCCGCACCGGGGTCGGCGGGTGCGCGGCCTTCATGAAGTCGAGCCAGATCGGCACCGCCGCCCCGCCACCGGTGATCTTGTCGCCGATCGGCGTCGAATCGTCGCGGCCGATCCACACCCCGCACAGCAGATCGGGGGTGAAGCCGATGAACCACACGTCCTTGAAGTTCGCCGAGGTGCCGGTCTTGCCGGCGGCGGGGCGGCCGAGCTCGGCGGCGCGGCGCGCGGTGCCGCGCGAGACCACGCCCTTCAGCATGTCGATGAGGACGTAGTCGACGTCGGGCGGCAGCACCTGCGGCCCCGGCGGCGCGCTGCGGGCGTCGAACAGCGAGTTGCCGGCGCCGTCGGCGACCAGATCGTAGAACCGCGGCTCGACGCGGCGGCCGCCCGCGGCGATGCCGGCGTAGGCACCGGACAGCTCGAGCAACGTCAGATCGGGTGTGCCCAGCGACACCGAGATATGACGAGGGATCTTCGAGGTGATGCCGAACCCGCGCATCACCTCGATCACTCGATCGAGCCCGACGTCGACGGTGAGCTGGACCGAGATCGTGTTCAGGCTCTTGGCGAGCGCGGTGCGCAGCGTGACCGAGCCGGTGTACTTGCCGTCGTAGTTCGACGGTGACCACACGCCGCTCGCGGTCGGCACGTAGACCGGGCCGTCGTACAGGCGCTCGACCGCGGTGTGGCCGGCGGCCAGGGCGGCACCATAGATGAAGGGCTTGATCGCGGAGCCGACCTGGCGTTGCGCCTGCGAGGCGCGATCGAACTGGCTGCCGAGCCAGTCGTAGCCGCCGACCAGGGCGCGGACCCGGCCGGTGGATGGTTCGATCACCACCAGGGCCCCCTGCAACGCCGGCGGCTGGGCCAGGATCGCAGCCTTGCCGTCCGCGGCGACCCGGACCGGCAGCAGATCGCCGACCGCCAGCGCCGTGCCGTGGTCGCTCTTCCAGCGTCGCAGCTCGTCGGCGTCCTTGTCGGCAAGCGGCAGCGCGATCGGTCCGAGGTCGATGGTGATCCCGCCGCGGCGCGGCAGCTCGACGATCATCGCGGCGTAGGTGGTCTCGGGCTCGATGCGCTCGGTCGTGATGCCGGCCGACAGCGGAGTCCCGGGGCGGAACGGTCGTCCGCTTCCACGGGCCCAGGCCTCGCGATCGGCGCGCGGCACGGCGCCGATCGGACCATGAAACCCGAGCCGCCGATCGAGGTTCTCGAGGCCCTTGCGCAGCGCGGCCTCGGCCGCCGCCTGCATGCGGGTGTCGAGGGTGGCGTAGAAGCGCAGTCCGCCATGAAACAGCATCTCGAAGCCGAGGTGCTTCTGCGCCGTCTGCCGGACCCGCTCGACGAAGTAGGGCGCGGCCAGGTGGTTGAGCGGCTGATCGCCGAGGATGGCGATGGGCTCGGCGAGCGCGGCGGTCTGCTCGGTGTCGTTGATGTAGCCCTCCTCGCGCATGCGGCGCAGGACCCGGATCTGCTCGCGGCGGGCGAGGTGGTAGTTGCGGTGCGGCGCGAAGTCGCTCGGCGCCGGGACCAGGCCGGCGAGCAGCGCCGCCTCGGCGAGGGTCAGGTTCTCGACGTTCTTGCCGAAGTAGGTCTCGGCCCCGGCCTGCACGCCGTAGGCGTTGTTGCCGAGGAAGATCTGGTTGAGATAGATGGACAGGATCTCGGGTTTCGACAGCTCGCGCTCGAAGCGGACCGCCAGGACGATCTCCTTGAGCTTGCGCTCGTAGCTGCGCTCGTTGCCGACGATCATCAGCTTGATCACCTGCTGGGTGATCGTCGACGCCCCCTCCTTGGTCTTGCCGGCGTTGAAGTTCTTCCAGGCGGCGCGACCGATGCCGATCACGTCGAACCCGGGATGCTCCCAGAAGCGGGCGTCCTCGGCGGCGACGAACGCCGCCGGCACGTGCGGCGGCATCCGATCGAGCGAGACCACCTGGCGGTTCTCGATGAAGAACGCGCCGATCTCCTCGCCATCGGCGGAGATCACCAGGCTCTTGCGGTTGGGCCGATAGTCGAACGCCTGGGTCAGGTCCCTGGGCAAGGTGTCGTTGATCGTCATCACCGCCAGGTACGCGAACGCGGCGCCCGCCGAGACGCCGTAGACGGTGAGCAAGCTCAGCAGGCGCAGCAGCGAGAACGCCCGCAGGCGACGCCGACGGCGGCGCCGGGGGCCATGGCGCGGCGCGGCGCCCGGGTCCGGGACCGGCGTGGGGTCCGACTTGGCCGGCGCGGCTTCCGCTGTCACCATCAGGAGGATGGACCCAGCGCCGATGACGAGCAACCGGGTGGCGGCCGCGGCGCTGGTCCTGGTGCTGGCGCTGGGGGCGCGCGCCGACCGGGCGGCCGGGCAGGCCGAGGTCGACGAGCCGGTCGCCGGACCGATCGATCCGGCGGCGCAGAGCGCGGCGCCGCGCGAGGTCTCGGTGGGCACCGCGTTGCCCGAGATCCCGGCCCGGGTGCCGGACACGATCGCCGTCATGGCGTTCGAGAACAACTCCGGCGTCCGGGCCCTCGACTGGGTGGTGGCTGGGCTGCCGCTGGTGATCGGCGAGAAGCTCGAGCAGGTCGCCGGGCTGACGCCGACCTGGGGACCGCTGGTCGTGCCCCCGGGGCCGCCGGTGATCGGAACCGCGGCGTCGGCGGCGACGTTCGCGACCGCGCGCGGTGCCCGCTGGGTGGTCACCGGCTGGGTGCAGCGGCCGAACTGGCAACTGCGCGTGAAGATCACGTTGTGGCGCGTCGACGGTGGTCAGGCGGTCCTGACCGCCGAGCACGACGTGACCGGCGCGATGGCCGAGGCGCACGCGCTGGTCGGGGCCGCGCTGCTCGATCTCGCCGGCCAGGCGGGCTGGTCGCTGCCTGCCGATGCGGCCGCCCGTCTGGCGGCGGCGCCCAGCAAGGATCTGTACGCCTTCACGCTGGTCGGCCGCGGGCTCGGTCGCTGGCTGGGCGCGGTGGGGATCGCGGTGGACGCCGACGGGCTGCCGATCGTCGGGGCCGACCCCGACGTTCGGGTGGCGGTGGCGCGCGATCTGGTCCGCTCGGTGTTCATCGCGCCGTCGATGGTCGAGGGCCAGCGGCTCATCGGCGAGCTGTGGGCGACCGATCCGGACCCCAAGGTCGCGGCCCGCGCCGCCGGCAAGTTCTCCCATGCCGTCGACCTGCGGCCCGACTACCTGCCGGCGCTGCGCGCGGCTGCCGAACGCGCGCGCGCCGCCGGCAAGCGCGAGATCGCGCTCGAGCTGTTCACGCGCCTGGTCCGGTTGCAGCCCTGGGACCTGGCCGCCCGCATCGGGGTCGGCGACGCCGCCTGGCAGTCGGGCGACGCCGATCTCGCGCTGCGCGAGCTGGGGCGCGTCATCGAGCGCAGCCCCGACGACCTGCGCACCCGGCGCCTGCTGGCGCTGATCCGCGGCGCGCGCGGCGACCTGGTCGGCCTGGCCGCGGAGCTCGAGGAGGTGACCCGGCTCGCGCCCGCCGACCTCGACGCCTGGACCGACCTGGGGGCGGCGTGGGCCGACCTCGGCCGCCTCGAGGACGCGACCGCCGTGTTCGAGCGCGTGGCGTCGGCCCGCCCCGCGGACGCCACCGCCCACAAGCGGGTCGCCGACCTGTGGCGCCGGCGTGGCGACGTGGCCAACGCGATCGACTGGTATGCCCGGACCCAGACCATCGCGCCCGGCGATCCGCGGCCGGTGTTCCTGACCGGCGCCACGTACTACGACGCCGGTCGCTGGAACGAGGCCCGCAAGGCGTTCGTCCGGGCCCAGCGTTTCCCGACCTGGCTCGGTCAGACCTACGTCGCGATCGGCGCCACGGCGTGGCACGACGGGTTGCCCGAGGAGGCGCTGTGGTACTGGCGCCGCGCCGCGCAGAAGCGGCCCCGCAGCGCGGTCGCGCGCTACGATCTGGCGCTGGCGGCGTCGCAGCGCGGGCTCGCCGAGCTCGCGCTCGGCCAGCTCGACGTGCTCGACGACCTCCAGCCCGGCGACGCCGGGGCGGCCTACCTGCGCGGCGTGGTGCTGGCTCGCCTCGGCGATCGCGAGGCGGCGGGCGCCGCGTTCACCGAGGCGCTGCGCCGCGATCCCGATCACGCCGACGCGCGCTGGAACGTGGGCGTGCTGGGCCGGGGCGGCGCCGACCTGCGCTGGGAGGGCGCGCCGCGACTCGAGCTGCCGTTCGGCGACCGCGAGGCCTTCGCGGCCGCGATCGAGCGCTTCGCCGGCATCGAGGGCACCATGACCGGCCTGCGGGTCCAGTTCTCGGCCCACGTGCTGGCGGCGCTGATCGTGCTCGGCGAGGGTCCGGGCAAGGATCCCAAGGCCGCCCGCGGGCCGCGGCTCTGCCCGCTGGTCACGGTGGCGTCGCGATGGGAGCTGGCGCAGAAGGCGCTCGACACCTACGTTCGCGCCGGCGTCGAGCTCGAGGCGGCGCACCGCGAGGTCGCGACCTACGACGACCACGGCGAGACCGCGTCGCTGGGGCCGGCGTTGCGGCAGCGAGTCGCCGCCGTGCGCGCCGGCTACCGCGCCGCGCAGACCGACGTGCGCGAGATGCGGGGCGCGCTGCGCACCCAGCTCGGGCGCGAGCTGACCCGCCGCGGCTGCCGCGCCGACTTGCTGGCGGCGGCGGCGGCCCAGCCGGCGCTCTACCGCACCGCCGCCGACGACGCGGTGCGCACCACCGGCACCTTCGTGCCGCGACCGCCGCCCGCGACGCCGGCGTCGGCGACCTTCTACATCGACAACCGGGCGTGCCCGGATCCGCTGGCCGTGCACATCGACGGTGCCCGGCTGGACGAGGTCGCGGCCGGCGAGCGCAGCGCGCTGCAGGCGCGGGTCGGTCGTCGCACGCTGTGTCTGATCCCGCAACCGGCCAGCGCCACCTGCGGCGATCGCGGCACCGTGCGCGACGTCTACATGCACGAGGGCTGGTCGCTGCTCATGCACTGCCCGGCCGCCGCCGGCAAGTGAGCTGATGCGCATGCGAATGCGCATCTCTCGGCTTGGGTCGCTGGCAGCACGGCGGGTGGAGCTCATCGCCGCCCTCGACCTCCTGGTCACGGGCATCTGATCCGGGTGGCGACGAAACCTCGTGATCCCTCGAGGAGCTCTCGTGACCAGATCTCCGCCGTGGTACGCTGCGTCATGGGCCGCGTGGCCACATGCCGCGGATGACCGCCGACGCGTATCTTGCGTGGGAACGCGAGCAGCCGACGAAGCACGAGTTCTTCCACGGTGACGTCTTCGCCATTGCGGGCGGAAGTCCTCGGCACAACGTCCTGTGCGGCAACCTCGTCACCGCGCTCAACAACGCGCTACGCCCGCGTGGCTGCGCCGTGCTGACATCCGATCAGCGCGTCACCACGGTCAGCGGCGGACGCTACGTCTACCCCGACGTCAACGTCGTGTGCGGGGCCATCGAGACCGAGTCGCGGACTACGTGCTCGTCTCGCAATCCGAGCCCCGGATCGAGCACTACCGGAGGGGCTCGGACGGAAGCTGGAATTACCGGGCCGCCGGTCCGGGTGAACGGGTGACCTTGTCGACCGGCGTCGTGTTGATCGTCGACGAGATCTTCGCTGCCGTCCTTGACCTGCCGGGCGATTGATCGCTGTTCGCCGCCGAGGTCACGCCGCTCGCCGTCGGTCGAGCTGGCGCGGATCTGGACGTGGCGGGCACCGGCCGCCCACATCAGGGGACACTCATAAATGAGTTATTATCGCCACCAAAGGCTGTATACTCGTCACGGATGATTGATTACCGACCAACGTTCCGCGATACGTTGAGGGCGATCGCAGCCCGGGCGAAGCAGCTCAGGCTGGTGCGAGGGCTCCGCCAGGCCGAGCTCGCTGCCCGCGCTGGCGTTGGCGTCGCGACGATCCACCGTTTCGAGAAGACCGGCACGGCCTCGATCGAGAACGTGCTCCGCATCGCCACGGCGTTGGACGCGGACGCGGTGTTCGAGAAGCTCTTCGAAGCGCCGCCCTACGCGTCTCTGGATGAAGCGCTCGCCCGTCCCGAGGTCACCAGGCGACGCGCTCCGAGGCGGACGTGAAGCTCGAACACGTCGAACAGCTGGCCGTGTTCTACGAGCCGGAGCAAGGCCGCCGGATCAAGGTCGGCCGGCTCGCGCTCAAGCGACGACAGATCCTGTTCGCGTACGAGGCGGCCTTCCTCGGCTCGAAGCTCGAGCTATCGCCGTTTCACCTGCGGCTGACGCCCGACGTCGTGGTGGGTCAACCCGCGGTATTCGACGGTCTGATGGGGGTGTTCGAGGACAGCCTCCCCGATGGCTGGGGCAGGTTGCTGATCGATCGCCGAGCAGCCGAGCTGGGGTTCTCGGGAGTCTCGCTCACGGCGCTCGATCGGCTGGCGCTGGTCGGGTCGCGTTCGATGGGCGCGCTGGCCTACGAGCCCGAGACCGCACTCGACGAGCCTGCGATCACGCGGCTATCGGAGCTCGCCCGGGAAGCCGACCTGGTCCTGCGCGGAGCGAGCGGAGCTGATCTCGAACGATTGATCGCCGTCGGCGGTTCACCGCAAGGAGCCCGGCCCAAGGTGTTGGTCCAGCTCGCTCCCGACGGCGACGTGCACTTCGGCGCGATGCGGATCCAGCCCGGCTTCACCGCCTGGCTGGTGAAGTTCCCGGCCCGAGGGGACGATCCGCACAGCGCGCCGCTGGAGCATGCGTACGCGTTGATGGCGAAGGCCGCCGGGCTCGACGTGCCGCGCACCCAGTTGCTGGGGGCGACCACGCGCAGCCCCGGTTACTTCGCGATCGAGCGGTTCGATCGCGCCGGAGCAACGCGGATTCACGCCCATACGCTGGGCGGGTTGCTTCACCTCCCGCATGGTTATCCGGGGCTGGATTACGCCGACCTGCTCAAGGTCACCCGCGATCTCACCCGCAACCAGGCGGCGGTGACCGAGATGTTCCGTCGCGCGTGCTTCAACGTCTTCGCTCACAATCGCGACGATCACAGCCGCAATATTGCCTTCTTGATGGATGAGGCGGGAACCTGGAAGCCCAGCCCGGCCTACGATCTGACCTTCGCTCCCGGGCCTGGGGGCGAGCACACGATGGTGGTAGCCGGCGAGGGCCGGGCCCCGGGCGGTGAGCACCTGACGGCGCTCGCCGCGCAGGTGGACCTGAAGCACAGCGCCCGGATCATCGGCGAAGTCCGAGCGGCGATCGGCCGCTTCAAGGCCTTCGCCGACGAGGCCGGCGTGCCGGCGAGGTTGGCCAAGCAGACCGCCCAGGTCCTCGCGCAGGCGAAGCGCTGATCGTCACGGTGTGAACCGCCGCCCATCCGAGCTACGGTGGGCCGGATGTCGACGCCCCACCTCGCCTTCGCGTCGCCGCGGGTGCTGCCGCGGCCGGCGGCGTTGCCGGGCCGGGTGGTCGTGGTCGACGTCGCGTTCGCGGCCACGGTCGGCACCAGCGTGTCGTTCGAGGCCATCACGCTGCCGTTCCTGACCGGGCTCGGCGACCGGCTGGCCGCGTGGGTCGACCACCACGATCACGAGCGCCACGTCGATTACGCCGGCGATCGCCGCTTCCTGCTGCGGACCAAGGCCCAACACGGCGCCTGCCCCGAGATGATCACGCCGGAGCTGGTGCGCACCATCGGGCCCATCGACACCATCTGCGCCCACGTCGACCTCGACGGCCTGTACGCGGCAGCCAAGTGGGTGCTGGAAGGCGTCGAGCCGTACCGTGGCGCCGACGACGACGCCCGGGCGGTCGACACCCGGATCGGCACGCCGGGACCGATCGCGGCCCGGATCGATCGCGCGCTGCGGGCCCGCTTCCGCGACGACCAGCTCAAGCGCGCCGTGGTCTGGTGGCTGACCGGCGGCATGAAGCCGGGGGCGCATCACGACGTGATCGAAGAGGCGGCCCGCGAGTTCGAGGTCCGCGCCAAGGGCACCGCGGCGTTGTCGGAACGCTTCGCGATCAAGGGTCGCGTGGCCTGGGTCGACAGCGCCGCCAGCGCCGCGCCGTTCGACAAGACCGACCTGTTGCTCGCCGGTCAGGCCCGGGCCCCGGTGTCGATGGTCAAGGACTCGGGGATGCTGACCATCGCCGCGGCGTTCGGCTCGGGCTGGGACTTCGTGCGCTTGCTCGAGCTGGGTGGCGGCATGCCGACCCGGGTGACGGTGCCCGAGAGTCGCTTCGTCGAGGCGCTGCGCCGCATCAACGAGGCACCCGAGCCGGTGCCGACCGGCGCCGCCGCCGACGCCGAGTGATGATTCTCCGGTCCGTGCTAGATCGCTGCCATGAGTCGACGCAACGGGACCGTGACCGATGACGTGGCCGATCAGCTCCTCGACAGTTACCAGGGCGCGGCGGCGGGGATGCAGCACCTGGCGGCCTACGAGCTGCCGAGCGCCGAGCAGGTGGCGCGGGTGGTCGAACAATGCCGCGCGCTGCTGTTCCCCGGCTTCGCCGGCGGCGGCGCGGCCCGCCTGACCCGCACCGAGCTGCGCGACCTGGTCCGCGAGCGCGTCGACGAGCTCCGCAACAGCCTGCGCCGGCAGGTCTACCGCGGCCTCAACCACCGCCAGCAAGTGACGGTCGCCCGCGCCGGCGCCGACTGCCCGTCGTGCGCCGTCGACGCCGAGACCATCGTCGATCGGTTCATCTCCCACCTCCCCGAGCTGCGCGCGGCGCTCGGCAAGGACGTCCGCGCGGCGTTCGAGAGCGACCCGGCGGCCACCGGCGCCGACGAGATCCTGGTCTGCTATCCCGGCTTCCACGCCATCACGGTGTACCGGATCGCCCACGCGCTCCTGCGCGAGGGCGCGGTGATCGTCCCGCGCATGATGACCGAGCTGGCCCATGAACGAACCGGGATCGACATCCACCCCGGGGCGACCATCGGCGAGTCGTTCTTCATCGATCACGGCACCGGGGTGGTGATCGGCGAGACCACCGTGATCGGCGATCGGGTGCGCGTCTACCAGGGCGTGACCCTGGGCGCCATGAGCGTGCCCCGCACCGAGGCCCGGCCGGCGCCGGGCGCCCGCCGCCACCCGACCCTCGAGGACGATGTCGTGATCTACGCCGGCGCCACCATCCTGGGTGGCGACACCGTGATCGGGGCCGGCGCGGTGATCGGCGGCAACGCCTGGGTCACGGCCAGCGTGCCGCCGGGGGCGCGGGTGGCCGGGGCGGTGGCGCGCCGTGATCGGGACGTTGTAGATTAGGGCCGTGAGTCAGGACATCGAGCCGGGGTCGCGACCCCGCACCGTGTCGCGGATGCGCTTCGTGGCGCCGCCGGGCATGGAGCTCGATGGCGACGAGGCGCGGCAGACCATCGGCCGCTACGAGATCGTCAAGTTGCTCGGCAAGGGTGCGATGGGCGTGGTCTACAAGGCCCGCGACCCGTTGCTCGATCGCACGGTCGCCGTCAAGACCATCGTCTCGCCGCAGGGCGCCGGCAAACGGATCCGGTCGGCGTATCTGGAGCGCTTCCAGCGCGAGGCCAAGGCGGCCGCCAAGATGCAGCACCCGGCGATCGTCACCATCTTCGACGTCGGCGTCGACGAGGCGTCGGGGGCGCCGTTCATGGTGCTCGAGTATCTGCCCGGCGAGACCCTGGCCGACCGCCTCGATCGCATTCGCATGCCGCTCGGCCGCGGGGTCAGCATCGCGCTCGATCTGGCCAGCGCGCTCGCCTTCGCGCACCGGCAGCGGATCGTGCACCGCGACGTCAAGCCGGCCAACGTGCTGCACGCCGGCGAGGCGCGCTGGAAGCTGGCCGACTTCGGCATCGCACGGCTGCCCGACAGCGATCTGACCCAGGTCGGCATCTTCATGGGCACGCCGGGATACTCGCCCCCGGAGGCGATCCGCGAAGGCCGGTACACCGCCCAGGCCGACGTCTTCGCGTGGGGGGCGGTGCTGTACGAGATCCTGTGCGGGCGCATTCCGTACGAGGGGCCCGACACCAGGACCACCAACCAGTTCGTCGTCAAGGGCGAGGCCATGCCGCCGACCGAGCACGACGCGTCGGTGCCCGAGCCGCTGTCCAAGGTGTGCCTGGTCGCGCTCGACGCGGTGACCGCGCGCCGCTACAAGGACGCGGCCGAGGCCGAGGTGGCGCTGCGCAAGGCCTGGGAGGGTTGCTTGCGCGACGGGCTGGTCACGCCGATGGCGCTGGCCGGCGACGAGGTGCCGCACGAGCGGGCTGGCAAGGCCATGCACGCGGCGGTGACCTCCCAGACCCGCAACGACCGGGGCAGCGCCGGATCGACCGCGCCGCAGACCACCGGCCTGCGCACCGAGGACCTGGTGCCCGCGACCGACGCCGGGATGGGCGCCGAGGCCGATCCGGGGCCGCTGTCGGCGCGCCGTGAAGGTGGCGGCGCGATGCTGGTGGTGCAGCCGATGGGCAAGGGGCGGGTCGGCGACGATGATCCGACCCGCGTCGTGCGTCGCGACGACCGCCGCGATGCGCGCGATGGCGCCACCCCGCGCTCGACCGAGAAGGTGCCGCGCAGCGACGACGGGAAGGGGGCGAAGCCGAGCTCGAAGGGCTCGAAGTCGGCCGACAAGCCGGGGTCCTCTAGAGCGTCGGCGCCGGCGGCGCCGTCGAAGGCACCGTGGATCTTCGTGATGGTGCTGGTCGCGTCGGTGGCGGCGGTCGTGACCGCGTATCTGCTCACCCGGTACTGAGCCGTTCCACCGGCAGTCTCCGAGCGCTAACGCTGAACCCAGTTGATGTGATCGGGCAAGCGTGATCTTGTTCCGGGATGGCTGCTGTCCCTGTCCAAGTCCGTGCGGCGATCGTTCGCGCGGTCGAAGAACAAGAGCTCACGTACCAGGCGACGGCCGACTTGCTCGGCGTCGGCTACGCCACGGTGAATCGCGTGCTGTCGCGATACCGACGGACGAAGAGTGTCGAACTCCTGCCGAAGGGTGGCGGGTGGGAGTCCCCGATCCAGGGCCGGATCGCCGACCTCTTGCACAAGATCGTGGCCGCGATGTC
>CANKMW010000103.1 GCA_947483555.1 Myxococcales bacterium
GCCTGGTGCTCCAGGCCGATGCCCTTGTCTCATCGGTGTCGGGTTCCCGGCGTCAGGGCCCCGGGTTTGGACTTTCACCTCCTATCTGTTGTTCCTGCCAGGCGCACCCCTTCGACTCGGCCGCTGCGCGGCCTCGCTCAGGGCAAACGTATGGGGAAGTGATCGACTTGCCTGCTGTTCTGGGTGAAGTCCCTGACGCGACAATGTGTAGGATCTTGAGGGCGCGGCCTCGCTCGGGGCGAACGAAGGTGGAGCCATGGCCGACGCCGCGGGCTTCGACGCCGACATCGACGCCTGCATCGATCGCAGCTCAACCGAAACGTGCCACCCCCCACCGGTGTTCTGACGCGCACGTCGGGTCGTCTGGTCAGCGAGGATTGATCGGCGGAACCGTCGACGCGGGCGGCTGACGGTCGTACCGGACCTGGACATCGTTGAGGGCGAACCGGTGGCCAGCCGAATTGGCGTGCTTGCGCGCCGCGCCTCGTCCATCGACCCTGGCCCGATCACCGTGCGGGTCGTCGGCACTGGCGCCGCTGGCGAGGATGCCGTCAATGCCTCGTCTGGCCAGGGTCCAGTTCGTCGAGTTGTTCGCCACGCGCGCCGCCGTCGTCGTCGAAAGCGTCAGGACGTAGATGGGGAGCAAGCTAGTAGTCTACGAGTTCCTGGGTGATGCGCGACCCTGATTCGGCCGCGCGCACCGCGTGCGTCGACGACTTCACGCTCCCCGCCGACACCGCCGTCGCCGCCCACGATCGAGCCCCTGGCGGCCCGACGCCAGCGATGCATTCCCATCACCCAGCGGTGCGGTTCCGCTATTTCGCGACGAAGGTTTCGATCCAGTCGACGACCTCCTGCTCATCCACCTGGGCGTAGCCGCCAGTGTCGTCGGCGGTGATCCACTCATCGCAGCCTGGCATCTTGGCCGGGTACGCCCGTCTCGCGAGCTGCTTGCCGGTCCGACGGTCGTAGATGGTGGAGATGAGATCGCGCGCGGCGGGCTTGACGGTCTTGCGCTCGTGCGAGCCATCGGTTGCCTTGTACGAGCACGACCTTCCCCTGCGCAGTCTGGAGTCGATGATGGCGATGAGATCGAGGCTAGCGAGTGGCACGTCGTTCCCGAAATACTTCCATTCGCCGCCGACTTCCGAGATGACCAGCGCCGACGCCTGGGTCCCGACCGCTGGCGGTTCGTTCGGAAAGAGGACCGGGCCCTTCACGACTCGCAGGAGAAACTCGTTCACCCCGGTGCGGCCGAGCGAGATCGTTCCCTTCCGGGTGCCGCTCGCGAGCTCGAGATTGACCGGAAACTCGAGCAGACGGTCCCGGCTGCTCAGCGCGCTGAGCACGAGGGTTGCCATGGCCGGCTTCAGATCGATGCGCGCCTCGACCGCGCCGTCCTTGAAATCGAACGCTCGCTCACCGATCGTGATCGACTTGCCTGACTCGGCCTTGATCGCGAGGCCTACAGTGAAGTCCTTGCCGAGTTGAAGCGACGTCGTACAGATCGGCACTGGCTCGAAGTCTTCGCCACCCTCGAACGCGCCGTAGCACGGCTCCAACCGAGGCGCGCCACCAGGGTCGGGGGTTGCATCGTCGATGCTGATGTCGATCTGCTTGGGTGGGTCGACCGTGAACCTGAGCTTGTGTCTTGTCACGCGACCGGCCGAGTTGCCCGCGCGGGATTCCGTGGCTGTCACCTCGAGCCAGTGGTTTCCGAACACATCGCTGAGCTCGAACACGGCCTTGCCGCGGTCGTCGGCCCGCGCCTCGTGGCCGCCACCACCCGTCGCTGCCGGTCCCGCAACATCTACCCAGGCAATCGGACCGCCGAATTGCATGCCGCAGTTCCATTCGACGTCGTTGTTACACGTCGCCATCGACAACGCGATCCCTGGCTCCGTCGTCAGCGTCACCCAGAGCCGCTTTCCGATCCGCTTGGTCTCGAACGCGACGGCGATCTGGCTCGACGAGGCGACGTCAGTGCCCTGCTCGCCGCACGCCGCCGCTACCCCCGCCAGGGCCACACACCGCAACGTACGCACCATGTCGCATCGTATCAGGCACCCCGGTGCAATGCGACCACGGGGCCATGGGAGCAGGGGCTCGACTGGATTGCGCGACCCCGAGTGACGGGGCGATGCTCAGCGCGGTCCGAAGCAACCCAACGCTGGGGCCGAGCCCGATCACTTCGGCGCCGCGCCCAGCTTCTTCAGGGTCGCGTTGAGGGTGCCGCGGATCTCCTCGTTTCTCGGATCGTTCTTGAGCACGGCTTCGTAAAAGACCTTGGCCTGCTGGTAGTTGCCCTTGCGGTAGTAGAGGTGGCCGAGCACCTTGCGCGCCTCGTCGCCGGCGCCGTTGCGCAACGCCTTCTCGGCGGCGACGATCGCTCCGTCGACGTTCTTGTTCTGCCACGTCGCCTTGGACAGACCGAGATAGGCCTGGCCGGTGTAGTGCTTGCTCTGGATGACTCTCTGGTAGCCATCGATCGCGGTTGGCCAGTCGAGCTGTTTGTAGGCCTTGTCGGCGGTCGCCAGCAGCGCCGCGGCTTCCTTGTCGGTGCGCGGCACACCCGGCTTGCCGCCGGAGTCCTCGACCACATCGTGACCGGTGCCGGCGCCGGTGCCGGCGCCCGAGCCCTTGCCGACCTTGCCGGTGCCGCCGCCGGTGCCCGGCGGATCGCGGTCGCGGCCGCCCTTGCCATCGCGGTCGCGATCGCCTGAACCCTTGCCGTCGCGATCCGCGCTGCCCTTGCCGCTGCCGCGATCGACCGCGGGCACGGCGTCGGACACGCCGGCGTCCACCACGCCCGCCTCGGTCGAGAGCGCCGAGCCGTCGCCGCCGTCCTTGCCACGCTCGCCGGCGGCGACGAACAGCACCACGCCGAGCCCGCCGAGCACGACGCCGGCAAGCAGCACCCAGAAGAACGTCGCCAGCGCCGAGCGCTGCGGCACCGGCACCGACAGGCCGTCACCGTACGAGTGATCGCGACTGTCGGCGACCATCATCGGCATCGGGGCGTTGGTCGTCGACATCCTCGGCCCCGCCGCCGGCGCCGGCATCGCGGCGACGATCGGCACCGAGATCGCGGAGTTCGAGGACGCCCGCAGCGGGATCGCCGGGTTCGACGGCAGCCCGATGGCCGGTGACGACGACTGCGGGCGCGCCTGCCCCGAGTCGATCACGCGCGCCGCCATGCCGGGGTTGAGCGATGACACCAGGTGCTGATCGGTCGTCATGCCCAGGATCTGCGCCACCGCCACGCCGCGCCCGGCCAGGCACTTGGTCAACTCGTACTCGAACGCCTCCATCGACGGCGGCCGATCCTCGGGATTACGTCCCATGGCCTGCATCACCAGCTGGCTCACGATCGCCGGGATCGTCGAGCGCAGATGGCTCGGCGACACCGGATCGACGGTGGCCTTCTTGGTGAGGATCTCCATGAAGTTGTCGCCCTGGTACGGCGGCACGCCGGTGAGCATCTCGTAGAGGATGGCGCCCAGCGCGTAGACGTCGCAACGCGCGTCGGCGGGCCGGCCGGCCGCCTGCTCGGGTGCCATGTATTCCGGCGTGCCCATCGCCATCCCCGGGCTGGTCAAGCGCCGCTCGCGCGCCTCCTCGGCCTCGGTGGTCTTGGCGATGCCGAAGTCGAGCACCTTGACGAAGTCGGCGTTGCCGTCGCGGATCGTGAGGTAGACGTTCTCGGGCTTGAGGTCGCGGTGGATGATGCCGGCGGCGTGCGCGGCCGCCAGGGCGCGGCAGATCTGGGCGGCGATCCGGAGCGCGCGCGACAGATCGAGCGCGCCCTCACGCTCGATGACGCTGCCCAGCTCGACGCCCTCGAGATACTCCATCACGAAGTACGCCGAACCGTCCGCGGTGGTGCCCGAGTCGGTGACGTCGACGATGTTGGGGTGGCCGATCTTCGATGCCGCGCGCGCCTCGCGCCGGAAGCGCTCGACCAGGTCCGGCATGTGGCTGTAGCTGGGGTGCAAGACCTTGAGCGCGACCCGCTTGCCGATGTCGACGTGCTCGGCCAGGTACACCTTGCCCATGCCGCCCTCGCCGATCAGCTCGACGACCTTGTAGCGGCCTTCGACGATCATGCCGAGGATCGGCTGCGAGTCGTCGGGATCGAACTCGGGCCGGGTCGCCAGCGCCTCCGCGGTCACGTGCGGACGGCCCTTGCCCATCGCGCGCCGCTCCGAGGCCCGGCGGCGGTCGAGCGGATCGTCACCGCGGTCGTCGGTGCGGCGGCCGATCGAGCCCGGCGATCGCACCGCGGTCGCCCCGACCGAGCCCGGCTCGTCGAGCTTGTAGTCGCCGGAGCGGTCGAGGATCTGGCGCAACTCGTCGGTCGGTGGCAGCGTCATCGCCCGCTTGCGCAGGTTCTGCATCATCGCCTCACGCTCGACGCGATCGGCGGTGATGTCCTCGACGAACAGCTCGCGGATGAACTCCGACATGCGCGTCGAGTCGGTGGTTGGCGCGTTGGCGGCCAGCCAGGTCTGCAGCGCCTGGCGCATCTCGTCGCAGGTCGCGTAGCGGTCGTCGCGGGCGGAGGCGAGGCCACGGATCACGACCTCGTCGAGCTCGGCCGGCACCCGTGGCGCGCGCTTGCTCGGACGGAGCACGTCGGGGTTGCGGGCCCGGGTCAGCAGATCCTGCGGCTGCTCCTTGCCGGGCGGAAACAGCTGGCGGCCGGTGAGCAGCTCCCAGAGCACGATCGCCGCCGCGTACTGGTCGCTGCGGCCGTCGAGGCGCTCGCCGCGCGCCTGCTCCGGTGACATGTACGCGACCTTGCCGTAGATGATCCCGGGCGCGGTCTTCTCGAGCTTCAGCGTCGACGACGCCAGCCCGAAATCGGTGAGCTTGACCTCGCCGGTGTACGAGATGAGGACGTTGGGCGGTGAGATGTCGCGGTGCACCAGCTCGAGGTCCGGGAAGGTGTGGGCGTAGGACAGCCCGCGACACAGCTCCTTGGCGATGAAGACGGCGATGTCGATCGGGAACGCGACCTGCTTCTTGGCGCATCGGTTCCACACCGCACGCAGATCGCGGCCCTCCACGAAGTCCATGGCCAGGAACAGCTCGCCGCCGACCAGCCCGGCGTCGAACACCGGGATCAGGTTGCCGTGCGACAGCTTGACGACGACCTTGGCCTCGTCACGGAAGCGGGCCACGTATTCGGCGTCAGCCAGGTGCGGCAACACCGTCTTGATCACCATCAGGCGCTCGAGCCCGCGATCGCCGGCGACCGCAAGGTAAAGCGCTCCCATGCCCCCCTGCGCCAACGGGCCAAGCAGGTGGTACTTCCCGAACCTCCTCGGGTACTTGTCCAGGTTTTGACCAGGCGCAGCCATGGCCGGAGGCGAAGCCACACTACCACGCGCCGTCGGACACAACCAATCCGTGACGCCCGGAAGCACGAATGATGGCGACGGTTGCCCACACCCGGGTGAGCGCGCCCTGCCCTTGCGCCGCGCTGCGCCCGCCTTCTACGATGCGCCGCCGCGCTCGGGATCGGACGCGGCGCGACCTCGGAGAAGATCATGGCCGGAGAGCGCGTCCTCGTCATCGACGACAGCCCGACGATCGTCCGCGTGGTGCAGCTCGTGCTCACCAAGGCCGGTTTCGAGATCGCGGCCGCGCCCGACGGCGAGGCGGGGCTGGCCATGGCCCGCGCTCAGCTTCCGGACCTCATCCTGCTCGATTTCGTGATGCCCAAGATGAACGGCTACCAGGTGTGCCGCGAGCTCGCCGCCGACCCGGCGCTGCGCGACGTGCCGGTGGTGCTCATGAGCGCCAAGGGGGACCAGGTCGGCGAGCGCTTCGTCAAGGTCATGGGGATCGTCGACTACATCACCAAGCCGTTCTCCCCCGAGGCGATCACGGCGGTGGTGCAGCACACCATCGCCAAGTACGGCACCAAGGCGAGCGGCGACGCCCGGCCGGAGTCGGCGGCCGACGGCAGCGGCGACCCGACCCTGGGCGGTGACGATCCGGCCCGCACGGCCGCGCTGGCCCGCCTCCGCGGCCAGATCGCCGACGCGGTTGGGGCCCGGGTGGCCGCGCTGTTCGGGCTCGCCAACGCCGCCCACACCGACGACAGCGGCGGCGACGCGGACAGCCGGATCCCGACCGACGCTGCCGCGATCGCCGATGCGGCGCGGACCGCGCTCGACGATCGCAGCCTGGGCGAGATCCTCGCCGGCGTCGATCTCAACGCGATCGGCGGCAGCACCGCGTCGCTGACCGGCGAGCTGCGCGTGGTGCCGCTCGCCGAGGTGCTGCAGCTCATCGATCACCAGGAGCAGTCGGGCATCTTGCGGGTCACCCGCGGGACCGCCCGCATCGACCTGCACTTTCGCAAGGGTCGGATCGATCAGGCGCTCGGCGATGGCCTGGCCGAAGACCTGCTGCTGGGCCGCTACATCGTCGACGCCGAGCTGATGAATCGCCAGGACTTCGACGGCTTCCTCGGCTCGCGCCAACCCGGGACCCGCCTGATCGGCAACCAGCTGGTGCGACTCGGGTACCTCGGCCCCAACGATCTGAAGCTGGCGCTGGCGCGGCAGACCGCGGAGCTGGTCTACGAGACCTTGCGCTGGCGCTGGGGGCGCTTCGTGTTCACCGCCGGCCGCGAGCTGCCGGCGCCGGTGGTCGAGGCATCGCTCGAGCTCGACGTCGAGGCCATCCTGATGGAGGGCTTCCGGCGCGTCGACGAGTGGCACCTGATCGAGCGCGCCATCGACGACTTCGATCTCGTGTTCCTGCGCAACGAGGACGCGGTCGCCCAGATGGGTCGCGGCCGGCTGACGCGCGAGGAGCTCGCCATCCTGGAGCTGGTCAACGGCAAGAACACGGTCAAGGACATCGTGCGCAAGTCGCGGATGGGCAGCTTCGAGGTCAGCAAGATGCTGTACCGGCTGCTGTCCATCAAGCTGGTCCGCCGCCGCGTCCTTCCCGTCGCCGTGTAGCCACCCGTCAGGCGTGGTAAGCAGCCAGCATCATGTCCGCCACCCCATCGCTCGGCCTCGAGGCGCAGCTCCGCCAGCAGCTCACCACCGCCATGAAGGCGAAGGACTCGCGCACCGCCAACCTGGTGCGCATGGTCAACACCAAGATCATGGAGCGCCGGACCGCCAAGGACTTCAGCGGCGTGGTCGACGACGCGCTCATCCTCGACGTGATCTCGGCCTACAAGAAGTCGATGGAGAAGGCCCGCGGCGAGTACCTGGCGGTTGGCGAGCGGGGCAAGGCGCAGGTCGAGGAGCTCGACTTCGAGCTCGCCTGGTGCGCCACGATGTTGCCGCAGCAAGTCGGTGAAGCCGAGCTCCGCGCCGCGGTGGCCGCCGCGGTGGCCACGTTGCCCCAGAAGGACCCCAAGATGACCGGCCGCGTGATCGGCATGATCAAGAAGCAGTTCGGCGACCGGGCCGACTCCGCGCTGACCAAGAAGCTCGCCGACGAAGCGCTGGCGACCTGACCGCGACCTGACGCCGGCGACGAGGCCGGCAACCACCGGCGACGAGGCCGGCAACCACCGGCGACGTCAGTCGCCGGCGAATAGCCGCGCTTGACCGGCGCCGATCCGCGGCCGCTGCTTGCCGCGTCGGGTTCGCCGGTGCTCCACGCGCTCGCCGTCGCGACCGTACGCCGAGCCCGAGTGGCTGACCGACGGCAGCAGCACGAGCGGCGCGATCGGTTCGACCTCGTGCCGCACCGACTCGGCCACCGCCGGTGCCACGACCGCCGGCGCCGCGACCTCCGGCCGGGCGATCGCCTCGATCACCGTCCACGCATCACCGCCCAGGGCCCGCCCGATCGCGTCGGCCAGGGTGCTGGCGTCGGCCTCGGCCACCTGGAGCGATCGGATCGCGGGCAGCGCGCTGCCGCCGGTCAAGCGCAACATCAGCTCGACGGTGGGTCCTTGATGTCCGACCCGTCCGAACAGCCGCGCCGCCAGCCGCTGCGCCAGGCCTTCGACGGCGGCGCCGATCGACGTGCCGGTGCCGGCCGCCGGGTCATCGAGGACGCTGCGCTCGGCGATCGGACCCGACGGGACGTACGGGTCGAGGACGGCCCCGCCGTCACCGCGCGCCAGGGACTGAAAATCGGCGTCCCAACCACCGCGCTCCGGCCGCATCACCGACGGTGGCGGCAGCTCGGCGAAGGCGCCGAGCGTCCGCACCCCGAGCGCCTCGAGCATGTGCAGGACCTCGCGGCCGAGCTGGAGCAGGGCCAGCGGCTGCGGGGCCAGGTAGGCCGCCGAACCGCCGCGCGGCACGCACACCACCGCGTCGTCCTCGTCAGCACCGCGCGCGACCGTGACGGCGGCGACATACGCGGTGAAGCGATCATCGGCGATGCCGATGCGACAGCGCAGGCCGAACACCGCGAGCAGATCTCGAACCTTGGCGCCGAACCACGAACCGCGCCGGCCGGCCGGAACCTCGGTGTACATCACGTGGTGCTGGCCACGCGGCTCGCCGCCGACCTCGACCCGGGGCGCCAGGCCCAGCAGGCCGTCGGCGACCGCGCGCAGCAACGCCCGCTCGGCGACGACATCCGCCACCACACATCGCAGGTGGGGCTCGAGGGTTCGGGCCGTGGTCGCGCTCATCCCGGGGCGGACGCCGGTGAGCCACGCGGCGCGCGAGCACGCCACCACGACCGGCGACCCGAGCGCCGGCTGTGCCACCACCGCGATCGAGCCTGACGTGCCGGCCGGGACGGCGCCGATCGCATCCGAGATCGAGGTCATCACGCTGTGGTCACGACGACCGACGAGCGCGGCTTGCAGGGGGAACGATGGGATGTAGACGCAGGCGATCCGCATGACACTGGTCTAACGTACTGGTCTGATGTTCAGTATGTACCACAGAAGGCAGGTCAGGTCTCGTGGCAATCACTAACGTCCAGAAACCATAATGGTTATGATGCGTTGGTGGCCCGCCCTCGCGACTCCGTACGGATCAGTCCAACGGCTCACTACACCGGGTACACCTGGCTCGAGCACGGCCTTTCGCATCCGGCGCTGGCCACACCGACCGGTCGTTTCCTCTACAAGGCGCTGACGCCCGCCAACCTCGCGATGGCGGCGGCCGGCCAGGCCACGCTCGATGGCTTCCTGCTCGCCCGCCACCACCTGATCGACGCGCTGCTGCGCCGGGCCATCGAGCGTGGTGAGGTCAGCCAGGTGATCGAGGTCGCGTGCGGCCTGTCGCCGCGCGGCTACCGCTTCGCGAAGCAGCATGGCGACGCGATCACGTACGTCGAGGCCGACCTGCCGGCGATGGCCGCCAAGAAACGTGAGCTCCTGGGCCGCGCCAGCGCCGGCTCTACGCACCACCGGGTGGTGGAGATCGACGCGACGGCCGATGACGGCCAGCAGTCGATCGAGGCGATCGCCGCCGCGCTCGATCCGGCCCGGGGCACCGCGATCATCACCGAGGGTCTGCTCAACTACTTCGATCCGGTGTCGGTGGGAAAGATGTGGCGCCGCTTCGCCCGCGCCCTCGGCCATTTCCCGCATGGCGTGTACCTGTCGGACCTGCACCTGGGACAGGACGCGCGGCCCATCGAGCGGGTGTTCGCCGGCCTGCTGGGTGTCTTCGTGCGCGGCCGGATCCACTTCCACTTCGATGACGAGCCCGCGGCGAGCCGCGAGCTCGCCAGCGCCGGCTTCGGCCGGACCGCGCTGCGGTCGCCCGAACAACACCAGGATCTGACCGGTCCGGTCGACCTCGCCAGCGCCCGCGCGGTCCGGATCGTCGAAGCCTGGGTGCGTTAGCGAGCTCAACGCAGGAGCACCAGCTCCTCGGCGACGGTCGGGTGGACCGCGAACGTGCGATCGAAGTCGTCCTTGGTCGCACCCATCGTGATGGCGATCGCCGCGGCCTGGACGATCTCGGGCGCGTCATCCCCGACCATGTGCAGTCCGAGGACCCGCCGGGTGCCGGTCTCGACCACCAGCTTCACCAGCGTCCGATCGGCGCGGCCGGTCAGGACGTGACGCATGGGGCGGAAGCGGGTCGCGAAGATGGTCACGTCGAGGCCGCGACCGCGCGCGGTCTGCTCGGACAGCCCGACCGCTGCCGCCGCCGGCTGCGCGAACACGGCGGTCGGCACCAGGTCGTGGGGCACCGGCGTCGGCCGTCCGCCGAACACGCTGTCGGCGAAGGCATGGCCCTCGCGGATGGCGACCGGCGTGAGCGCGAGACGACCGGTGACGTCTCCGACGGCATGGATGTGCGGCACGCTACTGCGCGACCACTCGTCGACGGTGATCGCACCGCGACCATCGAGCACGACGCCGACCTCGGCGAGGCCGACCCCGGCGCTGTTGGGCGCGCGACCGGTCGCCGCCATGACCGCATCGGCGGTGACCGTGGTGCCGCCCAGCACCAGCGCCAGCCCGGTCGCGGTGCGCTCGATCGCGCGCGGCTCGTCGCCCGCGATGACCTCGATCCCGGCACCGACCAGGCCGTCCCCGACCGCCGCCCGCAGGTCGCCGTCGAAGCCAGGCAACACCCGGTCGCCGCGGTGGATCAGCGTCACCTGCGCTCCCAGGCCGGCGAAGATGTGGGCGAACTCGACACCGATGTACCCGCCGCCCACGATCGCGATCCGCTGCGGCATCGCCGGCAGGTGAAACGCCTCGTCGGAGGTGATCATCAGCTCGTGGCCCGCCACCGCGGGACGCCGCGGCACGCCGCCGGTCGCAACCAGGATGGTCGCCGCGGTCACCCGCCGCCCGGCGACCTCGACGGTGTGGGCGTCGACCAGCCGGGCATGGCCGTCGTGGATGGCGACCCCGGCCTGGCGCAGGTTGGCGAGGTACAGATCGGAGAGGCGAGCGATCTCGCGATCCTTGGCGGCGATCAGCGTGGACCAGTCGTGACGCGCCGGCCCGAACTCCCAGCCCATGCCGCGCGCGTCGGCGAGCTGGGCGCCCGCCGCGCTGGCGTAGACCAGCAGCTTCTTGGGCACGCAGCCGCGGATCACGCACGTGCCACCCCAGCGCCGCTCCTCGGCGATGGCGACCCGCGCGCCGTGGCCGGCCGCGATCCGCGCCGCCCGCACGCCACCCGAGCCGCCGCCGAGGACGAACAGGTCGACGTCGCGCTGGGGGCCGGCCATGCGGGCGTGGCTCACGGCGCTCGGCGCGGTGGCGGCTGCGGACCCGCCGCCGGCAGATCGACGCCGAGGTCGGCGCACACCGCGCGCGCCCGTCCACCACCGCCGCGGCCGCCGGCGAGCGCCCGCGCCTCGTGGTCGTCGCCGGCGCGACACGCCGACACGATCGCGGCGTCGCGCTCCACCGGGCCCATCTCGATGTGACCGTGGCTGGTCGGTCGCGGTAGCCGGCGCGGATCTCCGGTCTCGGCGACATCGGCCGACAGCCCGATGACCCCGTAGACGTCCTGGGCCGGGACACCGCGCGCCACCAGCTCGCGCGCCGCCATGAGCTGGGCGTCGACGATCAAGAGCAGCTGCTCGAACGGCACCGCGCCGGCGACCGGCATTCCGTTCACGAACAGCGTCGGCGTGCCGGTCGCGCCGAGCGCGCCCGCGGAGGCCGCCTCCGCCATCACCAGGTCGCGATAGCGGTGATCGTCGAGCGCGGCGGCGAGCTCGACCCGATCGACGCCCGCGGCCTTGCCAGCCTCGAGCAGCGCGGCGCGGGTCAGCGGCGCGCCCATCAGGCGGAAGACCTGGTCGTGAAACGCCCAGAACTTGCCGGCCCGGCCGGCGACCACCGCCGCCTCGGCGGCGAGGTCGGCGCCCGGATGACCACCGAGCGGCATGTGGCGATGCACCACGCGGACCGGCCGTTCGCGGCGCAGGCGCTCCAGGGCGGGGACGACCTTGGCGCAGTACGGGCACTCGAAGTCGCTCCACACCACCACGGTGACCAGGGCGTCGTCGGGCCCGGCGGCATGCCCGGCCAGCCCGAGGCCGACCCGGTAGATCCGTCCCGGGTCGAGCTCGACGACGCGGGGCTCCGGATCCTCGACGTCAGCGATGGTGCGTCCGTCGGCGGTCAGCGCGGCATAGAGATCCGGCGGCCGGGTCGCCGTCACCTCGCGCGCGCGGACCAGCTCCTCGGCGACCACGCGGGCGAAGGCTGACAGCGGGCGGGCGCCGTGCAGGGCACGTCCGTTGACGAAGAACGCGGGCGTGCCGGAGATCCCCAGGCGCACGCCGTCCTGCCAGTCGCGCAGCACGGTCTGTCTGGCCGCGCCGCTGTCGAGGTCGGCACGAAAGCGCGCCAGGTCGAGGCCGAGCTCGGAGGCGTACAGCTCGACGGCCGCACGATCGACGGCACCACGGACCGCGAACAGCCGATCGTGCATGGGCCAGAACCGACCCTGGAGCGCGGCCGCGACCGCCGCTTCGGCCGCCAGCGTGCCATCGTCCTCGTCGAGGGGGAAGTGGCGGAACACCCAGCGGACCTGGCCCGGGTACAGCCGCTCGACCTGTTCGAGGACGGCCTGCGAGCGGACGCAGAAACCGCAACTGAAGTCGGAGAACTCGACGATGGTCAGCAGGGCGTCGTCGGGCCCGCGCCGTTGCGAATCGCCGAGCGGCACCGCGTAGATCGCGTCGGGGTCGTAGCCGCGGGGATCGGCGGCGCCGATCCCTGCCGACGCGGACACGATCAGCGCCGCGAGGACCGCGACCACGGAAGAAGCCTTCACTCGCGCCAAGGTACCAGATGCCGCGCCCGCAGCACGCCGCGCCCGAGCCCGCGCCCGCGCCCGCGCCCGCGCCCGACCC
Organism: Myxococcales bacterium; assembly: GCA_947483555.1. Lineage (GTDB taxonomy): Bacteria > Myxococcota_A > Polyangia > Haliangiales > Haliangiaceae > UBA2376. Next base: position 12,787 of record CANKMW010000103.1, read on the forward strand.
ACGGTAAATGAGTGACCACTCACTTTTAGATCGTGACTGCTCACATCGGTTCGGATAGAACCGGGAGGTGGAACGGCCACCCTCCTCCCAGCTCGCGCGCCGCGCCCGCCGGGCCGCCAAGACGACTCGCCGCACGCCAGCGCGCCCGCGCACCGCGCCCGCGCTGCGGTTACCGCCAACCTTCGCGCCGCCCATGGTGCAGGCCCGCACCGCACGCACCCGCGCCAGGCTGATCGCCAGCGCTCGCGCCGCGCTGGTCGAGCTCGGGCTGAGCAACGCGCCCACCGCGCTCATCTCGACGCGGGCCGGGGTCTCGCAAGGGGCGCTGTTCCGGCACTTCCCGACCAAGACCGACCTGCTGATCGCGGTGGTGCAGGCCATCCTCGCCGACCTGGTGCTTGGCTTCGGCGACGAGTTGACCGCAGAGTCGCGCCGGCGGCCGCCGACCGCCGACCCCATCACGGCCGCGTGCGCGGCGTTGTGGCGCGTCTTCCGCCGGCCCGAGATGCGCGTCGTGCTCGAGATCTACGTTGCCGCCCGCACCGACGACGCGATCGCCCTGCGGCTGGCACCGGTGATCGATCGCCACCAGGCCACCATCCTGGCCCGCGCGCGCGCGCTGTTCCCCGACGCCGCCGACGCCAACCCCGAGCTCGATGACGCCGTGCTGGCGATCGTCTATGCGATGCAAGGCGCCGCGGTCGGGCTGTTCTGCCCCGATCCCGACCGCGAGGTCGCCCACCTCGCGTTCCTGGAACGTCTGGCCCGCCGCGAGCTGGCACGCCGGCCGCGGAGGGACTGACGATGTCGGTGCTCATCTACATCGCGATCCCGATCTTCTTCGTGACCCTCGCGATCGAGCGCGCCTGGGCCAGCCGCCACCGCGGCGATCCGGCCATCAAGGGATACTCGCGCCCCGACACGCTGGCGAGCCTGGCGATGGGGACCGGCAACGTGATCATCGCCGCCGCCACCAAGATCGGCAGCGTGGCGCTGATGGTGCTGATCTACGAGCACCGGCTGTTCACCCTGCCGGTCACGTGGTGGACGTTCCTGCTGCTCTTCCTCGTCGAGGACCTCTGCTACTACACCTTCCACCGCGCCTCCCACGAGTCCCGCTTCTTCTGGGCCGCCCACGTCAACCACCACTCGAGCCAGCACTACAACCTGTCGACCGCGCTGCGGCAGTCGTGGACCACCCCGTTCACCGGGCCATGGTTCTGGTTGCCGCTGTGCTGGTTGGGCTTCGCGCCCTGGATGGTGCTGACCCAGCAGGCGATCTCGCTCCTGTACCAGTACTGGATCCACACCGAGGCGATCGGCCGCCTCGGCTGGCTCGAGCACGTGTTCAACACGCCGAGCCACCACCGCGTCCACCACGGCGCCAACCCGCGCTACCTCGACCGCAACCATGCCGGCATCCTGATCATCTGGGACCGGCTGTTCGGCAGCTTCGAGCCCGAGACGGAGAAGGTCCGCTACGGCCTGACCACCAACCTGACCTCGCACCACCCGGTCCACATCGCGTTTCACGAGTGGCGCGCGATCGGCGCCGACCTGCGCCAGGCCCGCTCGTTACGCGAGGCCTTCATGTACGTCTTCGCGCCGCCGGGCTGGAGCCCCGACGGCTCGCGCAAGACCTCGCGTCAGCAGCGCGAGGACGCCGGCGTGTGAGGGCGCTGCGAACGATGCTGGTCGGCACGGCGCTGGCAGCGGCGCTGGTCACCGCCGCCGCGGCCCGCCCGCGCTGGCAGCAGCTGTCGCCGCCACCGGCGATGCCGGAGCCGACGGCGCGCGGCGACCTGGCGATCGACGACTTCACGCTGCACTGGGCGACCTACGGCGACGCCACGGCGACGCCGGTGGTGCTGCTCCACGGTGGCCTGGGCAGCGGCGACGACTTCGCGGCCCAGGTGCCGGCGCTGGCGGTGTCCTTCCGCGTGATCGTCGTCGACAGCCGCGGCCACGGTCGCAGCACCCGCTCGAAACACGGCGTCGGCTACCACCAGATGGCCACCGATCTGATCGCCCTGCTCGATCACCTCGGCGTCGAGCGGACCGCGGTGGTCGGCTGGAGTGACGGCGGCATCACGGCGCTCGACGTCGCGATCCACCACCCCGACCGGATCACGCGTCTGGTGGTCACCGGCACCAACTACAACCGCGCCGGGACCCGAGCCGCCGCCAGGAGCGCGGCGTTGAGCGCGTACTACGCGCGCTGCGTGAAGCAGTATCGCCACCTGGCGCCCGACCCCGACCAGCTGGCCGGGCTGCGCGCCGATCTTCGCACGATGTGGAAGACCCAGCCGGCGTTCAGCGATGCCCAGCTGCGCGCGATCGCCGCCCCGCTGCTGGTCGTTCACGGTGAGCACGACGAGCTCATCCGCCGCGATCACGCCGAGCGACTCGCGGACCTGGTCCCCGACGCGAGCTTCGCGATCCTGCCCGCCGTGAGCCACTTCGCCATGTGGCAGGATCCCGACCGTTTCAACCGGGTCGTGCTCGCGTTCCTCGGCGCGCCGTCCCGCTGACGACGTCAGCCACCGCCACCCGGCGCGTCGCCGACGATCGCCTGCAGCCGGGCCAGCGCGGCCAGCAGATCCGGCCGTTCGACCAGCACCGGCCGCACCGGATCGTCGCCCATCGACTCGAGGCGCGCCCGGGCGCTCTTGATGTGAAAGTCGGCCGGATCGAGGTCGGGCGTCACCTCGTCCCAGCGCAACGGCATGGACACCGGCGCGCCGGCGATCGGTCGCACCGACAGCGGCGCCACCAGCAGCTGGCCGTGCGCGTTCTGGCCCCAGTCGAGGTAGACGCGGCCGCGCCGCCGGTCCGGGTTGCGGTGGGTGGTCGCCATCTCGGGGAAGCGGCGCTCGATCACCATGGCGAGCAGGTAGGCGAGGCTGCGCGCCTGCTCGTACGTGCACAGGCCGCCGAGCGGGATCAGCACGTGCAGCCCGGTCTGGCCGCTGGTCTTCACGTAGGTCGGCAGCGCGATCGACTCGCACAGCTCGCGGATCGCCAGGGCCAGCGGCACCACGTGCTCGCGCGGCGCCCCCTTCGGATCGAGATCGATGATGGCCCAGTCGGGGCGGCCGAGATCCAAGGTGCGACTGGCCCAGACGTGGATCGGGATCGATCCCAGGTTGGCGAGGTACGCCAGGCCGTCGGCGTCGTCGACGAGCACGTAGTGGATCTCGCGCTGGCTGCCCTCGCTCCACAGCGTGATCGTGCGCAGCCACGGCGGCACCCAGTCGGGCATGTCCTTCTGGTAGAACCACTTGCCGTCGATGCCGTCGGGGTAGCGGGTGATCACGACCGGGCGATCGGCGAGGTACGGCAAGATCCACGGCGCCGCGGCGCGGTAGTAGTCGACCAGATCGCCCTTGGTGTAGCCGTCGGCGGGCCAGAACACCTTCTTCAAGTTGGACAGGTGCACGTTACGCGTCCGCACGTCGTCCTCGACGTGCGGCTCGGCGGCCGGGGCGTTGTCCTGGCGCTCGATCATCTCGCCGGAGTGGCGGGCCGGCATCACGCACTCCTGCGCCGGCTTGTCACGGCGCAAGCGCTGGAAGACCGGGAAGCGCAAGGTCGAGTCCACGGGCCATTCGCGGTAGCGCACCGCCACCGCCAGCGCCGGCTCGATCCAGGTCGCGTCGGCGCTGGCCTCGGGACGCGGGAAGGTCGGTCGCCAGCGCGGCGCACGCTCGAGCTCGTCGCGGAGCGCGACCAGCGTCTTCTCGTCGAGGCCCGACCCGACCTTGCCGGCGTACCGCCACCCGTCGCCGACCCGCACGCACAGGTGCAACGCCCCCAGCCCGGCCCGGCTGCCCTTGGGCGCGGTGTAGCCGCACACCACGAAGTCGTCCTCGGGATCGATCTTGAGCTTCTGCCAGTCGCGCGACCGGGTGCCGGCGCGGTAGCGCGAACCCAGCTTCTTTCCCACCAGACCCTCGAGCCCGCGGCGCGCCACCTCGGCCAGGAAGGCCTCGCCGATCTCGGGGATGTGCTCGGCCAGCCGCACCATGCCGACCGGCGGCACCAGGGGGGCCAGCAGCTGCTTGCGCACCTCGAGCGGCAGGCCGCGCAGATCGTGGCCATCGGCGCCCAGCAGGTCGAAGACGAACCACGCCACCGGATCGGTCACCGCGGCGCGCGCGACGTCGGTCTTCCGGGGCAGCTGCGCGCGTTCGCTGAGGGCCTGGAACGACGGCTTGCCGTCGGCGTCGAGCACCACGACCTCGCCGTCGAGGACCAGGCCCGGCAACGGCAGCGCGCGCAGGCTGGCCGCCAGCTCGGGGTAACGCGCGGTGGCGTCCTGGCCCGAGCGGTAGCGCAGCACCGCCACGCCGGCGCCGCCCCAGCCGACCAGCCGGAAGCCGTCGTACTTGAGCTCGAAGATCCAGTCCTTCGACGAGAACGGCTTGTCCGCGCTCTCGCACAGCATGGGCGAGAAGCCGACGTCGGCGATCGGCTTGCGGGGCGCGCCGGTGGCGGCGATCGCCGCCCGCGCCGCCGCGATCCGCGGCGCGCCGGTGGCCAGCTCCTCGGCCGACAGCCCCGACAGGATGCTGGCGTGCGACAGCGGCTGGCCGGCGGCGGCGAACGCCTCGCTCCAGGCGTCGCGTTTCTTGATGAGCAACCACTCGTCGCCGCCCTTGGCGGTGCGGTTGCCACGCGGTCCGCGGCCGGCGGTGCGGACCAGCGTGAACTCGCCGCGCAGCTTGAAGCCGTACAGCTCGAACTTCACCTCGCCCATGCGGACGCCGTCGGCGGGGTCGCCCTTGGGCACGAACCGGCCGCGGTCCCAGACCACGATCGGACCGGCGCCGTAGTTGCCGGCCGGGATCACCGCCTCGAGGTTGACGTACTCCAGCGGGTGGGCCTCGACCTTGACCGCCAGCCGCTTGTCCTCGGGGGTCATCGAGGGACCGTGCGGCACCGCCCACGACACCAGCACGCCGTCGATCTCCAGGCGCAGATCCCAGTGGGTCCGGGTGGCATGGTGCTCGTGGACCACGTAGACCCCGCGTCCACCTCGTCCGGAAACCGGACGAGATGCCACGGGTTCCGGCGTCGCGCCAGCGTCGCGCTTGGCACGGTACTTCTCCAGGGGGTCGTCGCCGTTGCTCATCGCAGGCAGCTGCTCAGGTGCGCAGGTAGCGACAAATGGCGCCCCGGCGCGCGGAGCCGCTATCATTGTCGGCCATGCCGGCCCGCGCCATCGGAACCGCCACCATCTCGTTCGGGCTCGTCTCGATCCCGATCAAGCTCTACACCACCAACGAATCAGGGTCGGACATCTCGTTCAACATGCTGCACGACGCCTGCGGCTCGCGCCTCAAGCAGCAGTACATCTGCACCAAGGACGGCGAGATCGTCGAACGCGATCGCACCGTGAAGGGTTACGAGTTCGCCAAGGGGCAGTACGTGACCTTCACCGCCGACGAGCTCAAGGCGCTCGACGCGGTGGCCACCAACTCGATCGAGCTCGTCGAGTTCGTCCCCGCCAAGGCCGTCGACCCGCTCCTGATCGAGAAGTCGTACTACGTCGGTCCCGACAAGGGCGGCGAACGGGCCTACAAGCTGCTCGCCGAGGCCATGGTCCAGAGCGGCCTCATCGGCGTCGCCAGCTACTCGGCGCGCGGCAAGCAGTACGTGGTCGCGGTGCGTCCATTCCAGAACGGGATGGTCGTGCACCAGCTCCGCTACGCCGACGAGATCAAGGCGTGGGCCGAGGTGCCCATCCCCGACCTGCCCGACCTCAAGCCGACCGAGCTGGCCCTGGCCCAGCAGCTGATCGCTCAGATCACGCACGAGACCTTCGACGCCAACCGGTACCGCGACGACGTCAAGGCGCGGATGATGGAGATGATCCAGGCCAAGGTCGACGGCCAGGAGATCACGGCCGCGCCCGAGGCGCCGCAGGGCAAGATCATCGACCTGATGGAGGCCCTCAAGGCCTCGCTGGGCATGAGCGGCGCCGCCCTGTCGGCGAAGTCCGCCGAGCCAGCTCCGGCGGCCACGGCCGCGGCACCGGCGGCCGTGGCCGAGAAAAAGAAGCGGAAAAAGTCGGCCTGATCCGGACCGGCCCTGAGACTCCGGTTCATCACCTGCGACTCGCGGGATGATCCCGGCCGCGACGCCGGTTTCTGAGTAAGATGGACGTCATGGTGGATACGCTCGGGGCCACGCTCAGCATTGCCGACGACGTGGTCGGCAAGAGCGACGGAACGGTCGAGCGACCGGCGCTGGTGCTCGCCCTCGAGTGCATGCGGCCACGGGCGCTGTCGGCGCGCTACGATCTGGGCGGCGTCTCGGCGGTCATCCTCGGCCGCGGTTCCGAGCGCCGCGGCGAGCGCAACGGCTCGGAGCTGACGATCCGGGTGCCCGATCGCTGGATGTCGTCGCGCCACACCCGGATCGAACCCAGCTTCGGGCGCTGGGTCCTGGTCGACACCGAGTCCAAGAACGGCACGTTCGTCAACGGACAGCCGACCAAGCGCGCGGTGCTCGCCGACGGCGACGTCATCGAGCTCGGCCACACGTTGCTGGTGTTCTGCGAGAAGCTCGCGGTCGCCCCCGACGCGCCAGCGATCGTCGATCTCGAGCGGACGCCCGCCGAGCACAGCGGGCTGGCGACGATGTCGCCCGAGTACGCCCGCGAGCTGTTGCGCCTGCGCCAGATCGCGGAGTCGACGGTGCCGGTCCTGATCGAAGGCGAGAGTGGGACCGGCAAGGAGGTCCTGGCGCGCGCGGTCCACGCCATCTCGCGCCGCAGCGGCCAGTTCATCGCGGTCAACTGCGGCGCCCTGCCCGCCAACCTGGTCGAGAGCGAGCTGTTCGGATACCGCAAGGGTGCGTTCTCCGGGGCCACCGAAGATCGGGTCGGCCTGGTGCGGTCCGCCGACGGCGGCACCCTGTTCCTCGACGAGATCGGCGACCTGCCACCGGCCTCTCAGGCGGCGCTGCTGCGCGTGTTGCAGGAGCGCGAGGTGGTGCCGGTCGGCGGCACGCGCCCGGTCCCGGTCGACGTCCGCGTGATCGCGGCCACCCACCGCGATCTGGACAGCATGATCTCCGACGGCGGCTTCCGCCGCGACTTGTTCGCACGCCTGGCTGGCTTCCGCGTCGAGGTGCCACCGCTGTGCGAGCGCAAGCCCGACCTCGGCCTGCTGATCGGCAACCTCTACGATCGGCACTTCCCCGCCGATGGCGCCGGGCTCGAGATCGAGGCGGCGCGACTCCTGTTCCGCTATCCGTGGCCGCTCAACGTCCGCGAGCTGGAGCAAGCGCTCACCACCGCCGCGGTGCTGGCCGGCAACGGCCCGGTGCTGGTCACCCACCTGCCCGACACGGTGCGCTCCGGCCGCCCGCCGGGGGCCGGTCGAGCACTGACGCTGTCGCCCGGCGATGAACAGCAGCGCGAGGCGCTGTGCGCCGCGATGCGCGAGCAGCACGGCAACATCTCCGCCGTGGCGCGCACGATGGGCAAGGATCGCAAGCAGATCCAGCGCTGGATCAAGCGCTTCGCGATCGACCCGGCGCAGTTCCGATGATGCCGCGGTCCTGAACCGCCGGCGGGCGAGCGGAACGACGCCCGCGACAACTGCGACACGTGCGACAGGTGCGACTGTCCTGCGACGGTCGCACCGGCGGCGCATCCACGCTATCCCCGTGCAACCTGGAGGCAGCTCGCCGAGTCCTAACGGCACGGACCATGCTTTGCCGAGGTGCCATGTCCATCGCGGGGATCCTCGCCGCGCTCTGCACGCTGACGTCGGAGCCCCAGCACGCCGACGCGGCGGTCGGCTCGGGCCACCGCGCTTCACCGCCGATCGTGAAGCGCGAGGTTCGGCCAGCGACGATTCCGGCCGGCGTCGTCGGTCGGGTGGTCGACGCGCTCGGCAACGCGGTGGCCAACGTCACCGTGGTGGCGACGCCCGGCTACATCGGCGCGGCAACCGCGGTGCGGCCGGCGCCGCGGGCGCGCACCGATCGCGCCGGCCGCTTTCGGTTCCTGGAGCTGCCACCCGGCGAGTACGTGTTCGTGACCATCCACGGCGATCACGCCTCGAGCGTGTCGCCGGCGATGCCGGTCGACCGCCGGCACTCGCGCGGCCTCGAGGTCGTGCTCATCGTCGGCGGCACCGTGGTCTCGGCCTAGCCCGAGCCCGAGCCCGAGCCCGAGCCCGCTATCACGGCCGCGGGCGGCTGACCTGGCCGGCGAGCGCGATCAGGCGCTCGTCGATCCACCGCGACAGCTTGCTCGGTGGCAGGCCGCGCAGGCGCCGGCGCGCGTCGCGGAACGCCGGCAGATCGCGCGCCACCTGCGGCGTGAGCAGGGTCGCCGCTCGCGCCGCGGCGACGACCGCGCCCGCGGTCACCCGCTCGCGGCGGCCGTAGACCAGGCCGAAGCCGTCGCGCAGCCGCGGCGGTAGCATCGACGCGGTCACCGCGGCGACCGCGCCGCCCAGCGCGCCGCCGAACAAGAAGCCACCCATCTCGCGCGCCGGCCGGGTCACCGTGAGCACCGAGCTGGCCATGGTGTCCTCGACGTAGTCGCGGAACCGGTTCCAGGACGGCGGCAACACCCGATCGGGGATCGCGAACAAGCGCGCGAACGACCACGAGTCGCGGTAGTAGGACTCCTTGAGCGTGGGCGACAACCGCCCGCGCACGCGCTCGTACACGGTCACGACGGTGTCGATCAGGGTGGCGAAGACCCACAGCTGCGCGTCGACGTCGTTGGCGTGGTAGCGAGTGCCGGCCGGGAACACGCCGGCGTCCTCGTCGATGGTCCCGGTGATGCGGGTGTGGACGCTGTGGACCCGGCGGGCGGCGGTGAAGGCGTGGTCGAGATCGCCGAACGACATCGCGAAGACGTTGTCGAAGGTGCGCTTGAAGCGGCCCATGACGTCGTCGCGCGTCTTCGAGTGCTGCGCGATCGCGTAGGCCACGAACGGGTGCGCCAGCTGCATCAGCACGGCCCGGCCACCGCCGAGGAAGATGGTGGCGTCGCGCTCGAGCTGCCACGCCGCACTGCCGGGACCATGGATGCCGGCGCGAGGATCCTCGCACTCGGCGCGCAGCCGGGCCAGGCTGGCTTCGAGCTCGGCGCGGTCGGTGACCATGCCCGACGATCGCGCTGCGCGACCCGGTGGTCAAGGGCTTGCCGAGGGGCTACGATCCCAGACCACCGATGCGCTGGGCCACGTCCATTGCGACATCGACCGCGACCGACGACACCGTGCTCGAGGCGGTCGACGGGATCTCGACCCAGCTCGGCGCCGCGCGGCCGGATCTGGTGATGGCCTTCGTCACCGATCATCTCGCCGGCGGATTCGGCCGGCTGTCGTCGGAGATCGCGCGCCGGTTCCCGGGCGCGGCGATCGCTGGCTGCACCGCGGGTGGGGCGATCGGCGGCGGCATCGAGGTCGAGCACCGCCCGGCGCTGGCGCTGGTGGCGGCCAGCCTGCCCGACGCGCGGGCGCGGGTCTGGCACCTGCCCAGCGACCCGGCGGCATGGCCGGCGCCGAACGGCGACAGCAGCGACGTCGCGGCGGTGATCGTGCTGCCGTGCCCGCTGTCGAGCCCGGTCGAGGACTTGCTGGCCTGGTGCGACCAGCGCTGGCCGAGCGCCGTGAAGGTGGGCGGGCTGGCGTCGGGCGGCATGACGACGCGCGGCCCGGCCGGCAACACGCTGTTCGCTGGCGACGAGCGACACCGCGAAGGCGCGGTGGTGGTCACGCTGTCCGGCGACGTCGCGGTCGACACGGTCGTCGCGCAGGGTTGCCGCCCGATCGGCGACCCGCTGGTGGTCACCAAGGGTCTCGGCAACGTGGTGCTCGAGCTCGACGGGATGCCGGCGCTGCGCGCGCTCGAAGCCGTCCACGCCAGCCTGGGCCCCGACGAGCAGAAGCTGTGCCGCCACTCGCTGTTCGTCGGCGTGATCCCGGCCGAGACGACGCCGGTGCGCCAGGTGCATCGCCGCGACGTGCTGATCCGCAACCTGATCGGCTGCGATCGCGCCGCCGGCGCGCTGGCGGTGGGAGCCCCGGTACACGTGGGACAGATCGTTCAGTTCCACCTCCGCGACGCCGAGGCGTCAGCGCAGGACCTGGTCGAGCTGCTGGCCGAACCGCACGCGCCATCGGCGGGCGCGCTGCTGTTCTCGTGCGTCGGACGCGGTCAGCTCCTCTACGGCCAGCCCAACCACGACTCCGACGCGTTTCGCCGCGCGCTGGGCGCGGTGCCGCTCGGCGGCTTCTTCTGCAACGGCGAGGTCGGCCCGGTCGCCGGCAAGACGTTCCTGCACGGCTACACGTCCGCGTTCGCGCTGTTCCGCCGCCGCGCCGCGCAGGCGTGAGCCGCGGCCGAAGCCGACGCCGAAACCGACGCCGAAGCCGACGCCGAAACCGTGTAGCCTTCGCCTGCATGCAGCACACCGCGCTCCTGGCGATCGGCCTCGCCGCCCTGTCCGGCGGCTGCAAGAAGAAATCGGACGACGCTGCCGGCTCCGCAGCCTCCGCCGGCAGCGGCACCGCGGCGGGTCCGGGTGCCAGGCTCGAACCCTTCACCGGCAAGCTCACCGTCGACCGCGTCATGGGCGCGCGCGATCTGGTCAGGCCCTTCGACCCCTGGGACGACGGCTTCGCCAAGCTGCAGGCCCTGGTCGGCAAGCCGACCAAGATCGAGGGCCCGCGCCACACCTGGGCGATCGTCGAGGGCGACGCCTGCGCCCACTTCTACGTCACCCGCGACAACGGCGCCGACTACAAGATGGAGGGCATCATCGTCGGCACCGTCCAGTCGCCGGCCCAATCGACCACGGACGGCGCGACCGGTAACCACGCCGAGTGCCTCAAGGCCGCCGGCGTCGATCTCGGCCCGCCGGAGGATCCAGCCGCGCTCGGCCCGCCCGCCGCAGGCACCGCGATCGACCTGGCCGGCGTGCGCAGCGCCGTCATCCCCGGTCGCTCGAAGTGGAAGGACCACAAGGTCAAGGTCGCGGCCACGCTGGGCGCTGTCTCGACCTCGACCTCGGGCCAGGACACCTACGTCACCGTCAACCTCACCGCCGGCGCCGACGACACCGCGGAGCCGCTGTCGTGCTCGTTCGAGAAGAACGCCGCCGCGCCCGACCTCGCGCCCGGCACCGCGGTCATCGCGTCGGGCACCATGAAGATCCAGGAGTGGACGTCGATGGGCACCGGCGTCGTGACCCTCAAGCCCGGCCTCTCCGACTGCACCATCGCCGCCGCGCCGGCGAAGTGACCCGGCACGCCATCGCGACCGCGGTGGGATGCGATGCCGTCACTCCAGCGGGCCGCCCTCGGCGAGCTTGCCGACCGAGCGATACTCGAGCCGGATGGCGCGCAGCAGATGGGCCTGGCTCAGCGGCTGGTCCTCGGCGGCGGCGAGAAACGCGGCGCGCACGACGCAGTTGCGGACCGCGCCACCCCCGAAGTGGTACTTGCTCGCCAGGGCGGCGAGATCGAGATCGCCCGCGGTCGGCAGCGTCGCCGGCAGGTGTTTCTGCCACAGCTGCTCGCGGAGCTCCTCGTCGGGGATGGGGAACGTGATCCGGAACGACAGCCGCCGCTTGAACGCCGGATCGATCGCGGTCCCGAAGTTGGTGGTCAGGATCGCGATCCCGATGAAACTGTCGAGCCGCTGCAGCAGGTAGTTGACCTCGACGTTGGCGTGGCGGTCGTTGGAGCTCTTGACCTCGGTTCGCTTGGTGAACAGCGCGTCGGCCTCGTCGAACAGGATGATCGCGTGACCTTCCTCGGCAGCGGCGAAGACGTTGGCGAGGTTGCGCTCGGTCTCGCCGATCCACTTCGACATGATGCGCGACAGATCGACGCGATAGAGCTCGAGCCCGAGCTCGCTCGCCAGGGCACCGGCCACCATGGTCTTGCCGGTCCCGGGCGCGCCCTGGAACAGCGCGGTCAGCCCGCGCCCGGTGGTCGCGACCCTCGACATCCCCCAGCCCTCGTAGACCTGCCGCCCGAGCCGGGTCCGGGCCACGAACTCGGTGAGGCTGTCGAGGATATCGGCCGGCAGCACCATGTCGGCGAGCCGGGGCAAGTGGACGATGCGCTCGGCGACGTCGCCGAGGCGGTGCTGCAGGTGCTGGGCGACCGCGCGCTCGATGCGCGGCACCACCTGCGCCGGATCCGGCGCAGGATCCGCGAGCCCATCCGGCGCGGTCAGCGCCGCATCCGCCACCACCCGACAGATCGCGCCCGGCCCCAAGCGCCACTTCGCAGCCAGCCGGGCGTGGTCGTCGGTCGGCAGGCCATGCCGGACCAGCTCGCGGCGCCACATCTCGAGGCGCTCCGACTCCGAGAGCGACGGCAGCTCGACCAGTCGGTAGCCGGGGTGGATCACCGGCAGCTCGTCGGGCGACAGGCGCAGCACCAGTGGCCCGCGATGACTGTCGAGGACCCGACCGAGACGCTCGCGCACGTCGCGCTCGCTGGCCGACAGCGTGTCGAAGCCCGACACGCAGGGCACCCAGCCGGCGATGTGGCAGCGGCGCAGCGCCCGCGCCAGCGCCGCGGTGAGGTCGAGCTGGGCGCCGTCGAGGTGAGGTAGCTCGACCATCGCCAGCCGGCGGTTGGCGGCCGCCGCCAGGCTGGCCGCCAGCGTGGTACGCCCCGACGAGCTGCGGCCACGCAACACCAGCGCCGTTCCCGGGCGATCCGAGGTCGCCCATCGCGCCACCGCCGCCGCCGCACCGCCGTCGATGGCGATCCGCGACAGGGCGAGCGCCTCGTCGGCCAGGGCCAGCGCACCCTCGGGATCGCGGTCCATCGGCTCGCCGCGGAGCTGTTCGAGGACCAGCGGATCGACGCGCAGCCCGCGCAGCGGTCGACCGGGGCCGGCGTCGTCGGCGATCACCAGGCCGGCGTGCATCAGCGCGCTGCCCCGATCGAGGGCGCGGGCGATGAGGTGCGGATTGACCTGCGGCCCGAGCAGTTGCACGATCAGGTATTCGTCGACGGCGGTGCGCATCGGATCGTTGAGCGCTACCCGGTACAGCTGGTGCACGCTGCCCCACAGCTGCGGCGCGGCGACCAGGATCAGGATCATCCGGCTCATCGACGACAGCGCGAAGCGCTCGCTCAGCTCGTCGAGCGGCAGGAGCTGACCGCCGAGCTCGCGCTCGACGGCAGTGACGTCGGCGAGCGCCTGGGTGACGCCGCGCTCGGCCTCCTCGAGGTGGGCACGGGCGCGGCCGCGGGTGACGCCGACCAGCGCCAGCACTTCCTGCTCGAACGGCAGCGCCACGGCGCCCGGGTCGGCGAGCTTCTCGTCGGCGTGCGACGCGATCAGCCCACTGTCCCATTGCATGGCCACCGCCCGGGTCGCCAGCGCCATCGCGAGCACGCGGTAGCGCTCGAGCAGGCGCTGAGCCTGGGGCGGCGGCGGTCGGGGCGCCGTCGATCGTGGCGCCAGCGGACCGGGGATCAGGGCGTCGGCCAGCGACGCGTCACCCGCGGTGGTCATCTCGCGACGAACACGTGCGTCGCGGCGGCGCGATCGCCGGTGGCGATCGCGCCTTCGGCCCGGGTCACCGCCAGGGTGCCGTTGCGCCAGTGCCCCCACACCCACATGGCGCAGGTGGGCTGGTCGCCGCAGAACTCCTGCGCTCGATCGGCCAGCGACTCGCCGAGCGCGCTGTCGTTGACCTTGACCTCGAGGCGGTCGCTGGCGAACCCGAGGCCGGCGCCGCTGACCCCCATCACCGAGACCTGGAGCTCGACCGGGACCCGGAGCAGCGTCGTGGGCGCCTGCTCGTCGAGCCACGCCAGGAGCTCGACACGGGACGACAGCGGCTGCGCGACCACGAACTCCGGCGCCGGTCGTGCGGTCTTCTGCATCATCTCGGCCTCCGTCGATCCAGGGTGGTGGTTGGGTGCGGTGGTCTCGCTCGCGACCGACGGGCCGGCAGCCGGGGGCGCTGCCGTCGACGAGCAGGCGATCATACACGTCGCGGTGACCAGGATCGCGTCCGCGACCCGGGTCCAGCGGCGCGGCAAGAAACTACCCCCCACTGGTGGTGGTGGTGGTGGTGTAGTCGAACTTCGATCCCTGCGCGGCGGTGTCGGCCTGGTCCCAGAAGTGGTTCGCCTTCCAGTTGTCGACGGCGTCCGTGGTCACCTCGGCGGTCGCGGTCTGCGCCGCGGCCGTCTTGCCGGCCTCGCTCAGCTTGAGGCCGGCGGCGATGGCGCCCTTCAGGCTCTGGCCGTCGGCCTCCATCGCCTTGCGGCTGGTGATGCCGGTCGCATAGCAGAAATGATCTTCCCACAGGCATGCCGTGGCGCGGGTCGGCCACGGATCGGCAACCGCGATATCGCTGGCCGCCTCCTCCGAACGGTCCCCGATCAACGCGAAGCCGTGATCGATGTCCGACGTCACGCGCTCGATCATGTCGCCCGCGCAGTGCTCGCGGATGTAGTCGAAGGCGATCCAGCCGTGCTCGCCGCAGTTGCCGCCGTGCACCAGGTCGGCCTTGGCGGCGACCAGCGCCTCCGGGTTCTCGCGCGCCATCTTGCTCAGCTCGGGGGCCAGCTCCCAGTACGACGGCTCGCGCATGGCGTCCATGCGGAACTTGGAGTTCATGTTGCTGGCCGCGATGGCCTCGACCTGGTTGCCGGCGCCGAAGCTGATCACCTGCTTGGTGACCGCGATCGCCTCCTTGGCGGCGCCCAGGCGTCGCATCGCCGTCGCGGTGACGGTCTTCTTCGCCAGCTTCTCTTCGGGCTGCCTGTCTTCGGGGTCGGCCATCGGTGCTCCGGTTGGCCCATGATACGCCAGCGGCGCCTGCAACCTCCCCTGGGCCGGGTCAGTCGCCGCCGCCGAGGTCCCAGTAGTGCTCGGCGGTCACCGGATCGTCGGGCCGCTCGAGGCACGGCGTGCAGAACAGCGCACCGAGGTGATCTCCCGGGCGGGCGGCGAACAGGTGGCCGCATGCATGGCAGACGTGCCCGGTGCGCCGCTCGCGGTTGCGGGGCTGGGCGGTGAAACGCGTGCGGAGCTGGCTGATCATGGCGACCTCCTCACTGGTTCCGATCGAGTACGGCTGGCACCACTCTCGTGGCTCACCATCGATCAGACCCCGCCACGATCGGCCCCGCAACCGTTTTCGTCACACCGGGATCCCAGCGTGGGCTTCCCTACCGGGACGGCGTCTAACCACCTGGCTCGTCGTCGGGAGCGGCGGTCGAGTCGCCAGCCGCTCCCGGCGCCTCGCGGCGGTAGGGGGCGTGCTCGGCCAGCTCCGCCATCTGCTTCGCCACCCCGATCGCCTCGCGCGAACAGAAGCTGGTGATGGCCCGGTGCAGGTCGGGGTGACGGATCCAGTGCGCCGAGAAGGTCGCGGTCGGCACGAAGCCGCGCAGGAGCTTGTGCTCGCCCTGGGCGCCGGCCTCGAACAGCGGCGTCCCCCGTTCGATGCAGCGCTCGATCGCGGCGTAGTACGCGGTCTCGAAATGCAGCAGCTCGATCGGTCGATCGGTGCCCCAGTAGCGGCCGTACAGCCCCCCGGCAGTCTCGAAGAACAGGGCGCCGGCGATCGGCCCGCCGTCGGCCGCCACCTCGGCGATCAGCATCTGGTCGGGCATGGTCTCGGCGACCCGATGGAAGAAGCCCGGCTGCAGGTAGTCGTGACCGCCGTGGTGGTCGGTCGTGGTGCGATACCAGCGATCGAGGGCGTCGAGCTGCACCGGCGTGAGCTCGCGGCCTGGCACCCAGCGCAGGCCGTCGATCGCCGCGTGGACCCGGGCCCGCTCCTTGCGCAGTTGCTTGCGCTTGCGCGACGCCATCGCGGCCAGGAAGTCGTCCCAGGTCGACCAGCCGCGGTTGTGCCAGTGGAACTGGAAGCTGGCCCGGGGGTGGAACCCGAGCGTCGCCAGCCGCGCCTGCTCGTCGGCGGTGCAGAACAACCAGTGGATCGACGAACAGCCGGCCTGATCGGCGACCTCTCGCACGCCGGCGCACAGGCCGGCGGTGACGGCGTCGGCGTCGGCGCCCGGCGCCAGCAACACGCGTCGCCCGGTGGCCGGCGTGATCGGCGCGGCGATCACCAGCTTGGGGTAGTACTCGACGCCAGCGCGGTCGGCAGCGCTGGCCCAGCTCCAGTCGAAGATGTACTCGCCGTACGAGTGGACCTTGATGAAGGTGGCCACCGCGCCGACCAGGCCGACCCCGGCCTCCTCGGCCAGCAAGTACACCGGGTTCCACCCCGCGCGCGAGCCGATGGAGCCGGAGTCCTCGAGCGCGCGCAGGAAGCCATGGCGCAGGAACGGGGACGGCCCGTGGTCCAGCCGGTCCCACGCCGCCCCGTCGATTTTCCCGATTTTTGTTTCGGCCCGGATGACCAGACGCGAGGTCGTGCTAGAAGCAGGGTCCATGAGCCTCGCGCCTGAGCTTCGTCAAAAGATCGAGTCGATCATCGCATCGGACTCGGTGGTCCTGTTCATGAAGGGTAGCCGTTCGTTCCCGCAGTGCGGGTTCTCGGCGGCGGTGGTCCAGATCCTGGACACCATGGTCCCCAACTACACCACCGTCAACGTGCTCGCCGACCCCGGCGTCCGCGACGGGATCAAGGCGTTCTCGGACTGGCCGACGATCCCGCAGCTGTTCGTGCGCGGCGAATTCGTCGGCGGCGCCGACATCGTGCGCCAGATGCACGCCGCCGGCGAGCTGCAGAAGGCGCTCGGCGACCTCGCCAAGGCGACCGCGCCGCCGGCGGTCATCGTCACCCCGCGCGCCGCCGCCGTGCTCAAGGTCGCGCTGGCCGACAGCGGCGCCGGCGACGTCATCCACCTGACCATCGACGGCCGCTTCGAGCACGGCCTCGACATCGGCCCTCGCGACGCCACCTCGGTGACCATCGAGACCAACGGGGTCACGGTGCAGCTCGATGCCGCCAGCGCGCGCCGCGCCGAGGGGGTGGTCGTCGATCACGTCGAGGGTCCGCAGGGCGCCGGCTTCAAGATCGAGAACCCCAACCGCCCGGCGCAGGTCAAGGCCATCAGCCCCACCGAGCTGAAGGCGCTGCTCGACGCCGGCACGGTCACGCGGCTGTTCGACGTCCGCACCCCCGCCGAGCGCGCCAAGGCGTCGATCGCCGGCGGCCAGCTGCTTGACGATGCCGCGGTCGCCGAGCTCGAGACGCTCGACAAGCAGACCCCGATCGCCTTCCACTGCCACACCGGCGGGCGGAGCCAGAACGCCGCCGAGCACTTCCTGCAGAAAGGCTTCAAGCAGGTCTACAACCTGGCCGGCGGCATCGACGCCTGGAGCCAGCAGGTCGATCCCAAGGTTCCGCGCTACTGAGAGCGTGGGCACGGTTCGCCGCGCGGCGCAGGACCGCAAGCCGGCGGTGGCTGCGACCGCGATGTGGGGCGGCGGTCGGTGGCGGCGGCGATCGGTGGCGGCGGCGATCGCGCGGCCGGCAAGAGGACCGTCGCTGGCGGCGGCCTGGATGATGCGGCGGTAGGTGCGTGGGTCGGATGGGAACGCGCCAGCGATGACGACCGGTCGACGGGGAGCGTGAGGGTCGCTACGCGCTCA
>CANKMW010000104.1 GCA_947483555.1 Myxococcales bacterium
CAATTGGTGAGGTTCACCGTGGTGGTGGCGGTCGTGGGTCGGACGTAGACGCCGTAGCTGGCGTTGGCGCCGCCGCGCAGGACGCAGCTGGTGAAGGTGGCCGAGCCATCGCCGCCGTAGATGGCGTAAGCGTTGTTGATCGCCGTGTAGGCGTCGAAGCTGGGGTTGCCGGCCTGGATCCACACGCCGAAGCTCGACGCGTCCTGGGTGGTCAGGTTGCTATAGGTGTTCGCGCCGGTGGCGCGGATGTTGATGCCGTACCTGGCGTAGCGGATCAGGACGTTGTCGACGACCGCGCCGCTGGCAGTCGGGTAGAGCTCGATGCCGTTCCAGGCGCCGGCGGAGAGAGACGAGCTGGTGAACGTGATGGGGTTGGCGCTGGTGCCGTCGGCGACGAGCGTGCCGGCGACCTGGAGCTCGGCTTGCGTGACGCCGGCGAGCATGATGTCGGAAGCGGCGAAGCTGAGCGTGACGCCGGGCTGGACGGTGAGGGTCACGCCAGCGGGCACGAAGAGGTCGCCGGCGACGGCGTAGGGGCTGGCCGCCGCGGTGAGGGTGGTGGTCGACCACAGGGTTCCGTAGAGACCGGGGGTCGGATCGCTGATGTAGGGCAGGGCGCCCATGTCGCCGCCGCCCATGGCGCCGAAGCGGACGGGCGAGTTGGAGGTGAGGCGCAGGTTGGTGGTGTTGACATAGAGCGGATTGATGATGACCGCGCCGTTGCCTGCGGAGACGTTCTGGTAGTTGGCGGCGGAGTTGTTCCAGACGTCGGAGTAGGTGACGTTGACGGTGTTGGCGCCCGCGCCGGTGACCCGGTAGACGCCGTAGGTCGAGTGGTTGGTGATGATCGAACTGGTCGCGTTGACGGTGGTGGCAGCGCCGGCGGCGGCGTTGACGTAGATGCCATAGCCACCGGCGGCGTTGATGGTGCAATTGGTGAGACTCACCGTGGTGGTGGCGGTCGTGGGCCGGACGTAGACGCCGTAGCTGGCGTTGGCGCCGCCGCGCAGGACGCAGCTGGTGAAGCTGGCCGAGCCATCGCCGCCGTAGATGGCGTAAGCGTTGTTGACCGCCGTGTAGGCGTCGAAGCTGGGGTTGCCGGCCTGGATCCACACGCCGAAACTCGACGCGTTCTGGACCGTGAGGGCGGTCGACGCGAACGTCGCGCTCGCAGTCGCGAGAACGAAACCATAACGCGCGTGGTTGATCGTGACGTGATCGACGCGAGCCTCGGTAGCCGTGGTTTCGACGACGATGCCGTACCACGAGCCTGGGCTCGCCACCTGTCCTGCGAGGGTCACCGGGGCGACGCTGGTGCCGTTGATTCGTAGTGCGCCCCGCACCCGTACTTCGACCGTCGACGGGTCACCGGAGGCCTGGCCGTCGCTGTTCGCGAACTGCACGGTGGTGCCGGCCTGGACCTCGAGGAACGCGCCGTCCGGCACGATCACGTCACCCTGCACGATGTAGGGACTCCCGGCCGCCGTCCACGTCTGGTTGATGATGTTGCCGCCGGCAATGACGGTGTCGGCCGCGGCGGAGTCGACGAGTGCGAGCCCGACGAGGATGATGGCGAACGTGGACGTGCGAAGTTGCATGGGCCCTCCCGGCGTGGCGGATGCTAGCGTCGGCGACGCCTTCACGCCCGCGTTTTCCGAGGCAATCCGGACCGGGATGACCTGCGTCACGGCTCGCGCCGCCGCCGCTGCGCTGGCCAAATGAATTTGGCTTCACTACGGCGGGCACCACCGGTCGAGGAGCTCTTGCTCGGTGAACGGATGAAAGGTCAGATGCAGCTCGTCGGCGTCGCCCTCGTAGAGGGTCAGCGCCTGGAATACCAGATTCTCGACGGTGCCCGAAACAGTCTGCGAAGCGCGCACGCTGGTACCGTCCACGAATAGTAGAGGTGCAGTACCTGGCTGATAGCTCATCACGACATGGTGGTAGGTGCCGAGTTCGACCATCGGCGACATCATCGTTTCGCCGAACCCGCCACTGCGAAGTTGCAGGTGGAAGGAACCCTGACCGCCCGTTCGTACGAACTTGAGCAAGTAGTCCATGCGGCCCGATTGTTGTCCACCCGTGGTGGAGAACAGCTCCAGGTCGTGAGGGAACGTCGGCATCGGGTTGACCCACATCTCGATGGAGTGGGCACCCACCGACATCGAGTCGTTCGGATGCAGGATGGTCGCGTAGATCCGGTCGGTGTCGTTGAGGGCGATCGCCGAGAATCGAAGGGCGCTTCCGAAGCGACCCGCTGCGACCCATGCCGGGTCTCCAGGTGGATCCGCGAACCGCGCGCCGACGTTCGGCTGCTGCGCCGTCCACGGGTGGGCGTTTGCGATCACGGTGCCGCTGCCTTCGTCCATTCGAAACAGCGCGAAGGTATCAGCCGTAGACTGCCTGACAGTCGACACTCCAGAGACGCGAATCGGAGTCGACGACGCCGCCGGAGCTCGTGGCTTGAACGTGGAACGAGTGGATGCCCTCGGCCAGGTTGGCGGTCAGCGGGCTCGTGCACGGGGTCAGTTGCGCGGCATCGAATCGGCAATACGGTGAGCCATCCTGGACGGTGAACTCGAAGGTCACCCGCGGCCCGGTGGTTGAGTTGGCCGTCGGGCCAGCTGTGATCACCACGTTCGGTCCGGAGACGCTGTCCGACGGCGGCCCATCGAGGGAGGCATCGACGCTGCCGTCGTCCTCGAGAGGCGGGAGTTCCGGGAACTTGCAATCGGCGGTCGCGGCGAGCACGAGTACGGCGACGATCCTCAGGGCGTGCATGGAGCTGCCGAGAGTACCGCAACAGCGTCTCGACGGAATCGCATTCGCGGATGGCCTCGCCCGGGCCGCGCGTTGCACTGGCATGCCCCGTCTCGCCTCGATGCTCTTCGCCGCCGCCGTCGCGGCAGCCGCGTGTGGGCGGCCGGTCCGCTCGCTGTCGCCGCTGACGCCGGATGAGCCCGGGCCGCGCCGGGACGCTGTGGCAACACCGGCGCCGGTCGGCACCGCCGTCGCTAACGCCGATCTGCTCGCGTCGCTGGCGCTGACCGGCGCCGACTGGGAGCAGCGGCTGGCCGAAATTCCGGTCGAGCGCGCGCGGGCGGTCGCGATCGCGTTCTTGCGCGAGGGCCGGCTCGCGTGCCGGTCGGTGGTCACCGAGGAAGTCGAATGCGGCGACGGCGCCGAGTCGTTCGCACCGGTCGCGGCTGATGCCACGCTCGCCGACCCTTGCCTGCGCCGACACGTTGCCGTCTGGGCGCTCGCCACGCTCGAGGCGACCGACGTGGCCGCCATCGCCGACACGCTGGCCACGCTCGTGGTGCTGCCGCAGCCCGAGCAGGAGCTGATGGACGAGCTGGTGGCGCTCATCCCGCCCGGCGACGACCCGCTGCGGCTGCGGCTGATCTCGGCCGCCGCCGACGGCGGGCGTGCCGACGTCGCCGACGCGCTGCTCGCCGGGCTCACCCCGGCCGGCGCGGCGCACGCACTGGTCGCGCTCGGTCGCGAGGCGGCGATCGCTCACCTCGGCGACCGCGGACAGACCGGCACGCTCGCCGCCGCCCTCGACGGCGGCCTGTCCCGGGCGGCTGCGCTCGATGCGCTCGACCGGCTCGAAGCCGCCGACCTGGACGAGCCGGTGGTGGCGGCGGCGGTCCGCGCTACCGCCGTCAGCGACGACTGCGAGGTCGCGGCGCGCGCCGCCGTGCTGCTCGACGACGCCGGCGACGACCAGTACCTGCCGAGCCGGGCGCCGCTCACCACCGAAGCCGACGCGACCCGCGCCCTGTGCGTCGCCAGTCACGTCTCGGCGGCCGAGGCGATGGCGGTCCTGCGACCGCTGATCGCCGGGGACGGCCTCGAGCTGGTCGCGATTCAGCGCCGCTACGACGTCGACTCCGCCGAGGTCGATCCGGACCTCGATGGCGACGGCGATCCGCAGACCAGCACGTCGCGCGAGCGGCTCGGCCTCGCCGACCTCGTCAGCGACATCGTCGACTGGCTGCCCACGTCGTGCGGCGACGGTGTCTGCCACGGCCCAGCCGGAACCGTGACGCTGTCCTTCGGTCGCGGCACGGGACGGGCGCTGCAACTCGACGCGGTCGCCGTCGAACGCTTCGACGAAGGCTGCGGCTGCTGACGGACGGGTCGTCCCCAACGGCGCGGCCGGCGCCGGTCACGGACGCTGCCCGACGGGTAGCGGTCGGTTAGTCACTCGCCTGGCCGGCGACCTTTGCGACCCTCGAACACACTATCACGGCGTGCCTCGACTGCGCGCGCTCTGGGTGACCCTGCCACTGGTGTGCGCGCTGTTCGCCAGCGCCTGTGATCTCAACAAGTACCAGCTCGGGGGCGACAACCGAGACGCGGACGGCGACGGCGACGGCGGCGGTGACGGCGATGGTGGTGGTGGCGATGGCGACGGTGGCGTCGACGCGCCGACCGACGCTTCGACCGACGCCTGTGTCGGCATCATCGAGACCTGCAACAACCGCGACGACGACTGCGACGGAACGGTCGACGACGGCTTCGATCTCACGTCGGACCCACGTCACTGCGGCGGTTGCGGCCTGGCATGTAACCAGCCCAACACCGCCGGCACCTGCGTCACCAGCCAGTGCCAGTTCGCGTGCCTGCCGGGCTGGGTCGACCGCGACAACAACCCGGCCAACGGCTGCGACTACTTCTGCACCCCGACCAACGGCGGCGTCGAGATCTGCGATCTGGTCGACAACGACTGCGACACCCTGATCGACGACGGGCTGATGCTCGAGACCGACGTCATGAACTGCGGCACCTGCGGCAACGAGTGCCGCGCGCTGCACGCGACCCCGACCTGCGGCAACAGCACGTGCGGATTCGGAACCTGCGACGCCGGCTTCGCCGACATCGTGCCGGCGATCGCCGGCTGCGAGTACACGTGCCCGGTGTTCCCGATCCAGGCCGAGACCTGCAACAACATCGACCAGGACTGCGATGGCCGCACCGACGAAGGCCCCCTGGCCGGCGTCGGCGCGGCCTGCAACCCGAGCGGCTTCGGCGACGTCGGCGAGTGCACCAACGGTGCCACCCAGTGCAGCTTTGGCGTGATCGCGTGCCTCGGCTGGGAGGGTCCGTCGAGCGAGACCTGCAACAACCTCGACGACGATTGCGATGGTCCCGCCGACGAGATCTTCGACAAGGTCAACGATCCTCGCTACTGCGGCGGCTGCACGCCATGCAACCTGCCCAACGCCATCGAGGGCTGCGCGCTGAGCGCGTGCACCGTCGCCACCTGCCTGCCCGGCTTCGTCGACGAGGACGGGTTGCCCGGCAACGGCTGCGAGTACGCGTGTACCCCGACCGGCCCCGAGGTCTGCGACGGCATCGACAACGATTGCGACCGCGACATCGACGTCGCCGACAGCAACCTGATCCTGCCCACGTCCAACTTCTGCCGCCAGGCCGGCACCTGTAACGGTACGGTGCCGACCTGCGGCGCCGATACGTGTGCGCCGTTCACCGTGGCCTGGCAGTGCGTCTACGGCGGTGCCACCGAGGACAACGCGTGCGGCGACCTGCCGCTGCAGGAGGCATTGTGCGACACCCTCGACGGCGATTGCGACACCCGCATCGACGAGGCCTACCCGACCCTGGGCGACGCGTGCAACGACGGCCTGGTCGGCGAATGTCGCGGGTTCGGCCGGCCGCCACCGGAAGGAACGGGTGGTCTGGCCTGCGCGACGGACCAGCTGGGGTTGCAGTGCATCATCGACGACCCCGGCTCCAGCACGGCGGAGATCTGCGACAACCTCGATAACGACTGCGACACCCGCGTCGATGAGCAAGCCCCCGACACGATGGTCCACGTCCAGAGCGGCGTGACCGACTTCTACATCTATCCCCACGAGGCATCGCGACCCGGCGCTACCCTGACCGACTTCGGCGCCGAGAATCCCCTCAACCTTCGCAGCTGCTCGAAGCCCGGCGTGCTGCCGTGGCGCAACGTCACGCACGCCAGGGCGACCGCGGCGTGCGCCGCCGCTGGCCGCCGTCTGTGCACCGAAGCCGAGTGGCAGCTCGCGTGCGAGGGCGCGGTGGGTGTCCCCGGTCCCGCCGGTCAGCCGCTCACGTATCCCTACGGCGACATCTACGACCCCACCGCCTGCAACGGTCGCGACAACGATCCCGACTGCACCGGGACCAACGACGACCAGGTGGTGGCCACCGGAACCAAGCATGGCTGCCCGGCCCCCGCGACCAGCCAGTGCATCTCACCGTTCGGCGCCTTCGACCTGTCCGGCAACCTGCGCGAATGGACGTCGACCCCGGTCGGCAGCGCCTTCCGCGTCCGCGGCGGCGCGTTCGACAACGTCGAGCAGGGCCTGACCTGCGACCTCTCGTTCATCGCGCTGGCGCCGAGCTTTGCGTTCGGCAATCTCGGCTTCCGCTGCTGCTCGAGCACCCCATGAGTAGACCCGCCATGAAGAGCCCCAGCTCGAGCATCGGTCTCTGGTTCGCCGGGCTGTGCGGCCTGGCCGTGATCGGCGGCGCCGTCTTGCGCCACGCCCGCGGCGACGGTGTGGCTCAGGTCATGACGTCGAAGAGCCTGACCCAGGCCACCGTCGACGTCATCGATCCCGAGTCAGGCACGTCGACCGGTACCGGCGGCACCGACGTCCGCATCGCCGTCGGCGACATCATCTCGTTCAAGTTCAGGTTCACGCCGGTGCCCGACAAGGTCAACCGCGGTCTCCAGGGCTATCTCACCGAGTACCTGCCGCCCAACACCGAGATCGTCGGCGTCCGCATCACCGACGCCGCCGGCCGCACCATCGAGCCGCGCTACCCCGGCATCGGCGTCGACGGGTGTGTCGGCGGCGCGAGGTGCAACAGCGCCAATGACCTGCCGTGCACGACCGGTTCCGCCGGCTGCATCGGCGGTCTGCGCTCCTTTCCGCAAGGTTCGATCGCCCAGGTTCACGGCGACACCGGCGTCTTCTACAGCGTCGATCCACTGACCGCGCGTAACCCGGCGGGCTCGTTCATCACGATGAACAACGGCATCACGATGTCGCCGCTGCCGGCGTCGATCACGCCCGGCATCGTGGCGCTGCTCGGCGACACCACCGCTCCCTACTTTGCGCACAACACCTGGGACTGGGACCAGGTCCGGGCCTACGGCATCGCCACCGCGGTCGCGGCCGACGGCGGCGACGGCACCACCCCGTACCGCTACGGCTCGCCGGTCGCCGGTCCCTTGACGTTCTACTCGAACGAAGCCACCTCGAACGGGCTCGGCACCCTGACCTTCGACAACGTCAACGGTCCGTGGGAGCGCGTCAAGTACCCCGGCTCGACGGTCAGCTTCGGCGTCGGCGACATCGGCTCGTCGAACGTCATCACGCGCAACGTGACCGAGCTCAACCTGGCCGACGCGGCCAGCGGCTTCGACCTCACGCCGGCCAGCTCGGTCGGCATCGACGCCAACGCGGTCCGCGTCGCCCTCGGTGAGACCCGCACCGGCGAGCCCGGCTTCGTCGAGGTCGCGGTGCGCGTCACCGGCATCCCGCTCGACCCCGGCTTCCTGCCGGCGGGCGGCAACATCGACTGCGGCGAGGTCGTCGGCACCGACACCGCGTCGCGCGGCGGCAACTCGGGTGCCCTCGACAACCCGTGGCCGACCTACGTCGGCTCGCCGGCGTGTGTGTTCCTGCGCCTCCTGTTCAACCTCGAGGTCGACAAGTCGCTGGCCACCGGCGCCGACAACCTCACCTACACGCTCACGGGCTCGAACCTGTCGGTCAACCCCGAGACCAACGCGGTGGCGCGCCTCAAGTACGACCAGAGCCGGCAGTCGTTCATGTCGGCGACCTGCACCGGGTGCACCACGACGGCCCCGGTCAGCAACACCACCTGTACGGACGACTCCACCCTGGAGTGCCTGACCTGGAACCTCGGCACCCTGGCGCCCGGCGCCGATTACACCATCAGCGCGGTCTTCGATGTCGGCGGTGGCGGCCAGACCACCAACGTGATGCAGGCCACCTATCACTCGACGCAGCTTCCGTTGCCTGGCTTCACCACGCAGGCGCTCACCATCGTCTCGCCGATCGCGGTACCCAAGGTGACCGTGGCGCCCAACTTCGATCCGACGGTGACCTTCGCCACCCAGGGCATGACCGCCGCGGTCACCGGCATCGTCACCAACATCGGCACCGAGATCTGGGGCCAGGAGACCATCACGCTGGTGCTCCCGACCGGCTGGAGCATCAACGGCAGCGTCGTGCTCGGAACCGGCGCCGGCAGCACGCTGTCGTGCAGCGCCGGCTGCGGCACCGCACGGCCGACCTACGACGCTCCGTTCTCGTACATGCCGTTCCAGCAGCGCGCGCTCACGTTCGCGGTCAACGTCCCCAACGGCACGAACGGCAACTCCGGTCTCTACCGCATCGACGTCCAGCTGTTCGGCAACCAGTCGGGCTTCGGCGGCAACTTCGAGACCTACTTCCCGCGCGCCGCGTTCATCCCGGTCAACCAGGTCCGCACCCAGCGGCCGACGGTGACGTGTCCGGTCGGTTCGACGTCGACGTCGATCAGCGGCACCGCCGAGTCGACCGCCGCGGTCTCGGTCCGCTTCAACCTGCACCCGCGTGGCACCGCCGTCGCGAGCGCGGCGGCGACGCCGGCGCCGTGGACGTCGAACGACTACGGCGCCTTCGGCGAGCTCTACGGAGGCCTCGAGGTCACCGCGGTCGCGCAGGTGATCGGCGAGCTTCCCAGCGAACCATCACTGCCTTGCTTCGTGGTCACCCGGCGGCAGTGCAGCGACGGCCTCGAGAACGACGTCCCGTCGGACGGGTTGATCGACTTCCCCAACGACCCCGGCTGCAGCTCGCCCGGCGACAACTCGGAGAGCGACACCCCCACCGGCGCGCAGTGCAGCGACGGCTTCGACAACGACGGTGACCTGCAGGTCGACTTCCCGTTCGACCTCGGTTGCACGGGCCCGAGCGACACGACCGAGAATAGCGGCGCGGCCTGCGGCGATGGCCTCGACAACGACGGCGATGGCGACGTCGACTTCCCGGCCGATGACGACTGCACCAGCCTGACCGACGGCAGCGAGACCTTCTATCGCGCATGCCAGGATGGCATCGACAACGACCTGCCCACTGACGGCCTGATCGACTTCCCGGCCGATCCGGGTTGCCACTCGGCGTTCGACAGCAGCGAGACCAACTCCAACGCGACGCCCATCATCAAGCCGCGCCTCCTGCTCCTGTTCGACAGCTCGGGCTCGATGAACTGGAACACCTGCGACGACGTCTTCACCGGCGGTGACGGCTCCAACGCGTGCCCGGGCTCCAACGTGCCCTGCGGGACCTGCGCCAGCGGCACGTGCAACAACTCGCTCGCCGACGACTCGCGCCTCTACAAGGTCAAGGCCGGCATCACCGACGCGGTGGCGTCGTTCGGCGAGGTCGAGTACGGCCTGATGCGCTTCCACCAGCGGGCCACCGGCTTCGAGTGTCCCGGGACCTCGGCCGGTCTGCGCTCGGGCGGCTGGCAGGGCGGCGGCGCGGCGCCGTGCGGCTTCGTCACCCCGGCCAATCCTGGATTCAACAGCGGCGACCTGCTGGTGTCGTTCGCGGCCGACAACGAGCAGACCCTGCTCGACTGGATCGACGGCGACACCAACTACCCGGGCACGGCGCAGGCCGGGACCGACCAGGAGATCCGCGGCAGCGGCACCACGCCGCTCGGCGGCGCGCTGGTCAGCGCCAACACCTACCTCGACAGCATCCGCAGCACCGACCCCAACCTGGTCACCTGCCAGCCCTACCGCGTCATCCTGATCACCGACGGCGCCGAGACCTGCGCCGGCACTCCGGTGCAGGCGGCGCTCGACCTGCGCGCCGACGGTGCGCTGGTCTACGTGATCGGCTTCGCGACCCCGGTCCAGGCGGTCATCGACAACCTCAACGCCATCGCCGACGCCCGCGACGGCATCCTCGGCAACAACTTCCCGACCGCCATCTTCGTCGACGACGAGGCCGAGCTGTCGGCGGCGATCGCGCAGATCATCGCCGACTCGATCGTCGGCGAGCGTTGCAACGGGATCGACGACAACTGCAACACCTTCATCGACGAGGACTTCCCCGACCTCCACCTGCCGCCCAACCAGCCGCCGAGCACGCCCGACACCTGCACCAACGGCATGTTCGGTGAGTGCCTGCGCACGGGCGTCCGCGTCTGCGCCGCCAATCAGCTCGAGACCACGTGCAGCGTCGGTCCGGTCACGCCGGGCACCGAGACCCTGCCGTGCAACGGCCTCGACGACGACTGCGACCGCTTGATCGACGAGGGCCTGGGCTGCCAGACCTGCACCGCCGAGGAGCGGGCGCAGCAGGAGATCTGCAACGGCATCGACGACAACTGCAACGGGTTGATCGACAACCAGGAGCCGCCGCTGCCGGGCGTGGGGACGTCGTGCGGCTTCGACGTCGGCGAGTGCAACCCCGGCATGCTGGCCTGTACCGGCGGCGCGCTGGTGTGTACCGGGGGCACCGGGCCGGTCGTCGAGACCTGCAACACGCTCGACGACGACTGCGACTCGTTCGTCGATGAGATCGCCATCGAGTGCTACACGTTCCCGACCGGCTGCGACGGCAGCTTCAACTGCACCGGCACCTGCCGCAGCGGCGTGCAGACCTGCAGCGGCAACATGCTCGGCGCTTGCGTCGGCGAGGTCGGGCCCGGCACCGAGCTGTGCAACGGCCTCGACGATGATTGCGACGGGATGACCGACGAGCCGTTCCCGGGCCTCGGGGGCAGCTGCACCAACGGCCAGCAAGGCGTCTGTCTGCAGACCGGCACGCTGGTGTGCAACGCCAACGGGACCGGCACCGCGTGCACGGCGCCGACCGTGACCCCTGGCATCGAGGTCTGCAATCTCCTCGATGACGACTGCGACGGTAACGTCGACGAGATGCTGGGCGCGCCGATCGGCACCGCCTGCGGCGGCAGCGGCTCGTGTACCGGCGGCATGTTCGCCTGCGTCGCCGGCCAGGTCGTGTGCCAGGGCAACATGGGCGGCATGGCCGAGGTCTGCAACGGGGTCGACGACGACTGCGACGGCCAGGTCGACGAGCCGCCGCTGCCGGGCGTCGGCGGCAACTGCACCGATGCTGGTTTCGGGACGTTCGACGTCAACGGCCAGTGCACCGGCATCTGCGACACCGGCGAGTGCACCTTCGGCGCCCTGGTCTGTGCCGGCGGCGCCATCGTCTGCGACGGCTACGTCGGGCCGCGGCCCGAGATCTGCGACGGCCTCGACAACGACTGCGACGGCGTGGGCGACGATACGCCGACCTGTCCGGTCACCGGACAGGCCTGCCTGGGCGGCGAGTGCGCCAACCCATGTGCCCCCGGTGAGTTCCCGTGCCCGTTCGGGTTCTTCTGCCAGGTGGCGCCGGGCGGCAGCTTCTGCGTCCGCGATCCGTGCGCGACCGTGACCTGCCAGCCCGGCTTCTCGTGCAGCCCGACCAGCGGCCAGTGCGTCGATCTGTGCATCGGCATCACCTGTCCGGCCGGCCTCACGTGCTTCGGCGGCATCTGCCAGGATTGCTTCGCGCTCGGTTGCGCCGCCGGCGAGATCTGCGTCCGCCCCGGCAGCGGGCCCGGCGAGTGTCAGGCCGATCCGTGCTTCGGCGTGATGTGCGATGCCAACGAGGCGTGCCGCAACGGCACCTGCGAGGCCGTGTCCTGCGATCCGCCGTGTGCCAGCGATGAGCACTGCGTCGACGGTGCCTGCGTCGCCGACCTGTGCGATCGAGTGAACTGTGGCGTCGGGCAGGTGTGCGATCCGCGCACCGGCGATTGCGTCAACGACCGTTGCGAGGACGTGGTTTGCGGTCCCGGCCAGGCCTGTAATCCGGCCGACGGCATGTGCATCAGCGATCCCTGCGCGACGATCGTGTGCCCGCCCGGACTCGAGTGCACGGTCGATTTCGAGGGTACCGACCAGTGCACCGTGCCGTCGGTGCCGGGCCGCGACACCATCACCGCGGCTGGCGGTGGCGGTTGTGCGGCCGGCGGCGGCGGCGACCGCGGTGCGCTCGCGTTCACGCTGCTCGCGCTCGGCCTGGCCTGGCGACGCCGCCGTCGCCATCGCCACGCCTAGGCAACGCGATCCGATCAGCGCACAATGGCGGCGTGCGCGAAGCGCCGATCGACAGCGAGCTTGTCGAGCAAGCCACCCGCGAGGTGGATCGCTCGCTGCTGGCCTGGTATCGGGAGCTGAGCGTGATCGAACGCTTGCGGGCCGCGAGCCGCGCCGCAGCCAGCCTCGAGCGGTGGCGCCGTGCAGCATCCAAGGACCGCTGACCTCGAAGCCCTCCTGCGCGCGCTGCTGATCGGCGGTGTGCGGTTCATCGTGGTCGGGGGCGCGGCCGCCGTGATTCACGGCGCCCCGATCACCACCCAGGATCTGGACATCGTTCCCGACCAGACCGTCGACAACCTCGCCCGGCTGCTGGAGGTGCTCGAGACCCTCGGGGCCCGGTTCCGTCCGTGGCGGGCGGATCGGGATCTGGCGCCGACGGCGAACCATCTGGCCGGGACCGGGCAGCTCAACCTGACCACCCGGCTGGGACCGCTCGACGTCCTGTGCCGGCTTCACGATGCGCGGGGCTACGCCGAGCTGGTGAGCCGTTCCCGGGAGATCGAGGACGCCGACCTTCGGCTCCGCGTGATCGACCTCGACCTGCTCATCGAGATCAAGGCCGCGACGGGTCGCGCCAAGGACCAGCTCGTGGTGCCGATCCTTCGGGCGCTGCGCGACGAGCCCGCGGTGGCCGACGAGGATTAGCCGATCACGTCGCCGGCGCGGCGGCGGCGGCGAACGTGAAGGTCACCTTGGCGGGCTTGCCCTTCTTGACCTTGACCTTGGCAGTCTTGAGGCCGAGCGTCGGGTGCCAGGCCTCGAGGGTGTAGCTGCCGACCGGCACGTCGCGAAGCTCGAAGCCGCCATCGGCGGCGGTGACGTCGAAGAACGGATGATCGCTGATCACCGCCCACGCCGCCATCCACGGGTGGACGTCGCAGTGCAACGAGACCACGTCGCCGGCCTGGCCCAGGTCGCTGCGCGAGTGGGCCGCGCCGCCGGCGGTGTGGGCCAGGTTCCACAAGATCTTGGCGCCCAGGTTGCCGCGCACGTTGTGGAACGTCGGATCCGAGTTGACGATCTCGAGCTTCTGGCCGGCGATCACGCCGACGACGCGCGGCGCGTACATACACCCGGACTGCACCACGACGACCGGCACAGCGGGCGCGGCGTGGGTGCCGGCGCTGCCGACCTTCAGACGGACGTGGACATCGCGCAGCTTGCCGGCCGCGACGACGACGTCCTCGGACAGCTGGCTGGTCCTGGCGCACACCGGGTCGCTCTTGCGGTCGAGCTCGGCGCGCGACGGGGCGGCACCCGTCCACGTCACCGTGCCGGCGATGGTGCCGGTCGGGCGCGGCTTCGGCTTCGGCTGGGCGGCGGCGGGACCGGCGATGGCGGCGACCGCACCCACGAGGGCGGCCAGGGACCAGGCACGAGCGGGCGAAGCCATCGTGGATCCTCGGACGGCGCGGCGGGGCTGGATCTTCACGACGAGGTGAGGCCGCCGTCGACGACGAGCACGCTGCCGGTGGTGAACGACGACGCGTCGGACAGCAAGTAGACCGCCGCGCCGGCGATCTCGACCGGCTGGGCATGGCGGGCGATCGGGGTGCGCTTGATGACGTGGTCGCGCAGCATGGGATTCTGGACGATGGCAGCCGCGAACCTGGTCTCGACCAGGCCGGGGGCGATGGCGTTGACGCGCACGCCGGCGCTGCCGAGCTCGAACGCCAGGGTCTGGGTCATGCTGATGACCGCGGCCTTGGTCATGCCATAGATGCCCTGCATCGGCGAGGCGCGCATGCCGGCGACGCTGGCGATGTTGACGATGACGGCGCCGCCGTCGCGGGTGCGGGCGTGGCGCACCAGGGCGCGCGCCGTGTAGAAGTAGCCCTTGATGTTGACCTCGATGGTCTTGTCGATCGCCAGGTCGGGCGTGTCGACCAGCGGGCCGAAGTGGGGGTTGGTGGCGGCGTTGTTGACCAGGCCGTCGACGCGGCCGAAGCGCTCGACGGCGCGCGCGAACAGCGCCTCGACCTCGTCGGCCTTGCCGGTGTGGCACGCGATGGCCGCGACCTCGCCGCGGGCCGCGAGCTGCGCCGCCGCGGTGTCGAGGTCGGCCTGCTTGCGCGACGCCAGCACCACCTTGGCGCCGGCGTCCACGCAGGCGCCGGCGATCGCCAGCCCGATGCCTCGGCTGGCGCCGGTGATGACGATGACCTTGCCGGCGAGGGAGATGGTGCTGGTGCCGCTCATGCGGGGAAGGCTACCATCGCCCAGCGCTGTCGCGGGGTTGCGAGCGACGGCTTGACGTGCTGCGCCGCGTCAGTCATACATGAATGACGGTTCATTCAGCCGCCGGAGGTATCGCCCCGATGTCCCAGCCGATCAATCGCTACAAGGCCGACCTGCGCGACATTCGCTTCGTCCTGTTCGAGCAGTTCAAGCTCCAGGATCTGCTCGGCAAGGCGCCGTACGCCAACTGGGGCCAGGAAGAGGTCACCACGGTGCTCGACGAGCTGTACACGTGGACCAAGGAGCAACTCGGTCCGCTCAACGCGACCGGTGATGCCGCCGGGTGCACGCTCGAGAACGGCAAGGTCAAGACACCGGCCGGGTTCAAGGCGGCGTGGAAGTCGCTGTACGAGGTCGGCTGGCGCCGGTTGAGCGTCCCGGAGGCGTTCGGCGGCCAGGACGGTCCGTTCACGCTGCACGCGGTCTCCGAGGAGTTGATGTGCGGCGCCAACGCGGCGTTCAACATGTACCCGGCGCTCACGCAGGGCGTGGCCGACGTGGTCCAGAACTTCGGCACCGCGGATCAGACCGCGGCGTACTGCCCCAAGCTGCACGACGGCACCTACGCCGGCACGATGTGCTTGACCGAGGCGCACGCCGGCTCCGACGTCGGCTCGGCGCTGACCAAGGCGTTCCCGATGGGCGGCGGCAAGTACAAGATCAAGGGCACCAAGATCTTCATCTCGGGTGGCGATCAGGATCTGTCGAAGAACATCATCCACCTGGTGCTGGCGCGCACCGAGGAGGCGCCGGTCGGCACCAAGGGGCTGTCGCTGTTCGTGGTGCCGCGCGATCGCCCCGACGGCACGTCGAACGACGTCCAGGTGGCGTCGATCGAGCACAAGATGGGGATCAAGGCGTCGTCGACGGCGGCGCTCAACTTCGGCGACAACGACAACTGCATCGGCGAGCTGGTCGGCACCGAGGAGCAGAAGGGCATGTCCCAGATGTTCCACCTCATGAACTACGCCCGCATCGGGGTCGGCGTGCAGGGACTCGGGGTGGCGTCGTCGGCGTACCTCAACGCGCTCGAGTACGCCAAGGACCGCAAGCAGGGGCCCTCGATCAAGCAGTGGAAGGACGCCGGGGCGCCGCGGGTGGCGATCATCGACCACCCCGACGTGCGCCGGATGCTGCTCGACATGAAGGCCAAGGTGGAGGGGATCCGGGCGCTGATCGTGAAGCTCAGCGTCCACGTCGACAAGGTCAACGCCGCCGGCGACGACAAGACCGCGGCCGAGTACCACCAGGGTCAGGTCGACCTGCTGGTGCCGCTGGTCAAGGCGTACGGCTCCGACACCGCGTTCCAGGTCTGCGTGACCGCGATCCAGACCCTGGGTGGCGCCGGCTTCCTCAAGGATCATCCCATCGAGCAGTACGCGCGCGACTCGAAGATCTTCTCGATCTACGAGGGCACCAACCACATCCAGGCCCTCGATCTCGTCGGCCGCAAGCTCGGCCAGCGCGGCGGCGCCAACATGCAGGCGTTCATCAAGGATGTGCAGGCGTGCGCCGCATCGATCAAGGAGGACGCCGTCTACAAGGACGCGGCGGCCCACCTGAGCGCCGCGGCCGAGTCGGTGATGAGCACGGCGCTGCGCTTCCTGGGCTGGTTCGGTGGCGGCAAGATGGAGATGGTGCCGCTCGCCGCCAACCGCTTCCTCGAGATGATGTCGGAGACCGCGATCGGCTGGCTGCTGCTCGACCAGGCCGCGATCGCCGAGAGGGCGCTGGCCACGCTACCCGAGGGTCACGCCGACCGCGCCTTCTACACCGGCAAGCGCTACGCGGCGCTGTTCTACGCCGCCAACGTGGTGGCCACGGTGCCCGGCAAGGCGGCGCTGATCAGCCGCGAAGACAAGACCCCGGTCGAGATCCCGACCGAGTCGTTCGCGTCGGTCTGACCGCAGCGCGCCACGCGATCATGGCGCCGCGATCATGGCGCCGGTCAGTTGGTCTTGACCTCGCCGCGGCGATTGGCGGTCCAGGCCTCGGCGTCGTGGCCGTCCTGCGCCGGACGCTCCTCACCGAACGTGATGGTGTCGACGCGCGTCTGGTCGACGCCGAAATCGATCAGGTAGTCGGCGACCGCGCGGGCGCGGCGGTCACCGAGCGCCAGGTTGTACTCGGTGGTGCCGCGCTCGTCGGTGTGGCCCTCGATGCGCAGCTTGGCCTGCTTGGTGAACGCCCACGCCGCGAAGGTGGTGAGCAGATCGCGCGACTCGGCGGTCAGGACGGCGGAGTCGAACTCGAAGTAGATCGGGCCCGACGGCGGCGCGGTGCCGGTGCGGTCGTCGGTGGTGACCGAAGCGTCGCCGAGCGTGGCCGGCGTGACCTCCTGGGACGCGGCGGGAGCCGCCGGCTTCGGCGCGCTGACCGCCGTGGCCGTGGCGGTCGATTTCTTGGCGCAACCCGCGCCGCTGACAAGCGAGAGGGCGGCGGTCAGCGAGAGAATGACACTCGTGGTTCGCATGGCACGCTGGACCTGCATCCCGCGTGCCGCCGCAAGTCACCGGCGTCGTGGCCTGGCGTTGCACCGAACCGGGCTCGGTGTGCGGTCGTGACACGGCTCCTCGAGTGGCCGTCGACAGCGCGTTACTTCGGTAACGTGGCGACGACGGCGTCGACCACCGCGGCGCCGCCTGCAAGCCGTACGGCGAGCACGACGCGAATGGTGCCGCGTCGCGTGCGCGCGTGCACGAAGATCAGCCGGTGGTTGGCGAGCGCATCGAGACGCGACCGCTCGGTTGCGGCGATCGTGCCGTGCCGTTTCTCCACCGCCTCGAGGCTGGCGAACACCGCTCGCTTCGACAGCGAACGCTCGAGCGCGGCGGCATGAGCGGCCAGGCCGGTCGCGATGCACGACGGGGTGCCGGGCAGACCCTCGGCCTCGTCGACGAGGCGCGCCGAGTCGAAGCAGTGCGCCGTGGCCTCGGGGTGAGGGCCGCCACCGGCGAGCTCCATCAGGAACGGGATCGCGACCGTCGTCGAGATGACCTCGGGGCGCTTGCCCTTCACCGCGCGCAGGAAGGCGCGCGCGGCGGTGACCGCGCGGGCCGGCGTGACCTGGTCGTCGGGTTGGTCGGCGAGCTCGGGCGGCGGGCAATCGGGGCAGGGGCCGGCGGCGGTCGGCGCCGGCCCGATCGTCGACAGCAGGAGCACGGCGAGCGCGCGGTGCATGGCGAGAGTAGGCTACCATCGCGATGGTGCTGCGGCGCGTCTTCGTCCTCGTCGTGGTCGTCGCCGCCGCCTGTGGTCGCGACCGGCCGCCGCCGCCGCGCGACGCCGCCCAGGGCTGCCGCGCCGCGATCGAGGCCGCCGGGCAGGCCGGGCAGGTGTCGCTGGCGCTGCGCGAGGCGCTGGCCTGCGAACGCCTGTACCGCGACCCGGCCTGCCGCGCGGCGTGGCAGGCGCTCGGCCGCGACGAGGACCACCTCGACGACGCGCTCGAAGACATCGAGCAGACGTGCCGTCGGGCGTGCATCCGCGACAGCGGCGGCGCGCCGCGCCGCGGCTGCGTCGACCCGGTCGATCGCTTCGGCGACGGCTCGGTGCTCGGTCGCGTCGTCGAGCTCGACCGCGCGCTGCTCGAGCATGCCGGGTTGACCGCGGCCGAGGCCGAGGCGCTGGCGATGCGGACGATCGTGCTCGCCGCCCGGGCCCGACGGGGCGGCCCGGCGGGGCAGGTCGCCTTCGATCCCGACGATGTTCCCGACGATGTTCCCGACGACGATCCCGACGACGTCGACGATCTGCCCGGCGTCGACGCCACCCCGGGGATGCTGACCGTCGAGGTCGAGATCGCGCAGATCCGGGTCGCCGGCGACGTGGTCGCACTCGAAGATCTCGAGGACAAGGTCGAGGCGCTGCGCACCCGCCTGGGCGTGACCCGGGCCGAGGTCCAGGGCCGCCCCGACGTTCCCTACGAGCGGTTGATCGCGGTCCTCGACGCCGTGCGGGCGGCCGGCATCGACGACGTCTCGTTCTCGGCCGGGGATCCCTGATGGCCCTGACGGCGACCATGCGTCGCTTCGAGCTGACGCTCGCCGACAGCGATCGCGGCGTCTACGAGACGCTCGATCTGCGGGTGGCGCAACACCCCTCGGAGAGCGACCGCTACCTGGTGGCGCGGTTGCTCGCGCGCGCCCTCGAGCACGCCGAGGGTGTCGAGTGGAGCAAGGGCCTCGCGGCTGACGACGAGCCGGCGCTGTGGCAGCGCGATCTGCGCGGCGACCTGCGGGCATGGATCGAGGTCGGCGCGCCGACCCCGGCCCGGCTGCACAAGGCGAGCAAGGCCTCGCCGCGGGTCGCGGTCTACGGCTGGAAGCAGGTCGACCTGCTCGCCGCGGCGCTGGTCGAGGAGCGGGTGTACAAGGCCGACACCATCGAGCTCCACGAGATCGAGCCCGGCTTCCTCGACGCGGTCGCCGCCACGCTCGAACGGACCAACAAGTGGGAGCTGGCGGTCAGCGGCGGCACGGTCTACCTGTCGACCGGCACCGCCACCCACGAGGTCACGGTGCGCCGAGTGCAGCTCACCCGATAGTCAGACACCCGACGCTCAGTGGATACGAGGCCGGATCGGCAGGCTGGCGACGATCGCCGCCTCGCCGCGGGCCAGCTCGGTGAGCCGGTCGCGCCAGGCCTCGGCCGCCACCTGTGCCGCCAGCTCGAGGAACGTGTCGCGGTGGCGAACCTCGGCGGCGGCGAGCGCGCCGTACAGGCTGGCGGTGGCGGGGTCGGAGATGGCGGCCGCCAGCAACGCCAGGCGCTCGGCGGAGCGGGCCTCGATCAGCGCGAACACCAGCAGGCGGTCGAGCAAGCGATCGGGCTCGGCGCGCCGGCACAGGTCGCGCAACGCGGCGGCGTACTCGTCGCCGTGGTCGAGCGTGCCGACCAGGCCGCGGCGAGCGAGGAGTTGCGACATCTGCACCACGTGCGCGGTCTCCTCGTGCGCCAGGCGCGCGACCGCCAGCACCAGGTCGGCGCGCTCGGGGTAGCTGCGGACCAGCGACAGCGCCGATTGCGCCGCCTTGCGTTCGCAGTGCAGGTGATCCTGGTGGACAGCGTCGAGGTCGGCGAGCGCGACCGCGATCCACTCCGCGGGCGTCGCGGTGAGCGGAAGCGCGAGATCGGCGGCCAGCACGCGCGCATCCTGGGACGTCGCACCACCCGGGGTCAAGCGCCGCCGGTTGGTGCAGTGGCGGGTCGTGATCGAGCGCTTCGACCGTGGTAAGACGACGCGGATGAACACGCGTCGTCTCGCGTTTCTCGCCGCGGCGATCGTCGCGTGCGGCCCCAAGCGCCCAGCCACGGAGCAGACCGTGAAGGAACCCGTCGTCGAGAAGCCAGTGGTCAAACCGAAGAGCCCCGAGGAGCTGTTCCTGGCCGAGTGCCGGATCGGCCTGGTCGCGGCCCGCGAGATCCTGCCCCAGATCCTCGAGGTCGAAGGCGAGCGAACGGTCGGCAACACCCTCAAGGCGCTCAACGAGTTGCACACCGGGTTGAGCAACACGTTGAGCATGGCCGGGCTCTACGCCGAGGTTCACCCGACCGAGTCGGTGCGGGAGGCGGCCCGCACCTGCGAGCAGGAGGCGGCGACGTTCGCCACCGAGATGCAGCTCAACCGGCCCTTGTACGACGCGATCGCCGCGGTCAAGGTCGATCCGGCCGACGCCGAGGCGGGGCGCTTCCAGGAGCGCGGCCTGCGTGACTTCCGCCGCGCCGGCGTCGACAAGGACAACGCCACGCGCGAGCGGCTGACGTCGATCGACGACGAGCTGACCAAGCTCGGCCAGCAGTTCTCCAAGAACATCGCCGACGACGTGCGCGCGGTCGCCGTCGCGCCGGCGCAGCTCGCGGGCCTCCCCGACGATTTCATCGCCAGTCACCCACCCGACGCCGCCGGTGCCGTCAAGATCACCACCGACTACCCGGACTACAACCCGTTCATGGCCTACGCCGAGGACGACGAGGCGCGCCGGCAGCTCTATGTCGCGTTCCGGTCGCGCGCCGACCAGCACAACGAGCCGCTGCTGGCTCAGGTGCTGGCGCTGCGCGACGAGAAGGCCGAGCTGCTCGGCTACGACAACTTCGCCGACTACATCACCGAAGACAAGATGATCAAGTCGGCCAAGCACGCGGCCGAGTTCATCGAGCGCGTCAGCAAGCTGGCCCAGGCGCGCGCCAGGAAGGACTACGCCGAGCTCCTCAAGGAGCTCAAGTCGGTCGACAAGAAGGCCAGCCGGGTCGAGGACTGGCAGAAGCCCTACCTCGAGAACCGGGTCAAGGTGAAGAAGTACGAGGTCGACAGCAAGGACGTCCGGCCCTACTTCCCGTACCAGCAGACCCTGGGCGGCCTGCTCGACATCACGTCGACGATCTACGACATCCAGTACGCGCCGGCCGCCGACGCCGTGGTCTGGCACGCCGACGTCAAGGTGTTCGACGTCAAGCGCGGCGCCGAGCACCTCGGCCGCATCTATCTCGACATGCACCCTCGCGATGGCAAGTACAAGCACGCCGCGCAGTTCACGCTGCACGATGGCGTCGCCGGCGCGCAGCTCCCGGAGGGCGTGCTGGTGTGCAACTTCGCGCGCGGCAACGAGTTGATGGAGCACGACGACGTCGTCACGATGTTCCACGAGTTCGGCCACCTGATGCACCACGTGCTCGGTGGTGGCCACGTCTGGATCCGCCACAGCGGCGTCGCGACCGAGCTCGACTTCGTCGAGGCGCCGTCACAGATGTTCGAAGAGTGGGCGTGGAGCCACGAGACCCTGTCGCGCTTCGCCAGGAACGCCGCCGGCGAGGTCATCCCGCCCGAGCTGGTTGCCCGCATGCGCAAGGCCGACAAGTTCGGCGTCGGCACCCACACCGTGCAGCAGATGTTCTACGCCTCGCTGTCGCTGCGCTTCCACTCCATCGAGCCCGACAAGCTGGATCAGCTCGCCGAGCTCAAGCGGCTGCAGGCGAAGTACACGCCGTTTCGATACGTCGACGGCACCCGCTTCCATACCAGCTTCGGGCACCTGATCGGCTACTCGGCCATGTACTACACGTACATGTGGTCGCTGGTGATCGCGAAGGACCTGCTGACGCCGTTCCAGAAGCAGGGGCTGATGAACACCGAGGTCACGCACGCCTACCGCGACGCCATCCTGGTGCCGGGCGGCACCAAGGACGCGGCGGAGCTGGTCAAGGACTTCCTCGGCCGCGACTACAACTTCAAGGCCTTCGAGAAATACCTGTCGGAGTAGTCGACCCTTCGACTCGGCCTGCGGCCTCGCTCAGGGCAGACGGGTGGGAGATCGACTCGGCCTTCGGCCTCGCTCAGGGCAAACGGGTGGGCGATCAGCTCGGCCGGGTCAGGTCGCACGGGTGGGCGGTCAGCTCGGCCGGGTCAGGTCGCGCGTGATGTTCTTCTGGTGCGCCTCGAGCGTGCCGCCGCCGATCTCGATCAGCTTGGCGTCGCGCCAGAACTGCTCGACGCGGTACTCGGCACAGTAGCCGTAGCCGCCCAGCACCTGGATCGCCGCGTCGGCGACCTCCTTGGCCGCGGTGGCGGCGAACAGCTTGGCGGCGTCGGTGCCGAGGCGATTGCGGTGCTGCGGCCCGACGGTCGCCGCGACGCCGTAGGTCAGCGCGCGGATGGCCTCGACCCGGGCGTAGCTGTCGCCGATGTAGCGCTGGATCTGGCCGTGGTCGGCGATCGGCTTGCCGAACGTGCGTCGTTCGACGGCGTAGGTGGTCATCACGTCGAGGCAACGTTGCGCCATGCCCAGGCTCATCGCGGCCAGGCCGAGGCGCTCGATCTCGAGGTTGCGCATCATGTTGGTGATGCCGCCGCCCTCGATGCCGAGCAGGTTGTCGGCCGGCACCCGGCAGCCGTCGAAGACCAGCTCCGCCATCGTCGACGCCCGCATGCCGAGCTTGTCGATCTTGGTCCCGCTCGCGAAGCCCGCGAAGCCGCGCTCGACCACGAACGTGGTGAGCCGGCCGTCGAGCTTGGCGTAGACCACGAACACGCCGGCCTCGGGCGCGTTGGTGATGAAGGTCTTGCGGCCATCGAGGACGTAGTGGTCGCCGTCCCGGCGCGCCACCGTGCCCATGGCGAGCACGTCGGTGCCGGCCGACGGCTCGGTCATGCCCATGCCGGCGACCAGCTCCCCCGACAGCACGCGCGGCAGGTAGCGGGCCCGCTGCGCCGGGGTGGCGGCGCAATAGAAGTTGTTCACGAACAGGAGCGCGTGCGCCAGGTAGGCGAGGGTGAAGCCGGGGTCGGCGTAGGCCAGCTCCTCGTGGACGATCACCGAGGCGGTCGCGTCGAGGCCGGCGCCGCCGTCGGCTTCCGGGATCGTGACCCCGTGCAGCCCGAGCTCGCCGGCCTTGCGCAGCAGCGCCACGTTGAGGGTGCCGGCCTGATCGTGCGCCATCGCCTGGCGCTCGACGTCACTCCGCGCCCACTGCCGCACGGTAGCGCGGAGCATGGCGTGCTCGTCGGTGGGATGGAGCAGACGGTCGGGCAGGGACGACATTGGCCGGGTTCTACCTGGATTCACATCACGACCGGTGGCGGAAGTTGTCACAGGTTCCTCACGAACCATCGGCCTCAGGCGCCGGTGGGGCCCGGGCACCAGACCCGAGCCATGCGGTCGGGGTTGCGAACTCCCTGATCCGTCATCGCGGCCGTGGCCGCGGCGACCAGGGCGTCGCCGTCGGCGTCGCCGAGCAGCTGGCCGCGGCGGAGCTGGATCGAGGCGGCGATCAGCTTGGCGCGGACCGCGCGGGCCAGCGCCTCGGCGTCGGCGAGGAACGCGAGGCCGGCGTCGCGGTCCCCCCCGACCAGCGCGCCTCCGGCGCGCAGCAGCTGGGTCCAGATCGCGGCGTACGATTCCTTGCGCCCGGCGAGCCCCGCGATCGCGCGTTCGGTGAGCACCAGGCCGGCGCGATCGCCGCGGCTGGCGCGGAGCAGGCCGATGCGGCCGCGGATCCAGTGATTCTCGCAGCCGATCGAGGCCACGCGGCTGAGCAAGGCCTGGTCGGAGCGCTCGAGCCCGGCCAGGATCGCGTCGGCGTGGCCGGCCAGCTCGCCGCTGTAGAGGCTGGTCTCGGCGTCGGCGCGGACCTCGTACCAGTGCTGGACGTGGAACGAGCCCTCCGGCGGCGTCCAGGTCCGACGCTCGACCGCGCGGCGGGCGCCGGCGACGTTGTCGCGGACCAACCACACCAGGTTCAGGCCGCGCGTCAACGTGGTCTCGGCGTAGCGGTCGCCGCGGCGCTCGGCATCGCGCAACAGGTCGCCGACCCGTTCCATCAGCTCGGCCGTCTCGCCCAGGAAGCGCAGGGTCAGGAGGAGGAACACGCGCACGTTGGCCAGCTCCCAGCCCTTGCCGGCCGGCTGGGCGCGCATGATCGTCTCGCCCTTGCGCAGCCACTCGGCGGCGGCCGGAAATTCACCGCAGAAATAACAGACCAGGCCGCGGGCGCCGGCGTGCAGGCCAACCAGGTAGGTGTCGTCGACGCCGCGCCCGAGGCGTTCGTACACGGCCGCGGTGGCCAGCGCCCGGGCCTGTCCCGGCACGCCGCGGATGCTGTGGAACATGGCCTCGAACGCGAGCAGCGGCGCGATGCGGTCGGGAATGCCGAGGCGCAGCGCGAGGCGCAAGCCCGCGGTGGTGAAGTAGTTGGCCGTGATCGGGTGCACCATCGACAGGCTGAGGCCGACCGTGCGGTAGGTGTCGACGCGCAGCAGGTCGCGGGCCGACGTGCTCAGCTCGTCCTGCTCGCGAAACCGCAGGCCGCCGGCTCGCAACAGGATCCGGCTCCAGGCCAGCTTGGCGAGCGCGCGCTGCGGGGTCGCGGGCAGCCGGAGCCCGACCTCGGCGAGCACGGCCGCCAGCGTGCTCAGGCCTTCGTCGAGGTGTCCGTGGCGCAGGAACAGCTCGGCGGCGCGGCGGCGTCGGTCGAGGCGGGTGGCGGTGCCGGCGCGCTCGGCGATCGCGAGATAGGCGCGGGCGGCGGCGAGCGCCTGGCCGGCGTCGCCGAGCGCTTCGGCGCGGCGGACCTCGAGGTCCTCGCGGGCTGGCGCGGACAGATTGCCGCGGCGCAGCGCGATCTCGTACAGCCGCGCGGCCTGGTCGAAGGCCAGCGCGTGTTCGGCGCGCTGGGCGGCGGCGACCGCCAGCTCGGCGGCGCGTTCGGTCTCGCCGGCGGCCTCCCAGTGCCGGACCAGCACGACCGGGTCGGCGCCGCCGCTGCGTTCGAGCGCGGTGGCCAGCGCGCGGTGGGTGGCAGCGGTCGACTCGCCGAGACCGGCCACCACCGCCTCGCGCACCCGATCGTGGTAGCACTCCAGCGCCTCGCCGCGGGTGGTGACCAGGCGCGCGATCGCCAGCGTGTTGATGCGGGTGGCGAGCTCGGCGCGGTCGAGCGCGGCCGCATCGGCGGCGATGCGACGATCGAGGGGCGCCCCGGCGACCGCGACCACCTCGAGCAGGCGGCGGTCGGAGGCGGCGAGCGCGGCGGTCCGCGCGCTCAGCGCGGCGTCGAGGCTGATCGTGGACGGGTGCGTGCCCGCGCCGCCTTCGGCCAGGTGGCGGAGCATGACGTCCAGGAACATCGGGTGGCCGCCGGTCTCGCGGACCACCGCGTCGAGGTCGATCGGTCGCGTGCCGCCGACCTCGGCCCACAGCCGCACCGCCAGCGCCAGCGCTTCGGCGGCCGGCAGCGCGGCGAGCCGGACCATCTGGAGCCCGGCGATCCGTTCGACGGCGACGGCGAGCCGCGGCGGGAGCTCACCCTCGTCCGCGCCGGCGCCGGCGACCCGCACCGTCGCGACCAGCGCCACCGCGGGTGCGTCGTCGCGCAACAGCTCGCTGAGCAGACCGAGGCTATCGGCGTCGGCCCATTGCAGATCGTCGATGACGATGAGGACCTTGCCGCGGTCGGCGAGGCGGTCGAGCAGCTTGCGCAGCGCGACCAC
Organism: Myxococcales bacterium; assembly: GCA_947483555.1. Classification (GTDB taxonomy): domain Bacteria; phylum Myxococcota_A; class Polyangia; order Haliangiales; family Haliangiaceae; genus UBA2376. The sequence continues at coordinate 25,428 of CANKMW010000104.1, forward strand.
CGCGCGCAGGCGCTGATCCTGCTGGTGGCCGGCCTCGTGGTGCGCGACCTTGGCCACCGCCGGTGCGCGCCACAGCACGGGGAAGATCCGGGCCAGCGCGCCGACGTCGCGCGGCAGCGGCACGTCGGGTGCGTCGGCGTCCATGCGGGCCAGCACGCCCGACAGATCGTCGATCACGCCGTCGAAGGCGCGATACGGCACCGTCTCGCGCTCGTAGCAACGACCGACCAGCACGACGGCGCGCGGATCGGCGGCCACCGAACGGGCCAGCTCGCGCACCAGCATCGATTTGCCGACGCCGGACTCGCCGATCACGAGCGCCGCCGCGGCCTGGCCCTCGCGGGTCGAGGCCAGGATGGCGCGCAGCGCCTCGAGCTCGGCGCCGCGGCCCACCAGCGGACCGATCGGCGCCGGCGTGGCCAGCCGCGCGGTCGCGGGGCGACGGCTCGCGGTGCCGGCGGCGCGCTCGACGGTTCGGCCACCGGCGCGCGCGGCGGGGTCACGAGCCAGCAGCCCGGCGACCAGGTCGTCGAGATCGTCGGGGATGTCGGTGGCGCGCGTCGAGGCGCGCGGTGCGTCGTGCTGGGTCTTCTGCAGCAGCTGATCGATCGGCCCGCCCTCGAACGGGAGCCCGCCGGTGAGGATCTCGAACAGCACGGTGCCGACCGCGTACCAGTCGGCGGCCGGCGTCACCGGGAGCATCGCGGCTTGCTCCGGTGCCATGTAGGCGGCGGTCCCGACCACGTCCTGGCCGCTGGAGGAGCTCTGTGACTCCGAGGTGGCGACCAGCCCGAAATCCAGAACCACCACCCGGCCGCTGCGATCGACCATCACGTTGGAGGGCTTGAGGTCGCGATGGATTCGACCGGCGGCATGCAAGTACTCGAGGCCAGCCGCGAGCTGCGGCAGGCAGGCGCGCAGCCGGTCCTCGTCGAAGCGGTGATCGCCGGGCGCCATCGGCCCCGGACTGGTGTCGTCGCCGTCGCGGCGCGTGATGTAGCTGAACAGATCGTGACCGTCGATGAGCTCCATCGTGATGAGCCAGCGATCGTCGTCGGCGATCAGCTCGTGCAGCTGGACCAGATTCCGGTGCTGCAGGTCGGCGAGGGCGCGAAACTCGCGCTTGAAACGGTACAGGCGGTCGGCGTCGAGGTCACCGAGCAACTTGACCGCCACGATCGTCGTGGTCTGGCGGTCGAGGGCCTCGTAGACCGTGCCCATCCCCCCGCGTCCGAGGCAACGACGGACGTCGAAACGGCCGGCGCCGAGGTGCTCCGGAGCCCCCATGGTCACAGGATACCGGCTCTATACTGGGACGGTGACCGGAATCGATGCGTGGCGCCGCGATCAGCCGGTGGTGCTGTTCGCCAATCCGACGGCGCAGAGCGGGCGTGGCCGGGAGCACATCGAGCGCGTCGAGGCGCTGCTCGCCGCCGCGGGTGTGCCGCACCGCTTCGTGGCCACCGAACCCGACGGCGGCACGGTCGCGCTGGTCACCGGCGCCATCGACGACGATGGCGCCCGGGTCGTGATCGCGATGGGTGGTGATGGCACCTTCGCCGAGGTCGCCAAGGGCGTGCTCGGCTCGGCGCACGCCGCCGAGGTGGCGATGGGCGTGTTGCCGACCGGCACCGCCAACGATCAGGGCAAGTCGTTCGGCATGGACGTCGGCCCCGACGCGCTGGCGGCCAACGTCGCCATCATCGCGGCCGGCCGGGTGGCGGCGCTCGACGCCGGCCGCATCGAGTCGCTGACCCGCGATGAACGCGTCCTGCAGCGCGACCTGTTCTTCGACTCGGCCTCGATCGGGTTCGGCGCGTCGGCGCTCGCGACCCGCAACCGCGATCGCGAGCTGGTCGGCAAGATCCCCCTGGTCGGGCTGATCTATCGCGACATGCTGGTCTACGCCGGCGCGGTGGCGCGCAAGTTCGTCGAGAGCTACGTCGCCGACGTCAAGTTCGACCTCGAGGCCGACATCGACGGCCGGCCGTACACCTTCTCGTCCTTGTTCGATGTGGTCATCAAGAACACCCGCGTGTTCGGCGGCGAATGGGTCCTCGACCCGGCGGCCAAGGCCGACGACGGCCTGTTCGAGCTGGTCCCGATCGCCGGCCGCCGCGATCTGACCTCGAAGCTGGTGGCGTCGCTGCGCCACCTGCCCGTCGACGGTGACCTGCTGCGCGACCTCGGCCTCGAGCACAGCGAGCCGATCCGCGGCCGTCGCTTCGTGCTCACGGTGACCGCGCCCGGCAGCGCCGGGCTGCCGCACGCGCAGCTCGATGGCGAGGAGATGGAGGCCGGCGAGCGGTACCGCATCGAGGTGCTACCGCGATGCGTGAACGTCATCGTCCCCGAGCGCAGCACCGATGCGTCGCCCTGAGCGGCCGTGAGCGGGCGCGGTCCTCAGTCCTTCCACGCCATCCGCGGCACCGGCGACGGCGCGGCGAACGGACCCGGCAGCTCGGGCGTGCCGACGTACGCGTCCCAGCGCGCCGGGACGGCGTCGAGGTACGTGGACGCGAAGACCACGGTGCCGTGGGCGCCGGCCGCGCGCGCGTACTCGACCCGGGCCCGGACCTGATCGAAGTCCCAGGCGTTGTCGTCGAGCGCATGCATGCCGGCCCAGACATGGCGGGCGCCGCGCGCGGCGACGAAGCCATCCAGCAACGTCGCCCAGTCCGTACACGCACCCGGTTCGATCGGCCAGTAGATCATCGGTACCAGCGCGTCCATGGTCCCGGCGGCGAGCCAGCCCAGCGAGTCCTGGTGATAGTTGGCCAGTCCCTGGCTGGTGTTGCAGCCCGGCAACGGCCGGTAGATGCCCCACACCGCGGCCGACATCCGGGCCCGCGGGCGGACCGCTTCGACGGTGGCGTAGAGGTCGGCGACCATCGCGTCGACCTGCGCGCGCATGAACAGGCTCCAGGTGAGCTGTGGATCGTCGACCCGCGCGGCGTCGAACGCCGCCTGGCTCACCGCGTCGTGCGAGTAGTCGGCGCCGGCGGTGCGCACCCGATCCAGGTGCAGCCCGTCGACCTCGTAACCGGTCAGCAGATCCCGCGCGGTGGCGACGATGTGAGCGCGCAGCGCCGGATTGCCGGGGCTGAACCAGCGGTACTCGCTGTCGCGGTTGGTCCCCGTGGAGTCGACCGCCAGCCATTCGGGGTGCGCGTAGAGGGCGTGTTGCACCGTGCCCTCGGCCACCGTGAGTGGTTGCGCCGTCGGCCACGCCGAGAAGACGTTGAAGTACGCGTGCAGCTCCATGCCGTGACCGTGGGCGCGATCGATCGCCACCCGGAGCGGATCCCAGCCCGGGTCACGGCCGAGCACGCCGGTGAGCCGCTTGGCCCACGGCTCGTGCGCCGAGCGATAGTAGGCGTCGCCCTCGCCACGGATCTGTACGAACACCGCGTTCATCCCGGCAGCGGCGGCGCGATCGATGATCGCCTCGAGACCGGCGCGCGACGAGTACGCGAAGCGCGTGATCCACACGCCGCGCACCTCGCCGCCCGGCTCGGCGGCATCGGGGGCGGCGTCGGCGCCGGCGTCGAGCTCGGCGGTGGTGGCGTCGCCCGGCGCGTCGCCGGGGGCAGCGTCGCAACCGGCGGCCAGGGCCGCGCACGTCAGGGCCAGGAGCCAGCGTCGCATCGGGGCGGACGATTGCACGCTTCCGGCCAGGTGTCGGATCACCGCAAGTCCGGGCGCTTGGCTGGCACGGCGCCGAGCCCCGCGGCGCGCAGGCTGCAACCGACCGTGGGCAGCGCGACCTCGAACTATCGTACTCTCCGGGGCATGGCGGAGACCTTCTTCGACAACGTCGAGGCGATCGAGGCGTGGAACACGGTCCTGTTCGACAAGTTCGTGCGCTTCCGGGAGGCGCTCACCACGGGACTCGGCCGGCACGGCACGGCGACGATGGATCGACACCCGCCGCCGCGCGGTGGACGGGTGCTCGACATCGGTTGTGGCTTCGGCGACACCACGCAGGAGCTGGCGCGCCGGGTCGGCTCCGAGGGCGAGGCGGTCGGCGTCGACGCCGCGGCGCGCTTCATCGACGCGGGTCGAGCCGAGGCGGCCGCCGCCGGCGTCAGCAACGCGCGCTTCCTGGTCGCCGACGTGCAGGCCGACGACCTCGGCGGCCCCTACGACCAAGCCTTCTCGCGCATGGGCACCATGTTCTTCGCCAGCCCGGTGATGGCGCTCCGCAACGTGCGCCAGGCGATGCGTCCCGGTGGCCTGCTCGCGATGGCGGTGTGGCGCGCCAAGCCCGAGAATCCATTCCTCTACGACATCGAGCAGAAGGTGCTCGAGCTCGTCCCCAGGGTCGACAAGGGTGATCAGGTGACCTGCGGTCCGGGACCGTTCTCGATGGCCAGCCCCGACGTCGTCAGCGCCCAGCTCGTCGCGGCCGGCTGGCAGCGCATCGGCTTCGAACGCTTCGACGCCGACATCAAGGTCGCCGCCGACCTCGACGAGGCGATCGAGTTCGCGATGGCGCTCGGGCCCGCCGGCGAGCTCATCCGCCTGGCTGGCGACGAGGGCGAGCGCAAGAAACCGGCGGTGATCGCGGCGCTTCGCGAGCTGCTCGCGCCGCTGGTGCGCGCCGACGGTGTCTACGGCGGGTCGAGCTCGTGGATCGTCACCGCCCGGGCACCGGCTCAGTCGTAGTACTCGGCGCCGAGGTGGGTGATCAGCTCGTCACCCTTGGTGTAGCGCAGCGTGTTCTTCAGCTTCATGAGCTGGATGAACAGGTCGTGCTCCGGGTACAGCTCCGGCGACGGCGTCATCGGCATCTTCCAGTAGAACG
>CANKMW010000105.1 GCA_947483555.1 Myxococcales bacterium
AGCTTCCGACTCGGGCCTTCACTCTTTTCGGTGCGCGCCCATCATCCCGGCGCACCCCGGCGTGGGCCACTTCTCCACCGACCTGGGGTGGTCCCCTGGTCCCCGGTGATTCCGGTGGAAGTGGTCCCCTTCGAGACCGGTGGTGACACGCAAACCGCGCCGCGTGGGCACATGACCGCCTGAAGCGCGCCGAACTGTCGTCGAGCCCGAAGCGCGGCTGGTGGCAACTGACCACGAAGGGGCTCGCGTTCGTCGCCAGCCACCGCAGTGCCCTGACACAGGCCGAAGTCGCCGGACTGGCCTCCGTTCCGCGTGACAGCCGACTTCGCGGTCTCGACGAACCCGAGCGGGCACACGATCAAGAGGAGCGCTCGGTCGCTGCGGTCGCGTCCGTCGCCAGCGCGAGCCCAGCCGAGCTCATCGATCGGGCTGTTGCCGCGATACGCGAGAGCGTCGCCCGAGACTTGCTTGAGCGGACCATGAACAGCTCACCGGCATTCTTCGAGGCGCTGGTGTTGGACCTCCTCCACGCGATGGGGTACGGCGCCAACCGCGAGGCCCTCCAGCGTGTCGGCGGCAGCGGCGATGGCGGCATCGACGGCATCATCTCCCTGGACCGTCTTGGACTGGAGAAGGTCTACGTCCAGGCGAAGCGGTGGGCCAACAAGGTCGGCAGCCCGGAGATCCAGACGTTCATGGGCGCACTCCAGTTGCAGCATGCCTCCAAGGGAGTCTTCATGACGACCAGCGCGTTCACCCGTGACGCCATCGAGACGGCGGCACGGGCGCGCGGCACGATCGTCCTCGTCGACGGCCATCGCCTTGCTGGGCTGATGATCGACCACAGCGTTGGAGTCACGCCCCGCCCCATCAACATCCCGCGGGTTGACCAGGACTACTTCGAGGAAGACTGATGCGTCGCGGCGCGCGTGTTCGGGTCCGCGCCGGCTACAACGGCGGGAACACGTAGCTCCCGAACCGGATCTCGATCCCGGTTGGAAAGCTGAATCCGCTCGACGGGATCCAGAAGTAGCTGCCCGTGCTCGGCCGGTAGATGTACAGCTCCGGCACGCCGTCGCCGTTCTCGTCGCGCCCGAGCTCGCCGCATCCATGCGTGGCGCTCACCCCGCCGTACGAATGAAGCCGGCGATGGCGGCCGCCAGCGCGGCGTCGGCCTCGTTGGCCATGAAGTGGGCGCAGCCCGGAATGGTCACCGCGGTCGGGTTCGGGAAGCGGCGCCGCAAGATGGCCAGGTTGGCGCGCATGCGCCAGCCCGAGTGCGCGCCGCGCACGATCAGCGTCGGCACGGTCACCGCAGCGTAGGGCAGCGGATAGAGCGCCGGCAGGGCCTCGAACAGCGCCCCCACCCACGCCGGGTCGGAGCGGCGACGCGAGTCGAGGTAATGAGCGAGCGCCGCGGCCGGAAAGTCGGCGGGGCGATGGATGCGCCAGGTCGAGCCCGACCAGTTGTGGAACTCGTCGCGGGCGGCGAAGACGACGTCGCGGGTGTACGTGCGCGCCGCGGCGGCGGCGAGCGCGCGGGTCGGGAAGATGGGCGGCTCGCACAGGACCAGGCTGCGCAAGGCGCGCGGCGCCCGCGCGGCGGCCAGGAAGGCGAACAGCCCGCCCAGCGAATGGCCGATCAACGCCGCGCCGCGCGGGAACGAAGCGTCGAGGAGCGCGGCGAGCTCGACGGCGAAGTCGTCCCAGCGCGGCGGCCCCGGCGTGGACGGTGGCTGACCCGAGAAGCCGGGTAGCGTGACCAGCACGGTGCGCACGTCGTGGGCCGCCAGCGCCTCGGCGAGCGGCTGGTAGAACTCGGCGCACAGATCGTTGCCGTGTACGAGCAGCGCGCCGAACCGCGCGTCGGGCGCGCCGATCTCGAGGCGCTTCATGTCGCGGGCAGCAGGAGCCGGCCCTGCTCGACCACCGCGACCAGCTCCTCGAGCGCGAACAGCGCCTCGTGGCCGTCGATCAGGTGGTGATCGATCATGGTCGTCATGGTCAGCATCCGGCAGGCGCGAACCTCACCGCCGACGACCCGCGGCTCCTCGGTGACGCTGGTCGGCAAGAACGCCGCGCCGGTGTTGGCGTAGGCCTGCGACAGCACGCCGCGACCCTGGTTGAGCGCCACCCGGCCGCCGCCCGAGTCGTGCAGCACCGACGACATGCCGTAGGTGCCGAAGTAGCGCCGGTAGAAGCGGGGATCGCTGCGGCACTTGAAGCTGAAGTACTTCATGGCCACCAGCGGCATCTCCTTGGCGCGCTGGATGGCCTTGATCTCGGCCAGCTCGGCGAGCGGCGTGCGCCGGTAGCGGAGCAGCTCCTGGTTGATCTCCTCGAGCGAGCGGCGGTTGGAGTCACGCATCACGACCGGCAACACGATGCGCTCGCCGCCCGGATCGCGGCGCAGGATGACCAGGTTGCAGCTGACCTCTTCGAAGTCGACCTCGAACTTGCGCACCAGGCCGTGGAACAGGTGGTGGTTGAGGCGCGGATGCTTCTCGAGCAACATGCTGGTCGCCTTGACCAGGTAAGCGAGCAGGCTGATGCGCCGGCCCTCGTCGTGCTCCCGCTCGAGCGAGGTCAGCAGCTCGCCGACGTCCATCTTGAGGACGATCGAGATCGGGGCGTGGAACTTCTTGGCCCGGGTCAGGAGTCCGTAGACCAGCTCGCGGTTGCGGGTGAACGGGACGGTGCGCATCACAGATCTCCATCCGACCGCAGCGACTCGCGCAGGTCGCGAAAGATGTTGAGCAGCTGGATCTCGCTGGTGCCTTCGTAGATCGTGGTGACGCGCGCGTCGCGGGCTCGCTTCTCGAGGCCGAGCTCGTCGGTGACGCCGCGCCACCCGAACAGCTGGATGATCTCGTTGCTGGCCCGGACCGCCAGCCGCGACGCGGTGAGCTTGACCATCGCGGTCTCGAGCGAGGCGCGCTCGCCGCGGTCGAGCTTGTCGGCCGCCTCCCACAGCTGCAGGCGCACCAGCCGCAGCTCGGTGAACAGCTCGGCGAGCAACAGCTTGACGTGGGACTGCTGTGCCAGCGACTCGCCGAACGCGACCTTGCGATCCTCGACGTACGGGAACACGCTGCGCAGCGCGCCGACCACCAGCCCGAGGATCACCGCGCCGCCCCCGAAGCGCATGTAGTCGAGCGCGTCACCGAGGATGCGCTCGGCATCGCCCGGCGAGCCGAGCAGGTTCTCGTCCGGCACCTCGGCGCCGAGAAACGCGATGGTCGGCGTGGTCAGGCAACGGAAGCCGATCTTGACCGGGTTGGCGCCGACCTCGACGCCGTCGCCGCGCGGCACGACGAAGAACGACAGGCCCTGCTTGCGCCCGTCGACCACCGCGTTGGCCATCACGATGTACTGGCTGGCGTCACAGCCGTTGCCGATCATGCACTTGGTGCCGGTGATGGCCCAGCCGCGCCCGGTGCGCACCGCGCGGGTGGCCATGGCGATCAGATTCGAACCCGACGCCGCCGGCTCGGTCATGCACAGCGAGGCATACTCGCGGCGGCGCACGAGGTCGCGCACGAACACCTGGCGCTGCTCGGAGGTGCCGGCCACCAGCACCGGGCGCAGCGCGCCGTGGTTGAACCCCATCGTGAAGGCGGTCGGAGCGCAGGCCGCGGCCAGCTCCTCGCCACCGACCGCGATGGCGCGATGGCTGTAGCCGAGGCCGCCCAGCTCCTCGGCGAAGCCGACATTCATGAGGCCGGCCGGGTAGGCGGCGTCGTGGACCTTGCGGGGGAAGCTGTTGAGCTGGTCGTACTCGCGCGCGTGGGGCGCGATCACGTCCTCGGCGAAGCGCCGGCAGCGGGCCTTCCAGTCGCGCTCGAAGGGCGTCAGGCGTGACCACATCGCGTCAGACCTCCATCCGCTGCTCGAGACAGCGCACCACGTCGTCGACAGTCGGCTGCTCGAACAGCAGCGTGGGATGGAGCTCGAGGCCGAGCTCGCGCTCGAGGCGAGTCACCACCCGCACCGCCATCAGTGAATCCAGGCCCATCTGACGGAACGGCAGCCGCGGATCGAGCTCGGCGGTCGAGCGGCGCAGCTCGGCGGCCAGCGCGGCGAGCACCCGCGCGGCCAGCGCTGGCGGCGGGCTGGAACCGGTGCCCGCCACGGCCACCGCCGCCGGTGACCGGCGAGCGGCGGCGATCGACGACGACGACGACGACGCGACCGGCCCGCCGAGGCGGGCGTGGAGCACGGGCTCGGCGGCGGCGACCACGTCGACGATCATGACATGCCGCGCGTCGCCGCCGGACACGGTGGCGAGCAGCGCGTCGGCCGCGGCGACCGGATCGAGCGCGACCACACCGGCGGCGTCGAAGGCGCCGCGATTCTCGGCCACCGCCATCATGCCGGTGTCACGCCACGGCCCCCAGGCGATCGAGACCACGCGGCGCGCCGGTCCCGGCCAGCGGCACGCCAGCTCGTCGAGGGCCGCGTTGGCCGCCGCATAATCGCATTGCCCGGGCGCGCCGTAGAGCGCGACCATCGACGAGCACAAGGCCACGAAGTCGAGCTCGCGATCGGCGAGCAGCTCGGCCAGCACCCGTCCGCCCTCGACCTTGGGCCGCCACACGTCGCGGAACCGAGCCAGCGCGACGTCGGCCGTGCGATCGCCGAGCAGCGCCTGATCGACCACGCCGGCGGCGTGGATGAGGCCGCGCAGCGGCCCCAGCTCGGCCTCGCCGCGATCGCGGGCCCGGCGCATGGCCACCGCATCGGTCACGTCGGCGGCGACGTAGCGCACGCGATCGCCGAGCTCGGCGAGCTGCGCCGCGTCGGGCTCGGGCCGGCGGCCGGTGAGCAGGAGCCGCGCACCGTGGTCGGTGAGCAGCCGGCGCGCGACCGCCCGCCCCAGCCCGCCCAGGCCGCCGGTGATCCAGTACACCCCGCCGGGCGGCAGGCCCGCCGCCGCTGCCGCGGCGAGTGGCGCCAGCGCGAGGTGCTGACGGACGCCCTCGCCCAGATGGACGTGGCGGTCGTCACCGAAGCGCCACTCGTCGACCAGCGCCCGGAGCAGCCGCGGCCGCAACTCGCCCATCACGAGCTCGACGCCGCGGCATCGCCAGCCGGGCTGCTCGAGCGCGACCACCCGCAGCAGCGCCTGCGGCGCCGGATCGCGGGACACCACCAGCAGATCGTCGAGCGCAGCGACGTGAACCGCGGCGAGCGCCCGCACCAGCGTGTAGAGCTGGTCGGCGGCTGGATCGAGCACGACCATCGCGGCCGGCAACGGCGCGAGCCGGCGCAGTCGGCTGGTCAGCTCGACCTCGTCGGTGGTGGCGGCCAGCGCGAGGACGTGGACGCCGAGATCCTGGAGCGCGCGCTGAAGCTGGTGGCGAACCACGGAGGCCGGCCCGATCAGCAGCAGCTCGCCGGCCAGCGCACGGGCCCGGGTCGCTGCGAGCGGCACGGTCGCGCGCGTCACCGCGTAGCGACGCAACCCGGTGCTGGCCGGGTTCGCCCCGACCGGCGGCTCCGCCATCGCCACCGCGGCCTGGAAGCGACGCAGCCCGACGTCGTCGTAGCGCACCAGCACCACGCCGCCGTCGTCGATCAGATCGACGTCGCACCGGATGGTCTGCAGATCGGCCACCAGCGGCGAGCGCAGGCGCACGTGCGCCCAGGCGGCGGCGCGGACCGGGGCGTGGACCTCGAGCCGCTGGATCGAGAACCCGAAGAAGGTCGCGGTCTCGTGCGCCGGAAGGTCGACCAGGAAGCCGCCGATCGACTGCATGGCGCCATCGAGGATCGACGGGTGCAACGTCAGGTCGCGCTCGGTGCCGACCGGCAGCTCGATCCGCGCCACCAGCTCGCCGCTCCCGCGCCGGATCGACGCCACCGTCGACATCGTCGGGCCGTAGGTCATGCGGCAGGCGGCCAGGTGCTGGTACAGCCGCTGCGCCGAGATCTGGTCGGGGCAGCGCGCCAGCGTGGCGGCGAGATCGATCGTCACCGGAACCAGCGGCGTGCTCGATGGTGAGGCCAGGCCATGCTCGTCGACGGCGCCGTCGCCGTCGGCCGGGCTGCTCTCGAGCACGAGGCGCGCGCCGTCGGGCTCGAGCGCTCGGGTCCACACCCGGCGCGATCGCCCGTCGAGGCCCAGCGAACGACTGACGAGCACGCGCTCGAGCCCGGTGACCGCCGGGTCGCGGCGGCGGGCGTCAGCGAGGAAGAACTCGAGCAGCAGCGCCGCCGGCGCGATCGCGCGGCCGCGAAAGACATGGTCACGGATCGATGGCTCGCTGTCCGGCGTCAGCAACCGCACCGGCGTGGCTGGCGCATCGGCCGGCGGCACCGCGGCCGCAGCCTCGGCGGGTGCCACGTCGCGCGCCGTGGAATCCCGGCCGCCGATCGGCCGCGGCGCCGGCGCCAGCCACAGCCGGCGGCGGCGGTACGCGTACGGCTCGGGCACCAGCGGCAGGTCGCGGCGACCGTCGCCGACCACGTCGAAGGCCACGCCGCGCTCGAACAGGGTACCGAACGCCGCCAGCGTGGGCGCCAGCCCGGCCACCGATCGCCGCAGCAGCGGCGTGACCGCGACCCGCGCGGCCTCCTCGGGACCGAGCACCTGCTCCACACAGTACGACAGCGCCCCGGAGGCGCCGACCTCGACGAACGCCGCCACGCCGTCGGCGCGCGCCCGCGCCACCGCCTGTGCGAACGCGACCGGGGCTGGCAACTGGGCGCGGAAATAGTCGGCGTCGAGGCGCCCGCCGGCGGGGATCAGGTCGCCGGTCACGGTCGAGTAGAACGGCAGCCGCAAGGGCGCGAAGGTGGTCTGTTCCAGCGCCGGTGACAGCAACTCGGCGGCCCGGCGCATCGCCGGCGAGTGAGCGGCGCACGAGATGGCCAGCGCCTGCGACGCGATCCCGGCCTGGCCCAGCGCCGCCAGCACGCGGTCCATGGCCTCGACGCGGCCGGAGATCACCACCTGCGACGGCTCGTTGAGGGCGGCGAACCCGACCTCCGCCTCGCGGACGACGAACGGGCGGACCCGCTCCTCGGGCGCGAACACCGCGGCCATCTTGCCAGGGCCGGTGGCGGCCATCGCGCGCCCGCGCTCGCTGACCAGGCGCAGCGCGTCGGCCAGCCCGAAGGCGCCGGCCACGTGGGCGGCCAGGTACTCGGCGGCGCTGTGGCCCACGACCGCGTCGGCGATCACGCCGCGATGCGCCAGCCACCGCCACATGGCGTAGCCGAACGCGAACACGACCGGCTGCGTGACCTCGATGCGATCCATCTCCGGCGCCGCGATCGCGCGCTCGTCGTAGAGCAGCGCGTCGAGCGGACGAGCCAAGGTGCCGCCGAGCAGCGCCGAGCACTCGCGGAGCGCGTCGCGGAACACCGGCTCGCGGTCGTGCAGCGCGCGGCCCATGCCGACGTACTGCGATCCGGGTCCGGAGAACACCAGGCACAGCCGCGGCGGCGCGCGCACCGCCGCGGCCGGCCCGGGGTCGCGCAGGAACCGCACCGCCTCGTCGATCGACGTGACCACCGCGGCGCGGCGCACCGCATGACGGGCGTGCAGGTTGACGCCGGCGACGAAGCCGGCGAGCTCGGGCGCCGGTTCCGCCGCCAGCCGGCGCGCGTACTCGGCCGCGACCCGGCGCAGCTCGGCAGCGGACGGGGCCGACAGGCAGATCAGGTGGGCATCAGCCGCGGTCACGCTCGCGGTCACCGACGACGCCGGCGCCTCCTCGAGCACGAGGTGGCAGTTGGTGCCGCCGACGCCGAACGCGCTCACGCCCGCCCGCCGCGGCCGGGCCGCCGCTGGCCACGGCATCAGCTGCTGGGCGGGCGCGAAGCTGGTGCCCGCGAACAGGCGCGAGTTGGCGACCTCGCAGCCGGCGGTGGGCGGAATCTCGCGGTGGTGCAGCGCGAGCACGGTCTTCAGCAACCCGGCGATGCCGGCCGCCGCGAAACAGTGGCCGAGGTTCGACTTGATCGAGCCGAGGAAGCGCTCGCCGCCGGCGGCGGCGAACACCTGACCGAGCGCGCGCGCCTCGACGGCGTCGCCGATCGGTGTCGCGCTGCCGTGGCCCTCGACGTAATCGATGGTGGCCGGCGCCACGCCAGCCACCGCCAGCGCGCGACGGATGACGTCGGCCTGGCCGGTCGGCGTCGGCGCCATGCCCGACAGGCCGCCACCGTCGTTGTTCATGGCACCGCCGCGGATCACGGCGAGCACACGGTCACCGTCGGCATGGGCGCGCGACAGCCGCTTGAGCAGCACCGCGCCGCCGCCTTCGCCGGGCACGAACCCGGCCGCGCTCGTCGAGTACGGCTGGCATCGCCCGCTCGGCGACAGCACGCCGGTGGGACCGAACATGACGTACGGCACCGCGGTCAGGTTGGTCTGCACGCCGCCGGCCACCGCCAGATCGCACTCGCCGGCCAGCAGGCTGCGGCACGCCAGGTGCACCGCCACCAGCGACGACGCGCAGGCGGCGTCGACGGTGAGCGCCGGGCCGCGCAGCCCGAGCACCTGCGCCGCCCGCGCGGCCACCATGTTGCCCAGGTTGCCGAGCGCGGTGGTCGGGCCGAAGCGGGCCAGGTCATCGGTGTAATGAAGAAAGTACTCGTTGCCGCCGCTGCCGGCGAAGACGCCGATCGAGCGGGTCCGGGTCGCCGCGTGCTCGACGAGCTCCGCCACCAGCTCGAGGAAGATCCGCTGTTGCGGCTCCATCTCCCGAGCCTCGGCTTCGCTCAGACCGAAGGCCTCGGGATCGAACCCGCCGGGCTGGTCGAGGAACGCCCCGCTCGGGCACGCCACGCTCGGCAAGGTGCTGGCGTCCCAGCGATCGCGCGGGATGGCGCTGAACGCGGTCCGTCCGGCGCGCAGCATGGCCCACAGCTCGTCGAGGTTGGCGGCGCCCGGGAACCGACCGGCAGCAGCGACGATCGCGACCGCATCATCGGCCGAGCTGGGCGCGGCACCGACGGCGGTCGCGACCACGGTCGTCGGCGGCGCCGCCGCGCGGCGCGACACGGCTCCGTGCCGCTCCTCGAGGTAGGCGGCGAGCTCGTGGACCGTGCGGCACTCGAGCAAGATCTCGACCGGGATCGCGGTGCCGCAGTGTTGCTCGACCAGCGCGTGGACCTGCACCGCACGCATCGAATCACCGCCCAGGGCCACGAAGTCGGCATCGGGATCGATCGTCGCCGGCTCGCGCTCGAGCGCCTGGGCCCAGATGTCGCGCACGGCCGCGACCAGCGTGCCGTCCGGTGCCTTGGCGCCCCACCGAGCGACGCGCATGCGCGTCAGCACGGCGCCGGGCCCCGAAGCCATCGTTGGGCGGGCGATGACCGGCGCCGCCGGCGCCGCCGGCGCCGGCTCCAGCTCCGCCAGCCGGTAGCGCGTCCGGGTGGCCGCGCCGTCGCCGGCCGCCTGCGCGACCGTCCGGGCCAGCTGCCGGGCCGCCGCCCACGCCGAGCGCAGCAGCCGCGGCGGCTCGGGCGCCGCCGCCAGCGACGACGCCGCCGCCCCGATCGGCACCGGCGCCGCCAACACCTCGCCCAGCGCCGGCGCGCCCTCGCGCGTCCACCGGAAGCTGCGCTCGCGGCCGATGTCGCGGCGCAGCCGGGTGCGATGGAGCGGCGCGAGCGACAGCGGCAGGTCGGGGCGCAGCTCGGCGAAGCAGCGGCGCGCGGTCTCGAGCCCGGTGAAGTCGTGGATGTGCTGCGCGATCCACAGGATGAAGCGCTTCGACCACAGCTCGCGCTCGGCGGCGTCCAGCCGCACGGCGCGCAGGTGCTCGCGGTCGGTGATGACGTGTTGCTCCTCCTCGCGGCGGTGCGCGGCGTGGACCAGCAGCCAGGTCGGTCGCAGCCGCGGCGCCGCCGCCATCCGATCGTGGAGGTAGATCGTGTACTCCTCGAACAGCACGGTGAAGAGCCAGAACAGATAGGCGCGCACGCGCGGATCCGGGTAGTTCTCGCCGAAGATGATGTCGCGCGCCGCCCGTGGCGCCGCCGCGACCGCACGCGCGAGCGCCGGCGCCCACCGCGGACGCTGGCGGGCCAGGGCCGCACCGTAGCGACGGAACAGCTCGATGTGCTTGCGCTCCTCCTCCTCCAGCAGCGTGATGCTGCGGACGCCGGCGTGGTGGGCGTGTTCCGCGCTGAGATAGGCGAGCACGACCTCCTCGAGCTCGATGAACTCGGCGCAGGTGGCGGCGGCAAACGCCCACTCGAAGGCGGCGTGAGCCTCGGCGTCGGCGCGCAGCGGCGCCACGTCGAGCCCCAGGGTCTCGAGCAACTCGAGCCCGAAGAACAGGCCGGGCTCGTCGAGGCGATCCCACGGCACCGCGCGCTCGAGGTCGAAGCGGTAGCGCAGGGACCGCCGATCGATCTTCGCGCACCTGGCGACGAGATCGTCGTAGACCTCGTCGGGTCCGGGCTCACGATCGTTGCTACCCACGACGAGTCGCGAGGGTATCACGGGCCAACAATTGCCACGTGATAGCATCGGGCTCGTGACGCTGGCGAGCCTGGCCGTGCGCAACCTGGCGCGCCACAAGGTCCGCAGCGGGCTGACGGTGCTGGCGTTCGCAGTCGCGGTGCTCGCCTTCGTCCTCGCGCGCACCGTGGTCGCCGCCTGGCACGCCGGCGAGGACGGCGCCGCGGTCGACCACCTGGCGACCCGCAACCGGGTGTCGTTCACGCTGGTCCTGCCGCGCGGCTACATCGACACGGTGCGCGCCGTGCCCGGGGTCCGGGCCGCGACCTTCGCCAACTGGTTTCAGGGTCGCGATCCGCGCGACCCGCGCCACGTCTTCACCTCGCTGGCGGTCGATGCCGCCACCTACCTCGACGTCTTCACCGAGATCCAGCTGCCGGCCGCGGCGCGCGCCCGCTGGCTCGCCGACAAGCAGGGCGTGATCCTGGGCGCCGAGCTGGCGACCCGCCTGGGCGTGACGGACGGTGACACCCTGGTGCTGAACGGCACCATCTATCCCGGCGAATGGCGCTTTCGCGTCGCCGGCCGCTTCACCACCGACGAGCGCGCCCCCAGTCGCCGCCATCTGCTGCTGCGCTGGGACTACCTGAACGACTCGCTGCCGGCGTGGCGTCGCGAACGCCTGGGCTGGATCGTCAGCCGCGTCGATGCCACCGCATCCACCGCCGCGGTCTCGGAGGCCATCGACCTTGCCTTCGCCAGCAACGACGTGCGCACGCTGACCATGAGCGAACGCGCGGTGCAGCAGTCGTTTCGCGGCATGCTGGCGGCGCTGCTGGCGGCGCTCGACGCCGCCTCGGCGGCGCTGCTCGCGATCATGGCGCTGATCCTCGGCAACGCCATCGCGATGGGGGTGCGCGAGCGGACCGCCGAGTACGCGGTGCTGACCGCGATCGGCTTCCGGCGCCGTCACCTGGCCGGCCTGGTGCTGGGCGAGGCGCTGGCCACCGCCGCCGCCGGCGCCGGGCTCGGCCTCGCGCTCTCCTACCTGCTCGTCGATCGCGCGCTCGGCGGCTGGATCGAGGACAACTTCAGCGGCTTCTTCCCGTGGTTCCACACCCCGCCGAGCGTCATGCTGGCCGCGCTCGGGCTCGCGCTCGCCGTCGGCGCCGGGGCCGCGCTGGTGCCCGCGGCCCGGGTCGGCCGGCTGGCGGTCGCCGACGCCCTGCGCCGGGTCGACGAATGACGCCGGTCACCTACCACCTCCGCAGCCTGCTGGTCCGCGCCCCGACCAGCGTCGCCGCCGCCGTCGGCGTCGGCCTGGTGGTCTTCGTCTGTGCCGCGGTCCTGATGCTGCTCGGTGGGCTGCGCCATGCGCTCACCGTGGCGGACGATCCGCGCCGCGCGGTGGTGCTGCGCGAGGGCAGCGAGGCCGAGTTGACCAGCCAGTTCGAGGCCGGGCACGCCAGCCGCGTCGCCGCCGCGCCCGAGGTCGAGGCGGCCCAGGCCGAGGTGGTGGTGACCATGACGCTGGCGCGCGCCGACGGCGGCGGCGCGGCCAACGCGGTGCTGCGCGGCGTCGGACCGGCGTCGCTGGCGCTGCGGCCCGAGCTGCGCGTGATCGCCGGTCGGCGGCCGACGCCGGGCGCGGCGCACGAGCTGCTGGTCGGCCGCGCGCTGCTCGGCCGCTACCACGGCATGCACCTCGGCGGCACGCTCGATCTCGGCGATGGCTCGTCGCCGGCGCAGGTGGTCGGCGTGTTCGCCGCCGCCGGCTCGCCGACCGAATCGGAGATCTGGGCCGATCTCGGCCTGGTGCAGACCGTGGCCGGGCGGCGCGGCCTGTACTCGTCGATGCTGGTGCGACTCCGCCACGCCGACGACTTCGCGCGCCTGGCGGCCTGGGTCGCCGAGGACCGCGACGCCGGGCTGGTCGCCGAGCGCGAGCGCGACTACCTGGATCGCCAGGGCGACCGCCTGGCCGGGTTCCTGCTCGGCATCGGCGCGCTGCTCGGCGTCTGCTTCTGGCTGGCGGCCGCGATCGGCGTGACCGTGACCATGCACGCGCAGATCGCGCGGCGGCGACGCGAGATCGGGGTCCTGCGCGCCCTCGGCTTCACGCGCGCCAGCGTGCTGACCGGCTTCCTCTTCGAGGCCTCCATCATCAGTGTCGCCGGCGCCGCGCTGGGTGTCGGCGGCGCGGCGCTGCTCGCCGACGCCCGCTTCTCGCTGGTCAACGTGACCAACTGGTCACAGCTCATCTTCGAGCTGCGGCTCTCCGCCGGCGTCGTGGGCGCCGCGCTCGGCATCGCGCTGGTCTCCGGGCTGCTCGGCGGCCTGGTGCCGGCGCTGCGCGCGGCCTCGATCCCCCCGGCCCACGCGGTCAAGCGCTGAGCAGCCCCGCGGGCAGGCGATCGCGGCCCAGGATCAGCGTCTGGCAGCCGACGGCGCGCGCCGGTCGCTGATCGCGGTCGACGCGGTCGCCGATGTGCAGCCAGCGCTCGGGCGCGACGCCGAGCTCGCGCGCCACCTGCCGGTACAGCTCCTCCGCGGGCTTGAGCCAGCCCAGCGCTTCGCCGGAGTAGACGGCGTCGAAGGCGCCGCCCAGGCCGAGCGCCGCCAGCTTGTAGTCGCTGTCGTAGTCCGACAGCACGACCTGGCGCACGCCGCGAGCGCGCAGCGCGGCGTGCAACGGCCCGACCTCGCGGCGCGGGCCGATGCGGGCGATGGCGTCGCCGTACCAGCGTTGCTCCAGCTCGCGCACCCGTTCGCGCTGGGCGCGAACCGTCGCAGCGTCGGCGCCGCCGTACACCGCCGCTATGCTGCCGCCGGCCCGGCGCACGCCGTCCATGCGCGCGCGCCACCGCCCCAGCTCGCGGAGCTCGCGCACGTTGCGCACCAGGCGGCCGGTGACCAGGCCGCGCAGCGTCGTGGCGGCGATCGCGAGCCGCAGTCGCGGCAGCGAGTACAGCGTGCCGTCGACGTCCCAGCTCACCACCTCGAGCCGGTCGAGATCGGGCACGCCGAGAGTCTACACCGCGCGAAAACATACTGAACAGACTGTCAGGGGTGCATGGCAAGGTCGGCGTCGTGATGGAGACGCGTCCCCAGTTCCGCCTCACCAATCTCGACGCTGTGGAGTGGCTGCGCACGCTGCCGACGGCATCGATCGATCTGCTGATCACCGATCCGCCGTACGAGTCGCTGGAGAAGCACCGCGCCATCGGCACGACCACGCGGCTCAAGCGCAGCAAGGCGTCGAGTAACGCGTGGTTCGCCATCTTCCCCAATACGCGGTTCGCCGAGCTGTTCGCCGAGGCCCACCGCGTGCTCAAGAAGAACACCCACTTCTATCTGTACTGCGATCCCGAGACCATGTTCGTGGCCAAGCCGCTGGCCGAGGCCGCCGGCTTCAAGTTCTGGAAGCCGCTCATCTGGGACAAGTGTCTCGGGCCAGACACGCTGGTCTGGACCGAGCGCGGCGTGGTCAAGATCGGTGATGTCCAGGTCGGTGACCGGGTGGCGATTCCGGAGGGAGGGTCAACTACGATCCGTGCCGTGCGTCGAACCCGAGCGCAGTCACTCAGGTTGACGCTATCCGACGGCACGTCGCTGGTCGCATCGACAGAGCACCGCTTCGTGCGCGCCGACGGCGCACAACTCGAGGCGCGACACTTGCAGGTCGGAGATGCGCTGTGCACCCGACCAGTTCGGCACCGGGCTGTGGCGACGCTGGAGCTCGACGACATCATTCCGGATGACGACGCGGTCTACGAACTCCCGACGACAGAATGCCTGTGGTGCGGCCGGACGTTTGACGGCCCGCGAGCGGCGGCCGCTCACCAGGCTCGCTGGTGCGACCGCGCGCGATCGAAGCTGTCGATGGCTCGCGAGCTTGGCATCTCGCCCAAGCGACTGCGGCGCTGGATCGGTCGCGGCCGCATTCCACGGATATGGGCGCAGCGGCTCGGCATCGAGAAGCTCGGCGGGCGAGTGCGATGTTACCTGCAGAATGACTCCGAGGTCTGGTACCCGCGCTCGCTCCCCCTCGACCACGAGCTTGGCAAGGTCATCGGACTCTATGCGGCGGAGGGTTGCCACGCAGCATGTGGGGTTTCCTTCGCCTTTCATCGAGACGAGAAACATTTGCATGGCCTGCTCGCACGGTTCGCGCGGGCGCTCGGGATGCGGGCACGGCTGCTCGAGACTTCCGAGAATGGCGTTTGCGTCAACGTGTCGTTCAAGATCATGCGGTACTTGGTCGAGCATTTCGTGGGCGGTCAGAACGCACCTACCAAATACTTCAAACCGTCGGTCTACGCGGCCCCCGAAGAGTTTCGACGGGGACTACTCGAGGGGATGCTCGAGGGTGACGGCCACTGGTCGCACGATGAGCAGCGGCAGTCCTACACGAGTGCCGCAGCGGACCTCGCGATGTACGTTCTGCGCGCCATCGCGTCGCGGGGGCAGGCGCCCAGGATTCGTCGGATCGAGAACGACCATGCCGGCGCATGGACAGTGACCTTCGACCCAATCAACCGGACCGATGGGGTGACGGTGGCGGCGATCGAGCCGATCGGAGAGCAGGATCTGGTCGACGTCTCGGTCACCGATCGCGACGAACTGTTCCTCCTGGCCAACGGTGTCGTCACGCACAACTGCCAGATCGGTATGGGATATCACTACCGCGCCCGCTACGAGTGCATCCTGTTCTTCGAGAAGGGCAAGCGGAAGCTCAACAACCTCGGGATCGCCGACGTGATCACGGCGAAGCGAGTCCACAACGGGTATCCGGCCGAAAAACCGGTCTCGGTCAGCAAGGTGCTCGTCGAGCAGAGCACCGAGCCCGGCGGGATCATCGTCGATCCGTTCATGGGCTCGGGCTCGGTGGGCGTGGCCACGATCGAGAGCGGTCGCCATTTCCAGGGCAACGACGTGTGCGCCGAGGCGGTCGAGATCGCGCGCCAGCGACTGGTCGACGGTGGCGCGGCGGCGTGGGTCGAACGGCCGCGCCGCGCCAACGAGTCGCAGCTCGGGCTGGCGATGTGACGGCGGTGGCGATCCCGTGAAGGGCAACGAGTACCGCGACCTGATCGCCAGCTACCTCGACGCCGTCTACAGCGAGCACGGGCTGACCGTGTACACCGAGGTGTCGCTCGGCAAGACGATCATCGGCAAGGATCGCAAGATCGATGTCTTCGTGGTGCGCGCGGCCGATCAGTGCGCCATCGCGATCGAGTGCAAGTTCCAGGACGCGCACGGCACCACCGACGAGAAGATCCCGTACGCCCTCGACGATCTGGCGGCGCTGTGGGTGCCGGGCTGCCTGGTCTACGCCGGCGAGGGCTGGTCGACCGGCATCCTGCACACGCTCGAGGCCTCGCGCCTGGCGGCGTACTGCTTGCCCGACGCAACAACACTCGCCCGTAGCAAGGACTCGCGCGAGCTCGATCACATCATCGCGGCGCGGTTCGGACTGTGGGACGCCGTGATCCCGGCCAGCCGCCGCTTCCGGCGCGGCTGACCTCCGCAGCGCAGCGTCAGAGCTTCTTGTCGACGAAGTGCGCCACCAGGTACGCGTGGCATAGCTCGATCTCGACCTTGGTCAACTCGGCCTCGTTCTCGCGGATCATGCGCTTGATGATCGCGCGCGATTCCGCGGCCGACATCGGCGGCGCGGCGTCGACGTCGGAAAGCTCGTGGCACTGCGAGCAGGTGTCCTCGTACGCGGCCTTGGCCTTGGCGAGGTCGACGGTCCGGGCTGCCGGCTTCGCCGATGCCGTCGTGGTGGCCGGAGCGGTGGCGGTGGGCGGCGCGGTCGCGGTGGGCGGCGCGGTCGTGCGGTCAGGCGCAGCCGGTGGCTCGCCCGCCTGGTCGGCCATCTCCAGCGTGGCCATCTCCGCGTCGGCTTCCTTCATCGCGGTGTCCTGCGCCAGCTCGTCCTCGCGGCGCTGCTTGCGCGACTTCTGCAGGTCGGGCGTGATCGCGATCAGGTACGCCGTCACCCGCCACAGATCCCGCTCGGACATCGCCGTGAACAGGGTCGGCTTCTCGCCCATACGCTCGACCACGTTGTTCCAGCCCGTCGGGGTGCGCGGCTGATCGAGGATGGTCTTGAGATCGTGGCAGACGACGCACTTCCTGGTCAGCACGGTGCGCCCGGCCTTCAGGCTGTCGGCGGTCGCCAGCTCGGCGAGCTTGGCCTCGGCCGGCAGTCCCGCCGTGGGCAACAGCCGGGCGACGCGCTCCTGGCTGGCCACACTGAACGCGCTGCCGCCCGGCGCGTTGGCGGCCAGCGCCTCCTCGTGGAGCGCGAACGGCAGCGACAGGCCGAGCAGGATCACGGTGCCGAGCATGATCGCGGTGCCCAGGAACGGCATCCACTCCTCGAAGTGGCGGAACAACCGGATGATGGAGATCTTGATCAGCAGCAGGAAGCCGATCGAGAACCCGACCACCATGTGCACCACGGTGCGGGCCGGGAACTCGATCTGGTATTGCCACAGACGCGGCACCATCTCGATCATCAGCAGCACGTACGTGATCGCGAACAGGTAGCCGAGTACGCGGTGCAGGTACATCGCCCACCGCGGCGCCGCGCTGGTCCGGGTCGCCTTGTCGTACGGGTACCCCCACAGGTGGTACATCAGGAACATGGCCCCGAAGCCGAGGACCACGAACGCGATGCCGAGCGTGCTGGTGCTGAACATGGCGCCCAGCCTACGCCAGGGCCCGCCCTCGGTTACGGCGCGGTGGTGCCGTCGCGCGCCAGATCAGGTGCAGCCGGCGACCTGCGTCGCGCTGCAGGTGCGGACATCGATCGCCGGCGCCGGGCAGCAAAACGGCGTGCCGCCGCCGCAATCGACGCCGGTGTGGCAGTACTGATCCACCGGCGCGCAGCTGCCGGTGGTGACGCAGGTGGCCGTCCACAGGTTATCGCCGCCGCAGCAGATGCCGCCCGCGCAGTCTTCCGGACCGTCGCAGGCGCGGGTGTAGTTGCTCACCGGGCAGGAGCCAGCGACGCAGGTGCGGTCGTTGGTCGCCGCGGTCGGGATGCAGCACACCTCGGTGCCGAGGGTGCAGCCCGGCGCGCCGCACGTGATCCCGGCCGGGGTCTGGGCGCAGACCTCGACGCACGCAGCATCACAGCTGGCCCAGGCGTCGGCGCCACCACCGGTACACGTGCACGCCTGCTGCGCGTCGGGATCGGTCGGGCAGGTGCGGAAGCCGCGATCGCCCTCCCAGACCCGATCGCCAAACCCATCGCCACACGGCGTCCCCGGACCGACGCCGGTCTGGCACTCCGTGCCGACGAAGCAGAACTCGTCCGGTTCGCATTCTCCGCACGGAAACCCGCACGCGCTGCGACCGCAGATCCGCGTTCCGCACGACGACGCGTCGCACGAGCACGTGGCGCCATCGGCCGCGGCGTCGGTGGCGCCCGCGCCGTCGATCGCCTGGGCGTCGGGATCGTTGGCCCCGACCTGCTCGTCGGAGCTGCAGGCAGTGAACACGGCGACCACGACAACGGCGCACCAGCCCAAGGACATCAGGTGACGCATCGCACGCTCCAGGGTAGTCGAGTCAGCCACATCCCCTCAGTGGTGCGACCCGGCCGTGGTTATGAACCGATCGTCAGCGACCTGCCGCGAGCAGACGCTGGAGTCGCGATCGATAGCCAGAGCGCGGAAAACGGGCGGCGAAGCGGTCGAAGCCCGCCTGCGCCGCTTCGCGATGGCCGAGCTGGAGCAGGGCCTCGATGATGATGGCTTCGCGTTCCTCGGCCATCGCGCCGCTCGGATAGATCTCGGCGTGACGCGCGGCAAGGTCGAGGGCGCGCGCGGTGTCTCGCGATCGCAGCGCGTCGTGCGCGGGATCGAGCAGATCCACCTCGCGCGGACGCGGCTCCGGCGCGGCGACGGCGGCCGGTGCTTCGAGGGCAAGGACGATCGCCGGCCCGGCCGGTGGTGGATCGACGATCGGCGCTGCTACCACCGTCGGCGGCGCTGCCGCCGACGGCCGCGGCGGTCGGCGCACCGCCGGCGCAGACCTGGGTTCGCTGGCCGTCGCGGCCACAGTGACCGGCGCCGGCGACGCGCTCGACCTCGCCCCCGGCGCCGGCGTGGCAGCCACGGCCGTCGGCGCCAGCGGGCGCGGCGCCACCGGCGTCGGCCGCTGGGGCGCGGGCTCGCGCGCCCACCACACGACGCTGGCGGCGCCGATCACGCCGGCGGCCGCGATCACGAGCCACGGCCTGGCCAGCCCCGACGTCGCGGTTGCCGGCGGTGCCAGCGTCGGACCCAGTCGCGCGGCCAGGCGTTCGAGGGCCAGCGGCGACGGTTCGTCGACGCGCGCCGATCGTAGCAGCTCGCGCATGTCTCGCGAGCCGCCGGTCGCGAGCCGCACCGGATCGTCGTGCTCGCTCATGAGCTTCGCTCCTTGGCCGAGCGGCGACCCACCGCAGCCTCGACGGCCTCGCGGGCGGCGTGCAGGCGCGAGTACGCGGTCTGCAGCGGGCAGCCGACCGCCTCGGCGACCTCCATCATCGGCAGCTCCTCGAGCTCGTAGAGCACGAACACGGCGCGCTTGGCTTCGTCGAGTTGATCGAGGATCTCGTCGAGGACCGCACGCGCCTCGCGCTCGGCCACCGCGGCGGGCTGCGGCGCCTCGATGGGGCGATCGGCGAGCGAGGCGGTGGGCGTCTCGCGCTGGACGTGGGCCCGGCGGCGATGATCGGAGGCGCAGCGCACCGCGATGCCATACAGCCAGGTGCGCACCGACGATCGGCCCTCGAACGCGGGCAGCTTGCGATGGACCACCACGAAGACCTCCTGACACACGTCCTCGACGTCGGCGGGCCGTACGCCGAGGCGGCGGACCACGCGCCAGATGAAGGTGGCGTGCGAGCGATAGAGCTCGGCGAACGTCGGCGCCGCGATCGGAGGCGCGGCGGCCGGAGTCGACCGGAGGTCATCGGAGGCGTGCACGGCCGTCCACACCAAGGGTGAGTGGGGTCAGCAGACCATCTTTGGGATCAAAAATGCAGGCCAATTCCGGCCACCCCGACCACGGCGACGGCGGGCGGCTGATAGAGGACCACCGGCGTCCCACCCTGATCGAACGTGAATCGCGGCCGGACCACCGGGATCCAGACGCCAGCACCGGCCTGGACCTCGAGCGACCGGCGCAGACGGACCGCGATCCGGGGTTCGATCAGCGCGTATCCGATGAAAGCGGTGACGCGCTCGCTGCGGTCGAAGCCGAAGCCGCGCGCCGTGATCCGACCGAGCTCGCCGCCACCACAACCGGTGACCGCGATGGCGCCCCGGCGCCACAGCTGCGGGCAGACCGCGACCCCAGCGGTGGTCAGACCGAACCGCGCGCCCGCTGCGCCGGCAGTGGCCTCGTCCTCGAACCACCGGCCGGCGCGGATCATCGCCGGCGGCATCCGGGGCGCGTCGATCGTGACCGCCAGCGTGCCGCCGGCGGCGGCGCCAGGCAGGACCCCGGCGGCGGCGGCGCCCGCCACGGCGACCGCGACTCGCCACGGCGCCGGCGGCGGCGCCGGCGGTGGCGCGGGCGGCGGCGACGCGCCGGTGGCGGCGGCGTCTGGATCGACGATGAGCGCGATCACCAGCGCGAGCGCGTCGTCGACGGCGCGACAGTCCGGGGCCGGTTCGTCGAGGTCGCGAGCACCCAGCGAGACACCGCCGGCGTCGCGCACGGCGATGGTTACGTGCCAGCCGGCAACCGCCGGAGCGACGTGGGCCTCGATCACGATCGACGCCACCGGACCGTCGACGAAGACGGTGCGGCGCAATCGAGCCTCGACCGCGGCGCGCAGCGCCGACGGGTCGAGGCAGCGGTCGGCGCCGGCGCCGCGCGTCCAGCGCAGCGCATGACGGGCGGACGGGGTCTGCGCCCGCACGCTCGAGGTCAGCGACGCCGCCGCCACCAGCACGGTCATCGCGATGACGAGTGGCCGCACCAGACCGTCCTCACAGCATCGTCAACAGCGCACTCCGCGACAGCGCGAACGCCTGTCCGGCGGTGAGCGTGGTCCCGCTCGTCATCAGGTTGTCGGTGCCCACGGTGGTGTCGTCGATCGGATCCGGGTACGTCATCCCGGAGATGCCGACGTTCTGGACGTGTTGCAGGGCCAGGAAGTGGCACAGCTCGTGGGCGATCACGCGCGCGGTCTGGGTGTCGGTCGCCGCCGGCCGCACCAGCACGCCGTAGTAGTAGCTGCCGCGCAGCGGCGGCCCCGGCGTGCCGAGGCTGAGTCCAGCCACGCCGGGCGGCAGGCCCTCGACGACGAAGAGGTCGAACCCGCCGCCGCTCAGGCGGGTCGCGACCAGCGCCGGCAACATGGCGGCCATGCTGTCAGGCGCCTCCTGCGGCTCGCTGCCCTCGGTGATGCGCTCGAGCGCGGTACCCGGCAGCGTCATCACCTGATCCACGGCCACGGTGATGCCGGCCGGCGCCAGCAGCCCCTGGACCTCGTCGAGGAAGGTGGGCGGCGAGCCGACGGTGATCACGTCGGAGACCACGACCACGTTGAGGTGCAGCGTGCGCCCGCCGTCGTCCTCGGGCATCAGGATCGTCACGAGGACCGGCCCCGCTCGATCGGCGGCGACGCGCAGCGACCACGCGCCGGCGGTCGCTTCCTGGCCCGGGCGGTACGGGTAGACGTGGGCGAACGTTCCGAGCCGGATGCTCTGGTACAGGTTGCCCGGCATCTGCCCGATCTGCTCGTCGCGGTAGGCGGTGGACATCGTCGGGCCGATGGCGCCGGTCGGCAGCGCGACCAGATCGGTGCCGTCGGGCGAGCGCAGCGCGCCCAGCGCGTAGAGCGCGTCGGTCGCGCCGGCGACCACCACGGTGATCGACCGCGTGCGGTCCGGAACTGCGAAGGCAAGCTCCTCGGACAGCCCGTCGGCGCCGACCGCGGCGGTCAACTCGAGGCGTCGCGCCGGTGGCGCGTCGACGCCACCGCCGCCGGGATCGTCGCCGCACGCGGCGGCACCGAGGGTCGCCGCCAGGATCGCCAGCATGGAGCGCATACGCGAGGCATACACCATCACGCCGCGCGGCGCCGTCGCCGGCTCACGATCGCGCCGATGCCGACCATCGCGGCGAGCAGCACCAGACCGCCGGGGCCGGCGCCGCGCCCGGGTGCCGGCGACGCCGATTGCGCCGACGCGGCGATGAGCGTGCGCCGACCGGCGACCACCGCATCGCCCATCGAGCTCATCGTGCAGTCGCCATCGACCGCGCCGTAGTACAGCCGGACCGTGCCGCCGGCCGCCGGCGCGGTCCAGTAGAAGGTCCAGGCGGCGACGTCCTCGGCGCCCTTCGAGAAGATGGTCTGGCAGTCCCGGTAGAGCGCCGTGGTGCCGGTCGGTGGATCGGTGTAGTTGGGCGGGCAACTGGCCTGGCTCTGACCGGAGTCGGACTCGAGCGTACCGACGATCCCGCCGGCATCGTTCTCGAACGCGGCCGCGAAGTTGTTGGCGTTCATCATGTACGGATCGCAGACCGAGCCCAGGGTCTCGCCGAGCAGCGCGACCTCGACACGGTAGCGCAGCCCAGGCTGATAGGTCGCGTCGCTGCCGGCGGTCCCGAGCACGGGCTGGAAGCGGAGATCGAGCGTGACGCCATTCTCGACCCGTTCGACGTGGCAGTGACTGCAGGTGATGCGGTGGTCGCGTTGGCCGCCGGTGCCGAAGATGCCGCCGCCGCCGGGGCTGGCGGCGTCGGCGCGGTCGTACCAGAGGGCCGGTCCATCCCAGGCCGCCGCCGGTGCGGCGCCGAACACGAACACGACGACGATGGCGATCGCGATGCGCATCAGTTCACCCCCGTGGTGCAGGTTCGGCCGAGCGCCGCGCCGCCCAGCCAGTCACGGATGGTGCGGTACTCGACGTCGGTGGCGCGAAACAGCTTGACCTCGATGTGCGGCTTGCCGCCGACCACCGGCATGAGGAGGAGGTCGGAGTCGGCCGGGGTGGCGACGTCGAGCATGAACGACCGTGCGCTGTCGAAGTTCTTCTTCCACTCGCGCGTGGTGTGCGGCAACCAGCCCTCGCACATCACGGTCCCGGTGCCGGCCTCGTCGAGGTTGACCTGCCCGGTCGCCGGGATGCACGTCCCGGTGCGGTTGACGACCTCGTCGTTGCGCAGCCGGCCGCGCGCGTACACCCGGTACGGACGACCGGTCTCGGTGCCGTGGCAGCCTTGCATGGCGCAGCCGCGCTGCACGATCGGGTGGACGTTGCACTTGTAGTAATCGAGGTCGAGCGCCGGCAACGTCACCGGTCCCTCCGATGGTTTGCACTCGGTGGTCCCGACCTGGTTGGCGTCGGCACACGTGCGTGTCGCCTGTTGCGACCCCAGGGGTGCCTCCCAGGACGAGCACGCCCAGCTCTCGAGGCAACCGCCGGCGCCGCCGTCCCCAGGATCCGCGCCGCAGACGCGGCCCGGGCACTCGGCCGGCACCGTTGGATCGAAGCAGCCCGCGGCAGTCGCGGCAACGATCAAACCCATGGCGGCGATGCGGCGGCGCAGCGAGATCACGGCCGCGAGCAGGATCAGCCCGACGCTGGCCAGGCCGTTGCTGCCGCCGCCTGCCGCGCACCCGGCGGCCACCGATTCGTCGGCCGCGCGGCGCGGGCGATCGGCACAACCCGAGGCGCCCTCGCAGGCGCGCAGGCGGATCATGGCGACATCGTCACCGTTCGGATCGGTCTGCGCGTCGACCGCGTTGCCAGCGCCGTCGCCGTCGACGACGCCGAGGTACATGGTCACCGCGCCGCTCCCGGCCGCCGGCGCCCGCCACCCAAACCGCCATGCGGTGTCGGGGCCGGCGCGACCGCCGAGCACGCGGCCGTCGTCGACCAGCGTCATCTCGTCGGGGTCCAGCGCGACGAAGTCGCCGGCAGCGAGGTCGCGATCGTCGCCGACCTCGACCAGGAAGCTGTTCTGGTTCGACCGCGTGCCGAAGCCGCGGTGCTCGCCGGTCAAGCGAACCACGAGGTCGTAGGTTGCGCCGGGCGCATAGCTCCCCGCCACGAGGTCGGCGGGGACGCTGGTGACCTCGGCAGTTATCCGGCCGGCCGGATCGGCATGGCAGATGGCGCAGTCGTAGCCCTTGTGGCGCGGCGAGCCGGTGAAGTAGAGCCCGGCACCGCCGCCTTCGTTGGCGGTCTTCTCGAACGACAGCACCGGATGGAACGCCGCTGCGGGCGCCGGCGCGGCGACGATGGCGCAGACCATCGCGAGGGTGGCTGGTCTCACGGCATCACCTCGGTGGTGGGGACACAGTCAGCGGGCGCATCGGCACCGGCAAGCCACTCGGCGACCAGGCGGTAGCCGCGATCGTCGGTCGAGACGAAGACATCATCGTCGCCGTACAGATCCTGGCCGCGGTGGTAGTAGCCGCCGGCGCGCGGATCGAGCGGCTTGGCCAGCAGCAACGACGGTTGGTCGCCGACCACGGTCGCGAAGCTGCGCGACGCCTGGTAGTTGGCGTCCAGCTCGTCGGCGCCGAGCGGCTCGGCGAGGCGGTCCCACGGGACGCCGAGCCGCAGGCGGCCGACGGCGTAGATCCGCAGCGGCCGCCGGGCACTGGCGTGACAGCCGGCGAACGCGCACCGCGCCGCCAGCACCGGCTGCACCGCGCAGCGAAAGTGATCGCGGTCGAGGTCGGGCGACGCTGCCGGGTCGTCGAGCCCGTCGGTGCACGCGGTGGTGACGGCGCCGATCACGACGACGACCACGGCGGCGAGCCGGCGGGTCACCAGCGCCACGTGATGCCTCCTCCGGTCACGACCGCGACCCGCCCGGCGAGGCGCGCGAAGTCGAGGAACCGATAGTACGAGCCGTCGATCTTGACGCCGATCTCGACCGCGTCGCCGTACCACGCCAGCTTGACGCCACCGCCGGCGTCCCAGAACGTCGACAGCTCGCGGTCGGCGGACATGTAGCGCATCGGCGCCGCATAGCTCTCGCGGTAGAAGTCGGCGGCGCCCTGGTAGTAGCCGCGGGCGCGGAGCCGGACGTCGAGCGCAGCACCGAGCTCGCGGGTCAGCGCCAGCTGCGCGGTGTGCGACGACACGCCCCAGCCGTCGACGTAGACGCGATAGCTGGCATCGAGCGTCGTGACCGGGCCGAGGGCGTGCAGCACGCGGGCCGTCAGCGCGTGCCGGGCGCGATCGGTGGGATGGGTCTCCGCCGCCGCGGCGCCGCTGGTGGTCATGACATAGCGATACGGGCTGGCGTGGTAGCCGTCCGAGACCTGGCCGGTGTACGCCAGCGACCCCAGCGTCGAGCGCCCGAGCACCTGCGCCACGCTCAGCTCGGCGCTGTGAACCGAGAGCGCGCGCTCGAACACCGGATCGCGGGCCCGGCCGATGCGGTTGGCGGTGTATCCATACCCGGCGCGTAGCGTGGTGTTGTCGTCGGCCAGATCGCGGCCGACGCCGAACGTGACACCGTGCGAGCGCCAGTCGTTCTCACCCGAGGTGAGGTATCCGAGATCGCCGTCGAGGCCGGCGAAGCGCGCCTGCGCTCGCACCCCCAGCTCGACGCGCGTCTCGGTCCAGCGCGGCGTCGCCGCCGACACCACGTCGACCGACGCACTCGAGACCGCGTCGACCAGCGCGTGGGCGTCGACGATGACGGGCACCGGCAGCCGGACGTCGGCGTTGACCAGCGTCGTCACGACCGTGGTGGCGTCGTCGTCGGCGTACAGCGCCAGCTCGGAGTCGAGCGTGCCGGCGCCGGATTCGGCGTCGTCGACCTGCGCCTGCGCCACCGCCGCCGAGGCGATGACGGCGAACGCCGCGATCAGTTGCAGCCGCATCCGCCACCCCCGGCGCCGGCGCCGCCGATCGAGCCCTCGCGGTACTCCTCGACGTGACCGTCGAGCTTGCGCTCGGAGCGATCGCCGGCGGGATCCATCGACCGACGTGCGAGATCCTGGCGCTGGTGTGGCTTGACGCGCGCACACGCGGCCGCCGCGAGCAGCGCGATGATCACCGCCGCGACACGCATCAGGGGGCCCTCCGGCAATGCCATACGACCATGAGTGCCCGCTCGCAGCGCCCGCCTTCGCTGGCCAGATTCCAGCTCGAAATCGGGGGCATAGACGATGGGCGATGGTAAATTTCGCGGCCTCGATGACGATCGACATCGAGTACGATCGTCATCGATGAGGCGCATCGCACCAGGGCTCGCGATCTGCGTGGCCGTCGCCGGCGGCGGCCAGATCGCGCGGGCGGCACCTGGCGATTGCGATCCGGCCGTGCGCGTCTCGGGTGATCGGCGGCTCGCGGACGTGATCCGGGCCCAGCTGGCTGGGCGCGGACTCGCCGACGACGCCACCGACGAGTGTCCGTTGATCCACGCCCGCATCGAGCGACGCGGCGACCGCCTGCGCGTCGAGGTCACCGACGGCTACGGACGGCGAAGCCAGCGCGAGGTTCGCGACGCCGGCACGGCGATCGCGCTGATCGAGTCGTGGGTGCGACCCGAGGTCGCGCTCGACGATCTTCGCGGCGCACCGCCGCCGCCGCCTGAATCTCGTGTCGAAGCCGGCGCCTACGAACCACCGGCGCTGCGCTCGTCCGCGATCGTTCCGGCGCCGACCGCCATCGCCGCCACGACCACCGGCATCGCGGCAGCGGCGACCGCCGGGGCGCCCGCGGCGACTGGCATCGCGTTCGCGGCCGGCGCCATCTCGACCGACGACGGCGCGACGTGGATGCGCGTCGACGCGTCGGGCTGTCGCGCGATCGGGCGTCTCTGCCTGGGCGCGCGGATCACCGTGATCCTCGATGACGACGTCGTTGCCGCCAAAACGACGCGGCATGATCACCACCGTGTCCGCCGAGTCCCCGCCTGCCGACGCCGGCCGCGACACCCGCTCGCGCGGCGGCGCGGTCCCCGCTCGCGATCGCCGCCGCGATGCCCGGCGCCGTGATGCGACGGGCGCGGGTGCGGCCTTCGTCGCCGTCACTGGCCCCCTCAGGCGCTGGTGTGCGGCGGCGCTGGACGATCCGATACCGGGTGTCGTCGTCGGCCACTCGATCGTGATCGTACGGCATGCCCGGCCATCCAGCCAATCCTTCCTGGAGGGTGAGGTCTCCGTCACGTAGGTGGCGAGAACCTTGGTGCCGGGCACCTGGCGAGTGTGATGTATCCTCGCACCATGTGGGCCCGTCGGCTGTTCGTGCTGCTGCTGTCGGCGTGCGGTGACGATGCCGGCCAGGCCGACGGCGGGCTGATCAACGGCTGTCCGTCGCTGACGGCCCCACAAGCGACCCCGGGCGAGCCGATCGACGGCGATACCTTCGCGACCTTCGCCGGCCCGCTGCTGCAGCAGTACTGCACCCGCTGTCACTCGTCGACGCTGACCGGCGCCGCTCGCAACGGCGCGCCGGTCGGCTTCAACTGGAATGATGAGGCGTCGGTGCGCACGCACCTGATCGAGATGCGCAACGCGATCGGGGTCGCGAACTTCATGCCGCCGAGCGCCCCGCGTCCGAGCTGCGCCGAGCGTCAGCGCCTGGTGCGCTGGATCGACGCCGCGGCACCCTGACCCTGCGACCGGCTCGCGACCGGCCGTCGGCCGAGCGCGTCGTGGCGCCCGGACGCGGATGCCTCAGCGGGTGACGACCTGCGCCGCGCCGTGCTGATCGATCACGCCGGTGATCGCCGTCCCCTCGAGCACGACCTGGGCGTTGCCATGGGCGTCGATCGCCTTGGCACCCGAGACGCTACCGCCCGTGATCACGACCTGGGCGTTGCCGTGGGCGTCGACCGCCACCCGGGTGCCGCGAAGCTCGCAGTTGGTGAGCGTGACCTGGCAGTTGCCATGGGCGTCGACCGCGACCTCGCCTTCGATGAAGCAATCAGCGATCACGACGATCTCGTCGCCGCCGCAGGCGATGGGTTCGTCGCGCGCCGCCGGGCCCGCGGCCGGGGGGGACCCGGTCGATCGCTCGGCGACGGTCGGCGACGGCGACGGCGACGGCGGCGGCGGCGGTGGCGGCGTCGTGGCAACGCAGGCGCCGAGGACGGCGACCCAGAGGCAGGTGGCGCGCTTCATGGCGGCGACTATCGTCTCGTCCCGGTCCCGGCGCCAGAACTTCGCCGTGCCCGGCGCGGGACCCGACGCGCGATGGTGGTCAGCAGCCACCAGGTGCGGGCCATCGCCGGCGCCAGCGCCGGCTTGCCGGTGGTGAGCAACGCGGCCGCCAGGTCACGGTCGGGGTCGGCCCACACGAAGATGTTGGTGAACCCGAGGTGGCCGAAGGCGCGCGGCGTGTCGAGGCCGTAGGGGCTGGCGACCTTGGCACCGAGGATGAAGCCCATGCCATATCGGATCGGCGCGCCGATGGTCAGATCGAGCTCGAGGTAGCTCTGCTCGGCGGTGGCACGCGCGATCGTGCGCGGATCGAAGACCCGGACCCCGTCGAGCGTGCCGCCGTCGAGCAGCATCTGCATGAAGCGCGCGGCATCGCTCGCGGTGGTGCAGATGTTGCCAGCCGGGACCACCGCCTCGAGGAAGCGGGGATCGTTGGACATCTGCACCGCGTCGCCGAAGCTCACCGACAGCGCGCGCCGGATGAACGTGGCCAGCGGTGGCACGATCGGCGGTCCCGTGAAGGCGTTGACCGCCACGTCGCGCAGACGGTTCGGCGTGACGCCGAAGTCGAAGCTGCCAAGCCCGAGCGGACGGCGAATCTCGTCAGCCAGCACGTCACGCAGCGACTTGCCGGTCACCCGCTCGATGACGGCGGCGAGCACGAAGCCGCCGGTGAGCGCGTGGTAACCCAGCTTGCGGCCCGGCCGCCACGACGGCGCCTGCTCGCACAGCAGCGCGAGGATCTGATCGGGCTTGCCGAGCAAGTTCGGATCGGCGAGCTCGGGCGGGATCCGCGGGATGCCGGCCCGGTGGGTGAGCACGTGGCGCAGCGTGATGCCGTGCTTGCCCTTGCGCCCGAAGTCCGGGAGGTACGCGGCCACCGGATCGTCGAGGTGGACGAGGTGGCGCTCTTCGAGCAGATGGATCAGCATCGCCGTCACCATCTTCGACGCCGAGAACATGCAGTACAGCCCGTCGTGGCGGGCGCGTCGCTTGAAGGCGTCGGGCGGATCGTGGGGGGCGTTGCCAGCGGCGTGGCCGATCGCGCGATCGATCACGGTGACCCCGCCGCGGCGCACGCACAACGCCAGGGCCGGATAGAGGCCGGTGTGGTAGGCGCCGATCGCGGCGTCCCAGATCGCCTTGACCGCGTCGGGCCCGAGCCCGGCCGCGGCCGGATCGGCCTCGGCGCCGATCGAGGTGACCTCGGCGGCGGGGAACGGCCGCACCAGGGTCTCGAGGCCCCGGCGGAGGAACGACGGCATTGGAGTGATCCTACTGCAATCGACCTACGCTCCGCGCGCGCGCCGGCCGGAGGCGGTGGCCAGATAGATAGGAGTCTGTCGGAGTCTGTCGGGCGTAGACGTCGCGGAGCGGGGATCTGGTGATGCTCCCGCCCCGCCGTGCCGTGCGCGGCCGGCGCGGTGGGGCCTGCCCATCGCGACGGCCCCCGGGGCCTGCGCGCCGGGTCCTCGCTTGGGATGACCGCGCCGCGCGCTGCCACCGCGGAGCTCGCGGATCGATCCACTCGGGCTGCCCTCCTGTGGAGCTGCGGACGTCGCGCCGTCCACGTGGGCCGCCGCTCGGGCGGGCGGCCCCACCACGCCTCCGTGCCCGCACCACCAGCACAAGCCGATGAACTACGCCCGCATTTGGAGCTGCGGCTCTGTGGGGGTGGGCCCGTCGCAGTTCCGCTCGCCCTGAGCGAGGCCGAAGGCCGAGTCGAAGGGCGTGGGGCGTGGTGCGGCCTTCGTCGCCGCGGCCTTCGTCGCGACCCAGTCGCGCTCGCTCTTGAGCGCGGGTGGCCAGGGTGGTGGCCCCGGGGCCCCCGGGGCCTGTTACCCAGGTGGGTCTCAGGATTGATCACATCGTTGCCGCGATGTGACCGCCGGCGAGGGTCACACGCCGCCCACAACTGATCGAGATGATCCAAGACCCGGTCGTCCAGAGCGATGGCCGAGCGCCAGCGAGGCCGAGTCGAAGGACGCACTCCGTCGAATGCGCCCTTCGACTCGGCCGCTTCGCGTCCTCGCTCAGGGTGACCGGATGGTGGAAGTGATCGGCTTGACTGCGGTTGTCGCGATGACTGCCGACGAAACGA